>JBGAHO010000009.1:0-99941 GCA_044226195.1 Steroidobacteraceae bacterium
TCACCTGCGCTACATCGGCGACGCGCTCGACCTGCGCCTCACGACCGACGCGAGCCTCGACTACATCGCCGAGGAACGCTGGTTCGCCCTTGAGCAACCGCTCACGTTCGTGCTCGGGCCCGACGAATCGATCGCCGAGTCGGTCGACGGCCTCGCGGCACGCTTCCTCGCGAGCACCACCGATTACTGGCGCGACTGGGTGCGTACCCTCGCCGTGCCCTTCGAATGGCAGGAGCCGGTGATCCGCGCGGCGATCACGCTGAAGCTCTGCAGCTACGAAGATACCGGCGCGATCGTCGCGGCACTCACCACCTCGATCCCGGAGGCGCCGGCCAGCGAACGCAACTGGGACTACCGCTTCTGCTGGCTGCGCGACAGCCTCTTCACCGTGAAGGCGCTCAACCGCCTCGGCGCCACCCGCACGATGGAGTCCTACCTGCGCTTCATCGTCAATGTGGCGGCGGGCGCGCACGACTACACGCTGCAGCCGCTCTACGGCATCAGCGGCGAGTCGGCGGTCGAGGAACGGGTCGCGGGCGCACTCGGCGGCTACCGCGGCATGGGCCCGGTGCGCGTCGGCAATGCCGCCTGGCGACAGCGACAGAACGACGCCTATGGCGCCGTCGTGCTGTCGGCCATGCAGGCCTTTTTCGACGAGCGCCTGCGCGAGAAAGCCGGCAGCGACGCGCTGCGCCAGCTGACCGTGCTCGGCGAACACGCGTGGGCCCTGCACGATGCGCCGGACGCCGGCATCTGGGAGTTCCGCACGCGCAACGAAGTGCACACCTTCTCGAGCGCCATGTGCTGGGCGGCCCTCGACCGCATCGCGCAACTGCACGCCCATTTCGACGCAGCGGGCGCCGAGCTGTGGCGCTCGCGCGCCGACACGGTACGCGCGCGCGTCCTCGAACGCGGCTGGAACGAGGCGCTCGGCAGCTTCGTCGATGTCTTCGGCGGCGATGGCGCCGACGCGAGCCTGTTGCTGCTGCCCGAGATCGGCCTCGTCGCGCACGAAGACCCCCGTTTCCTCGGCACTCTCGCCTTCCTCGAGCGGCGCCTCAAGCGCGGCGATTTCCTCGCCCGCTACGATCGCGCCGACGATTTCGGTGCGCCGACCGTCGCGTTCAACCTCTGCACATTCTGGTACATCAATGCGCTCGCCGGCGCCGGCCGCAGGGATGAAGCCCGGCGGCTGTTCGAGGCGATGCTCGCCCGCTGCAACCACGTGGGCCTCCTTTCCGAGGACATCGACCCGGGGAGCGGCGAACTGTGGGGCAACTTCCCGCAGACCTACAGCATGGTCGGCATCATCCATTCCGCCATGCGCCTCTCGAAGTCGTGGGAATCGGCGCTGTGAGCCGCCTCGTCTGCGTGTCGAACCGCATCACGCTGCCGCGCAAGACCGCGGCGGCCGGCGGCCTCGCGGTCGGCGTGCTCGCGGCCATGCGGGTCGAGGGAGGCTTGTGGTTCGGCTGGAGCGGCGATGTCGCCGCCGAGCCCGCGGCGCAGCCCGCGATCGTCTCGCGCGACGGCATCGACTACGCGACCATCGACCTGACGCAGACGCAGTACGACCGCTACTATCGCGGCTTCTGCAACACGACGCTGTGGCCCCTCTTCCATTACCTGACCGACCGTTTCCGCTACGACCACGAGTGGCACGAGGGTTATCGCGACGTGAACCGGCGCTTCGCGGAGCGACTCCTGCCGCTGCTGCGGCCGGACGACCGCATCTGGGTCCATGACTACCACCTGATCCCGCTCGCCCGCGAGCTGCGCGCGCTCGGCGCGCGGCAGCGGATCGGCTTCTTCCTGCACATCCCGTTCCCGCACCTCGAAGTGCTGCGCCTGCTGCCGCCGTATGCGGACCTCGTGCGCAACCTCGCGCAGTACGACCTCATCGGCTTCCAGACGGCCGCCGACGAACAGTCCTTCCATGCAGGCCTCGCGGGAGTGTTTCCCGAAGGCGCCCCGCAGGTGAAAACCGGCAGCTTCCCGATCGGCGTCGATGTCGACGGTGTCATCGCGGAGGCGAGCGCCGCGATGCGCACCGAGCCGGTCAAGCGAATGATCGCCGGGCTCATCGGCCGGCGGCTGATGATCGGCGTCGACCGGCTCGATTACAGCAAGGGCCTCGTGGAACGCTTCACCGCCTACCAGCGCTTCCTCGAGCGCCACGCCACGCACCGCGGCCGGCTGATCTACCTGCAGATCGCGCCGCTCAGCCGCGACGACATCCAGGCGTACGCCGCGATCCGCGAAGCGCTCGAGCAGGCGACCGGGCGCACCAACGGCCGCTTCGCCGACACCGACTGGACGCCGCTGCGCTACCTCAACAAGAACTTCCCGCACGGCACCCTGATGGGCTTCATGCGCGCGGCGCAGGTCGGCATCGTCACGCCGCTGCGCGACGGCATGAACCTCGTCGCGAAGGAGTTCGTCGCCGCGCAGGACCCCGCCGACCCGGGCGCGCTCATCCTGTCGTCGCTCGCGGGCGCCGCGCGCGAGCTCGACGGCGCGGTGATCGTCAATCCCTACGACCTGCGAGGCGTCGCGCAGGCGGTCGAGACGTCGCTGGCGATGCCGCTCGCGGAACGCCAGGCGCGGCACAGCGCGATGCTCGCGACGCTGCGGGGCAACGACCTCAAGGCGTGGTACACGAACTTCCTCGCAGCGCTCTCGGCAGGCGTGTGACGAACAGGCAGTGCGCTACCGGTGTCCGCACCATTGCCGCTCACAGGGCACGCCGTCACCTTCGCCATCCATTTTCACCCCCGGGCAGTTCTCGAGGAAGTATTCCGCTTCTTCGCAAGATGTCATCTGGGAGCAGTAGATGCGGCCATCGCAGCTGAACTGCGCGGCGGGCTCGACCTCCTCCGGGGACTGCGCAGGCGGGTCCGCAACGAATGCCTGGGCATCGCCGCCTTCTTCCACTGGCTTCACTTGCGAGGACTTCGCGTAGTGCTGCCAGCCGATGATGGCGAGGGCGACAAGCAAAAGGGCGTTTTTCAACTCATGCCTCCGTGTCCGCACATCGAGCGGGCGAGAAAATGGCGCGCCGCCGCGCTTCTATTTCCGCCGCCACTCCGTCGTGCCGCCCGGCTTGTCCTCGAGCACGATGCCAGCAGCCGCGAGCTGATCGCGGATGCGATCCGACTCCGCCCAGTTCTTCGCCTTGCGCGCCGCGAGACGCGCCTCGACCAGCGCCTCGATCGCGCTGTCGCCCATGACAGCTTCGCCGCCCACGGCCGGCACACCGAGCCGGAACCACTGCTCCGCCTCGACCGTGAGCAGGCCGAGCAGGTTGCCGAGCGCCACGAGCTCGTTCGCGCGCCATTGGGCCGTCTTCGTGTCGCCCACCGCGCGCGCCGCATTGATGTCGCGCGCGAGGCCTTGCAGCACGGCGAGCGCCTGCGGGGTGTTGAAGTCGTCGTCCATGGCGGCGGCGAACTCCTCCTGTGCCGCCGTGTGCGAGCGCGCCAGCGGCGCAGGCGCAAGCCCGCGCAGCGCCGTGTAGAGGCGCGTGAGCGCGGCATCGGCCTGCGCCAGTTGCGCCGTCGAGTAGTTGATCGGCCCCCGATAGTGGCTCGACACCAGGAAGTAGCGCAGCACTTCCGCGTGGCGCAGGGTCGGCAGCACCTCGCGCACCGTGAAGAAATTGCCGAGCGATTTCGACATCTTCTCTTCGTCCACGTTGACGAAGCCGTTGTGCAGCCAGATGTTGGCGAACCCGTCGCCCGTCGCGGCGCAGGACTGCGCGATCTCGTTCTCGTGGTGCGGGAACTTGAGGTCCATGCCGCCGCCATGGATGTCGAAGTGCGGCCCGAGCAGGTCCACCGACATCGCCGAGCACTCGATGTGCCAGCCCGGCCGGCCCGGGCCCCACGGCGACTCCCACGCCGGCTCGCCCGGCTTGGCCGCCTTCCACAGCACGAAATCGAGGGGGTCGCGCTTCGACTCGTCCACCTCGATGCGCGCGCCGGCACGCAGGTCGACGAGCCGTTTGCCCGACAGCTGGCCGTAGGGCTCGAACTTCGCGACGGCGTAGTACACGTCGCGGTTCGGGCCGACGTAGGCGTAGCCCTTGTGGATCAGGGCCTGCACCATCGCGACGATCTGCGGCACGAACTCCGTCGCGCGCGGCTCGCGGTCGCCGAGCTGCACGCCGAGCGCCGCGCAGTCCTCCTGATAGGCGCGGATGAAGCGCTCCGTGAGCGCCTGCATCGGCTCGCCGTTCTCCTGCGCGCGCTTGATGATCTTGTCGTCGATGTCGGTGATGTTGCGCACGAAGGTGACGTCGTAACCCGACGCCCTGAGGTGCCGACGCACGATGTCGAACACGATCAGCATGCGCGCGTGACCGAGATGGCAGTAGTCGTACACGGTGATGCCGCACACGTACATGCGCACCTTGCCGGGCTCGATGGGCTCGAACGCCTGCTTGCGACCGGTCAGCGAGTTGTGGATCTGGAGCATGGTGAGGTTCGTCGGATCGGGAATCGGTGAGTATCAGGCGGTGGCCCGGCGCTGCGCGGCTGCGAGACGGCGCGCCACGCGCTCCCGACCCATCAGCGCAGTGAGCGGCGCGAGCTCCGGCCCGTGGGTCTCGCCCGTGAGCGCGGCGCGCAGCGGCATGTAGAGCGATGCCCCCTTCGCGCCCGTGGCGTCGGCGATCGCGCGCGTCCAGAGCCTGAAGTCGTCGGCACGCGTCGCCCAGGCTTCGACGGCGGCGGCGAAGAAATCGGTCCCGGCGCGTGCGAGCTGGTCCCGGGCCTCGGACGACGGCGCGAGGTCCTCGTCACAGATTGCGCGCAGCCAGGGCGCGGCGTCGGACGGAAACAGCACGTTGCCACGCACGGCCGCCACGAAGGCCAGCTGCCGGTCCGCATCGCCCAGGGCCCCGAGCGCCGGACCCAGCCACGCGCGCAGCGCCTCGGGCGTGGCACGCATCAGGGCCTCGCGCTGCCAGTGTCGCAACTGCGCTTCGTCGAAACGGGCGGCGGAATGGCTCACGCGGTCGAGGCTGAAATGCGCGGGCAGGTCCGACGGTTCGAGCCAGCCGTCGTGCGCACAGGCGTGCCCGAGCCGCAGCAGGTAATTGCCGAGAGCCGCCGGCAGGTAGCCCTGCGCGCGCAGGTCGCGAAGGCTGGCGGCCCCTTCCCGCTTCGACAACGGCGCACCCGACGGCGCCAGCACGAGCGGAAGGTGGCCGTACTCGGGCGCCGCGACGCCGAGTGCGCGCAGCAGCAGGATCTGCCGCGGCGTGTTGGCGAGATGATCGTCGCCGCGCAGCACGAGACCGATCTGCATCGCGGCGTCGTCGACCGCATTGCTGAGGAAAAACGACGCCGAGCCATCCGCGCGGCGGATCACGAAGTCGCCGATGTCGTCGGACGCGAAGCGCTGCGACCCGTGGACGTGGTCGGTGAATTCCACGACTTCGCCATCCGGGACGCGGAAGCGCAGGGCCGCCGGCTGACCGGACGCCCGTCGACGGGCAACCTCCGCAGCCGGCAAGTTCGCGCAGGTCCGTGCGTAGCGCGGAGGCCGGCCGGCCGCGAGCTGCGCCCGCCGCGAGAGCTGCAGTTCCTCGGGCGAGCAGAAACACGGATAGACGCGCTGCTGCCCTTCCAGCGCAGCAATGGCCGCGGCGTAATGCGTCGAGCGTTCGCTCTGGCGGTACGGCGCGTGCGGACCGCCGCGATCCGGCCCTTCGTCCCAGTCGATGCCGAGCCAGTGCAGGTCGTCGAGTTGCTCCTGCAGCAGGTGGTCGGCGCTGCGTGCCGCATCGGTGTCCTCGACGCGCAGGACGAATCGTCCGCCCGAGGCCCGCGCCGCGAGGTAGTTGAACAAGGCCGTGCGCGCATTGCCGAGATGCAGCGATCCCGTCGGGCTGGGGGCGAAGCGGGTGTCGTGGCGTGACGGCGGCATGGACGCGCATCTTACCGGATGGCCGGCCACGGCTGGCTCCGGGGCGGGCCGCGACTTACCATGAAGGCCCTTTTCCGTTCCCGACCGGCCATGCGCTCACTTCTCGCCGCCCTCGTGCTCTGCCTCACCATCCCGCTGGCCCACGCCGCAGCGCCCGCCGTTCCGGCCACACCCGCGGTACCCGCGGGACCGGTGCAAGTGCGCTTCGAAACCACGGCCGGCGCGTTCGTGATCGAACTCGACGGCACGCGCGCCCCCCTCAGCACCGCCAACTTCGTGCAGTACGTGCGCGACGGTCATTACGACGGCACGATTTTCCACCGCGTCATCGCGAACTTCGTGGTCCAGGGCGGTGGCTACACGCCCGACGGACAGGAGAAGCCCACGCGCCCGTCGATCGCGAACGAGTCGGGCAACGGCCTCTCCAATCGCCGGGGCACCGTCGCCCTCGCCCGCCACGACGATCCGCACAGCGCGACCTCGCAGTTCTACGTCAACCTCGTCGACAACCTGAGCCTCGATCCGGGCCCGACGCGCTGGGGCTACGCCGTGATCGGCAAGGTCGTCGAGGGCATGGACGTCATCGACCGCATCGCCAACGTGGCCACGGGCACGCGGGCGCCCTTCGGCGAGGACGTGCCCGTCGAACCCGTCGTGGTGCAGAAGGCGACGGTCGTCGGCGCCGCCCACTGATGGGCCGCGTCCTTTTCATCTCCGACCTGCACCTCGATCCCGCCCAGCCGGAGATCGCCCGGCAGTTCCTCGACTTCCTCGACGGCGAGGCGCGCCGGGCCGACGAGCTGTACATCCTCGGCGACCTGTTCGAGGTCTGGCTCGGTGACGACGACCCGGATCCGGCGGTACGCAGCATCGTGGAGGCGCTGCGACGCCTCACCGACGGCGGCGTGCGCTGCAGTTTCATGCACGGCAATCGCGACTTCCTCGTCGGCGAGCGCTTCGCCCGCGAGACCGGATGTCGCCTGCTGGCCGATGGCACGACCACGGACGTGCTCGGCGAACGCGTGCTGCTGATGCACGGCGACGTGCTCTGCACCGACGACCACAGCTACCAGCGCCTGCGTCGCATCCTGCGCAACCCCATGGTGCTCTGGCTCGTCCGGCACCTGAGCCTCGCGCAGCGGCGACGCCTCGCGCAACGCCTGCGCGCGGGCAGCCGCATGCACGTCGGGGCGACCGCGCCGGAGATCATGGACGTGAACGCAGAAGCGGTCGCTGCAGCGATGCGCGCGGCCGGCGTGCGCACGCTCGTGCACGGCCACACGCATCGGCCGGCCCTGCACGCGCTCGATCTCGACGGCGCTCCTGCGCGACGCATCGTGCTCGGGGACTGGTACACGCAGGGCAGCGTGCTCGACTGGGGTCCCGATGGTCCGCAGCTCCGATCCCTGCCGCGCTAGCGCGACCGCGCCGCCGCTCAAACGCGCACGCCAACGCGCCAACGGACGAGAGGCCGCCGCCCGCACCTGGCAACCGCCGGGGTGTGCCCGCAAGACCGCCGCCATGGACGCATCCATGGGCTCATGGATGGCGCGCCGTCCATGGCGCGCACGGTCGGCGAGGCTGTGCGGGCGACAACAGCGACCTGCGCGGGCGGCGGCCCTACCCGAGGTGCTCGTCGGCGGCTGATCGGTAGAGCGGACCGGAGCGGTTCAGAAGCTCGGCGTGCCGGAGTGGAACCGGAACTCGGGATCCGGCGCGGTGGCCAGCTCCGCCTCGATGCCCGCGAGCTCGGCGAGCCGCGCCTCGAGCGCCGCGGGTTCGGCCTGCCCGGTGCGGGCCGCGAGCCGCAGGTAGAGGCCGATATGGCGGGCCTCGGCGGCGGCCAGCGAGTCGTAGAAGCCGGCAAGCCGCGCCGGCAGGCGCGGGATGAGCCCGAGGAAGCGCTCGTGCGAGCGCGCCTCGATCAGCGCGCCGGTGAGCATCAGGTCGATGCGACGCTGCGACTCCTGCCGGCGGGTCGCCTTGCGCAGCCCTTCGGCGTAGCGCGCCGGGCTGAGGCGCCGGTGCGCCACGCCCAGCTCTCCCATGACCTGCTGCACCTGCTCGAAGTGCCGCAGTTCCTCGCGCGCGAGGCGCGAGAGGCGCTGGGCACATTCGGCGTCCTCGGGGTAGGCAAACATCAGCGACAGCGCAGTCGATGCGGCCTTCTTCTCGCAGTTCGCATGATCGAGCAGCAGGTCCGCCCAGCGTTCGACGGCCGCGTCGTACCAGCGCGGATCGGTCGGCGCGCGCAGGATGTCCTCGCGCGCGTGCATCAGGCGGCCGCGAGGTTCAGCAATGCGTCGATCTGGCCGACGATCGCCTCGGCCGACGCGGGACGGTCGCCCGGCCGCTTCGCCAGCAACGTGTCGAGCAGCGGCTGCACGTGCGCGAGCGTCGCGGGCAGGCGCGGGATCGGCGCATTCGCGTGCTTGTAGATCACCGCGAGCGGCGCCTCGGCCGTGTACGGCTTCTCGCCGGTCAGCATCTCGTAGAGCACGATGCCGAGGCTGTAGAGGTCGCTGCGCTCGTCGAGCGGCGAGCCGTGGCCCTGCTCCGGGCTCATGTAGTGCGGCGTCCCGAAGATGGTGCCGACACCGGTGATGTCGCTCTCGAGGTCGAGCTGGCGCGCGAGCCCGAAGTCGATGAAGGCCACGCTGCCGTCCTCGCGCAGCAGCAGGTTGCCCGGCTTGACGTCGCGGTGCAGGACGCCGACCGCGTGCAGCGCGCCGAGCGCCCCGGCCATCTGGCGCAGGTAGCCGAGCGCCTCGCGCCACGGCATCGGTCGCTTCATGCGCGAGCGCAGGTCGCCGCCCGGAAAGTATTCCATGGCGAGGAACAGGTGGTCGTCGGCCACGCCGATGTCGTGGATGCGCACGATGTTCGGGTGGTCGAGGTGCGCCACCAGCTCGTACTCGCGCAGGAATCGGTCGAAGGTCGTGCTGCCCTCCACCACGTCGGGCACCTGGCGGAAGATCTTGAGCACGCGCTGCTCGCCGGTCTTGTCGTGCTCCGCGAGGAACACGCTCGAGGACCCGCCGACCGCGAGCCGGCGCACGCAGCAGTAGCCGCGCACGCGCACCGACCCGAACCGGTCCGGCGGCAGCGGCGCCAGGGCGGCGCGCGAGGTGTCGGCGAGCACGTTGTGCCGCGTCGCCATGGCCGACCGCAGGGCGCTGGCCAGCTGCCCGTGCTCGAACTCGGCCCGGCCGAGGACGTGCGCGGCGCCACCGGCCAGCGCGCGCGTCGAGATGCTGGCGTCGGTGCCCGGCACGAAATAGACGATGGGCGGAAAGTACTGGCGCTCGGCGAGGTCTTCGAGCCACTCGAGCCCGCGGCCTTCCTGCACCTCGTGATCGAGCAGCACGACGTCGTAGGCGGCGCCCGTGAACCCGGGCGGCAGGCGGCCGCGCGTGGACGGCTCGTATTCGGCCGGCAGCGCGTCGCGCCACTCGAGCGTGACGTGGTGCGCGAGCAGCTGCCGGTAATCGGCCCGGTCGCTGACGATGAGTGCGCGCACGCTCATTCCAGACCCATCCTCCCACGCCATCCCAGCACGAGGTCACCCACGTTCGTCAGCGTCGGACCAGTATGCAGCAGATCGCCGGACGCCTCGAGAAAGCGGCCGGAATCGGCACGCTGCAGGCAGAGCCTCGCATCGAGGCCGCCATCGGCGCCGCGCTCGACGGTCGCGCCGTCGACGATCGCGCCGGCGTCGCTGGTCACGCCGTCGACGCCATCCGTGCCACCGGCCAGCAGCATCACGTCGCGACGACCTGCGAAGGCCACCGCCGCCGCCAGAGCCAGGTGCTGATTGCGGCCACCATATCCCGGCGCGGCCGGCAGGGTCATCGTGGATTCCCCGCCCCAGACCTGCAAGGTCCCGGGCGCGGCCGACTGCAGCGTCCGGGCGAAGCGCGCGCCGGCCCGCTCCGCGTCGCCCGCGAATCGGGCCCGGGCGACGCGCACGTCGAGGCCGAAGGACCGCGCGCGATCCGCGGCGGCGCGGCACGCGTGGCGCACCGAGGCGACGACCCGGAACGGCACGCGCGGCAGGGCCGCCCGACGCGCGGCTGCGTGCAACAGGCCGGACCCGATGACGGCAGGATCATCGCGCGGCACATCGGACACGAAGATCGCCTCGCAGCGACGGCGACCGACGAGCTTCGCGAGTCCGCCACCCTTCAGCGTCGACAGCCTGCGGCGCAGCGCATTGACCTCGGCGATCGGCAGTCCCGACGCCAGTGCCCACGCATTCAGGTCGGTCAGGTCAACGAGATCCGCGCCCGGCACCAGCCGTTCGACGAGGCTCGAGGCGCCGCCCGAGATCAGGCACAGCAGTTGTGCCCGGGGCGACAGCGACTGGACATGACGGGCGATGGCCTCGCCGGCCGCGAGACTGCGAGCGTCGGGAACGGGGTGCGCAGATTCGATGACGCGTACGCGCGGCTCGTCGGCGAGTGCCGCCGGCACGTGACCGGGCGCCGTCACGACCAGCCCGTCGATGCAGCGCGGCCCGAGTCGCTCGAGGGCGCCGAGCGCCATGGCGCCGGCGGCCTTGCCGATCGCGAGCACGTGCCAGTTGCCGTCATAGGTCGCGCCCGAGAGCGCATCGCGCGTGCAGCGCCGCGCATCGACGGCCGCGAGCGCCGCCTCGAAGCAGGCCAGCAGGAGTTCGCGCGGTCCGGGCCCGGCCAAGCGTCAGCTGACGGCCTTGAGCACGCTGCCGCCGGAGGTGCGGCGCTCGGCCTTGGCCACGTCGGAACGCTCCGCCTCGATGCGGGCGAGGTATTCCGGTGTCACGTCCCCCGTGACGTACTCGCCCGAGAAGCAGGAAGCGTCGAACTCGGTGACGCTGGCGTCGTGGTGCTGCACGGCGCGGATGAGGTCGTCGAGGTCCTGGTACACGAGCCAGTCGGCGCCGATGAGCTTGGCGACTTCGTCCTCGGTGCGACCGGCCGCCACGAGCTCGTAGGCCGCCGGCATGTCGATGCCGTAGACGTTCGGGAACCGCACCGGCGGGGCCGCCGAGGCGAAGTACACCTTGTTCGCGCCGGCCTCGCGGGCCACCTCGATGATCTGCGCCGAGGTCGTGCCGCGCACGATCGAGTCGTCGACCAGCATGACGTTCTTGCCGCGGAACTCGAGGTCGATCGGATTCAACTTGCTGCGCACCGACTTCTGCCGCTGCTCCTGCCCCGGCATGATGAACGTGCGGCCGATGTAGCGGTTCTTGATGAAGCCCTCGCGGTACTTCACGCCGAGCAGCTGCGCCACCTGCATGGCACTCGTGCGGCTGGTGTCCGGGATCGGGATGACCACGTCGATGTCGTGGTCGGGGCGCGTGCGCCGGATCTTCTCCGCCAGCAGCTCGCCCATGCGCAGGCGCGCCTTGTAGACGGAGATGTTGTCGATGATGGAGTCCGGGCGGGCGAAGTACACGTACTCGAAGATGCACGGCGTGTGCTTCGCCGGGGCGCCGCACACCTGCGAGTGCATGCGGCCCTGCTCGTCGATGTAGACGGCCTCGCCCGGGCCCACGTCGCGCAGCAGTTCGAAGCCGGCCATGTCGAGCGCCACGCTCTCCGAGGCCATCATGTACTCGCGCCCCTTTGCGCTTTCGCGCGTGCCGATGACCAGCGGGCGGATGCCGTTCGGGTCGCGGAAGCCGAGCACGCCGTGCCCGAGGATCAGGGCGACGACGGCATAGCCGCCGCGGATCCGGCGGTAGGTCGCGCTCGCGGCGGCGAAGATGTCGGCCGCGGTGGCGCGCGGCGTGCCGACGCGCTGCAACTCGCTCGCCAGCACGTTCAGCAGCACCTCGGAATCCGACGAGGTGTTGAGGTGACGGCGATCCTCGCGCACCAGCACGTCGGCCAGCGGCGCGGCATTGGTGAGGTTGCCGTTGTGGGCGAGGCAGATGCCGTAGGGTGCGTTCACGTAGAACGGCTGCGCCTCCGCCGAGCTGTCGCAGCCCGCCGTCGGATAGCGCACGTGGCCGATGCCGACATTGCCCTTCAGCTGCACCATGTGGCGCTGCTGGAAAACGTCGCGCACGAGACCGTTGTCCTTGCGCATGTACAACGCGCCCTCGTGGGCGGTCATGATGCCCGCGGCGTCCTGGCCGCGGTGCTGCAGCACCGTCAGCGCATCGTAGATCTGCTGGTTGACGGGTCCGAAGCCGACGATGCCGACGATTCCGCACATGGCCTGGCCCTCACGATTCCTGGGTGTCCCCGATGTCCTCGACGACCTGCCGCCCGGTGTCGACGTAGCCGCGCAACACGCTGGCCATTTCGCGGCCCAGCGGCAGCAGCTTCGATTCCTTCCACCACGGCTCGCTCGGCAGGTCCGCCGCCTCGGCGAGCATGACGCCGAACCCGACGATGACGGCGCCGCGCACCAGCCCGAACACGCCGCCGAGGATGCGGTCGACGCCGAGCGTGAGGCCGGAGCGCTGGACGATGTAGCCGAGCAGCGCGCCGATCAGCCAGGCGCAGACGACGACGGCGACCAGTACGACGAGGCGAGCGACCCAGATCTGCAGCGGCGTGTCGCGCAGCAATCCGCCCAGGTACGGCTGCACGACGCTGGCGTAGCGCCAGGCCATCCAGAGGCCGACCAGCCAGCCGAGCAGGGCAATGGATTCGCGCAGGAAACCGCGGATGACGCCGATCAGCACCGAGACGAGCACGATACCAGCGAGGATGTAATCGACATGGGTCATGCTCGGTCTCGGCGGCCTCCGCGCAAACGAGGGCGCGAATTCTAGCAGAGGGGACTCAGTCGTTCGCGACGACCGTGGCCGGCAGGTTGCGGCCCTTCAGCCGGGCCGCCAACTTGTCCGCATCCCCCCGCACCGGCTCGGGTCCGACCCGCACCCGGTGCAACGTCTTGCCGCCGCGCACGATGGGCGAAACATAGGCCGGGTAGCCGGCGGCGCCGAGTTCGATGACCAGCTTGTTGGCCGCCGCCGCCGAACCGAAGGCACCCACCTGGACAGCCCAACCGCCCGACTTGACTTTTGACTTCGGCGGCACGGACTCGACGGTCCGCGCGGGAGCAGTCGCGGCGGGAGGCGGCGACTTGGGGGTCGCGGCCGGAGGCTTGCTGGTCGCGGCCGGCGTCCCGGTGGCGGCGCTCGAGGTTGCCGTCGCCGCCGGAGCCGCGGACGTCGACGGTCCCTTCACTTCCACTGCAGGCTTGCCGGCGGGCGGTGGTGCACTCGCTTCGTGCGCCGTGGCCCCCGCCGCAGCCACCGTCTCCGGCTCGCTCGCGGACGCGGATTGCGGGGTCGGCGTCGCAGCAGGCGGTGCGGCGGACGGCAGGACCTGGCCCGGCGGCAATGCGGTGGACGCCGACGGCATCGACGGTTCGAGGGTCGGCGCACCCGGCTTGTTGAGGTCGATCACGACGGTGCGCGTGCCGCGCCCCGTGGCTTCGCCGGGCGCGCTGTCGGGCCGGCGCCCCGACAACAGTTCCGGAATGAACAGGACGGCGATGGCGACGAGGACCGCCGCGCCGATCAGTCGTGCCTTCAGTTGGTCGTCCATGCGGCGATGATTATAGGGGATCGCCGAGCGTCGACAGCGCCGGGCCGACCGTGTGGAAGGAACCGAATACGACGATCCGGTCGCCGCATCGAGCCCGGGTGGCGGCCGCGTGCATCGCCTCCGCGATCGAGCCGCCCGGGGTCATCGCGATGCCGAGCGCAACGGCACGCTCCGCCAGCTGGGCCGCAGTCAGGCCGCGCGGCCCCTCCGTGGTCGCCGCGTACCACGCATCGAACGCACCCCGCAGGTGCGTGAGCGCGCTCGCCACGTCCTTGTCCGCCAGCATTCCGCAGACCGCGTACGTGCGTCCCGCCACCGGAGACTCGCGCAGGCACTCGGCCAGCACGCGCGCGGAATCGGGATTGTGCGCGACGTCCAGCACCCATTCGAAGCCGCGCGGGTCCCCGCGGCGCTCGAAGCGGCCCGCCAGCGTCACCGTGCGCAAGCCCTGCTCCACCGCGGGCCGGGTGACGCCGAGCCGGTCCGCCAGGGGCTCGAGGGCCGCCAGCACGGTGGCCGCATTGCCGACCTGCACCGCGCCCGGCAGGGCCGGACGCGGCAGGCCCGACCATTGCCAGCGGGGCCCGGTGTAGGCCCAGGTCCCCGGGGATTCGACGCGCGCGTCGAAATCGCGGCCCCGCTGCACACGCAGCGCGCCGATACGTTGCGCCTCTTCGATCACCGAGCTTGGCGGCTCGGGCATGCCGCAGATGGCCGGGCGCCCGGCGCGGAAAATACCCGCCTTCTCGCGACCGATCGTCTCGACGTCCGCGCCCAGCCACTCGGTGTGGTCGAGGCTGACCGAGGTGACGACGGCGACGTCCGCGTCGACGAGATTCACCGCATCGAGCCGCCCGCCCATGCCGACTTCGAGCACGAGCGCATCGGGCGCATAGGTCTCGCTCACCAGCAGCGCCGCCAGCGTGTTGAACTCGAAGAACGTCAGCGAATCGTCGCCGAGCGCATCGCCGATGCGTTCGAAGGCCGCCACCAGCGAAGCCGCGGAGACCGGCTGGCCGTCGAGCCGGATGCGCTCGCGGTAGTCGACGAGGTGCGGCGAGGTGAACGTGACGACGCGCCGCCCGGCCGCGCGCAGGATGGCCGACAGCAGCGCGACGCAGGAGCCCTTGCCGTTCGTGCCGCCGACGGTGATGACCGGGTGCGCGGGACGTTGCCAGCCCGTGCGCGCGAGCACGCGCCCGACGCGCGCGAGACCGAGCTCGATCGATTGCGGGTGCAGCGTCTCCTGCCAGGCGAGCCAGGCGTCGAGCCCGGAGAAACGCGGACCGGTCACGGCTCGGCGGTGTCGGCCGGCGCCTCCGCCGGAGGACGGCGCAGCAGCAGGGCCAGCACCGACGCGATGCGATCACGCATGTCGCGACGGTCGACGATCATGTCGATGGCGCCGTGGTCGAGCAGGAACTCGCTGCGCTGGAAACCTTCGGGCAGCGTCTCGCGCACCGTCTGCTCGATGACGCGCGGGCCGGCGAACCCGATCAGCGCGCGCGGCTCGCCGATGTTGAGGTCGCCGAGCATCGCGAGGCTGGCGGACACGCCGCCGGTGGTCGGATCGGTCAGCACCGAGATGAACGGCAGGCGGGCCTGCGCCATGCGCGCGAGCGCGGCACTGGTCTTGCTCATCTGCAGCAGCGAGAGCAGTCCTTCCTGCATGCGCGCGCCGCCACTCGACGAGAAGCACACCAGCGGCAGCCGGTGCTCGAGGCAGTGCTCGGCGCCGCGCACGAAACGCTCGCCCACCACCGAGCCCATCGACCCGCCGAGGAAGCGGAACTCGAACGCGCAGGCCACCAGGTCGATGCCCTTCACCGCGCCGGCCAGGACGATCAGCGCGTCCTTCTCGCCGACCGCCTTCTGCGCGGCCGTCAGGCGGTCGCGGTACTTCTTGCTGTCGCGGAACTTGAGCGGATCCTCCGGCTCGACGTCGACCGCCAGCTCGCGCAGGGTGCCGGGATCGAGGAAGCGCTGCAGCCGGTCGCGCGCGCCGATGCGCATGTGGTGCGCGCACTTCGGGCAGACCTGCAGGTTGCGCTCGAGTTCGGCGCGATACAGCACGGCGTCGCAGGCGGGACACTTGATCCACAGACCCTCGGGCACGGAGCGCGTGCGCCGTTCCGTCTTGACGCGCGACGGCATGATCTTTTCGAACCAGGTCACGGCGTGCCTCCCAGGGACTGGCCGCGCAGTCTACCCGATGGCAGGGCGAATCCCGACGGGTACTCGACCCCGGCGAAATACAGCCCCTCCGGCGGCGCGGTCGGCCCCGCCCGGGTGCGGTCCCGCGCCTCGAGCACCTCCGCGAGCCAGCCCGGCGGGCGGTCGCCGCTGCCGACCTCGATCAGCGAGCCGGCGATGTTGCGGACCATGTGGTGAAGGAATGCGTTCGCGCGCACCTCGATCTCGACCCACTCGCCCCGGCGCGCCACCGCGATGTCGAGCAAGCGGCGCATCGGCGTGCTCGACTGGCATTCCGCGGCGCGGAACGACGTGAAGTCGCGCTCGCCGACCAGCGCCTGCGCCGCTTCGTGCATGGACGCGACATCGAGGGGTCGACGGCGCCAGCACACGCGCAGCCGGTCGAGAGCCGGCCGCATCGGCCGGTTCAGGATGCGATAGAGATAGGTCCGCGAGAGCGCGCTGAAGCGGGCGTGGAACTCGTCGGGAACCGCGCGCGCCCAGAGCACGCTGATGTCGCTCGGCGTCCAGGCCGTCGCGCCGAGTGCCCACGCATGGTCGGGACGCCCGGCATGGGTGTCGAAATGGGCGACCTGGGCCAGGGCGTGCACCCCCGCGTCGGTGCGACCCGCGGCCGTGATCGCGACCGGGTGGTCGGCGACGCGCGAGAGCGCCGCCTCGAGTTGCGCCTGCACGCTCGGCGCGTGTCCCTGCGCCTGCCAGCCCGAGTACGACGTGCCGTCGTACTCGATGCCGATCGCGATGCGCGCCATCCGCCCGTCAGGGCAGGCTGGACATCAGGCGCATCGCCTCCTGCTTCTGCGAGGCGTTGCCTTCCTTGAGGACCTCCTCGAGGATGGAACGCGCGCCTTCCGGGTCGCCCATGTCGATGTAGGCCCGCGCGAGATCGAGCTTGGTGCCGACCTCGCTCATGGTCGCCGCTTCCTCGCCGATGACGAAGTCCACGCCGCCCATGTCCTCAGGCACCTGGAAGCGCGCGGTCTGGTCGCTGCGCGGCAGCGCATCGGCCGGATCGCCGAGGTCGCTCACGTCGAGGATCGCCGTTTCCGACGTGTTCTCGGTCAGGTCCTCGGCGAAGCTGGCATTCATCTTCATGAGGCTCGTGGAGCTGAGCAGGTCCTCCTCCACGGTGTCGTCGACCTTCGCGCGGGGCTGCTCGATGGTCGGGCTCTCGATCGTGTCCTCCACCGCCGGTCGCAGGCGCGGATTCTCGACCGTGTCCTCCACCGTCGGACGCAGGCGGGGATTCTCGACGGTGTCCTCGACGACCGCCCGCGGCATCGGCTTCGCGAGCAGCGTCGCTTCGCCGTCCTCCAGCGAGTTCAGCGCATTCAGCGAGTCGACCTCGATGCCGAGGTTCTCGATCGGCAGTTCCTCGGTGTCGTCGCCGCGGTTCGGGATGTGCGGCATCTCGACGGTCGGCGCCAGCGACGCCGGGTCGGCCGCACCGCGCTGCGGCTCGTCGAGCACGAAGTCGAGGCTCGCGTCCTGCTCGAGCTTGGGCATGCTGCCGGTGAGGTCGATGTCGGTCGGCGTGCGGGTCTCGCCGTCGAGGTTGATGTCGAAGGACCCCGTGCCGCCGTGCAGTTCCATGTCCAGGTCGGCCGGCGCGGCGCTCGGCGTCCCGGCGAACAGCGCGTCCTCGGGCGCGATCTGCTTGCCCATGATCAGGACCTTGTCCCACTCGCCGGCCGGCGCATCGGCGCGCGACGCGCCCATCTCGCGGGCGAGTTCGAGGAAGCGGTCCTTGTTGCCCCAGACGAAGAAGATCTCGAGCAGCTTCAGCTTCAGTTCACGGCGGCGCGGTTCGCGCTTGATCGCCAGCTGCACGAGGTCGGCGGCCTGGTCGTACAGGCCGTACGCCATGTGGAAGTCGGCCTCGGCCAGCGGATCGCCCGCCTCGATGCTCGCGGCGCCGTCGCCCGAGAGCGTGTCCTCGATGCTGACCGGCTTGCGGATCGGCTCGGCCGGTCGCGGCGCTTCCTGCACGCTCGACTCGACCGGTCGCTTCTCCTCCACGACGATGTCCGAGTCGCGCGAGGCGCGCGGCGTCGCCACCGGCGCACGGGAAGCCGCCCGCAGGTCGCGACCGAGCGCTTCCTCGAGGTCCGTCTCCGCCGACGAACCCTTGGCACCGCGCACACGCTTGAAGAGCGCGGCGCCCGCCACGATCGCGACGAGTCCGAGCAGCAACCACCAGTATTCGCCCAGCCGGTCGAGCAGGCTCGGCTCGGCCTTCGGCGGCGGCGCCGCCTTTTTCTTCTTGGGCTTCTGCGGCTTGGTCGCTTCCGGCTTCGGCGTCTCGGCGGCGGGCTGCGCCTCCGGCTCCGCAGCCGGTGCGGCCGTCTCGCCCGACGGCTGCACGGGCACTTCGGCGCTCGTGCCCGCAGGCGGCTTGACCTCGACTTCGCCCGCGCCCGGCGCGGCGGCCTGCTTGGCCTGCTGAGCCTGCAGCGTCGCGAGCTCGGCGTCCTTGACCTCGAGCAGGCGCTTGGCCTCGGCGAGCTGGGCCTCGAGCTGGCCGACGCGTGCCTTCAGTTCACTGCTCTGCTGGCCGGCGCCCGGCGGTGTCGCCGGCGCGCTCGTGGCGGTCGACGGCGCCGCCGAACCCTGCTCCGGCGTGACGAGGCGCAGGCGACCACCGGTCGCACCGTTTTCGCCACCGGCCGCGGCCGCGCCGTCCTTCCACCTCTGGTACTGGCGCGCGACTTCCGCGGAGGCGGCCGAGGCCGAGATCGACGAAATGTCGCTCGACTCGGGGATCTTCAGCACGCTGCCCGCGCGCAGCACGTTGATGTTGCCTTCGAACGCGTGCGGATTGTTCTGGTAGATCGCCACCATCGCGCGGTTGACGTCCGAGCGCGAACCCGGGTTGGCCGCGCTCGCGATGTCCCACAGCGTGTCGTTCTGCCGCACGCGGTACGACGCGCCGGGCTCGATGCTGGGGCTCGCCACCGCGACCGAGCGCGGCGCACGGCGTTCACCGGTCGACGGCGCGGGCGAACTGTCGAGCGAGTCCGGGCGGCTCGCCGGGGCCGCGGCCGAGGACGCGCGCGGCGCGGACACGGGCGGCTCCGAAGCGGCCGGGGTCGGCGCGAACACCGGCGGGTCGAGCAGCACGGTGTATTCGCGCAGCAGCTTGCCGCGCGGCCAGCTCGCCTCGACCAGCAGCGTGACGAACGGTTCGGTGACCGGGCGCGGCGAGGTGACCTTGAGGACGTCCTGGCCGGCCGGGCCCTTGGCCACGCGGAAGCTGAAGTCGCTCAGGAACCCCGGGCGGTCGAGCCCGTACTTGGCAAAGGTGTCACCGTTCGCAAGCGACGCGCGCAGGGCCCCGAGGTCCTCCTGCGTCGCGGACACCAGGTCGATGTCGGCGTCGAAGGGCTGGTTCAGGGCGGAATTGAGGTGGATCTCACCGAGGCCCAGCGCATAGAGCGCGCCCGGCGACATCAACGCGCTCAGGAGCAGGATGCGGCGAACGGCAGTCTTCATCGGTTCTCCCACGCAACGTAGATCCATGCGTCACCGGGCGGGCGTCCTGCCGGCGCATGCTCACGTCGTTTCGACAAATTCAACATAACTATAGCCCACGTCGGCATTGCACCCAACCTTCCCAAGGGCCATGCCGCCCTTTTTAGCTCTTTGGCGGCGGACATAAGCGGACGCGGCGCACATTTCCGCCCCGCCGCCGGCTCAGGGCCGGGGGGCGATCGGCGGAAGCGGTGGGACGACCTCGGCGTTCTGGGCCCGCTGGCGCAGGCAATGGTCCATCAGCACGAGGGCCAGCATGGCCTCGGCGATCGGCACGGCACGGATGCCCACGCACGGGTCGTGCCGGCCGGTCGTGCTGACCTCGACCGGCTGGCCTGCCACGTCGATGGTCCGCCCGGGCCGCACGATGCTCGACGTGGGTTTCACCGCCAGGCTGACCACGACGTCCTGCCCGCTCGAGATCCCGCCGAGCATCCCGCCGGCGTGATTCGACAGGAAGCCCTGCGGCGTCATCTCGTCCCGATGCTCGGAGCCCCGCTGCTCCACCACGGCGAAACCGTCGCCGATCTCCACGGCCTTGACGGCATTGATGCTCATCATCGCGTGCGCGAGGTCGGCGTCCAGCCGGTCGAACACCGGCTCGCCGAGCCCGGCCGGCACTCCCGTGGCGACCACGGTGATCCGGGCACCGACCGAGTCCCCGTCGCGCCGCAACTGGTCGATCGCGGCCTCGAGCTGGGGAACCCGCTCGGGGTCGGCACAGAAGAACGGGTTGCCGTCGACCGCATCGAGGTCGCGGGCCGCCAGGCGGATGGCCCCGAGCTGGGCGAGGTAGCCCCGGATGCGGATGCCGTGGCGCTCGGCGAGGTACTTGCGTGCGATCGCGCCGGCGGCCACCCGCATGACGGTCTCGCGGGCCGACGAGCGACCGCCGCCGCGGTAGTCGCGCAGGCCGTACTTCTGCAGGTAGGTGTAATCGGCGTGGCCCGGCCGGAAGCGGTCCTTGATCTTGTCGTAGTCGTAGGAGCGCTGGTCGGTGTTCTCGACCAGCAGGCCGATCGGTGTGCCGGTCGTGCGCCCCTCGAACACGCCCGAGAGGATGCGCACGGTGTCGGGCTCCTTGCGCTGGCTCGTGTACCGGGAGGTGCCCGTGCGGCGCCGCTCGACGTCGCGCTGCAGGTCCGCCTCCGACAACTCGAGTCCCGGCGGGCAGCCGTCGACGACGCAGCCGAGCGCCGGTCCGTGGCTTTCGCCGAACGTCGTCACCGTGAAGAGCTGTCCGAAGGTATTGCCGGCCATGATCAGTCCGCCCCGCCCAGGTCCGCACGGTGCCTTTCGAGCTCGTGCTTCGTCAACATGAATACGCCGCCACCGCCGTGCGCGAATTCCAGCCAGAGGAACGGCACGCGCGGATACGCGGCCTGCAGGCGCTCGTCGCTGTCGCCGACCTCGACGAACAGCGCGCCGTGCGGCGCGAGCAGCGCGGCGGCCCCGGCCAGCAGCCCGCGCACGACGTCGAGCCCGTCGGCGCCCGCGCGCAACGCCAGGTCGGGTTCGTGGCGATACTCCTCGGGCAGCGCGTCCATCTCGGCGTGGCTCACGTAGGGCGGGTTCGAGACGATCAGGTCGTAGCATTCGCCGCGCACCGGGGCCAGCGCATCCCCCTGCAGCAGGCGCACGCGGTCGCCGACGCCGTGCCGGGCCACGTTGCGGGCGGCGACGGCGAGCGCGTCCGGCGAGAGGTCGACGGCATCGACGCGGGCCTGTTCGAACCGCCGCGCGCAGGCGATCGCGATGCAGCCCGAACCGGTCCCGACGTCGAGCACGCGCCGCACCCGCCCGGGATCCACCCAGGGCTCGAACCCATCGAGGATCAGCTCGGCGAACGGCGAGCGCGGGACGATCACGCGCCGGTCGACCTCGAACTCGAGGCCGGCGAACCACATGCGCCCCATGAGATACGCGGCGGGCACGCGCTGCTCGATGCGCTGCGCGAACAGCGCGAGCACCTTCGTGACGGCCTCGCGGGAGGGATGCACGTCGTAGACCTGCGCCGCGTCCTCGTGCGCGTAGCCGAGGGCGTGAAACACCAGCGCGGCCGCTTCGTCGACGGCCTCGCCCATGCCGTGGCCGAACGCGAGCTGCGCCTGCTCGAACTCGGCGGCGCCGTAGCGGATCAGGTCGGCGACCGTCGGGTCGGCGGGGGGCGGCTGCTGCATGGCTGGGGATCGGGTCATGGCTCGGTGACGATGTGGGATAATGACGATCCCGCCGCTCCTGGCTCCTGCACCTCAGCCCGGCATGACCGCACGCCTCGCACGCATCGGCGTCATCGCGATTGTAGCGTTTGCGCTCGGACTCTTCCTTGCGCGCGCGCTGTGGCCTGCCCATCCGGCGCCACCGACGACCGAATTGCTCACCGTCCTGCCCCAGGCCCGGGCGCTGCCGCCGTTCGAACTCGTGCGCCACGACGGTCGCCGGCTCGACAATGCCGCGCTGCGCGGGCACTGGACCCTGGTCTTCTTCGGCTTCACGCGCTGCCCGGACGTGTGCCCGACGGCCCTCGCGATGCTCGCCCAGGCGCGCCGGTCGCTCGCCGACCTGCCGGCCGACCGCCAGCCGCAGGTCCTGTTCGTGAGCGTCGATCCCGAACGCGACGACGCGAAGCAACTGGCAGCCTACGTGACGTTCTTCGATCCAACGTTCATCGGAGCGACCGGCACCGCCGAACAGGTCGCGACGGTCGCGGCCGCCTTTTCGCTGCCGTACGCGAAGGTACCGACGCCGGATGGCGGGTACACCATGGACCACGGCGCCGGGGTGTTCGTGGTGGACGATTCCGGTGCCCTGGCCGCGCTCAGCGCCAGCGCGCGCGATGCCGCGGCACTGGCGCGGGACTATCGCAGGCTGATCGCCTGGCGGGGAGCCGCCACGTGACCCTCGACGACGAGACCGCGGGCGCCGCGGATCAGGCCTTTGCGCTGCTGCAGCAGCTCATCCCCCAGCAAGCGTTGTCGCGCCTCATGCACCGCGTCGCGCGCAGCCGGCGGCCGTTCCTGCGCCATGCGCTGCTGCGCACGGTCCTGAATGCCTACCCGCAGATCGACCTGAACGAAGCCGCGCAGCCCGATCCCTACGCCTACGAGTCGTTCAACGCCTTCTTCACCCGCGCGTTGCGACCCGGCGTGCGACCCATCGTCGAGGCGGCCGACACCGCGGCCTGCCCCGTCGACGGCACCGTGAGCCAGCTCGGGCGCATCGAGGCCGGCACGCTGCTGCAGGCCAAGGGCATGCGCTACACCGCGGCGGCCCTGCTCGCCGACGAGGGCGCGGCCGCGCGCTATGCCGGCGGCAGCTTCGCCTGCCTGTATCTCGCGCCGTACAACTATCACCGCATCCACATGCCGCTCGCGGGCCGTCTCACCGCCACGCGCTACGTGCCGGGCGACCTGTTCAGCGTCAATGCCGCCACCGCGCGCACCGTGGCCAACCTCTTCGCGCGCAACGAGCGCCTGGTGTGCGAATTCGACACCGCACTCGGTCCGCTGGCACTGGTGCTGGTCGGCGCGCTGTTCGTCGGCAGCATCGAGACCGTGTACACCGGCGAAGTGAATCCGCCGTCGTCCCGCCGCGGTGCGGTGCGCACGCTCGACGCCGGGCTCGGTCGCGACTTCGCGCGCGGCGAGGAACTCGGCCGCTTCAACATGGGCTCGACGGTCGTGGCGCTGTTCGGGCGACCGGCCACGTTTGCACCAGCGCTGGGCCCGCGCGCCACCGTGCGACTCGGCCAGGCGCTCGCGCGCATCGACGCGACCTGACTCCCCATGCACCCGATCGACTGGCGACCGACCGCCTCGCTCGAGACCTTGCGCCTGCGCGCGCGGCTGCTCGCGGAGGTGCGGGGGCATTTCGCGGAAAGCGGCGCGCTGGAGGTCGAGACACCGGTCCTGGTGCGCGCGGCCGTCACCGACGTGCACCTCGAGTCGCTCGCCGTGCAGGAAGCTTCGGGGCAGGTCATCGGCTACCTGCAGACCTCGCCCGAGTACGCGATGAAGCGCCTGCTCTGCGCCGGGTCGCCGGACATCTACCAGGTCTGCCACGTGTTCCGGGAGGGCGAGCGCGGTCGCCGGCACAACCCGGAGTTCACCATGGTCGAGTGGTACCGGCTCGGCATCGACCACCACGCGCTGATGGACGACGTCGAGCGCCTGCTGCGCCGCCTGCTCGAGCCGCGGCGCGCGGTGGGCCCCTCCGTCAAGGTCACGTATGCCGAAGTCTTCGAGCGGACGCTCGGGATCGACCCGCTGACCTGCGACGTCGCGGCCCTGCGGCGCGCGATCGCGGACCACGGGGGCTCGGTGCCGGAGTCGATGGCGGCAGCGGCGCGCGACGACCTGCTCGATCTCGCCATGGGCACGCTGGTCGCGCAGTCGTTCGCGACGGACCGCATCACCTTCCTGCACGACTTCCCGGCGAGCCAGGCCGCGCTCGCCCGCCTGCGCGGGCCGGTCGCTTCGCGCTTCGAGGCCTTCTGGGGGCCGCTCGAACTCGCCAACGGCTTCCACGAACTGGGCGATGCCCGCGAGCAGCGCGCGCGCTTCGAGGCCGACCTTGCGGAGCGCCGCGCAAGGCAGCGGCCGCAACGCCCGGCGGACGAACACTTCCTGTCGGCGCTCGCCGCCGGCCTGCCCGCCTGCGCCGGCGTGGCGCTCGGCTTCGACCGCGTCGTGATGACCGCGGCCGGCGCGTCGTGCATCGACGACGTCGTCGCCTTCCCGTTCGAGAGGGCCTGAGGAGTCCCGCGACATGCACGAACTGAAGCCGATGCCGGCCGACAAGCGCGCCGCCTATGCCGAACTCGCCCGCGACCTCGCGGGACTACTGTCCGGCGAGGCGAACCTGATCGCCGCCGCGGCCAACATGTCGTCGCTGCTGTACTGGAGCCTGCCGGAACTGAACTGGGTGGGCTTCTACCTGCTGGATTCAGACTCGGGCGACCTGCTGGTCGGGCCGTTCCAGGGCAAGCCCGCGTGCGTGCGCATTCCGCTCGGCAAGGGTGTCTGCGGCACGGCGGCGGCGCGGCGCGAGACGGTGCTGGTGCCCGACGTGCACGAGTTCCCCGGTCACATCGCCTGCGACTCGGCGTCGAATTCGGAGGTGGTGGTGCCGATCATCGCGGGCGGGCGACTGCTCGGCGTGCTGGATCTCGACAGTCCGGTGACGCGGCGCTTCGACGCGGACGATGCCCGCGGCCTCGAGCAGCTCGTCGAGGTGTTCCTGGCGAACGTGTCCGTCGACTAGGCGACGGTCGCGACGGGAATCAGCCCTTCGCGCGCGAGAGGTACTCCGACGTGCGCGTGTCGACGCGGATCACCTCGCCCTCGTTGAGGAAGAGCGGGACGCGCACCACGGCGCCGGTCTCGAGCTTGGCCGGCTTCTGGCCACCGGTGGCGGTGTCGCCGCGCAGGCCCGGGTCCGTCTCGACGATCTTGAGCTCGACGTGGGCCGGCGGCTCGATCGCGAGCGGTACGCCGTTCCACAGCATCACCTTGCAGCTGACGCCGTCCTTCAGCCAGATCTCGTTGCCGCCGAGCGCTTCCTTGCCGGCGGTGTGCTGCTCGAAGTTGTCCGGGACCATGAAGTGCCAGAAATCGCCGTCGTTGTAGAGGTACTGCATGTCGACCTCCACCACGTCGGCGGCCTCGACCGTGTCGCCGGACTTGAAGTTGCGCTCCAGCGTACGGCCCGTCTTGAGGTTGCGGATGCGGACGCGGTTGAAGGCCTGGCCCTTGCCCGGCTTCACGAACTCGTTCTCGACGATGGTGTACGGGTCGCCGTCGAGGATGATCTTGAGACCCGACTTGAACTCGTTCGTGCTGTAGCTGGACATGTGCGGCTGGCCTGTGGTCCGGGAACGGGTGGGCTGGCTTGCGGCTCGCCGCAGCGCAGCCCGTCATCATACCCGTCGGCCCCCTGCCCAGTCAGCCCCCCGACCGGGGTCCGTCCGGGACGGATCCAGTGGCTCGCCGGCCTGCTCACGAGGCTGCCACCTGCGTCACGCAAGTCCCTGAAAACCCGGTGCTATGATCCGGCCGCCTTGACATATCCCTGCCGGTCCGGCCGGCGGCAACTACGGGGGCCTGTTTGGCCGACACCAGACCCATACCGCTCGTCGTCCTGTCCCGTCAGCAGGATCCGGTCGAGATCATCAACAGCGCGCTGCGCAACGCCGGCCACCCCGTGCATTGCGCCTGGATCCGCGACCTGGCCGATCTCGGGGACGCCCTCGGGCAGCACTCGCCGCAGCTGATCTTCATGGTGCTGAACGACCTGGAGGAAGCCCGGGCGGCCCTCGAGCTGCGCCGGCGCCTCGCCACGCGCGTGCCGACCATCCTGGTGCGCGATGCGCTCACCGAGCAGGACCTCGTGCGCGGCATCGAACTCGGCGCCCAGGACGTCGTGACGCTCGCCGCGCGCGCCCGCCTGCAGGCCGTGGCGACGCGCGAACTGCAGTCGTCGCGCCTCGACCAGACCCTCTCCGGCACGCTCGCCTCCGCCCGCTCCTACCGGGACCAGATGAAGGCGTTCATGACCGGCTCGACCGACGCGATCGCCCACGTGCAGGAAGGCATCGTGGTCGACGTCAATCCGGCGTGGATGGAGCTGTTCGGCTTCCACGACCCGAACGCGCTGGTCGGCCAGCCGCTGATGGACCACTTCGAAGCGTCCAGCCACGCCGCGCTGAAGGGCGCGCTGGTGGCGGCGGCCCAGGGCCGCTGGTCCGATCACTCGCTCAGCACGACGGCCGTGCAGCACGACGGCACGCGCCTGCCGCTCGAGCTCGCGTTCGAGCAGTTCGAGTTCGAGGGCGAGCCGGCGATCCGCCTGCGGGTCGCCACGCAGCGGCGCGACCTCGAGTCGCTGACGCGCCAGCTCGATGACGCCATGCGACACGACGCGGCCACCGGCCTGCTGCGCCGCACGGCCTTCCTGGAACGGGCCAATGCCCGGGCCGGCCAGACGCTGAAGGGCGGCTTGCGTGCGATTGCCTACTTCGAGCCGGACAAGCTCGCGACGCTCGAGGCGGAGCACGGTCCGCTCTCGATCGAGGAATTCCTCACGAGCGTCGGCACGACGCTGCGCGCGCAACTGCAGCCCGGGGATCTTGCGGCCCGCGTCTCGCCCGCCGGCTTCGCCGTGCTGTTCGAGCGCGGCAACTCGCGCGACCTCGAGGCCTGGGTCAACCTCGTCCTCGGCCGCCTGGCGGCGACTCCGCACAAGTGCAATGGCGGCCAGGTCAAGGCCACCTGCAGCGCCGGTGCCGTTACCTGCCTCGCGGGAGGCGAGCCGATCGCGCGGCCCCTGCAGACCGCGATCGAAGCGCAGCGTGAGGCCGCCCGCGCAGGTGGCAACCGGGTCATGCGGCGCGAGACGGCCGCCCCGGGCAAGCCCGAACTCGGCGAGGCGGACCGCACCTGGGCCGCGCAGATCAAGTCGGCCCTGATGGCGAACCGCTTCCGCCTCGTGCAGCAGCCGATCGCCAGCCTCGTCGGCGAGGACCACGCGATGTTCGACATCGTGGTGCGCATGCTCGACGAGAAGGGCCAGGAAGTGCTGCCGTCGGAATTCCTCGCGGCCGCCGAGCGCATCGACCTGATGAAGAACATCGACCGCTGGGTGGTCGGCGCCGCGATGTCGTTCTGCGCGTCGAAGAAGCCGCATCGCGTCTTCGTCCGCCTGTCGCGCGACTCGCTCAAGGACGAGACGCTCGGCGCCTGGCTGCACCAGCAGCTCAAGGCCTCCGGCATCGAGCCGGGCAAGGTCGTGATCGAGCTGAACGAGGACCTCGCGACCCGCCACATCAAGGAAGCCCGCCACCTGCAGAAGCTGCTGAAACTGCTCGGCATGGAGCTCGCGGTCGAGCACTTCGGCTCGAGCGGCGACCCGTCCGCACTCGTGAGCCGACTGCCGATCAACTACGTGAAGATCGACGGCGCGCTGATGCAGGGCCTCGCCAACGACCGGCCGCTGCAGGACAAGGTGAAGACCCTGGTCGACCTCGCCAAGGAACACCACATCACCACCATCGCCGAGCGCGTCGAGGACGCGAACACGATGGCCGTGCTGTGGCAGCTCGGCGTCGAGTTCATCCAGGGCTACTTCGTCAACAGCCCCGAGCAGGTCACGATCGGCTGACGGTCAGGCCTCGAGCTCGAGGCCGTCGACCTTGCGCCAGCCCCGCGGCAGCACCGCGCCGCGCTGGCCGCGCTCGCCGCGGTACTCGCCGAGTTCCTTGTACGAGAGGCTCATGTGCCGCTCGCCCATCAGCAGGCGCAGCGTCTGCCCCGGCGCCACCGTCGCGATCGCGAGCAGTGACTCCGGCTCGACCAGCGACCTCCTGGTCGAGATGCCGAAGATCTTGTTGCCCTTGCCGCGCGGCAACTCCGGCAGGTCCGCGGCCGGGAACGTCAGCAGCCGGCCTTCGGAATTGAGCGCCGCCAGCAGCGCCTGCTCGCCGCCCGCGAGGGGCACCGGGCCGATGGCCACGGCCTCGTCCGGCACGTTCAAGACCGCCTTGCCGGCGCGGTTGCGGCTGTGCAGGTCCTCGAGCTTCGCGATGAAGCCGTAGCCCGCGCTGCTCGCGAGCACGCAACGATCCTGCGGATCGCCGATCAGCACGCCCGCGAAGGTGGCGCCGTCCGGCGGGTCGAGACGCCCGGACAGCGGCTCGCCCTGTCCGCGCGCGGACGGCAGCGTGTGGGCCAGCAGGCTGTAGGCGCGCCCGGTGCTGTCGAGGAAGACCGCGAGCTGCGTGCTGCGCCCGCGCGCGCACGACCGGTACTCGTCGCCGGTCTTGTAGGACAGCGAGCGCGGGTCGATCTCGTGGCCCTTGGCCTGGCGCACCCAGCCGCTCTTCGAGAGCACGACGGTGACCGGCTCGCTCGCGACCAGTTCGGTCTCGTCGATGGCCTGCGCCGCGACGGCACCTTCCACGAGCTTGCTGCGCCGCGCATCGCCGTACTTCTCGGCGTCGGCGAGGATCTCATCGCGCACCAGCTTGCGGAGCTTCGCCTTGCTGCCGAGCAGTTTCTCCAGCTGGTCGCGCTCCTTCGCCAGCTCGCCCTGCTCGCCGCGGATCTTCATTTCCTCGAGCCGCGCGAGGTGGCGCAGCTTGGTCTCGAGGATCGCCTCGGCTTGCGCCTCGGAGAGCCGGAACCGCGCGATCAGCGCCGCCTTCGGGTCGTCCTCGGTACGAACGATGCGGATGACCTCGTCGAGGTTCAGGAACGCGATGAGCAGGCCGTCGAGGATGTGCAGCCGCGCATTGACCTTGTCGAGCCGGAACTGCAGCCGGCGCGTGACCGTGTCGATGCGGAACGACAGCCACTCCTCGAGCAGCAGCTTCAGGCCCATGACCCGCGGACGGCCGTCGCGCGCAATCACGTTCAGGTTGACGCGGTAGGTGCGCTCGAGATCGGTCGTGGCGAACAGGTGCGCCATCACCTGGCCGGTGTCGACGCGGTTGGAGCGCGGCGTGATCACGAGACGCGTCGGGTGCTCGTGGTCCGATTCGTCGCGCAGGTCCTCGATCATCGGCAGCTTCTTGGCGCGCATCTGCGCCGCGATCTGCTCCAGCACCTTGGCGCCCGAGACCTGGTACGGCAGCTCGGTGATCACGATCTCGCCATCGTCGATCTCGAACCGGGCACGGGCCCGGAACGTGCCGTTGCCGGTGGCGTAGAGGTTGGCCAGTTCCGACTTCGGCGTGATGATCTCGGCGCCGGTCGGGAAGTCCGGTCCGTGGATGTGCTCGCAGAGCTGGGCCACCGTCGCCTTGGGCTCGTCGAGCAGGCGCACGCACGCGGCCGCGACTTCCTTGAGGTTGTGCGGCGGGATGTCCGTCGCCATGCCGACGGCGATGCCGGTCGCGCCGTTCAGCAGCAGGTTGGGGAGCCGCGCCGGGAGCAGCGCCGGCTCCTCCAGCGAGCCGTCGAAATTCGGCTGCCAGTCGACCGTGCCCTGGCCGAGCTCGGACAGCAGCACCTCGGCGTAGCGCGTGAGCTTCGACTCGGTGTAGCGCATCGCCGCGAACGACTTCGGGTCGTCCGGCGAGCCGAAGTTGCCCTGCCCGTCCACGATCGGGTAGCGATACGAGAACGGCTGGGCCATCAGCACCATCGCCTCGTAGCACGCGGAATCGCCGTGCGGATGGAACTTGCCGATCACGTCGCCGACGGTGCGCGCCGACTTCTTGTGCTTGGCCGTCGCGGCGAGGCCGAGCTCGCTCATCGCGTAGATGATGCGGCGCTGCACGGGCTTGAGGCCGTCGCCCACGTGCGGCAGCGCGCGGTCGAGGATGACGTACATCGAATATTCGAGGTACGCCCGCTCGGTGAAGTGGCGCAGCGGCTCGCGCTCGACGCCCTCGAATTCCAGGGGCGGCTGCGCGCCGCCTTTGTCCTTGCTCATGCGTCACTCGCCTCGGCGCCGGGCGCGGCCGCATCGAGCGGCGCGACGACCGATGCCAGGTTACCCTTGGTTTCCAGCCACTCGCGCCGGTCCGACGCGCGCTTCTTGGCCAGCAGCATGTCCATCAGCTGGTCCGCCTGGTCGTGCGCGTCGATCGTGAGCTGCACCAGGCGCCGCGTCTCGGGCGCCATCGTGGTCTCGCGCAGCTGCAGCGGGTTCATCTCGCCGAGGCCCTTGAAGCGCGTCACCATCGGCCTGGCGCGCGGGTTCTCGGCGCGGATGCGCTCGAGGATGCCGTTGCGCTCCGCGTCGTCGAGCGCGTACTCGACGTTCTTGCCGTAGTCGATGCGATAGAGCGGCGGCATCGCGACGTAGACGTGTCCCGCGAGCACGAGCGGGCGGAAGTGGCGCAGGAACAGCGCGCACAGCAGCGTCGCGATGTGCATGCCGTCCGAGTCGGCGTCCGCGAGGATGCAGATCTTGTCGTAGCGCAGGTTGGAGATGTCGGTCATGCCCGGATCCACGCCGATCGCCACCGTGATGTCGTGCACCTCCTGCGACGACAGCACCTCGCCCGGCTCGACCTCCCAGGTGTTGAGGATCTTGCCGCGCAGGGGCATCACGGCCTGGTATTCGCGGTCGCGCGCCTGCTTGGCCGAGCCGCCGGCCGAATCGCCTTCGACCAGGAACAGTTCCGCGCGCTTCGGGTCGCCGCTGCTGCAGTCGGCCAGCTTGCCCGGCAGCGCCGGCCCGGCCACCACGCGCTTGCGCGCCACCTTCTGGCTGGCCCGCAGCCGCGTCTGGGCGTTGGCGATCGCGAGCTGCGCGATCTTCTCGCCCTGCTCCGGGTGCTGCGCGAGCCAGAGCCCGAACTGGTCCTTGACGATGCCCGAGACGAAGGCCGCCGGCTCGCGGGAGGACAGCCGCTCCTTGGTCTGGCCCGCAAACTGCGGGTCGCGCATCTTCATCGAGAGCACGTAGCTGGTGTCGTCCCAGACGTCCTCGGGGGCGAGCTTCAGGCCGCGCGGCAGCAGGTTGCGGAACTCGCAGAACTCGCGCACCGCCTCGGTCAGGCCGAGCCGGAAGCCGTTGACGTGCGTGCCGCCCTGCGCGGTCGGGATGAGGTTCACGTAGCTCTCTTCGAAGCGCGTCGCGCCGTCCGTGCGCCACACGACCGCCCAGTCCACGCCCTCCTGGTCGCCCTCGATCTTGCCGGTGAACGGCTCGTCGGGCAGGAACTCGCCCCCGGCCAGCGACTCGCGCAGGTACTGCCCGAGCCCCTCCGTGTAGAGCCATTCCTCCTTCTCGCCGGTCTTCTCGTGGTGGAAGCGCACCTTGAGGCCGGGGCACAGCACGGCCTTGGCTTTCAGCACGTGTTTGAGCTTCGGCAGGGCGAAGTCCGGATTGTCGAAGTACGACGTGTCCGGCCAGAAGCGCACCGTGGTACCGGTGTTGTTCTTGCCGACGTCGCCCACGACTTCGAGCTTCGAGTGCACCTTCCCGTTCTTGAACGAGATGTTGTATTCCTTGCCGCCGCGCCGGACCCAGCACTCGAGGTGCTTCGACAGCGCGTTCACGACCGATACGCCGACCCCGTGCAGGCCGCCGGAGAACTTGTAGCCGGAGTCGGCGGAGAACTTGCCGCCCGCATGCAGCCGCGTGAGGATCAGCTCGACGCCGCTCACCTTCTCCTTCGGGTGGATGTCGACGGGCATGCCGCGGCCGTCGTCGACGACTTCGAGCGAGCCGTCCTGGTAGACGTTGACGTCGATCCGGCTGCAGTGCCCGGCCAGGGCCTCGTCGACGCTGTTGTCGATCACCTCGTGCGCGAGGTGATTGGGCCGGCTCGTGTCGGTGTACATGCCGGGCCGGCGCCGGACGGGCTCGAGGCCACTCAGGACCTCGATGTCCTGGGCCGTGTAGGACTGGCTCATTCGCTGATGTTTCCGCAGGCAGGCGTTCGGAAAAGCGCGCGGATTCTAGCAGCACTCCCGGACGGTGTCCGGGGCGACGGACCGCGCCGCGTTGACCGACCTGACCCCCTGTGTAACGCTTGTCGTCCTGCGGAGCGTGACGTGACCACCCGGAAAGGCAAAACCCCAGATTTCGAGCAGTCGCTGGCCGAACTCGAGGCCACCGTCGAGCGGCTCGAACAGGGCGACCTGCCTCTCGAGGAGGCCCTCAAGCAGTTCGAGCGCGGCATCGGCCTCGCGCGCAGCTGCGAGGAAGCGCTCAAGCAGGCCGAGCAGAAGGTGGAGATTCTCCTGAAGAAGACGCCGGAGGCGGCACCGGAGAGTTTCGAGCCGGTCGACGAATGAGCCCGGTCGCGCCCGCAATCGCCGCCGGCGGTCCGCTCGCCACCCAGTTCGACGGCTGGCGCGCGCGTGTCGAGGCCGAACTCGACCGCTGGCTGCCCTCCGACACGTCCATGCCGCAGCGCCTGCATGCCGCGCAGCGCTACAGCGTGCTGGCCCCCGGCAAGCGCATCCGCCCGGCCCTCGTCTACGCCACCGCCGAGACGCTCGGGCTGCCGCTCACGCGCGTCGACGCCCCGGCGTGCGCGGTCGAACTGATCCACTGCTATTCGCTGATCCACGACGACCTGCCGGCCATGGACGACGACGACCTGCGCCGCGGCCTGCCGACCTGCCACAAGGCCTACGACGAGGCGACCGCGATCCTCGCGGGCGACTCGCTGCAGGTGCTGGCGTTCAAGGTCCTGGCCGCCCACCCGGGGCTGCCGGACGATCCCCGGGTGCGGGTGCGCATCATCGAGACCCTCGCGGACGCGAGCGGCACGGCGGGCATGGCCGGCGGGCAGGCGCTCGACCTCGCCGCGGAAGGCCGCGTACTGACGCTGGACGAAGTCGAGCAGGTGCACCGCCTCAAGACCGGGGCCCTGATCCAGGCGAGCGTGGTGATGGCGGCCCACTGCCGGCCCGACCTGCCCGAGGCGCAGGCGGCCGCGCTTGCGGAATTCGGCTCGCTCGTCGGGTTCGCCTTCCAGGTCCAGGACGACATCCTCGACGTGGAGGGTGACGTGGCCGTGATCGGCAAGCCGCCGGGCAGCGACGTCGCGCGCGGCATGCCCACCTACGTGGCGATGGCCGGGCTCGACGCAGCCCGCGCGCGGGTCCGCGACCTGCACGAACGCGCCCGGGTGCTGCTGGAAACGCACGGCTGGAGCGGTGGACCGCTGGCCGCCCTCTCGAACTGGCTGCTGACCCGGACCCGCTGAGCGGCCGGGGCAGCCCCGTGACTGTGTAGAATCGCGCCGATGGCCTCGCCCGACACCTACCCGCTGCTGTCGAAGATCGACTCGCCGACGGACCTGCGCCGCCTGCCCCAGGCCCAGCTCGAGCCGCTGGCGGCCGAGTTGCGCGAGTTCCTGATCCAGACCGTGAGCCAGATGGGCGGTCACTTCGCGGCCGGCCTCGGCACCGTCGAGCTGACGGTCGCCCTCCATTACGTGTTCGACACGCCGCACGACCGCCTCGTCTGGGACGTCGGCCACCAGGCCTACCCGCACAAGGTGCTGACCGGGCGCCGCGACCGACTGCAGACCATCAAGCTGAAGGGCGGCCTCGCGCCGTTCCCGAGCCGGCAGGAAAGCGAATACGACACCTTCGGCGTCGGCCATTCGAGCACTTCGATCAGCGCGGCGATCGGCATGGCGCTCGCGTCCGCGCGCGCAGGCATCAAGCGCCGCGTCGTGGCCGTGATCGGCGACGGTGCGATGAGCGCCGGCCAGGCGTTCGAGGCGCTCAATCACGCGGGCGCGCTCGACGCGAACGTGCTGGTGATCCTGAACGACAACGACATGTCGATCTCGGAGAACGTCGGCGCGCTGTCGAATTACTTCGCGCGCATCCTCTCCGGCAAGACCTACGCCGCCCTGCGCGAGGGCGGCAAGAAGATCCTGCGGCGCATGCCCACCGTGTGGGAACTCGCGCGCCGCTCCGAGGAGCACATGAAGGGCATGGTGCTGCCCGGCACGCTCTTCGAGGAAATGGGGTTCAACTACTTCGGCCCGATCGACGGCCACGACCTCGACGCGCTGGTGAAGACGCTGCGCAACCTGCGCGACGTCGAAGGCCCGCAGCTGCTGCACGTCGTCACCCGCAAGGGCAAGGGCTACGCACCGGCCGAGGCCGACCCGATCAAGTGGCACGGTCCGGGCCCGTTCGATCCGGAGGCGGGCACGATCTTCAAGGACAAGGCGACCGGCCCGGCCTACACGCAGGTGTTCGGCCAGTGGCTGTGCGACATGGCCGAGCGCGACCCGCGCGTCATCGGCATCACGCCCGCCATGCGCGAGGGCTCGGGCCTCGTGGAGTTCTCGCGCCGCTTCCCGGACCGGTACTACGACGTCGCGATCGCCGAGCAGCACGCCGTCACGCTCGGGGCGGGCTTCGCCTGCGAGGGCGCGCGCCCGGTGGTCGCGATCTACTCGACGTTCCTGCAGCGGGCCTACGACCAGTTGATCCACGACGTCGCCCTGCAGCAGCTGCCGGTGACCTTCGCGGTCGACCGCGGCGGCCTCGTGGGCGGCGACGGTGCGACGCACCAGGGCGCGTTCGACCTCTCGTACCTGCGGTGCGTGCCGGGCCTGGTGGTGATGGCGCCCGCCGACGAGAACGAGTGCCGGCAGATGCTCTACACCGCCGTCATGCACGACGGCCCGGCCGCCGTGCGCTATCCGCGTGGCCAGGGTCCGGGCGTGAAGATCGAGCAGGAGATGACCGCGCTGCCGATCGGCCGCGCGGAACTGCGGCGCGAGGGCCGCTCGGGCCTGCTGCTGCTGTCGTTCGGGACGATGCTCGCCTCCTGCGTCGCCCTCGCAGACCGGCTGGACGCGACGCTGGTGAACATGCGCTTCGTCAAGCCGCTCGACGAGGAACTGGTGCAGCGCCTCGCCGCGAGCCACGACTGCATCGTGACGCTCGAGGAGAATGCGGTCGCGGGCGGCGCGGGCAGCGCCGTCGCCGAATGCCTCGCCGCCCACGGCATCGAGCGACCGATCCACCACGTCGGCATCCCCGACCGGTTCATCGAGCACGGCTCCCGCGACGACTGCCTGCGCATGGCGGGCCTCGATGCCGCCGGCGTGGAGCGCGCGGTGGTCGATTTCTGGGCGGCCCACCGCCCTGCCCGCCCGGCCGGAGTGGTCGGGGTTCGGTGATCCGGGGCCGCTCCCGTATACTGCGGAGCCTCCCGGCGGGCGGAATCCGCGGCAGCGGCCCGAGCGAATGGCCAAGAGCACTCCCAAGACACCCCCTACGATGAGCACTCCAGTACCGGCCGTGCGCGGCGCCGCGACCGTCACGCCGATCGAAGACGTCCAGGGCCGCGCGGACTCGCGCCAGATCCCGATCAACAAGGTCGGGGTCAAGGACATCTTCCACCCCGTGCGCGTGCGCGACCGCTCGGGCGGCGACCAGCACACGGTGGCGAACTTCAACATGTACGTGGCGCTGCCCCACAACTTCAAGGGCACGCACATGTCGCGCTTCGTCGAGGTGCTGCACCAGCACGAGCGCGAGATCTCGGTCGAGTCCTTCCGCGCCATGCTGACGGAGATGACCGAGAAGCTCGATGCGACCTCCGGGCACATCGAGATGTCGTTCCCCTACTTCGTCATGAAGAAGGCGCCGGTGACCGGCGTCGAGAGCGTGGTGAAGTACGACGCCAGCCTGATCGGCGAGATCCACGACGGCCGCGAGGAGATGTGGCTGCGGGTGGTGGTCGCGGCGACCAGCCTGTGCCCCTGCTCCAAGCGCATCTCGGACTACGGCGCGCACAACCAGCGCTCGCACATCACGATCAAGGCGAAGGTGCGCGAGCACCTGTGGATCGAGGAACTGATCGACGTCGCCGAGCAGGAAGCCTCGTGCGAGGTATTCGGCATCCTCAAGCGCCCGGACGAGAAATGGGTGACCGAGCGCGCCTACGACAACCCGAAGTTCGTCGAGGACATCGTGCGCGACGTGGCGGTGCGCCTCAACGCGGAAGAGCGCGTGCTGGCCTACGTGGTGGAGGCCGAGAACTTCGAGTCGATCCACAACCACAGCGCCTACGCGCAGATCGAGAAGGACAAGCAGGCCGGCGCCTGAGCCCGTCATGAAAAAAGGCCGGCAGGGCCGGCCTTTCCTCCCGTCCGCTCATCCCCAACCGCTCAGCCGCTCTTCTTGCTGCCGCGCTGCAGCCGGCCGATCAGTTCCTTCAGGAACACCTTGTTGAACCGCAGCTGACAGGACAGCGACGCCTGCTCGAGCAGCGTGGCCGTGACCTTGATCAGCGTGACGTGTCCGTCGGCCTCGATGACCGAGTCGCGGCGCGAACCCTCGCCGAACGCCGCTTCGCCGAAGCAGCCGCCCGTGTCGATGCGTCCGGCCGGCTCGCCGCCGCGGCTGACCTTCACGGCGCCGGAGACGACGATGTAGAAGCGATCGTCGACGTCGCCGGGGCGCAGCACCTGCTCGCCCGGCGGGCAATCCATCCACACGCCCGCGCGCATGACCTCGCGGATCTCCGCGTGCGAGAAGTCGTGGAAGAAGCGCAGCTTGCGCAGCACCGCGAAGCGCTCTTCGTCGTCGATCTCGGTCTGGGTCGTGCGCAGCTTCTGGTGGACGCGGGTCAGGTCGGCCGCGAGCTCCGCACCGGTGCGGTAGCGGTTGCCCGGGTCTTTCTGCAGCACCCGCATCACGAGCGCCTCGAGTTCCTCGGGGATGTCGGCCCGCACTTCGCGCAGCGGTTCGGGCGGCGTCTGCACGACCTGCCGCAGCAGCTTGCCGAGCGCGCCCGCCCGGAACGGCCGCTGGCCGCACAGCATCTCGTACATCACGGCGCCGAGCGAATAGAGGTCGGAGCGCGCATCGAGCTCGAGGCCCTGGACCTGCTCCGGCGACATGTACGCCGGGCTGCCCGCCACGCCCTCGAGGCGCGACACGTCGGAGTCCGCGACCAGCGCGATGCCGAAGTCGACGATGCGCACGTCGCCGTCCTGCGTGAGCAGGATGTTCGACGGCTTGACGTCGCGATGGACGACGCCGCGGGAATGCGCGTAGTGCAGTGCCTTCGCGCACTTGTAGACGATGTTCACCACCTGGTCGATCGGCAGCAGGCTGCCGGGACGGCAGTACGCGCTCAGAGTGCGCGCCCCGTGCACGTGCTCGGTGACGACGTAGCGGCGACCGTCCTCCTCGCCTGCGTCGTAGATCGGCACGATGTTCGGGTGCTGCAGCTTGCCGACCATCTTCGCTTCGCCGAGGAACATGCGGCGCGCGTTGCGGCTCTCGGCGTCGTCGCCGGTCGTCGCGTGGTAGAGCTTGATCGCGACGTCGCGCCCGTAGAACGGGTCGTGCGAGAGGTACACGGTGCCCGTGCTGCCGCGACCCACCTCGTGCACGACGTAGTACTTGCCGATGCGCTCCGGCACCAGCTGCGGGGGGTGCAGGGTCATGGGCTCGGTGGCCACGCCTGCGTTGGTGGGACTCGGGTTCGGTTGCACGATGTCAGGGGCAGCGGACATGCACGTCACTGGAAGAGCGGGCGATCGCGGATGAGCATAAGTCGGCGCATCCACGCCATTCCGTGACCCACCTCGCGGATCGCAGCCCGTCAGCGGAAGTGGTCGTATCCGCCGTCGGGGACCATTACCGTCGCGCCGTGGCGCAGGCAGGAAACCTCCGAACCGGCTGCGATTTCCCCGATGCAGGTCACGGCAATGCCAGCTTGCAGGGCTTCGAGGGCGCCCGCTGCCCGGGAAGGCGGCAGTGTGAACAGCAACTCATAATCGTCGCCGCCAGCCAGGACCAGGCGTTCGCAGGACGCACGGTCGAAGGCCCGGGCCAGGGCGGCCGACACCGGCAGGCGCTCGAGATCCAGTCGCGCACCGACGCCGCTCGCGCGGCAGAGCTTGCCAAGGTCCCCGAGCAGGCCGTCCGACACGTCCATGGCTGCGGTCGCGACGCCGCGCAGGGCCCGGCCGAGCGCGAGGCGCGGCTCGGCGTACCGGTAGCGCGCCACCAGCGGATCGTCCGCGGGCGTCCGCGAATCCCGACGCAGCAGTTCGAGGCCGGCCGCCGCCTCGCCCGGTGTCCCGGAGACGAATACCAGGTCGCCGGGCCGGGCTCCACTGCGGCGCAGTGCCCGCGCCGGTTCGACGAAGCCGAGCACCTCGACCGTCACCACCAGCGGCCCGCACACCGTGTCGCCGCCGACGAGCGCGACGTTGCAGCGTTCGGCGAGCGCGTACAGCCCCTCGGCGAACGCCGCCAGCCAGCTCTCCTCCGCCGCGGGCAGGGACAGCGACAGCAATGCCCAGGCCGGATCGGCGCCCATCGCGGCGAGGTCGCTGAGGTTCACCGCGAGGGCCTGGTGACCGATCGCGTGCGGCGGCGTGCCGGGGAGGAAGTGCCGGCCCTCGACCAGCGTGTCCGTCGCGGCCACGAGGGCCTGGCCCGGCGGCACCTGCAGCAGTGCGGCATCGTCGCCGACGCCGAGCAGCACGTCGTCCCGCCGTCCCGGGCGGGAGAAGTAGCGCGCGATCAGGTCGAATTCGCCGAGGGCCATGACGCGCCTCGCGGAGGCGTCAGGCGCCGGCGCTGCGGGCGGGAGCGGCCGCCTGTTCGGCGGCACGCAGGCGTCGCGCCGCGCGATCGAGCACGGCATTGACGAACTTGTGCCCGTCGGTCGCGCCGAACTTCTTCGCGAGTTCGACGCCTTCGTTGATCACCACGCGGTACGGGGTCTCGAGCCGGTGGGTCAGCTCGTGCAGGCCGATCAGCAGCACCGCGTGCTCGATCGGATCGAGCTGTGCCACCGGCCGGTCGATGTATTCACCGAGCGTGGCATCGAGTGCCGCCGCACCCTCGGTGACGCCGGACAGCAGTTCCTTGAAGTAGTCCGCATCGACGTCCGGGTAGCCCTCGTCCTGGGCATACTGGTTCAGCAGTTCGGCGTGGCTCTGCGCGGTCATCTGCCACTGGTACAGCGCCTGCAACGCCAGCCGCCGCGCGAGGCTGCGCGAACGGCTCGAGCGTGCGGCCTTCTTCGCCACGTCAGACGTCCAGGCGCCGCAGCAGGTTGGCGAGCTCGAGCGCGCACAGCGCGGCGTCGACGCCCTTGTTGCCGGCCTTGGTGCCCGCCCGTTCCACGGCCTGCTCGATGGTGTCGGTGGTGAGCACGCCGAAGGCGACCGGCACGCCCGTCTCCTCCTGCGCGCGGGCGAGTCCCGCCGCGCACTGGCCCGCGACGAGATCGAAGTGCGGCGTGGCACCGCGGATCACGGCGCCGAGCGCGACCACCGCGTCGCAGCGCTTGCCGGCGGCGACCTTCTTCACGATCAGCGGCAGGTCGAAGGCCCCCGGCACGCGGATGATCTCGATCTGTTTCTCGCTGGCACCGTGGCGCAGCAGTGTGTCGACGGCGCCGCGGATCAGGTGCTCGACGATCGCGTCGTTGAAGCGCGCCGCGACGATCGCGATGCGCAGGTCGCGCGCGAGCAGGTCGCCTTGCAGGGTGCGGATGTTGTCCATGCCGGATCCTCTTGCCTAGTCCACGTACTCGACCACGGCGAGCCCGAACGCCGAGAGACCGTGCATCTGCTTGGGCGCGCTCAGCACGCGCATGCTCGAGACACCGAGGTCGCGCAGGATCTGCGCGCCGATGCCGTAGGTGCGCAGCACCTGCGCGCCCTGCGCGCGACCGGCGGCCGGCCCGCGCTCGGCCGAGCGGACTGCCTCGGCGATGTCGAGCGGGCTCTCGGCGGGTCGCAGCAGCACGACCACGCCCGCGCCTTCGCGCGCGATGCGCTCCATGGCGCCGCGCAGCGACCAGCTGTAGCGATCGTCGCGCACGCCGACGAGGTCACGCACGGTGTCCTCGAGGTGCACGCGCACCAGCGGTGCCCGATCACCATCGACCTGGCCGCGCACGAGCGCGAGGTGCACCGTGCCGTTGACGTGGTCCTCGTAGCACATCAGCCGGAAGGCGCCGAAGTCGGTCTGCACGTCGCGCTCGGCGATGCGCTCGACCGAGCGTTCCTTCTCGAGCCGGTACCGGATCAGGTCGGCAATGGTGCCGATCTTGATCCCGTGGCGGCGCGCGAAGACTTCGAGCTCCGGGCGGCGCGCCATCGTGCCGTCCTCGTTGAGGATCTCGACGATGACCGCCGCGGGTTCGAGTCCCGCGATGCGCACGAGGTCGCAGCCTGCCTCGGTGTGGCCGGCCCTCGTCAGCACGCCGCCGGGTTGGGCCATGAGCGGAAAGATGTGGCCCGGCTGGCGCAGGTGCTCCGGGCGCGCGTCGGGCGCGACGGCCGTGCGGATGGTGTGCGCCCGGTCATAGGCCGAGATGCCGGTGGTGACGCCCTCCGCCGCCTCGATCGAGACGGTGAAGTTGGTCGTGTGGTCGAGGTCGGTCTCGCTGACCATCAGCGGCAGCCGCAGCTGGCGGCAACGGTCGCGCGTGAGCGTCAGGCAGATCAGCCCGCGCCCGTACTTGGCCATGAAGTTGACGTCCTCGGGCCGGACCTTCGAGGCCGCCATGATGAGGTCGCCCTCGTTCTCGCGGTCCTCGTCATCCATCAGGACGACCATGCGTCCCTCGCGGATGTCCACCAGGATGTCTTCGATCGAATTCAGGGAGCCCATGCGAAGTCGCGCCTAACCAGCTGATTTCAATTAACTTAAGAACGTCCGTCGGCACCGTCCGAGCGCGCCAGTGTAGCAGGAGCGGCGGGCGGCCGCAGACGGGACGCTAGCGGCCCGACTCCGCGAGCAGGCGCTCGAGGTAGCGGGCGATGATGTCGATCTCGAGGTTCACGGTGGTGCCCGGCCGGTAGTCGCCGAGCACGGTCATGGCGAGCGTGTGCGGCACGAGGTTGACGTCGAAGCGGTTGGCGTTCGCGCCATTGACCGTGAGGCTGACGCCGTCGACGCACACCGACCCCTTGCGGGCCACGTAGCGCGCGAGCTCCGCCGGCAGCTCGAACTCGACCCGCACCGAACGGGCATCGTCGTGACGGGCGACGACCCGCCCCACCCCGTCCACGTGGCCGGTGACGTAGTGGCCGCCGAGGGACTGCCCCGCCGTCAGGGCCTTTTCGAGATTGACGCGGGTTCCGGGCACCCACGCGCCGAGCGTCGTGAGGTTGAGCGTCTCGCGCGACACGTCCGCGGTGAACCAGTCCGTCGCGTGGCGCACCGCCGTCAGGCACGCGCCGTTCACCGCGATGCTGCCGCCGGTCTCGACGTCCGCGAGGCTGACGGCGCCGGTGTCGAAGGTCATGGTCACGTCGCCGCCGCGCGGTTCGATGCTGCGCACGGTGCCGACGCCCTGGATGATGCCTGTGAACATGGGGATCCTATTGTGGTCGCAGGGTGAGTCTCAGGTCGCCGCCGAGGACGCGCGTGTCGACGAGGCGGAATCGGGCGCCCTGGTCGAGAGACTCGAGCACGGGCAGGCGCACCAGCGGCCGACCCGCATCGCCCAGCAGGGTCGTGGCGACGTAGCACACGAGCTCGTCGACGAGACCGGCGGCGAGACAGGCGCCGGCGAGCGTGGCCCCGGCCTCGACCAGCACCTCGTTGCACTCGCGTTGCGCCAGTTCGGCGAACACGGCCGCCAGATCGAGACCGTGCGCGGAACCGGGCAGGCCAACGACGTCCGCGCCAGCTGCACGCAGCGACTGCGCACGCGACCCGGCGGCGCCCGGGGTCGTGCAGATGAGCGTCGGCGCCGAGGAATCGACGATCTTGGCTCCGGGCGGCGTGCGCAGCGCGCTGTCGAGCACCACGCGCAGCGGCCGGCGGCCCTGCAGGTCCAGCGACGAGTCGCGCACCGTGAGCGACGGATCGTCGGCGAGGACGGTGCCGCTGCCGGTGACGATCGCCGAAGCGCGCGCCCGCAGTTTCTGCACGTCGGCCCGGGCCGCCTCGCCGGTGATCCACTGGCTCACGCCGTTCGCCAGTGCCGTGCGGCCGTCAAGGCTGCTCGCGAGTTTCACCGTGATCCAAGGTCGGCCACGCTGCATGCGCGCGAGGAAGCCGCGGTTGATCTCGCGGGCGTCGGCCTCGAGCAGGCCGACTTCGACGGGTACGCCCGCCGCGAGCAGCCGGGCCTGCCCGCCGCCGTCGACCCGGGGATTGGGATCGCGCAACGCCGCGACGACGCGCGTCACACCGGCTGCCAGCAGCGCGTCGGCACAGGGCGGCGTGCGCCCGAAATGCGAGCACGGCTCGAGCGTGACGTAGGCGGTGGCCCCGCGCGCGGCCGGACCCGCGGCGCCCAGCGCATGCACCTCGGCGTGCGGCTCACCGGCTTTCCGGTGCCAGCCCTCGCCGACCGTATGCCCGGCCGGATCGACGAGCACGCAGCCGACGGCCGGATTGGGCGCGGTGGAATACAGCCCGCGCCGTGCCAGCTGCAGCGCGCGCGCCATGTGGCGATGGTCGTCCGCGGAGAACGACGGCGCGGGCGTCGAGGTCACTTCTTGCGCCCGTTGCCGGGACCGGTCTCGGCGGGCGACCAGAGGCCGAGCTGCAGGTCCTCGACCGAGCGCGGGCGGCGATAGCGCAGGCGCTCGATCTCCTCGCGAAAGGCATCCACGTCCTGGAAGCTGCGGTACACCGAGGCAAAGCGCACGTAGGCCACCTCGTCGAGCTGGTGCAGCTCGTCCATCACGAGCTCGCCGACCAGGCGCGCGGGGACCTCGCGTTCGCCGAGCGTGCGCAGCTTGTGACAGACGTGGTTCACCGCGGCATCGACCGCCTCGATCGCGACCGGGCGCTTCTCGAGCGCCTTCAGCATGCCCGAGCGCAGCTTGGCCTCGTCGAACGGCTCGCGCGTCGCATCGCTCTTCACGACGCGCGGCATCACCAGCTCGGCGGACTCGAAGGTCGTGAAGCGCTCACCGCACTGCAGGCACTCGCGGCGACGGCGGACCTGCTGGCCCTCCGCGGCGAGGCGCGAATCGATGACCTTCGTCTCCTCGTGCGAGCAGAACGGGCAGTACATCGACGCGCCCCGGAGCGGATCGGTCCCGCGTCAGCCGTAGACCGGGAAGCGCTGGCAGATGTCGCGCACCGCGGCCTGGGTCCGGGCGATGACGGCCGCGTCGTTGACGTCGGCCAGCACGTCCGCCATCCAGTTCGCGAGCTGCGTCACCTCGGCCTCCTTGAAGCCGCGGGTCGTGACGGCGGGCGTGCCGATGCGGATGCCGCTGGTCACCATCGGCGGCCGCGGGTCGTTCGGCACCGCGTTCTTGTTGACCGTGACGTGCGCCTTGCCAAGCGCCGCGTCGGCCTCCTTGCCCGTGTACGGCTTGTCACTCAGGTCGAGCAGGAACAGGTGGTTGTCGGTGCCGCCCGAGACGATGCGGATGCCCCGCGCCTGGAACGCCGCGACCATCGCGCGGGCGTTCGCCAGCACCTGCTTCTGGTAGGCGACGAACTCCGGCTGCTGCGCCTCGAGGAACGCGACCGCCTTGGCGGCGATGACGTGCATCAGCGGACCGCCCTGCGTGCCGGGGAAGATCATCGAGTTGAGCTTCTTGGCGATCTCCTCGTTCTCGCGCGCCAGGATGATGCCGCCGCGCGGGCCGCGCAGCGTCTTGTGGGTGGTCGAGGTGACGACGTCCGCGAACGGCACCGGGTTCGGGTAGACGCCCGCGGCCACGAGGCCGGCCACGTGCGCCATGTCGACCAGGAAGTAGGCGCCGACCGCATCGGCGACCGTGCGGAACCGCGCGTAATCGAGTACGCGCGAATACGCCGAGAAGCCGGCAATGATCAGCTTCGGCTTGTGCTCCTGCGCGAGGCGCTCGACCTGGTCGTAGTCGATCTCGCCGGTCGACGGGTTGAGCCCGTACTGCACGGCGTTGAAGATCTTGCCGGAGAAATTGACCTTGGCACCGTGCGTCAGGTGGCCGCCGTGGTCGAGGCTCATGCCGAGGATGGTGTCGCCCGGCTTGATGAGCGCGAGGTAGGCTGCAGCATTGGCCTGCGAGCCGGAATGCGGCTGTACGTTGGCGAAGGACGCGCCGAAGAGCTTCTTCGCGCGGTCGATCGCGAGCTGCTCGGCGATGTCGACGTATTCACAGCCCCCGTAGTAGCGCTTGGCGGGATAGCCCTCGGCGTACTTGTTGGTGAGCACCGATCCCTGGGCTTCGAGCACGCGCGGACTGGCGTAGTTCTCGGAAGCGATCAGCTCGATGTGGTCTTCCTGGCGGACGCGCTCGTGCTCGAGGGCAGCCGCGAGTTCGGGATCGAACCCGGCGATCTTCATGCTGGCGGGAAACATGGGCTCTCCACGGTCTTCGGACGCGCAATTGTAGCCGAACGCCTCTGGCCGCTGCCGGGCGCCGCTGCGACGTGGTTTTGCCCGGCTGCGCCAAGCTTCGCGGCCGGTGCGCCACGTCGAGTGCGTCGCAGGCGACAGGGGTCACCAGGAGGGAGAGGGTCGCGGGGACGCCGTGAATCCATCCCTGGAGGCTCCGGCGCGGCGCGAGGTTTTCGGGTCCGGGGTCGACCGTAAAATGTTGCGCCGCATGGACGCGGCGCCCGGAGCCTCCAGGTATGTATTCACGGCGTTTTTCTGGGCGACCCCGGACCCGGACGCGGCCGCCGCGCCTCCGAGCCAGTAGCGACAGCAGCGCAGCGTTCAGCGACGCTGCCACCGACGCGGCGCGGCTCAGTGGCGCCCCGAACCCCCAATGACCGATAATCGCGGCCCTTTTTCCACCCCCGCCCCACCGGTCACCGTCCACAGCCATGGCCCAGTTCATCTACACGATGAATCGCGTCGGGAAGATCGTTCCCCCGAAGCGCGTCATCCTCCGCGACATCTCCCTGAGCTTCTTCCCCGGCGCCAAGATCGGCGTGCTCGGCCTGAACGGTTCCGGCAAGTCCACGCTGCTCAAGATCATGGCCGGCCTCGACACCGAGATCGAAGGCGAGGCGCGTCCGCAGCCCGGCATCAAGATCGGCTTCCTGCCGCAGGAACCGCAGTTGGATCCCGCCAAGGACGTGCGGGGCAACGTCGAGGAGGCAGTGCAGGACGTGAAGGACGCGCTCGCCCGGCTGGACGCGGTCTACGCCGCCTACGCCGAGCCGGACGCGGATTTCGACAAGATCGCGGCCGAGCAGGCGAAGCTCGAGGCGATCATCCAGGCAGCGGACGGTCACAACCTCGACCGCCAGCTCGAGGTCGCCGCGGACGCGCTGCGCCTGCCGCCCTGGGAAGCGGACGTCACGAAGATCTCCGGCGGCGAACGCCGGCGCGTCGCGCTCTGCCGACTGCTGCTCTCGAAGCCGGACATGCTGCTGCTCGACGAGCCGACCAACCACCTCGACGCCGAGTCGGTGCGCTGGCTCGAGCACTTCCTCGAGCAGTACCCGGGTACCGTCATCGCGGTCACCCACGACCGCTACTTCCTCGACAACGTCGCCGGCTGGATCCTCGAGCTGGACCGCGGCCACGGCATCCCGTGGCAGGGCAACTACTCGTCGTGGCTCGAACAGAAGGAAGCCCGCCTCAAGATCGAGGAACAGCAGCAGGAAGCGCTCAAGAAGATGCTCGCCCGCGAACTCGAGTGGGTGCGCCAGAACCCGAAGGCGCGCCAGGCGAAGAGCAAGGCCCGCATGCAGCGCTTCGAGGAACTGCAGTCGCGCGAGTTCCAGGAGCGCAACGAGACCAACGAGATCTACATCCCGCCGGGCCCGCGCCTCGGCGAGCTGGTCATCGAGGCCAAGGGCCTGTCGAAGGCCTACGGCGACAAGGTGCTGTTCGAGAACCTGAACTTCAACCTGCCGCAGGGCGGCATCGTCGGCATCATCGGCCCGAACGGCGCCGGCAAGACCACGCTGTTCCGCATGATCACGGGCCAGGAGACGGCCGACGCCGGCGAGATCCGCATCGGCCCCTCGGTGCAGCTCGCGTACGTCGACCAGTCGCGCCAGTCGCTCGACGACAAGAAGACCGTGTGGCAGGAGATCTCGAACGGCCTCGACCAGCTCAAGGTCGGCAACTACGAGACCTCGTCGCGCTCCTACGTCGGCCGCTTCAATTTCCGCGGCTCGCAGCAGCAGCAGGTCATCGGCGACCTGTCGGGCGGTGAACGCAACCGCGTCCACCTCGCGAAGGTGCTGAAGGAAGGCGGCAACGTCATCCTGCTCGACGAACCGACCAACGACCTCGACGTCGAGACGCTGCGCGCGCTCGAGGAAGGCCTCCTCAGCTTCCCGGGCTGCGCGGTCGTGATCTCGCACGATCGCTGGTTCCTCGATCGCATCGCGACCCACATCCTCGCCTTCGAGGGCAACTCGGAGGTCGTCTGGTTCGAGGGCAACTACTCCGAGTACGTCGAGGACCTCAAGAAGCGCCGCGGCGAGGATGCCGAACAGCCGCATCGCGTGCGCTACCGCAAACTGCACACCTGAGCGCGGCCCGGCCGGGCTGCGCGGGAGACGCCATGGCACGCAAGTCCGCTGGCAACGGGTCGCTCGAGATCGACGGCACGCGCCTCACGCTGGCGCAGATCCGCGCCTTCGAGCGCCGGCGGCCGGTCGTGCGCCTCACCGACGAGGCGCGGGCGCGCATGCAGGGTTCCGTCGACGCGGTGCGCGAGGCCATCGCGAGCGGCGAGGTCAACTACGGCATCAACACCGGGTTCGGCGCGTTCGCCAACAAGGTGATCCCGGCGGACAAGACCCGCCGGCTGCAACTCAACCTGATCCGCAGCCATGCCTGCGGCACCGGCGCCCCGCTGCCGCCGCACATCGTGCGGCGGATGCTGCTCCTCAAGGCGAACAACCTCGCCGGCGGCTACTCCGGCGCGCGACCGGCGACCGTCGACATGCTGCTCGCGCTGCTCAACGCCGACGTGCTGCCGGTCATCCCCTCGCAGGGCTCCGTCGGCGCCTCGGGCGACCTCGCTCCCCTCGCCCACCTGACGCTGGCGCTGATCGGCGAAGGCGAGGCCATGCGCGGGACCGACCGTCTCGAGGGCACGGCCGTCATGGAGGCGGTCGGCCTCGAGCCGCTGCAACCCGAGGCCAAGGAAGGACTCGCGCTGCTGAACGGCACGCAACTCTCGCTCGCGCTGTCGCTCGAGGGCCTGCTGCAGGCCGAGCGCCTGCTCGACGCCTCGATCGTCGCCTGCGCGCTGACGGTCGAGGGACTCGCCGGCAGCCACGCGCCTTTCGACGAGCGCATCCAGCTGGCGAGCCGCCTGCCGGGCCAGATCGCGGTCGCACGCAAGCTGCGCCGCCTGCTGACCGACAGCGAGATCCGCCGCAGCCACGAACACTGCGAGCGCGTGCAGGATCCGTACGCGGTACGCTGCATGCCGCAGGTGTTCGGCGCCGTCCAGCACACGATCGACCATGCGCGCGAGATCCTCGCGGCCGCGCTGAACGGCGTCTCCGACAACCCGCTGATCTTCGGCCGCGACATCCTCTCGGGCGGCAACTTCCACGCCGAGCCGATCGGCTTCATCAGCGACTTCCTCGCGATCGCCGTGGCGGAACTCGCGAGCACGTCCGAGCGACGCATCGACCTGCTCGACCGGCGCATCAATCCGGCGCTGAACATGTTCCTCGCCGCCGAGCCGGGGCTCGAGTCCGGCTTCATGATGGCGCACGTCACGGCCGCCGCGCTGGTCTCGGAGAACAAGGCCTACGCGCACCCGGCGTCGGTCGACTCGCTGCCGACGTCGGCCGGCCAGGAGGACCACGTCAGCATGGCGCCGTGGGCGGGCCGCAAGCTGCTCGAGGTCTGCCAGAACACGTCGCGGGTACTCGCCATCGAACTGCTGTCCGCCGCGCAGGCGATCGACTGCATGAAGCCGCTCGAGACGACGCCCGAACTGCAGCGGGTCCACGCAACGGTGCGGGCGGCCGTCGCCTTCCGCGCCCACGACCACCGCCTCGATCGCGACATCGACGCCCTGACCGCGCTGGTGCAGTCCGGTCGCCTGTCGACCCACCTCGCCCTGCACGAGTAGGACGCCCGTGCAGGTCGTCACGCTGGCGCTCGCCTGCTTCGGGATCGTGGTCCTGCTGCTGGCGTTGAGCCGCTGGCTGGCGCATCGACGCTGGGCGAGCGCGGGTCACCTCGCCCTCGCATTGGCGCTGCTGCTGTCGGCCGCGTGGATCCGGCCAGTCGCGGCGAACCTCGCCACCTACGACGTCCGCCATGCACAACGACCCGTGGCGCAGATCTACTGCGAGCGCACCTCGTCGCGGTCCTACCGCGTGACGCTGACCCGGTTGCCCGGTGGCCGCATGCAGGTCTTCGAGGTCCTGGGCGACGAATGGCGCATCGACGCGCGCACGCTCGACTGGCAGGGCCCGGCGGTCGACCTCGGCCTGCGCGCCAGCTACCGCCTGGACCGGCTCAGCACGCGCTTCGTGCGCGAGCCGGAGTCGGACACGCCGCCGTCCAGCTACGTGCTGAGCGACGACGACACCCGCACCGACGTCTGGGCACAGGCCCGCACCGGAGATTTCTGGTCGCGCTACGCGCACGCCGACCACGCGTACGGGCCGTGGCAACCGCTCGCGGACGGTGCGCGCTTCGACGTGACCTTCGACCGGGGCCGCCTCGCCGCCCGCGCCGCAAACGAGCCCGCCGCGAAGGCGCTGGCGGCCGCGCCCGTCCCGGGCGCCGTGCCAGCCCGCTGACATTCCGCTAGACTCGGAGCCCACGACACCCGACCGGGGCATCCGCGCATGTCCGTATACGTCGACTCGAACAGCCGCCTGCACCACGACCAGGAACGCAGCCTGGCGCTGAATTGCTCGGTCTGCCAGGTGTTCACCCACATCACGGCGGTGTCGGTGCCGCAGTACGCCGAACTGATCGCCTCGCGCCCGACGCACGTCGGCGTCGTGTATCGCTGCGATTCCTGCAGTGCGCCGATCTTCGTCAAGTTCGCCGTGAAGATGTACTGCCCGAACCGCGTCGAGCTCGCCAACAACTTCGTCGAGCTCGAGCGTGCCAAGGAGAAGTTCAACTTCACCTACCTGCCGGAGGAGACCGAGAAGCTCTTCCGCGAGGCGCTCGGCTGCTACTCGAGCGGCTACTTCAATGCCTTCGCCTCGATGTGCCGGCGCACGGCCCAGGCCGTGTTCCAGGATCTCGGCGAGAACGGACGGCTGCGCATCTTCGGCCACGTCAACGAGGCGCGCGAGATGGCGGAGATCGACCCGGAGTCCTTCGCCGCGATCAAGAAGGTGCTGTTCGGCTCCGACACGGATGCGACACCCGCCCTGCCCGAGCTCACCAGCATGGAAGCCGGCGTGCTGCTCGAGGTCATCAAGGACATGCTCTACGAGGCGTACGTACGCAAGGGCAAGCTGCAGCAGGCCATGATGGTGCGCCGGTTCTTCGCGGAAGAGACTCTCGACAAGATCACGCCGATCGGACGCGTCGCGACCTGACGGCCGCGTCCGCCGCGAGGCGCCAGGCTTCGCGTCCCGACGCCCGCGTTCCTACCCGACCCACACCCGCGCGTTGCGGAACATGCGCATCCAGCCGCCGTCCTCGGCCCAGTCCTCGGGATACCAGGAGTTCTGCACCGTACGGAAGACACGCTCCGGGTGCGGCATGAGGATCGTCACCCGGCCGCTGCGCGTCGTGAGGCCCGTGAGGCCGCCCGGCGAACCGTTCGGATTCGCGGGATAGCTCGTCGCGGCGCGCCCGTGGTTGTCGACGAAACGCAGGCTGACCACGCCCGCGCTCGTGCAGGCCTGCTCGGCGGCGGCATCGGCGAACTCCGCGCGACCCTCGCCGTGCGCCACCGCGATCGGCATCACCGAGCCGGCCATGCCCGCGAAGAACAGCGAAGGTGTCGCCAGCACCTCGACCAGCGCCACGCGACCCTCGAACTGCTCGGACCGATTGCGCACGAAGCGCGGCCAGTGCTCGGCACCCGGGATCAGCGGCTTCAGCGCGGACATCATCTGGCAGCCGTTGCACACGCCGAGCGCGAAGCTGTCGCCCCGCGCGAAGAACGTGGCGAATTCATCGCGCACGCGGGCATTGAACAGGATCGATTTCGCCCAGCCCTCGCCCGCCCCCAGCACGTCGCCGTAGGAGAAGCCGCCGCACGCGACCAGGCCCTTGAACCGGTCGAGCTGCACGCGCCCGGAGATCACGTCGGTCATGTGCACGTCGGACGGGCGGAACCCCGCGCGATGGAAGGCCGCGGCCATCTCCAGCTGGCTGTTGACGCCCTGCTCGCGCAGGATCGCGACCTCGGGCCGCGCACCGCGCAGCACGAAAGGCGCGGCGACATCCTCCGCCGGGTCGAAGCTCAGCCGCGCGGACAGGCCCGGGTCCGTCGGATCCGTGTTGCGGGCGTATTCCTCGCGCGCGCAGGCCGGGTTGTCGCGCAGCGACTGCATCTGCAGCGTGGTCTCGCTCCAGGCGCGGCGCAACTCGGTGCGCGTCGCCGCGAACCACGGCTTGCCGTCCCGCGTGACCGCGACCCGGTCCGCGTCGGTGGCGCGCCCGATGACGCGCACGCAGTCCTCGAGGCCCGATTCCTGGAAGATGGCCAGTACCTGCGGGACGGCGTGCGTCTCGACCTGCACCACGGCGCCGAGTTCCTCGGCGAACAGCGCCGCCAGCGCGGCGGACTCGGACGGCGTGCCCACGAGGTCGACCTCGACGCCGCAGCGTCCGGCGAACGCCATCTCCGCGAGCGTCACCAACAGGCCGCCGTCCGAACGATCGTGGTACGCGAGCGCGAGTCCGGCGTGGCGCAGCCGGCCGATCGCCTTGAAGAAGCCGCGCAGGCGCGTCGGGCTCTCGCAGTCCGGCGCCTCGCGTCCGATGCGGCCGTACACCTGCGCGAGGCAGGAGCCGCCGAGGCGGTCCCGCCCGCGTCCGAGGTCGACCAGCACGAGGCTGGTGGCCACCCGCGTGTCGGTGCGCAGTTGTGGCGTCAGGGTGCGCCGCACGTTGTCGACCGGCGCGAAGGCCGACACGATCAGCGAGACCGGGGCGACGACCTTCTTCGTCTCGCCGGCGGACTGCCACGCGGTCTTCATCGACAGCGAGTCCTTGCCGACCGGGATCGCGATCCCGAGCGCCGGGCAGAATTCCTCGCCGACCGCGCGCACCGTGTCGAACAGGTCCGCGTCCTCGCCGGGCTCGCCGCAGGCCGCCATCCAGTTGGCCGAGAGCCGCACGTCCTCGATGCGACGGATGTCCGCCGCCGCGATGTTGGTCACCGCCTCGGCCACCGCCATGCGACCGGCCGCGGCGGGATGCAGCAACGCGAGCGGCGTGCGCTCGCCCATCGCCATCGCCTCGCCGTGCTGCGAGAAATAGTCGCTGACGGTCACGGCGACGTCGCTCACCGGCACCTGCCACGGCCCGACCAGCGGATCGCGCGAGATCATGCCGCCGACCGAGCGATCGCCGATGGTCACGAGGAAGGTCTTGTCCGCGACCGCCGGCAGGCGCAGCACGCGCAGCGCCGCCTCGTGCACGTCGATGCCGCGGCCGTCGAAGTCGTCGCCCGCGTGCGGCAGGCGACGCACGTCGCGGGTCATGCGCGGCGGCTTGCCGAGGATCACCTCGAGCGGCACGTCGACCGGCGCGTTGCCGAACTGCGGGTCGGCGACGTGCAGGCGACCGTCCGCCGTGACTTCGCCGACCACCGCGAACGGGCAGCGCTCGCGATCGCAGAGCGCGCCGAATGCGGCGAGCCGGTCTTCCGCCACGATCAGCACGTAGCGTTCCTGCGCTTCGTTGCACCAGATCTCGAGGGGCGACATGCCGGGCTCGTCGCTCGGCACCGTGCGCAGATCGATGCGCCCTCCCGTGCCCTCGTGGGCGACCGACTCCGGGATCGCGTTCGAGAGACCGCCCGCACCGACGTCGTGGATCAGCAGGATCGGGCTGTCGTCGCCGAGCGCCGAGCAGGCGTCGATGACTTCCTGTGCGCGCCGCTGGATCTCCGGGTTGCCGCGCTGGACGGACGCGAAGTCGAGATCGACCGAGCTGGCGCCCGAGCCCATCGACGATGCGGCGCCGCCGCCGAGACCGATCAGCATCGCCGGCCCGCCGAGCACGACGATGCGCGCGCCCGGCACGACCTTCGCTTTCTCGACCAGCATGCGACGGATGTTGCCGAGCCCGCCCGCGATCATGATTGGCTTGTGGTAGCCGCGCAGCGGCGAGCGGCCGTCGCTCTCGACGCGCTGCTCGAAGGTGCGGAAATAGCCGTAGATGTTCGGGCGGCCGAACTCGTTGTTGAACGCCGCCGCACCGATCGGCCCGTCGAGCATGATCTGCAGCGCGTCGACGATGCGCCCGGGCTTGCCGAAATCCTGCTCCCAGGGCTGCTCGAAGCCCGGGATGCGCAGGTTCGACACCGAGAAACCGACCAGGCCCGCCTTCGGCTTGGAGCCGCGGCCGGTCGCGCCCTCGTCGCGGATCTCGCCGCCCGAACCGGTTGCCGCGCCCGGGAAGGGCGAGATGGCCGTCGGGTGGTTGTGCGTCTCGACCTTCATCAGGATGTCGATCGGCTCGTCGGACGACTCGTAGATGCCGCCTCCCGGGCGCGCGAACCAGCGACGGCCCGGCCAGCCCTCGATGACCGACGCGTTGTCGCGGTAGGCGGAGAGGATCCCCGACGGGTTCGCGTGGTACGTGTTGCGGATCATGCCGAACAGGGACTTCGGCGCGCGCTCGCCGTCGACGATCCAGTCGGCGTTGAAGATCTTGTGCCGGCAGTGCTCGGAGTTCGCCTGCGCGAACATCATCAGTTCGACGTCGGTCGGGTCGCGCTGGAGCTTGCGGAAGGCGTCGACGAGGTAGTCGATCTCGTCGTCCGACAGCGCCAGTCCCAGCGACCCGTTGGCAGTCTCGAGCGCGGCGCGGCCGTTGGCGAGCACCGGCACGGTCGTGAGCGGCTTCGGGGCGGCGTGCTTGAAGAGTTCGCCGGCGTCCCCCGGATCGCGCAGGACGCTTTCCGTCATGCGATCGTGCACGAGGCCGGCGAATGCGGCCCACTGGTCATCGCTCCACGGCCGTTCCGTGCGCACGTAGTAGGCGATGCCTCGCTCGATGCGGCGGACGACCGTCAGGCCGCAGACGTGCGCGATGTCGGTCGCCTTGCTGGACCACGGCGAGACCGTGCCGAACCGCGGCACGACCAGCAGCACCTCGCCCCGCGGTGCGCCCACGCGGGTGGCGGGGCCGTAGCGCAGCAGCGATTCGAGCACCGCGGCCTCGTCGCGCGCCAGGTCGCGCTCGAGGTCGACGAAATGCAGGTAGCGGGTTTCCAGTCCGAGGACCGGGCCGAGGCGCGAGCGGAGCGTGGAATCGAGCTTGTCGAGCCGGAAATCCGAGAGCGCGGGGGCGCCGCTGAGTATGAGCATTGGGGAGGGAGCCACCTGTCGGACGGGGCGCCGGAATGATACCGGAGCAGCCCCGCGCGGACCAGCGCGCCCAGCCCTCCCGGCCCGCCCGGCCCTATTTTTCGCGCGGTCCGGGCCCGCCGGACGGGGTATAGACCGGGAACGGAAACTGCGCGACGTTCGAGCCTTCCGCCGCCGAGACCTTGCTGACGCCGGACTTGCGCACCTCGTCGATGCGGATGATCGAGTGCAGCGGCAGGTAGGTGCGCTTCACCCCGGCGAATTCAGTCTGGATCTTTTCCTCGGACGGGTCGACGACCACGGTCGAGCGCTCGCCGAAGATCAGTTCCTCGACCTCGATGAAGCCGAACATCTGGCCGTGTCCGACCTTGCGGGCATACAGTTCGAAGACCTTGCCCTGGTTGTGGAAAACGACCTTGAAAATGTGACTGGCGGCCATCTGGCCCGGGGACCTTGCGTGCTAAGGTCGGCGCATATTACAAGGGTCGTGGCGGGGCGTCAGCCCGAAGGCGCCAGACGAAGCCCGCCGGGAAGGTCGGGCTGGACAACCCAACCATGGCGATCAAGCTCAGAGTCATCAGCGATCAGTACCGGGACCTCGGTGAGAACCGCAGCCGCGTGTTCGGCGTCAACGGCGGCACGGTCGGCCGTGCGCCCGACAACGACTGGGTCCTGCCCGACGCCAAGCGCATCGTGTCCGGCCACCACTTCGAGGTCGAGTACCGCAGTGGTTCGTACTGGCTGAAGGACATCAGCACCAACGGCGTCTACGTCAACGACTCCGACGAGCCGGCATCGAGCCAGGGCACGGTCGAGCTGCGCGACGGCGACCGCCTGCGCGTCGGCGACTACGACATCCTCGTGGGCCTCGACAACCGCATCGACTTCCTGCCGGCGGCGGCCGAGGAGCACTCGGCGGAGAAGCACCTCGGCGCCGACATCGGGCACTCGCTCGATCTCAACGAACTGCTGACGCCGCGCGATCCCGAGCAGTCGGGGTCGATCTCGGTGCGCAACGCCTACGGACTGAAGGTCTCGCCGGACCTGCGCGACGCGGCCGCGGCTACGGTCGAAGGCGCGCCGCTGCCGGGCGGAGCCGCGCCGGGCAACGGCATCGCGAGCGCGACGCCCGACGCCGCCGGCGGCAACGACTGGAATCTCAAGACGCGGCCGATCACGCGCGAGGAACTCGCGAACGTACTGGCGCGTCGCCAGAACAGCACGGACCGCCGCGAACGCAGCGTGCCCTTCCACCAGCAGGCCACGACGTGGACCGACCTGCGCTCGGCGGTGCAGGCGTTCTGTCGCGGCGCGGGCATCGATCCCGCCACGCTCACGCCGGAAGCGCAGTCGATGCTGCCGCTGGTCGCCGGACAGATGCTGCGCGAAGCCGTGGTCGGTCTCAGCGATCTCACGCAGGCACGCGCGAAAGCCACGGGCGCGCAGCCGCCGGCCGCGACCAACGGCCAGGCGGTCGGCAGCAACCCGTTCCGCACGTCGACGAGCGCGGACCAGGCGATCCAGCGCCTGTTCGAGTCGCACGGCCGGGTCCTCGGCGGACCGGTCGATGCGTTGCGCGACGTGCTGCTCGAGATCAAGGAACACGAGATCGCCGTGAATGCCGGCATCCGGGCCGGCCTGCAGGCGGTGCTCGGTCAGCTGTCGCCGACCAATGTGGCCGACCAGTTCGAGGAAGGCCGCGCGCGCACGCTCGCGCCGGGCCAGGATCCGCGCCCGAAGTACTGGGAACACTACGCCGAGTTCTTCCGGATGATGACGCAGCAGGTGACCGGGGCCGGCTGGCCGCATCCGTTCGCGGATGCGTTCAATGCCGAGTACACCCGCATGCGCAACGAGTTGCGCGCGAAGAAAGAACAGCGCGCGCCGGAATGACCGTCGGCCCGGTTCAGCGCTGCAGCCGGGCGACCGCTTCCTCGAACGCCTGCACGTAGCTCGCGGCCACCCAGGCCCGCAGGCCCGCACTGTCCCGCGCGACGATCGACGGGCAATCGAACAGCGTCACGGCCGCGCATGCCCGGCCTGCCAGCACGGCACCGAGGTCGATGGTGCTCGCGAGCGCCCGCCCGGCATGCACACCCGCGACCCGCAGCGCGACCCACTTGCCCGTGACGTCGATACAGGTTGCCGCACCCCCGGCTTCGGCGCCGCGCAGCCGCTCCAGCAGCTGCGCATCCGGCGACGGCACCAGCCAGCGGCGCGGCGCGAAGTGCAACCGGCGCGGCGAGCCGTCGGCGGCGACGTCGACGCGGCCGGGCGTGCAATCCCAGTCTGCGTCTCGCGTCGATGCCCGCCGAACGAACTCGAACACGCACGCCTCCGGCAACCGGGTCAGCGTCACGTCGAGCGGCGGATGGCGCGGACTCAAGCCTTCATCCTCGTGCCCTCGGGATCGAAATGCACGGGCGAGCAGACGCGTACCCGCGTGTCCCGGCCGCGCAGGGGATCTCTCGCGTGCACCTCCGCGCCGACCGGCACGGCCCGGGCCACCAGCGCGAGGCCGACGGTCTCCTCGAAGGCCACGCTGTAGCACGCCGAAGTGACGTAACCGCAGGGCTTCGCATCCGTGGGACCGACCGTGATCTGGGCGCCGGCCAGGAATTCGCTGCGACCGTCCACGGCACGCAGGCCCACGAGCCGCGGTCGCGTCGCTTCGTGCAGTCCCGGCAGATCGAGCAGGTCGCGGCCGACGCAGGGCTGGCCGGCGCGCAGCAGCGCCTCCATGCCGAGATCGTGCGGCGTCGTCTCGCCGTTGATCTCACTGGTGGTCAGGTAGCCCTTCTCGACGCGCAGGATGTCGAGCGCGTCGAGGCCGTAAGGTGCGAGCCCGGTATCGACGAGCGACTGCCACAGCGCGACGGCCGCCGACGGGCGGACGTGCAGTTCGTAGGACAGTTCACCCGAGAACCCGGCACGCAGCACCGAGAGGTCGACGCCGAGATGACGGCCGCGGGCGAAGGACATGTGCGGCAAGGTCGCCAGCGTGTCCTGCCAGTCGCGACCGAGCACGCGCCCCAGCGCGTCGCGACTCGTCGGCCCGGCCACCGCGATCACGGCCCAGGCGTCGGTGACGTCCGTGAGCGTCACCGCGCGCTGGCCCCACTCGAGCGCCCGGTAATGCTCGAGGTGGCTGAGCATGTGCTCGCCGTGGCCCGAACTGGTGGTGACGACGTAGCGCCCGGGCTCGAGGCAGAGCGCGAGGCCGTCGTCGAGCACCCTGCCGTCCTCGCGCAGGTTGACCATGTACCGGGCGCGGCCCGGTCGCAGCGGACTGGCACGCGTGACGTAAAGCGCGTCGAGGAACGCCGCCGCGTCGGTTCCGCACACCTCGATCTTGCCGAGCGTGGATGCATCGACGATTCCGCCAACGGCACGCACGCGGCGCGCCTCGATCACCGCAGCCGTGCCCGCATCGGGCCCGTTATCGCGGTAGTACCTTGGCCGATACCACAGCCCCATCGGATCGAGCACGCCACCGTGCGCGGCGTGCCACGCATGCAGGGGCGTGCGCCGCGCGACCCGCAGCGCCATGCCCGTGCGCAACCCGGCGAGGGAGCGCAGCGTGACGGGCTGGTACGGCGCACGCGGCCGGCTGATGCCGACCTCCGCGAGCGGCTCTCCGCGCAGTTCCGCCACGATCGCAGCTCCGAGCGTCCCGCCGAGTCGTCCCTGGTCGGTGCCGAAGCCGAGCGCCGTGTAGCGCTTGACGTGCTCGATGTCGAGGAAGCCTTCGGCCAGCGTGGCCCGCAGGTCGGCGACCGTGACGTCGTTCTGCGGATCGACGAACTGCCGCTTCTCGTCCTTTGCGTCACAGGGCGACCGCCAGAAGGGCGTGAGCCGGGGCGCCGGATCACCGTCCGCACGCGGCGGCGGACTCTCCCACGGCTGGAATCCGAGTGCTCGCACGAGGGCCTGGGTCCGGTGATGAGCGTCCGCGCAGACGGCATCGACGGACCAGTGCGCCGCGGCCGAACCGACGACGTGGCCGCCCTCGCCCGGCTCCGCGACGAACGCCGCCTGCTCCGCGAGATAGCGCCGTTCTCCGCCCTGCTGCAGGCCGGGATGAACGACCGGTGACCAGCCCCCGCTCACGAAGATGAATTCGCAGGCGATGCGCCGTCGCACGCCGCCGTCGCGCGGCATGACCCACGCACCTTGCACGGCCGTTCGACCAGACACAGCGGCCACGACGTGCGAGACCAGGCATTGCGTGCCGGAGGATTGCAGTCGAGCCCGCACTGCGTCCACGGCCCGTGCCGCCTCGGCGGGCCGCGTGTCCAGCACGGCGCGCACCTGCACGCCCGCGGCCTGCAGGCGTTCCGCAGCGACATATGCACGATCATGGTTCGCGAATACGACGGCGGAACGTCCCGCGAGCGCGCCGTAACCCGCGCTGTAGCGCTCGGCCGCGCCGAGCAGCATGACGCCGGGCCGGTCGTTGTCGACGAACGCGATCGGCCGCTCGACCGCGCCGAGCGCGATCACCAGGGCACGCGCGCGGATGCGATGCACGTGGTTGGCGCCCGCGAGCCCACCCGGTTCGCCATGCGCGATGTAGAGCCCGTGACCACCCCCCACCAGGCTGGTCTCGAGCAGCACGCGCGCACCGAGTCCTTCGAGTTCGGCCCTTGCCGCGCGGATCCACTCCTGCGCGGGGCGGTCGTCGATGCTCGCCGCTTCGTACTGCAATTCCCCGCCAAGACATGCATCGCGCTCGAGCAGCACCACCCGCGCGCCGCTGCGCGCCGCGGTCCTCGCTGCGCACACGCCTGCCACACCGCCTCCGGCCACGAGGACGTCGCACGACAGGTGCTCGATGCGTGGATCCGCCAGGTCGCTGGCGTCTGGCGCCGCTCCCAGGCCCGCCAGCGCCCGGATCGGACGTTCGAACGTACGCCACGACGGCCAGAGGAAGGTCTTGTAATAGAACCCTGCGCCGAAGAATCCGCCGCCGAGTTGCAGCAGCGACGCGACGTCCAGGTGCAGCGCCGGCCAGCGGTTCTGCGACCGCAGTTCCATGCCCTCGCGCAGGCGCAGCACCGATGCCGGCACGTTCGGGATCCTTGCCGCGCCCGTTCCGACGGTGAGCAGTGCGTTGGGCTCCTCGACCCCCGCGGACCACACGCCGCGCAGACGGCGGTACTTCATGCTGCGTCCGAACGCGCGCACGCCGCAGGCCAGCAACGCGGACGCGGCCGTGTCACCCTCGCAGCCGACGAATTCGCGACCGTCGAAGCGGAAGCGCACGGGAGTCGCGCCGAGGCGGGCGCCTTTCCTCATGCGCCCTCTCCCAGCAGGCGCGTCTCGAGCACCTCGCCCGTCGACGGATTGCGCAGCAATTCGAGCCAGGAACGGCAGCCGCGCACGTGCTGCCAGTGTTCCCGGCTACGCGCGAGGTCATCGACCCGCAGGTAGGTCTGCTCGAACGGCGTCTCGCCGGCGTTCGGCAGGGTCTTGTGGAAGTCGAACTCACCGAGTTCGCGCGGCCCGCAGAAGGGACAGACGATGACGCTCATTGCCGCACCGGGAACGGGCCGGCCCCGCGTTCATCGAGCAGGTGCCCGGTCGCGAAGCGCGAGAGGCGGAACGGCGCGATCAGGTCCGGCGCACGGCCGGTCGCCACCAGCGTGGCGCAGTGGGCACCGGAGGCGGGAATCGCCTTGAATCCGCCGTAGCACCAGCCGGCATTGAGAAAGACGTTCTCGTAGCGGATCCGGTCGATGATGGGGCAACCGTCCATCGTCTGGTCGTTCATGCCGGCCCAGTTGCGCAGGATGCGCAGCCCGGCAAGTTGCGGCAGCAGGTCGACGGCCGCCGCCACGACATCCTCCATGCGATCCCAGCGACCTTCACGGGTGAACGAGGGATAGCCGTCGAGCCGCCCGCCCATCACCACGCCACCTCGATCGGACTGCAGCACGTACACCTCGCCGTGCGCAGGCAGCACCGACACCAGCACCGAGCGCAGCAGCGGCTTGATCGGCTCGGTGACCATGGCCTGCAGGCGATGCGTCTCGATCGGCAGCGGCACGCCGAGCATGCGGCCGACCATGCCGGTCAGGCCGGCGGTCGCAAACACGATCCGGTCGGCGCGCACCTCGCCGCGCGTGGTCTCGACGCCCTGCGCCCGGCCACCGGCGACGCTCACGCCCGTGACCTCGCAGCGCTCGATGATGTCCACGCCTGCCGCCGTCGCCGCGCGCGCGTAGCCCCAGGCGACCGCGTCGTGACGCACCGTGCCGCCGCGCTTCTGCACCAGCGCGCCTGCGATCGGGAACCGCCGCGGCAGTCCCGGATCGAGTTCGGGGTAATGACGAGCGAGGGCCGGACCGTCCATGAGCTCGGCGTCGATGCCGGCGAGGCGCAGCGCATTGCCGCGCCGCGTGAGCGCCGGGAATTCGTCCTCGGAGATCGCGAGATCCACGACTCCGCGCGGGCTGTACATCACGTTGTAGTTCAGCAGCCGCGAGAGACCCTCGTAGCGTCGCAACGAGTCCTCGTAGAAATAATGGTTCTCCGGGTAGAGGTAGTTCGAGCGCACGATCGTGGTGTTGCGCCCGACGTTGCCGTACCCCAGCAGGAACTTCTCGAGCACCGCGACGCGCAGGCCATGGTCGCGGGCGAGATGAAACGCGGTGGCGAGGCCGTGCCCGCCCGCCCCCACGACCACGACGTCGTAGTGCGCCTTGAGCGAACGGCCCGACCACAGCGGCCGCCAGTACGACGGGCCGGCCAGCCGCGCCCTCAACAGCGCCCACGCCGAATAGTGCGGACGTGCCCCGCTCACGCTGCCGCCTTGCGTGGCTGCAGCACGGCCGCGAGCAATTTCTGCACGAGGCGCCGGCGCCGCGCCGGCCCGAAGCGCGCGGCCTCGAACGTCACGGCGAGCCACAAGCCGTCGACCCCGGCGGCCAGCAGGTCGATCGCATCACGCGCATTCGACGGCGCCAGGACCTCGCGCGAGTGAACGGCTTCTGCAACACAGCGATCGAGGATCCGCCGCCAGCGGGCGTAGTAACGGCGGTGCACGTCGGCGAGCTTCGGGTTGTGCATCGCCCCGCTCCACAGGCTCAGCCACACCGCCGGGTAACTGCGCTCGCCCGACTGCGGGACCATGAACTCGAGGGCGGCCCGCAGCCGGGGCAGCCCGGGCGCGGCATCGGCCAGCGTGCGCTCCAGACCCGCGAAGGATTGCGCGGCCAGCCATTCGAATGCCGACGCGACCAGTTCGTCCTTGTCGCGGAAATAGTGGGTGATGACGCCGATGCTGAAGCCGCCCTGGCGCGAGATGCGGCGCACCGTCGCGCTGCCCGCCCCTTCGCGCTGGATCACCTCGACCGCGAGGGCGGCGAGGTCGGCGCGGCGACGGGCGTGATCGACCTGCTTCGGCATCGGGCTTCCCGGCTGGACTCGCTTCCACTTTATACATAACAGGTGTTATAAATCCAGCCGCCGGGCACCACGCCCGCGACGGAGCCAGGCGTGAGTCCAGACAGCGCGAACCAACGCCCGGGACGCGGCAGCCAGCGCGAAGCCCGCCGCGCCGCCCGCAGCCAGCGCGCCGCGAAACTGCCCTACATCCGTCGACGCATTCCGAACGTCGAGCTGCTGTCGAGCGAGGCCGTTGAGGTCATCGAGCACAACGCGGAGACGATCCTCGAGGAAATCGGCATCGAGTTCCGCCGCGACCCGGAGTCCCTGCGCCTGTGGCGCGAGGCCGGCGCCGACGTGCGGGGCGATCGCGTGCGGATGCCACGCGGCCTGTGCCGGCGACTGATCTCGACGGCGCCGCGCGAGTTCACGCTGCATGCACGCAATCCCGAACGCAGCGTGCGCTTCGGCGGCGATGCCACGGTGTTCTCGCCCGTCGGGGGCCCACCCTTCGTCTCCGACCTCGACCGCGGCCGGCGCTACGGCACGCTCGAGGACCTGCACAACTTCATCAAGCTCGCCCACGTCGCGCCGGCCATCCACTTCCTCGGTGGCTGCATGGTCGAGCCGATGGACGTGCCGGAAGGCAAGCGCCACCTCGACGTGCAGTACGCCTTCTTCCGCTACAGCGATCTTGGCGGCGAAGGGACGCCGGAGACGCCAGGCCACGCGCTCGACGCCGTGCGCATGGCCCAGGTCCTGTTCGGCGCCGAGACCGTCGACCGCCAGTGCGTCCTGCTCGGCAACATCAACTCGAATTCGCCGCTCACCTTCGACGGGCGCATGCTCGGATCGCTGCGCGCCTTCGCGTCACACAACCAGGGCGTCATCGTCGTCCCGGCCGTGCTGGCGGGCGCGATGGGCCCGGTCACGCCGGCGGGCTGCATGGCCGAGTTGCTCGCCGAATGCATGGCCGGGCTGGCGCTGACACAGCTCGTGCGTCCTGGCGCGCCGGTCATCCTCGGCTCGTTCGTGGGCGCCATCTCGATGCGCACCGGCGCCCCGACCTTTGGCACCGCCGAGGCGACCCAGATGATCTTTGCCACGGCGCAGCTGGCGCGCCGTCTCGGCGTCCCGGTGCGCAGCGGCGGATCGCTGTGCTCGTCCAAGTGCGCCGACGCGCAGGCCGCGTACGAGAGCGCGCACACGCTGCTGCCGACGCTGCTCGCCGGCGTCAACCTCGTCACGCACGCGGCGGGCTGGCTCGAGGGCGGCCTCGTGGCGAGCTACGAGAAGTTCGTGATGGACGCCGACCAGCTCGCGATGATGCAGGCCCTCGCCGGCGGCATGGACGTGAGCGAACGCGGCCAGGCGCTCGATGCGATCCGCGAAGTCGGCCCGGGAGGCCATTTCCTCGGCTGCGCGCACACGCAGGTCAATTTCGTGACCGCCTTCCACCAGTCGAACGTGGCGGATTACTCGTCGTACGAGCAGTGGTCACTGGAAGGCCGGCTGACCGCCGAGCAGCGCGCGAATGCCGTCTGGAAGCGCATGCTCGCGGAGTACGAAGACCCGGGCATCGACCCGGCGCGCGACGAGGCGCTGCGCGAATTCATGGCGAAGCGGCGCGCGGAACTGCCGGACGCCCTCGAAGAGGACTAGCGAGCGATGAAGAGCCAGTACCGGGTCGTCGTCATCGGCGGCGGCATCGTCGGAGCGAGCGTGCTCTACCACCTGGCCCGCAAGGGCTGGAGCGACGTCGCGCTGATCGAGCGCGCGGAGTTGACCGCCGGTTCGACCTGGCACGCCGCCGCCGGGTTCCACGCGATCAATGACGACCCGCACATCGCGGCGCTGCAGGCATACACGATCGACCTGTACCGCGAGATCGAGCGCGAGAGCGGCCAGAGCACGGGCATGCACATGCCGGGCGGTTACAGCCTCGCGACGACGCCCGAGCGCTGGGAGTGGCTGCAGTCCGAGTTCGCGATCTACCAGACGCTCGGCATCCACGCGCGGCTCGCCACGCCGGACGAGATCATTGCCGACTGCCCGATCGTCTCGCCCGAGGGCCTCCTGGGCGGGCTGTTCGATCCTCACGAAGGCGCCGTCGACCCGCACGGCACGACGCACGCCTTCGCGATCGCGGCGCGCAAGCGTGGCGCGGACGTGATCCTGCGCAACCGCGTCGTCGAGCTGCGGCCGCACGCGGACGGCTGGGAGGTCGTCACCGAGCACGGCACGATCGTCGCCGAGCACGTCGTCAACGCCGCGGGGCTGTGGGCGCGGCGCGTCGGCCGCATGGTGGGCATCGACCTGCCCCTCACCCCGATGCAGCACCACTACCTCATCACCGAGGACCTGCCGGAGCTGGTCGCGCGCGCGGACGAGATGCCGTGCGTGACCGACCTCGAGGGATTCACGTACCTGCAGCAGGAACGCAAGGGCCTCATCCTCGGGGTCTACGAGCGCACGCCGAAGCACTGGGCCGTCGAGGGCGCGCCCTGGGACTACGGCATGGAGCTCTTTCCCGAGGACATCGACCGCATCAGCCCCGAACTGCTGATCGGCTTCCGGCGTTTCCCGAGCCTCGAGCACGTCGGCATCCGCAAGTGGGTGAACGGCGCGTTCACCTTCACGCCGGACGGCAACCCGCTGGTGGGTCCGGTTCCCGTCCGGCGCAACTTCTGGTCCGCCTGCGGCTGCATGGGCGGCTTCTCGCAGGGCGGCGCAATCGGCAAGGTGCTGGCGAACTGGATCGTCGACGGCGATCCGGGCACCGACATCTTCGGCATGGACGTCGCGCGCTACGGCGAGTTCGCCAGCAACGACCGCTACCTGCGCGAGATGACGGCGCAGTTCTACGCGCGACGCTTCGTCATCGCCTATCCGAACGAGGAACTGCCGGCGGGCCGTCCGCTCAAGACGACACCGAGCTACGACGCCCAACGGGCCCTCGGCGCGCGCTTCGGCGTGGTGTGGGGCATGGAGTCCCCGCAGTATTTCGCAACCGGCGAGCCCGATTTCATCGAGCCGCCGACCGCCCGGCGCTCCCTGGCCGACCGCTTCGTCGCGCAGGAAGTGCAGGCGACCCGCACCGCTGCGGGCCTGCTCGACACGGGCGTGTACGGTCGTTACGAAGTGCGTGGCCCCGGTGCGAGTGCGTGGCTCGATCACCTGCTCGCCTCGAGATTACCGTCACCGAATCGCATGCGGCTGGCACCGATGCTCAACCCGGCCGGCCGACTGATGGGCGACCTCACGGTCACGAAGCTCGACGAGCAGCGCTACTGGCTGGTCGGCTCGTATTACCTGCAGGAGTGGCACCTGCGCTGGTTCCGCGATCACCTGCCCGCGCGCGGCGTGGAGATCGAAAACCTGTCCGAGAGCTGGCTCGGCTTCTCGCTGTCCGGGCCGCGCTCGCGCGAGATCCTCGCCGCGCTGACCGATGCGGACGTGTCGGATCACGGGCTGCCCTTCCTCGGCTGTGCGACTTTCGACGTCGGCCGGACCTCGGCCGTCGTTGCGCGCCTCTCGCTCACCGGTGAACTCGGCTACGAGATCAACGTGCCGGCACTGCGGCAGCGGACGCTCTGGAACGCCCTCATGGAAGCGGGCACGCCGCTCGGCCTGCGTCCGATCGGCATGCGGGCACAGGACAGCCTGCGACTCGAGAAGGGCTACGGCGTGTGGTCACTCGAGTTCTCCACGTCCGTCACGCCCGCGATGTCCGGTCTCGATCGCTACGTCGCGCCGGACAAGGGCGATTTCATCGGCCGGTCGGCATTCCTCGAGGACGGCCACCGGACACCGCCGCAGCGCCTGGTGCTGATCGAAGCCGAGTCCCCCGAAGCGGACGCGACAGGCTATGAACCGATCTACCTGGGCGAGCGACGCGTCGGCTACGTGACCTCGGGCGCGTACGGTCACCACGTCCGGCGCAGTCTCGCGCTGGCTTACGTAGACTCGGACGTGATGGGCACGCGGGAGTCACTGTCGGTGACGATCCTCGGCGTGCCGCGACGGGCGCGCATCCTGAGCGAGCCGCCCTACGACCCGTCGGGCGCGCGGCTCAAGGGCTGACCGACACGGAGGTGACCGTTGCGCGTTCGCTGGAAGATCTTCGGTTTCCTCAGTGCGTTCGCCATGCTGTCGTACGTCCAGCGCACCAGCCTGGGCGTCGCCGCCGAGAACATCATGCCCGAGCTGCATCTCTCGCAGATGCAGATCGGCTGGCTGAACGCTGCGTTCGCCACCTGCTACGCGCTCGCGCAGCTTCCGGGCGGCGTCCTCGGCCAGCGCTACGGCGCCCGGCTGACGTACACGCTGGTCGGCATCGTGGGCATCGTCGCCACGATCGCCACGCCCGTTGCGCCGGCGGTGCTGGCCGGCACCACCCTTTTCATGGCCCTCCTCGCCGCCCAGGGCCTGCTGGGCGCGTCGCAGGGACCGGTGTTCCCGATGGTGGCCGCGGTCTCGGAGACGTGGTTCCCGCAGCGCCAGTGGGCCATCACCAACGGCATGATCTCGCTGTTCATGAACATTGGCGGCGCCATCACGCCACTGCTGATCGTGGTACTGACCGGCCACTGGGGCTGGCAGGGCGCGCTGCTGTGGATCGCCGTCCCGGCCGTGCTGCTGACGATCGCGTGGTACGCCTACGGCCGCGACACCCCGCAACAGCACCCGGGCGTCACGCCGGCGGAGCTCGCCGAGCTCGACCCGCAGGCCCAGGGTGAACCGCACGCGATGACCTGGTCCCGTCTGCGCGGCATCTGCGTCGACCGTGACGTGCTGCTGCTCGCGTTCTCGTACCTGTGCTTCAACTACTGCTTCTACCTGCTGAGCACGTGGTCGTTCCTCTATCTCGTGCAGGTGCGACAGTTCGACGGCCTCGAGAGCGGCTTCGCGGGCATGCTGCCGTGGATCGGTGCGGGCATCGGTGCCGGCACCGGCGGCTACCTCTCGGACGGCCTCGCGCAGCGCATGGGGTTTCGCTGGGGCTATCGCCTGCTGCCGCTGGTCTCGCTGCCACTCACCGCGGTGCTGCTGGTCGCGACCGTGAGCGTCGGCAACCCGTATGCCGCGGTGTTCGCGTTGATGGCGACGTTCTTCGCGATCGAACTCAACGAAGGTGCCTACTGGGCGGCCACCATGCGCGTCGCGCGCGCGGACACCGGCGCGGCGACCGGCGTGCTCAACACGGGCGGCAACATGGCGGGCATCCTCTCGGCGCCGATCGTCGGTGCCCTGTCCGGCGCCGGTCACTGGAACGCGGCGTTCTTCCTCGGTGCTGCGTTCGCCGTGGTGGCCACGGCCTGCTGGTTCGTCATCGACCCCGACCGGCGTCCGACTTCCTGAGCACGTAGAGGTACGAGCCGGCGAGCCTCAGGGCGTTGCCCGCCTTGAGCAGCGGCCGGAACGCGTTGGCGTGACCGAGGTAGAACGGCATGCCGACGACCTCGACCACGTCGAAACCGTGCGCCGCGAAGGTGGCGGCCCAGGTCGCGCGCCCGTAACCCTGCCACTCCGCCCCGTGGCCCGCGAATTCCCCGTGCACCTGCGGCCGTTCGCGCTTCAGCAGCGAGCCCAGGAAGTAGCCTGCCTTCCAGGCCCGGGTCGGCAGCAGGTGCAGCATGCGTCCGTCATCCTGGAGCACCCGATGAAACTCCCGCAGCGCGGCCGGGAGGGGCGTGACGTGCTCGAGGACATTGCTGGAATAGATCGTGTCGAATTCGCCGTCCGCGAACCGCCCGAGGTCCCGCGCGTCGCAGCGGACGTAGCTGACGTTGGGCCGCTCCCGGGCCAGGAACGATCGGCCCAGGTCGGCGTGGCTGGCGGGGTTCACCTCGGTGCAGACCAGGCTGGTGCACCGCTCGGCCAGATACTGGCTCTGGAAGCCGTTGCCGGCCCCGACCTCCAGGGTCCGGCCGAAACTGCCCGGCAGGTGCTCCAGGACGTGGCCGATCTCGCTGCAGCGGACGAACTCGTACCAGGCCACGGCGGACACGGCATGGCGGTCGATCTGTCCGGACGTGAAATGGAAGCGTCGCATCGGCCTCGTCCTGCCTGCCCGCCTGGCGGCCGGACCGGGGTCCCGGCACGGGGACCGCCCGGCCCCCGCCCTCCGCAGGAGGGGGGCAGCCTAGCAGCCCCCCGCGGGGAGGCAAGATCTGGCCGCCCGGCCGCGAACCGCGTCGCATCCTGGGGCGGTCCGGGGCGGCGGCATTGCGGGTTTCCCCATCAGGGCCTTCAGCGACTGTCCTTCGTGCCGATACTGCCTACACTCGGCGCGGCAAGGAGGTCCGAGCCTACCCATGCGTAAAACAAGAACGGCCCCCAGCCGACACACCGGGACGGGAGCGCCATGACGAATCCGCGTCGCTACATCGAGGACCGCGCCACGAGCCGCGAGTTGCTGCGCCGCGCCGTGCCCCTGATGTCCGAACACCAGGCGTCGCTGACGCCGATCACCTACTCCGTCTGGTACGAGTTCTGTGCGGGACACAACGGTCCGCTGCTCGACGCGATGTACCGTGCGCTGGCCGACGGGGCGATCAGCGACGAGATCGTCTCCCACCTGTTCTGCGAGTACATCGCCGATCCCGAGACGCATGCGGCGCACAAGCTCAGCGAAGGGCTCACGCGCGTGATGGCGGAGATGGTGGAATCGGCGCGCGAGGCAGGCACGCGCACGGAGAAGTTCGAACACACGCTGCAGCGCTGGGACGCGGCGTTGCGCCAGGAATCGCTGCCGGACGAGGCGCTGGTCGCCGAGATGACCGAGAGCACGCGCGAGATGCGCGGGGCGATGCGCTCGCTGCGCGAGCAACTCGACCATTCGCGGCGCGAGGCCGAGGAACTGCGGCACACGGCCGAGCAGAATCGCGCAGCGGCGCAGCAGGCGGAGCAGAAGGTGCAGACGCTCGAGACCGTGGTCGAATCGGTGCAGGCGGAAGCTGCGCGCGACCCGCTCACCGGCCTCGCCAATCGCCGCGTGCTGGAGCAGGAGATCCAGAAGTGTCTCGCCAACCCGACCGAACAGGCCGTGCTGCTGTTCTGCGACATCGACCACTTCAAGTCGGTCAACGACCAGCATGGCCATGCGCTCGGGGACGACGTGCTGCGCAAGGTCGCCAACGTGATCGCCTCCTTCGCGTCGAGCCCGAACGACACGGCCGCCCGGTACGGCGGCGAAGAGTTCGTGGTGCTGATGCGTAACTGCACGGTGCAGGACGGCTATCGCCTCGCGGAGACCATCCGCGCCTGCATCGCGCGCGCCATCATCCTGCGCAGGCGCACGCAGGAGGCGATTGGCCGGATCACCGCTTCGTTCGGCGTGGCGGCCCGCTCCCCGGTGCATGAGTCCGCGGAGACCTGGCTGGACCGGGCGGACAAGGCGCTGTACGCCTCCAAGCAGGCGGGTCGCAACCGGGTGAGTGTCGCGGACTGAGCGGGGCCGTGCGCGCGATGCTTGCTGCGGCGCCACAGTCGCCGCGCCGATGGTGATACGGCGCGGACTCATTTAAGCTCGCGCAGTGACGCACGCGACCGCACTTCGCTGGGCGACGAACCGACTGCTGGCAGCCCTGTTGCTGACCGCTGTGCTGGCGCGCGCGCTGATCCCCCAGGGCTTCATGCCAGGGCCCGGCGGGATGCAGATGTGCCATGGCTACGTGCCCGCTGTGCCCACCGTCGGCACGCACGTCGGGCAGGGCTCCCCGCTCGATGGGCCGCAGGGCCCGTCCGCCCCGCATGGCAAGGACACGACGCCCTGCCCGTTCGCGGCTGCGGCGACGGCCGCGCTGCCCGGTGACAGCACGGTTCTTGTCGCGGTCGCCCAGACCCCGATCACCACGCTGGCGCTCCCCGTCGAGCGTTCCGTTCCGAACGGCCGTTTCGAGCCGACCCGACTGCCCCGCGGCCCGCCCCCTGCCGCTTAGGCACCGTCCCGAGGTGAGTTGAACTTCCGTCCTGCGGTGCACGCAAAGCGTGCAACCGGGGCCAAAGCCGCCGCGCCCACGGGCGCAGCGGCGAGTGACCGTCATGATGGGCCGCGTCGTGGTCATGATCGTCGTGCTACTGCTGCATGCGCTGCTGCTGGCCGCAGCCTGGGTGACCAACGTTGCCCGGCCGCGTGACACGGCGCCCGTGCTGCAGGTCGCGCTCATCGAGTCGCCGTCTCGGCTCCCGGACCGGTCGCCCCCGCCGGCGGAAATCGCGCTGCCCCGGTTGGACGTGCCAGTGCCCGTCCTCCTCGTCGACGACCTCGCACCGACGCCCGTCTCTGTACCGCCCGACCAGCCAGCGCAGGCCTCGGCCACGACGGCCCCCGTCGCTCCCACCGTCACTGCGCTGTCGACCGAACTCGAGGTCCAGTGCCCGGACCGCAAGCCGCCGCGCTATCCCCGGGAATCGCGACACCTGCGTGAGCAGGGAGAAGTCCTGCTGCGCGTCGAACTCGATGAGACCGGCGGCATCGAGCGAGTGTCCGTCGTGCAAAGCAGCGGCTTCTCGAGACTGGATGAAGCTGCGCGTCTCGCAGTGGGGACGTGGCACTGCGAACCGGCTCGACTGGCAGGCCGGCCCGTACCCGCCGTCGCGCTGCAGCGCCTGGAATTCAGGCTGGAGCGGCGGTGATGCGTCTCGATGCGGCGGGGATCGACTTCGACGCGGATGCGCATGCCCAGGGCACTGGCGACATGCCACCGCGCGGTCGCCGAACGAACCTGATTGGAAACCCCTGATCCCGGAACGAATGGAGGTTGTGCATGACGACGTCGCTACCCACCCTGGCACACGCGGACTTGAACCGAGGATTGCGTTGGGCGCTGGCCTGCGCCGCGCTGTGGCTTTGCGGCACCGCCGTTGCCGCGGAACAGCAACCGGTGGAGATCCGTTTTGGCGCGGTCGCCGGCGGCGAGGCCTTCGCCTGCGGGCGCACGTACGCAGACGTCGGCATCACGCACTCGCAGGTCACGCCGACGGACTTTCGCTTTTTCGTGTCGGAAATCGCCCTGGTGCGCGCCGATGGCACCGCGGTACCCGTTGCACTGGACCAGGACGGTCTCTGGCAGTACCGCGACGTGGCCCTCCTCGACTTCGAAGACGGAACGGGCCCTTGCCGCAACGGGACGCCGGCACAGAACCGGCGTCTGCGTGGAATGGTTCCCGAGGGCCAATACCGCGGCCTTGAGTTCACGCTCGGGATTCCGTTCGAACTCAATCACGGCGACGCCACCGTTGCCCCGTCGCCCCTCAACGTGACCGCCATGTTCTGGGTCTGGAACCTGGGGTACAAATTCCTGAAGCTGGACCTTTCCACGGCGGGGCAGCCGGACAAGAGCCTCGACCCGAAGGCGCGCAGGGCCGACCGCGAGCGCGCGGTAGGCTTCCCGGTGCACATCGGCAGCACGGGCTGCGCACCGGGCTCCAAGACCCAGCCCCCGGCCGCTTGCAAGGCGCCGAATCGGGTGCTGATCAAACTGCCTGGTTTCGATCCGTCGCAAGACACCGTGATCGTGGATGTCGCTGCGCTGTTGAGCCACGTCGACGTGGACTGGAACACACCCGACACGGCGCCCGGTTGCATGTCGGAGCCCAACGATCCGGATTGCAAGCCGGTTTTTGCCGCCATCGGCCTCGGCACAACGGGCCAGAAGGTCTTCCGGGTGGAGGCCGGCTCGCAGCCGTGATCCGCACCTGGCACCTGGCCCTGCTCATGGCAGTCGCGGCGCTCCCCGTCGACCTGGCGCGGGCGGACTTTGACTGGGCCTTGCCCGCCTGGGTACCCGAGCCCGCCGTACCGGCTGACAATCCGATGACCGCGGCCAAGGTGGACCTCGGACGGCACCTGTTCTACGACAAGCGACTCTCATCCAATGAGAGCCTCGCCTGCGCCAGTTGCCACGAGCAATCCAGGGCGTTCACGGACGGACGGGCCCTGTCGCCCGGGGTGGACGGATCCGTGGGCGTCCGCAATGCCATGATGCTCGCCAACGTCGCGTACCTGCCGGTGCTGACCTGGGCCAATCCCAACCTGCGCCTGCTGGAAACGCAACTGCTGGTGCCGATCTTCGGCGAGCGCCCGGTCGAGCTGGGCATGGTCGGCCGCGAGCAGCGCCTCTTCGATCGGCTGAAAGCGGACGCAACCTATCGGAGGCTGTTCGCGGCCGCCTATCCGGAGACCGGCGGCACCATCGACCTCGCCAGCATCGCCAGGGCCCTCGCGTGTTTCGAACGCACGCTGTTGTCGTTCGACTCGCCCTACGACCGGTACCGGCACGGGGGTGACGATCGCGCGATCTCGGCGAGCGCGAAGCGCGGCGAAGAGCTCTTCTTCGGTGAGCGCCTGGAATGCTCGCATTGCCATGGTGGGCTCAACTTCACGGACAACATCCAGCACGCGCAGTTGCGCTTCCCCGAAGTGGGGTTCCACAACACGGGCCTCTACAACCTCGATGGCCACGGCGCCTATCCCGCGGACAACCACGGCATACGCGAGGTGACCGGGGATCCTGACGACGAAGGCAAGTTCCGCACCCCTTCCCTGCGGAACATTGCCGTGAGCGCGCCGTACATGCACGACGGATCGATGCATTCGCTCGAGGACGTGATCCGCGATCACTACGCGATCAAGGGACGTGCGGCACACGCGGGGGCCGAGCCGAGCCCGCTGCGCGACCAGTTCATCGAAGGCTTCGAGATCTCCGCCGCAGAAGTGGCGGATCTCGTCGCCTTCCTCGACTCCCTCACGGACGACCGCTTTCTGACCGACCCGCGATTTTCGAACCCATGGCTTCGGGAAGGACCGGCCACGCGCGTGGCACCGCGAACCGACATGGCCCCTCGCATCACCACAGGAGCACCCAGGCAATGAAGAGGTTGTACTACGGCACCGTGATCCTCGGACTGCTCTGGTCGGCATCGACGCTGGCGCATACGCACCTCGTCCGCTCGACGCCGACCGACGGTTCGGATCTTGCGACCTCCCCCGCTGAGGCCGTGCTGGTCTTCGCCGAACCGGTCACCGTCGTCACCGCAAAAGTCGAATCGTCCGACGGCACGAAATCGGCCCTCACCCCACCCGAGGTGGCCGGTGCCGAGTTGCACCTGAAGCTCCCCTCCCTTGCGCCCGGTCGATACCGACTCAGCTGGCGCGCGGCGAGCGCCGATGGCCACGTCGTGACGGGGCAGATTTCCTTCACGATTGGCGCAGCGACACGCCCATAGCCGGTGAGCAGCGTGGAGACCTACGACCTCGCCTCGCTCGGCCTGCGGGCCACGTCCTACTACGCGACCCTTGGTGCGGTGGGCCTGGCGCTGGTTCCCGCGTGGGCGCACACGATCAGCGACGAGGAGCGGTCCCGCGTCGCGCTCTCCCTGCGTCGATACGCGCTGGCCGCGACCGGGCTCGTGCTCCTGCATCGTCTGCTCGACGCAGCGCGCCTGGCGGGCGAGTGGCCAGGCGTGGCGGACGTCCGCATCGAGCGCTGGCTGTGGCACTCCACGGCGGGGGTCGCATCGATGACCACCGCACTGGGTCTCGTCGTGATGCTCGCTGGCACACGAGCACCGCGACGGAGAACGACATTGCCCGTCCTGCTGGGCGGCGCCCTGGCGGTCGGTGGTTTCGCGTTGACGGGGCATACCAGCCAGCCGGCGGTGCCGCTGCTCGTCCGGGCCCTGATGCCCTTGCATCTTGTGCTGATTGCATTCTGGCTGGGTGGCATCGCCGTGCTGTCGAAGACGGCGCCATCGGCAGATGCACTGACGCTCGCGACGCGAGCGCGTGAATTCTCGGTCGTCGCAATCCGGCTCGTTCCGCTCCTGGCCGTTGCCGGACTCGTGATCGCGGGGGCCATCCTGCCCGGCATCGCCGCGTTGCGGGAGCCATACGGCATCGGCCTGCTGGGCAAGGGAGCGACGTACGCGACGCTGCTGGGCCTCGCTGCCCGCAACCGATATTGCCTCCTGCCTCGACTCGAGACCGGCGCTCCCGCCGCTGGACGGACGTTCCTGCGCACGCTACACCTCGAACACGCGCTGCTGGCGGGCGTGCTGGCGATTACCGCCGGCCTGACGACCATCTGGGGGCTACATGCACGCTGAACGGAAAACATCCGTCGCGTCGGACCACGATCCGATCCGTGATGACGACCGGCCGCGCGCGCCGAGACAGCGGTGAACCCGAGATACGCGCTGTCTCGCATGCATGAAATCCCAGACCCGCAATTTCGGAAAGAATTACGCCGCACGCCCTGGAGACGACAACAGTGAAGATCCCACGAAATGACTTGCTGCTCGCGCTGGCGCTCAACGGCGTCGCCGCGCACGCTGCCCTGGCCAGCAACCTTGCTGCAACGGAGCCTGCTGCAACCGAGCTGCCCAAGCTGACCGTGGCGGAGACGGTCGAGCCTGACTATGTGGCGCCAGACTCGGCCACAGGCACCAAGACGGATACGCCTCTCATCGAGACGCCGATGTCGATCATCGTCGTCCCACAGCAGGTCCTCCTGGACCAGCAGGCGCTCACCCTGGATCGAGCACTCTCCAACGTACGCGGCGTCAAGTCGGGCGGCGGTGAAGGGGCCCAGGAGAGCATCACGCTGCGCGGGTTCTTCACGACGACGACCTTCGTCAACGGCTTTCGCCTCGAGGAATACTCCACGACGGGCGGCGGCACGCTGGGCGGGACGTCTCTCACCAATGTCGATCGCGTCGAGGTCCTGCTGGGGCCGGCCGCGATCCTCTACGGCCGTGTCGAACCCGGCGGCATGGTCAACATCATGACCAAGCAGCCGGAACCGCAATTCTCAGCGACCGCCCAGCAGATCGTGGGCTCCTGGAATCACTTCGTGACCAGCGCCGACCTCAATGCGCCTCTGAATGCCGACAACACGGTCCTGTTCAGGGTCAACGCATCCTACGACACGGCCGATTCGTGGCGCGACACCGTGTATTCGCACGTCAGTTTCCTGGCGCCGGTCCTGTCGTGGCAGATCACGCCCGGGACCCGGCTCGCGCTGGAGGGTGAATTCCGTCGTTACGTCGGCAACCAGGACGTCGGCCAGGTCATCCCCCTGGACCCCGTCACCAGCGACTACGTCTGGATCGGCCGCAACAGCACCATCACCTCCAACGAGGGCAAGACGGACACCTCCCGCTATTTCGAGACCCTGTCCCATGCCTTCGACGACGATTGGTCCGTCACGCAGAAGTACATGCACGCCCTCACCGTCGTCCCCCGGGCGTCCAGTGACTATCCGGCCTTCATGTACCAGCAGGACGGACAGTGGTTCGCGGACCGCTACGTCTCGGCGGGAGGATCGATCAACAAGACGGACGCCGGCATCGTTGATCTCGTCGGACACTTCAAGACCGGGGGTGTCCGCCACACGCTGCTGGTCGGGGCGGACTATTACCGGACGGAGGTGAACTTCACGTTCGGCTTCGGCAACAACGCCATTTCGACACCGGTCATCGACCCGATCGCCGACGATCTGACGACGGACCCTGATTCATTCATGTACCTGCCGCAGGTCTCCCGCAACTACGGCATCTACGTCCAGGATCAGCTCAAGGTCGGGGACAGCGTGGAAGTCATCCTGGGCGAGCGATACCAGCACTTCCAGACCGACTCCGGCTTCGCAATGCCGCCCGACTCGCCGGTCATCTCCAACCCCACGCTGACGGACCACGCATTGACGCCGCGCGCCGGCGTGTTGTGGCTGCCACGCAAGAACCTGAGTCTCTACGCCAGCTACTCGACGAACTTCGGCAACAACAACGGCTTCGACTTTTCGGGCAAGCCCCTGGATCCGGAGAGCGGGAAGCAGGTCGAGGTGGGCGCGAAACTCGAGATGTTCGACGCCAGACTCACTGCCTCGGCCGCATGGTTCGACCTCCGCAAGACGAATGTGGCGGTCCCCGATCGGCTCCACCCGGACTTCTCGGTGACGGTCGGTGAGATCCGCAGCCGCGGAGTCGAAGCCGACCTGCAAGGCGAAATACTCTCGGGCTGGAATGTCATTGCCAGCCTGAGCTATGACCCCACGCGCATCACGAAAGGCGGTCCGGTGGGCAGCAACTACGTGGAGGGTGATCCACTGCCCGGCACAACGACGAAGATCGCCAACGTCTGGACGACGTACCAGTTCGGCGGTGGCGCCTTGACGAGCTGGAAGTTTGGTGCCGGTGCCAATTGGCGCGACGGAGAGGAGTATCCGCGCGCGAGGATCAATGGGGCGTCGTTGACCACACCCAGTTACTGGATCGCCTCGGCCATGGCGTCCTACGAGCGACCGATCGGTACCGCGAAACTGTCGCTGCAGTTGAACATCGACAACCTGTTCAACACGTTCTATTTCACGGGACTCTACCCGGTCGCGTCCGCCAACTACACGTACCTCAACTACGGCGCGCCCAGATCGCTGGCCGCCGCGATCAAGGTCGCGTTCTGATGGAGTCGACGCACGCCTTGAGCGCGGAAGAGCCCAGGTCGGTTCGGCCTTCCCGCCGCGTGGCAACCTCGGTCCGTGGCGTCTGGGTGTGGATCCATCGCTGGGTGGGTTTGCTCATGGTGCTGGTGCTGGTGATCGAAGGGGTCACCGGGAGCCTGCTGGCCTTCAGGGCACCGCTCTCGCGGTGGCTCGCGCCCGCGCTCTACGCGCGGCCCCCCATCGTCGGGGCGAGCCCTCTCGCCCTCGGCGAACTGGCAACCCGCGTGCAGGTCCTGATCGGTCCGCGCGCGCGCATCGCCTACTTCTTCGACGGCTCGGACCGCGGTCAAACCATGATTCGCGTCGCGCCTGCCTTGGATCCGGCCACCCGCAAGCCCTTCGCCATCGACTACGGCTGGATCGCCGTCAGTCCATGGACGGGCGCGGAACTGGCCCGGTTCACGAACGACGGGTACACGACAGGAGTCCTGCCGAACGTGATGCCGTTCATCTATCGATTGCACACGACGCTGACCCTGGATGAGACCGGCTACTGGATCCTGGGCGTCACCGCGATCGCCTGGACGCTCGACTGCCTGTACGCGGTGTACCTGACGTTTCCGCGCGGGCGGCACCGGTTCATGCGGCGCTGGCGGGAAGCCTGGGCCATCAAGACGTCGGCGAGTGCCCTGCGGGTGAATTTCGATCTGCACCGCGCCGGCGGATTGTGGCTATGGCCCCTGCTGCTGATGTTCGCCTGGTCCAGCGTGCAACTCACGCTCTACCAGGTCTACGAGCCCGTCATGAGCGCGTTCTTCGACTACCAGACCATGGACGAGGAGATCGGCGAACTTCCCAAGCGCACCGGCGGCGCGCCGCCGCTATTGAACTGGGTGACCGCGCAGGCCGCCGGCGATGCGCTGATCGCCGAGCGGGCCCGCGCCGAGGGATTCCGGCCACAGCGCCCAACCTTGTTGGCTTACTTCGAACAGAACGGGATCTACTCCTACGGCGTCTCGACCGATCGCGGGTTCCCGGATTTTTCCGGCTACGACATCTGGTTCGACGGCGACACCGGACGGCTCTTCAAGGTGCTGCGCTCGAGCGGCGAGCACACCGGGAATACGATCACCAATTGGCTGCGCGCCTTGCACTTCGCCGGCGACCCGATGGATCGGCTCTGGTATCGCTGGCTCATCTGCTTCACCGGCATTTACACGGTCGTATTGTGCGTCACGGGCGTCTATCTCTGGTGGAAGAAGCGGCGGGCTCGACGCTACACCCATGGCAGGCCTCTCGGTGCACGTTGAAATTGCGCGCAGGATCCTGATCTGCGCCCGTGCGCCGACCATCAAGCGCGGGCCGATGTGTTCGACTACGTGGAGCGGTTCTACAATCGGCGTCGGCAGCACTCGACGCTGGGGTACCTGAGTCCGGCGGCATTCGAAGATGCAGCGGCCTCAGCTTAGTCTGGTGTCAGGGAACGGCAGGCAAACCCAGAACCCACGTCCCGCGGGTTCGTGGTCCCGCCCTCATGCCAGATGCAAGAACGCCCCCATTCGGGGGCGTTGCTGCATCTGGCGGAGAGGGTGGGATTCGAACCCACGTGGGGCGGTTATGCCCCCATCCGATTTCGAGTCGGCGCCGTTATGACCGCTTCGGTACCTCTCCGAGGGCCGCGTATTCTAGCCGAACTCGCTGATCTGTCACCTATTTGCACGCGGGTCGGCGCCGGCAGGCAAAATGGCCGCGGACCGACCCCATGAAGGCCCTCCTAGCCATCCTTGCCAGCCTGCTGCTTGCGACCTGTTCGCAACCGCCGGCCCTGCTCGAACGCATCCTCGCGGACGGCGAGCTGCGGGTCGTCACGCGCAACAGCCCGGACGCCTACTACCTGGGCAGCCACGGCCCGGAGGGCCCGGCCTACGAGCTGGCGAGCCGGTTTGCCGAGAGTCTCGGGGTGCCCCTGCGCCTGTACACAGTCCGGACTCGAGAGGCCGCCATCGCGGAGGTGGCTGCCGGTCGGGCCCATCTGGCCGCCGCCGGCCTGTCCACGGGCATCGAATTGCCGCCCGGCACCCAGTTCGGCCCCGGATACCAGCTGGTCCGCGAGCACCTGGTCTACCGCCGGCGCAGCACCCGGCCGAGCGACATCGTGACGGCCGCGGTGGGCCAGATCGAGGTCGCGAGCGGCAGCGCGCACGCCCGCACGCTCGACGACCTGCGCCTGCAGCACCCCGATCTCGCGTGGATCGAGCGGGATGACACGGACACGGAGGAGATCCTCGCCGACGTGTCGCAGGGCCGCGTGCAGTACACGCTGGCGAGCTCGACGGAGTTCGCGCTCAACCGCTCGGTCCATCCCGAACTCGCCATTGCGCTCGACCTGTCGCCGCAGCGGGCCATCTCCTGGGTCGTGAACACGGGCGGGCGGGACGCGAGCCTGCTCGACCGAGTCAACGCGTTCTTCGTATTGGCGCGCGAGGAAGGCCTGATCGCCGCCGTGCTCGACCGCTACTACGGCGAGGATGACCGCTTCGACTACCTGCTCTCGCGCAATTTCATGGAGCACCTCGGCAGCCGCCTGCCGGCCTACCTCGGCTGGTTCCAGGAGGCCGGCACGCAGTTCGGCCTCGACTGGCGGCTGCTGGCGGCGATGGGATACCAGGAGTCCAAGTGGGACCCGGGCGCGATCTCGTACACCGGCGTGCGCGGCCTGATGCAACTCACCGAGGACACGGCGCAGATGATGCGCGCCGGTGACCGGCGCGACCCGCGCGCGAGCATCTTCGGCGGCGCGAAGTACCTCTCGCGCATGATGCAGACGATTCCGCGCCGCATCCCCGAGCCGGACCGCACATGGTTCGCGGTCGCGTCCTACAACGTCGGGTACGGTCACCTCGAAGACGCACGCGTGATCGCCCAGGCGACGGGGCGCAATCCGGACCGCTGGGAAGACGTGCGCGAGGTGCTGCCGCTGCTCAGCCAGGAACGCTGGTACACGCGCACCAAGCGCGGTTACGCGCGCGGCTGGGAGCCGGTGCGCTACGTCGACAACGTGCAGGCCTACCTGAACATCCTCGAGGTCGCGGGCACCGCGGCTCGTGCGGTCGAGCCAGCGGAGAAACCCGCGACGCACAAGCCAGATCGTCGACCGGAGGCGAAGAAGAAGAACCCGCGCACGAAGTAAGACGCCGCTCAGCGCCGCGCCGCGAAGAATTCCCGCAACATCCGGCCACAGGGTTCGGCCAGCACGCCGCCCTCGCAGTCGATCCGGTGATTGAGCGCCGGGTGCTGAACGATGTTGAACACGCTGCCAGCCGCTCCCGCCCGCGGATCCGCCGCTGCGTAGACCAGCCGCTGCACGCGGGCGTGCACCATGGCGCCCGCGCACATGGCGCAGGGCTCGAGGGTCACATAGAGCGTCGTTCCCGTGAGCCGGTAGCTCTCGCTGCCCGCCGCCGCCGCACGCATCGCGACCATCTCCGCGTGGGCGGTCGGATCGCGCGTGCCGATCGGGCGATTCCAGCCTTCGGCGATGATGACGCCGTCGCGCACGATGACGGCGCCCACCGGCACCTCGCCTGCACGCTCGGCCTCGCGGGCGAGCTCGATCGCGCGGCGCATGAAGGATTCGTCGGCGGCATCCATCCGCCTATTGTGCCTCACGCGGCCGCACCGCCGCTGCCCCGCCGGGGCCGGACGCATCACGTGCCAACGGGGCCGCCGATGGCTTACGCTCGACACATGGCCCGCCGGATCGATCGCTCGCCGTCCCGCCTGCCGCTGCCGGTCGCCGGACTCGATGCACGCGGTCGCATCGTGCTGTGGAACCGTGCCGCTGCGAAGCTCAGCGGCTATCGTGATCGCGACCTCGCAGGCGCCGGGTGGCGCAAGCTGTTCGTCACGCCGGCCGCGCGACGCGCATGGCTCGCCGAGCGACGCAGCCGACTGTCAGGCGGGACCGGCGCCTGGACCTGGCCGATGCAAACGCGCGGCGGCGAGTCACGCATCGTTCGCTGGCATGCCTGGCCCGGCGGCACCGTCCCCGGAGTGCACTGGCTCGCGCTCGGCGAGGACATCACGGAATGGCACGCGCAGAACGCGGAACTCGAGAGCGTGACCCAATTCCTGCGCATCGCGCAGGCGACGGCACGCTTCGGTGCGTGGTCCTACGACCCACTTGCGGAGAAGGTCGATTTCACGCCGGAACTCGAGACCATCTACGGCGCCCGACCGGGACGATTCGGTCGCCGTTACGCCGACTTCAGGTCACGCGTTTTTCCCGATGACCTGCGACGCATCGAGCCGATCCGCAACCGGGCCATCGCGCGACGCGAGCCGTTCGAGTATGACATCCGGGTGCGCGCCGACGACGGCGGCATTCGCTGGATCAACGTGCGAGGTCGCGGGATCTACGCAGCGGATGGCACGCTGCAGAAGATCGTCGGCATCGACACCGACGTCACCGCCCAGCGCGCGACGGAGACTGCGCTCTCCAAGTCGAATGCCTACCTGGAAACCATCCTGCGCTCGCCGGACGTGGTCATGTTCCGGCAGGATCGCAAGCTGCGCTACACGGACGTGCTGAATCCGGCGCTCGGCGCGCTGGCCGACGAGATCCTCGGGCGCACCGATGATGAGGTCAATGGCAAGTCCAGCGCTGCGACACTGACGCCCCCGAAGCGCCGCGTGCTGCGCACGGGCCGCAGCGAGCGCGTGCAGGTGGACGTGCAGCGCAACGGCCACGCCGGCTGTTACGACCTCATCATCGAACCCGATCGCGATGCATCCGGCCGCGTCATCGGCGTGGTCTGCGCCGCGCTCGACATCACTGCGCGTCGCGACGCACAGCGCGCGCTCGAAGAGGCCAACCGGCGGCTGAGCGATCTCGCCAGCCACCTGCAGGAATCCATCGAGGCGGAGCGCAAGGCCGTCGCGCGCGACGTGCACGACCAGGTCGGCGCGACGCTCACGGCGGTGCGCATGCGACTCACGACCCTCGCCGGACGCACGCCCCCGGAGCAGCCGCTGCAGCGGGCCGAACTGCTGTCGATCGCCGCCCTGGTGGAATCGGCGATGCACGCCACGCGTGACATCTGCGGAAGATTGCGGCCCCCGACGCTCGAGGACATGGGCCTCGCAGAGACTTGCCGCTGGTACCTTCGCGACTGGTCGGTGGCGACAGGCATCCGCACGCGCGGTCGCTTCCCACTGCACGAGTGCCACTGCCACGGTTCCGCGGCGACGGATCTATTCCGGATCCTGCAGGAACTCCTGACCAACGTCGCCCGGCATTCCGGCGCAAGGCGGGTGCAGGTCTCGCTGTCCTGTGCCGGCCGCAAGCTGCGCCTGCGGGTGCGCGATGATGGACACGGCTTCGACACTTCGATACCGGTGAAGGGCTTCGGCCTGGCCGGGGTTCGCGAGCGCGCCCGGCATCACGGCGGCCGCGTGGAAATCCGCTCGACTCCCCAAGGCACGGCAATTGATGTCATCATTCCCTCGGGAGGTGCCCCATGAAATCACGACTGATCATTGCGGATGACCATGCGATCCTGCGCCAGGGCCTGCGCGACCTGGTGCTGCACACGGACGACCTGGAAGTCGTGGCCGAAGCCGCGGACGGCAAGGAGGCTCTCGCCCTCTCGCGCTCGCAACCGGCCGACCTGATGATCCTCGACGTGGCCCTGCCGGAAATGCGCGGTCTCGAAGTGCTCGAGGCCATGCACACTTCGGGCATCGAGATGCCCGTGCTGCTCTACTCCATGTACCCGACGGCCCAATACGCCGAGGCCGCGCGGCGCGCCGGGGCGCGGGGTTTCGTCTCGAAAAGCGCCGATACGGAAGACCTGCTGGAAGCGATCCGCCGCATCGTCGCGGGTGGCACGTACTTCCCGAAGCCGGATCGCCTCGCGCCACGTCCGGATGCGGCGCCCGACCCGTTCATGAGCCTGTCGCGGCGCGAGAACGACGTGATGCTCGGCCTGGTGAGCGGCGCCAACCTGCTGCAGATCGCTGCGCAGATCGGCGTCGGCGTGAAGAGTGTGACGACCTACCGGCGTCGCCTGCTCGACAAGCTCGGCGTGCGCAGCAATGCCGAACTGGTCGCACTGGCCGCGCGGCACGGGCACCTCTGACGCTCGTCGCGTCGGCGAAATCCGACAGACATCCGCGGCGCCCGACCGCATGATGGCGCCGTCAGCCCAGCGCTCGCATGAAGCGCGCAGCGGGCCGGCGCACGCGGATGAACGATCTCAGACCGGGGCAGCGCGACGTAGGTGAACTGGGCCGACTGTGGGCCGAGTCATTCGAGCGCTTCGGTCTCGCGATTGCAGTCGGCGATCCGCAGTCCGACCTGATCCTCGCTGCCAATCAAGCGTTCGCTGCCCAGCGCGGTCATCACGTCGACGAACTCGCGGGCCGGCCGGTCGCCGACCTGTTCCCCATCGACCGCCGTGACGATGCGCTGCGCCAGATTGCCGTAGCCGATCGCGAGGGACACGTCACGTTCGAGACGGAGCATCTCGCAAGAGACGGCTCACGATTGCCGGTGCTGCTCGACATCACGGTCCTGCGCTCACCCTCCGGACGACCGGTCGCCCGATGGGTCTTCGCCATCGACCTCGCCCGCCAGAAGCGTGTCGAGGCCGCACTGCGCGACGAACAGCACCGGCTCGCAGAGAGCGAGCGTCGCCTGAGGCTCGCGCAGGAAGCCGCCAACGTCGGCACCTGGGAGTGGGAGGTCGGCACTGGCCGCAACTACTGGACCGACAAGACTTTCCTTCTCTTCGGCCTGGAACCCGGGAGTTGCGAGCCAAGCTACGAGAACTGGTACCAGCGCGTACACCCGGACGATCGCGAACGTGTGTCGGACGTGGTGGTGTCCGCCTCGAGCCGTGGCGCGGAGCTGCTGGTCGAATGGCGAGTGATCGACACGGACCCGCCACGCTGGCTGCTCTCCCGCGGCCAGCCGCACCTCGATGCCGAGGGCCGCATCGTCCGCATCCTCGGCATCGTGCAGGACATCACCGCAAGCAGGCTCGCCCGCGAGGAACTGGGCCGCAGCGAGGCACGCTACCGGGACATGTACCTCGCCAACCCGAATCCGATGTGGGTATTCGACGCCGAGACACTTGTGTTCCTGGATGTCAACGACTCCGCGACACAGCATTACGGCTATTCGCGCGACGAATTCCTGGGCATGTCGATCAAGGACATCCGGCCGCCGGAGGAAGTGCCGCGCGTGGACGAAACGGTCCGCGAAGTGCTCGCCGGCCGCTGGCGGACCGGCATCTGGCGGCATCGGCGCAAGGACGGCACGGACATGATGATGGACGTGACCGCGCATGGGATCTCCTACAACGGGCGACCGGCCGTGGTGGTGCTCGCCAACGACATCACGGAACGTCTGAGGGCGGAACAGGAGATCCGACAGCTGAACGCGAGCCTCGAGCGACGCGTGGCCGAGCGCACGGCGCAGCTCGAGCAGGCCAATCGCGCCAAGACGGACTTCCTCGCGAACATGTCGCACGAGTTGCGCACGCCGCTGAACGCGGTGATCGGCTTCTCGCAGGTGCTGAAGGACGGACTCGCGGGCGACCTCTCCCGCCAGCAGGAAAGTTTCGCGACCGACATCCACGAGGCAGGTCGCCACCTGCTGGCGCTCATCAACGACGTGCTCGACCTGTCGAAGGTCGAGGCCGGCGTCCAGAGCCTCGACCTCGTACCGACGGACGTGGCGGACCTGCTGCGCTCGACGATCAGCATCGTGCGCGAGAACGCGCATGCCCATGGCATCCGGCTCGAGGTCGAGACCAGCGTCGGTGTCGGCATCATGCAGGTGGACGCGCGCAAGCTGCGGCAGATCGCCTTCAACCTGCTCTCGAATGCCGTGAAGTTCACGCCCGATGGCGGCACAGTGCGCCTGTTCGCGAGTCGCTGCGGGCGCGACGAACTGCAGGCGCCGACCGACGTCCCGGCCCGGGTGCTGCCGTTGCCGCCGGGCGAGTGGCGCGAGTTCCTGGAGATCGCCGTCTCGGATGCCGGTCCGGGCATTTCCGCCGACAAGCTCGCCCTGCTGTTCGAGCCTTTCGTGCAGCTCGATGCGTCAAGTACGCGTCGGCACGCCGGCACGGGACTGGGCCTGGCGTTGACCCGCCGACTGGCCGAATTGCACGGCGGGACGGTAGGCGTCACCAGCATCGCCGGCCAGGGCTGCTGCTTCCGCGCGTGGCTGCCGTACCGGGTTGGATGACGGCCGCACGACTGGCGCCAGCCAGAGGCCGGAGCGATGCCCTCGCGGACATCGCCCCGGCTCCGGCTGACGAGTCAGCTCCGGCGACTAAGCGGCCTTCGCACCGGCCATGGCCTTGACGTCGGCCGGATACAGGCGCTTGCCGCCGACGGCCCAGTCGCCGCCTTCGAACTCGTTGATGCGGACCCAGGTGACCGGGCGCATCGCCTCGCCCTCCACGTCGATCATCGCCTCCGTGACCTTGGCGATGAGCTGGCCTTTCTGCTCGGGCGTGAACACACCCTGGATGATGTCGATCGTGACCATTGGCATGTCTTCTCTCCTGTCTTGATGGGGTTGCGAAACAGCGAATTGACCATCGTCCCGTGGGGCACATTTGACGCGATGCCGCACGCGCATGCTTGCAGTCGGCGTGGAGAATTCATGGAGATCCGGGGAGATTTTTGGAGAGCGGGCGAGCGGCGTATGCTCGCGCACCATGCGGTACCGGTTCGGCCCCTTCGAACTCGACACGTCCCAGGTCGAACTGCGCGCGGACGGCACACGGCAGCCGATCGAGCCGCAGGTGTTCGCCCTGCTCGCCCTGCTCGTCGAGAACCGTGAACGGCTCGTCTCGCGCGACGAGCTGATCGAGAAGGTCTGGGACGGTCGCGTCGTGTCGGACGCCGCCCTCGCGAGTCGCGTGAAATCGGCGCGACGCGCGCTCAGGGACGACGGCACGGCGCAGCGCTACATCCGCACGATCCACGGCCAGGGCTACCGCTTCGTCGCCGAGGTCCGCGCGGCGCACGATGTGCGCGGCCCGGCGACACCGGACGAATGTCCGGCCGCCGGCGACGGATCGCGTCCGTCACTGGCCGTGCTGCCGTTCCGCCTCGTCGGCGATGCCGGACATCACACCGCGATCGCCGAGGCCTTGCCGCACGAACTCATCGCGGAGCTGGCGCGCCTGCGCTGGCTGTTCGTGACGGCGCGTGGCTCGTCCTTCCGGCTGCGGGAGCCAGAGATCGACATGGCCGACGTCGGCCGCCTGCTCGGCGTCCGCTATTGCCTCGCCGGTTCGGTCGAGGTGACCGGCACGCGGCTCGCGGTGACGATCCGGCTCGTCGATACCCGCGACAGTGGCGTCGTGTGGGCGGAACGCTACGCGGTGGCCGTCGACGACGTGCATGCGCTGCGCGCGGACATCTGCTCGAAGGTGCTCATCGCGCTCGAACTGCGCATTCCCCTGCACGAAGCCGGCATCGCGCGCCTTTCGGTGAGTGAACGCCTGGATGCGTGGTCCGCCTACCACCTCGGCCTGCAGCACATGTACCGGTTCAACCGCCGCGACAACGAGATTGCTTTGCGCCTGTTCGAGCAGGCCGTCGCGCGCGACCCCTCTTTCGCGCGGGCGCATGCGGGCCTGTCGTTCGTCCATTTCCAGACCGCCTTCCTGCAGTACTCGGCGGATCGGGCGACCGAAGTGGCGCTGGCCCGGCGCTGCGCCGAGCGCGGCGTCGAACTCGATCCGCTCGATCCGTTCGTGAACACGACGATGGGTCGCAGCCACTGGCTCGTGGGCGATCTCGAGGGCGCCACGCCGTGGCTGCATCGCGCGATCGACGTGAACCCGAACTATGCGCAGGGCTTCTACACGCTCGCGGTCATGGAATCGATGGGCCAGCGCGGCTCCGACAGCCATGCGCACGTGGACCTTGCGATGCAGCTCAGCCCGCTGGACCCGCTGTACTACGCCATGGCCGGCACGCGTGCCTTCGCCCTGTGGGACCTCGGTCGCGACTCCGAAGCGGCGGTCTGGGCCGAACGGGCGGCGCGCTCGCCCGGCGCGCACGTGCTCATCGCGATGATTGCCGCCGCAGCCCACGCGCTGAATGGCGATCCGCTCCGCGCGGCGGCGTGGGCGTCGAACGCGCGCGCGCGCAATCCGACGCTCACCCGCACCGAGTTCTTTCGCGCGTTTCCGATGCGGTCCGTGACGATGAAGGAGCGAGTGTCGGCGGCATTGGCCGGGCATGGGTTCTAGGGTCACCGCAGCCGAGGCGGCGCCCGCCATGGGCTGTGCGGCAGGACGCTAGTTCGCCGGCACGCGTGACTTCGTCAGCCGCGCCGCCACCGATTCCCCGTCCGGCGAGAATCCCGTGTGCGCGACCCGCGACAGCACGATCTGGTCGAGCGCTGCGAGCAGGCTCACGAATACCAGGCTTGCCATGCGCCACACGGGACCAGTCTCCCTGAGGGAACTTTCGCGAACCGCCGTCCGTGGTTCACCGTCAAGACGGTCGACAGGGGTGCGCGCCCAACCCGGACAGAAGTCGATGGATCGCGGTTGATGCCCTCGACCGGACATCGACCACATCGAGCGGTGGTTGACGGTCCGGGGCGCCACCGGCGTGTGGCGTCAGGTCGTTCCGGGCCGGACGACCTGCCGGCGGAATACGCAGGGCGGAAGCGCCGCGGCGGACAGGATCTGCAACCTGCTCGAAGGGGGCATTTTCGATCCAACCACGGTGACGCATCTGGCATCGCGGAACTTGGCCTCGGTGGTCGGTTGGTGACGGTCGGGGCGTTCGGCGTGACATTGCGAGTGCGGTCAGTGGTCCGGCAGCAGGTTCACCGCCGCCTGGCGAACAGCGGGGTCGGGATCCTCCAGCAGTTGAGGCAAGTTGCGGGGTGGCTCAGGCGACTGGTAGGCAGGCTGCAGCGCGGGTCCTGAGCCCTGCGCAGCCGCGGCGACCGCCGTATCGGCGGCGGTCGCAGTGCGTGTCGACGCAGACCACGTCTGCGCCGCGTTGTCGCCCGCTGGGGCGGACGGCACGAGCACCGCATTGACGTCGCGGGCAGGCGGCACCGGCTGCGATTGGCCGGCAGCGGTGACGTCACCCCGGGACGGCGCGACCAACCGATCGATGTCGCCGACCACAAATGCAAAGTACGCGGTGCCCGCGCAGGCAGCAATGAGCAGGACGATCTTCCAACGACTGTTTTTTTGCTTCACGCTGGCATTGCCCGCAGTGCCGGAGGCCCGGGAAATTCCCGAGCCTCCGGATCTTGCCTCAGCGGTCAAACAGTTCGCTGTTGAGCACGCCGCCGAGCGCGGCCTGCCCGAGTTTGAAGAAGACATCGGTGTTATCCATCACGCCCGTGAACATGAATGCACCGCGCCCATACGCCGAGATCGGGATGTCGGTCGCGGTGTGCGCGGCCTGCTCACCCGGAATCTGGCCGGTGATGAAGAAGTTGCCGGACTGGTCGCGCTGCGGGCGGTTCAGCGCCGTGCTCGGGCCGGTCTGCCCGTCGGACGGGTTGATGCCGGGATACGTTGAGAGCGGTGCCGCCTGCTCAAACGGCTGCTGGGTGTCGTGAATGGGCAGCGGATTGGTCTGCCAATTCTCATAGCGGTCGGTGTTCGATCCGTAGCCGATCAGCATCTTGAAGTCGATGTCGGTGGTCTGCGGATAGCCGTCGGCAGCGATCGAATACCTGGGGAAGCCCGCGGCGTCGTACAGACCCACGACTCCCTGCAGTCCGGCCGTCCCGGACTTCGTCTGCAACACGGCGTTGGTCACCGTGCTGGCGCCGATGATTGCCGCACCCGAGCATTCGTGGTCCGCCGTGACGATCACCAGCGTGTCGGGGTGCGTCGACGTGTAATTCTTCGCCACCTGCACGGCTCGGTCGAACTCGATGGTGTCGAGGATCCAGCGCTCGCTGTCCATCAGATGTGCCTGCTTGTCGATCGAGGCCCCTTCCACCATCAGTATGAAGCCGCGCGGGCTGTTCCGATCGAGCACGTCCAGCGCTTTCGCGGTCATTTCGTCGAGCATCGGCTGATTCGGGAAGCCGTAGTCGTCGACCACCGTCGACGTGCCGCGGCGCCCGTCGGTCTTGTCCTTCGCAACGTTCATGTTCGAGAAGGCAAACAGGCCGAGCAGCGGCTTGGTATTCGGCGCGTAGTCGAGCGCGCTCTTGTCAGGCGCGTAGGTGAATCCGGCATTCTGGAAATCGGCGATCAGGTCGCGGTTGTTGTCGAGCGCTCCGGTCGCCGCACCCCAGCCCGTGACGATATCGCCAGGCAGCACATAGTCGGTCGACGTACGTCGCTGCGAGCCGTTGGCGCTCTGCGGGCTGACGCTGTTGCTGGCATTCGGCAAGTACCACTTGCGGCCGCCGCCGAGCAGCACCTTGAGCCCCGTGAGGCCGCGATCGTCGAGGTACTGGTCGTTGATGCCGGTGCCGTTACCACGGTTCGAAGTGTGCACGGCGTTGGCGGCGGGCGTCGCGTCGAATACATCGGCGGTCGTGACGATGCCAAGCGACGTGCCCTTCAGCCGATGCAGGAATTCGCTGAGGTATTCGATTCGCGGGTTGTCGAATGCGTCGATGGTATCGTCCGGGAAGACGCCTTCCTGATTGTTGACCGCCTTGTTGCCGTTGACGTAGTTCGCCATCCCCGGCGCCGAATCGGTCACGATCGAGTTGAGCGATGCCGTCATGACCATGCCGGTCACGGGCATGTCCATCGCCAGCATCCCCTTGGCCTTGCCCTGGGTATAGCCCTTGGAGACGATGCGGGCCGCCGTGCGGTGCGCGGCGCCCATCCCGTCGCCGAGCATGATGATCACGTTTCTGACTTTGCCGAGTCCCGGCGCGACGGGTACGACCTCGAAGTTGCCGGTGGCGGAGACGGTCGCGCCATCGCTCTGCGTGGCTGTCACTTGCAGGGTGTGGAGACCCGGACGCTGATTGGAATAGGCGCGCACCGACGCGGCGACCGCCCCGGGGGCCGCCGCCTGAATTGCCGTCGCCGACACCATGCTGGTGGTACCGGCGACGCCCGGGCTCACCGTGGCGACCACGGTGCCGTCGACCTGGAAGCGCACCGACGTGATCGTCTGACCGCTGTCCGGACGCACCGTGGTCTGCAGGTCGAACCGCTGGCCTGCCAGGAAGCGGGAGATGACGGGCGCGGCATTGCCGCTCGCGAACAGTTCACTCGGCGGTGTCAGCCGCGAGATCGTCGGCGCGGCGAAGGCGAAGCACGGCAGGCCGAGACCGGCGACCGCCACGCAGGCCAGTCGTCTGCAATCACTGGGGAGGCGCATCTGGCAGTTCTCCTTCAACTTCAATCTGGTTTGGACGAAACACCGGGAACCGACGCCGTCGCGTCGCGCGGCGGCGTCAACAGCAGCAGCGCGTCGGCCACCGTGGGGTCGACGCGCAGACGCACGTAGGAAACGCGGCCGCCCGCTTCCTCCGCCGCACCGACGCTGAGCACGCCGGCAACCTGGACAGGGCCTCTGGCGGCCCGCAGCGCGCGGGACTCTCCGCCCTCGAGTTGAACGAAAACTGTAGTCGGAGGCAGGTCGTCGGCCAGGCTTTCGTCGGCGTCACCGATTTCGATCGGGAAGGGCGCAAGCATGAACACGCCGGGCGTCGGCTCCTCTTCGTGTGCGATGTAGCCCCTGATCCGGACTCTGTGCCCGTTCAGGCCGACGAGCCTCGCCGTGGGCTCGAGCCCGCGCGGACCTACCGGCAGCACGTAGAAGTCGCGGAACAGCAGATCGGTGGGCGGCTCGGCGGGTGCAGGCGCCACGACGCGCTGGGTCGTCGCGGGCTGAGCGATTGGCACGCCCGCAATCGCGCAAGACATCGCGCTCAGCGCCAACGCCAGTTTGCAGGTCGCGAGAAGAAATGCCCGCCGTCGATTCATGGCAGTCCGCGCCGAGATCTCAGTGCGGCCAGACTCACTCGCGCTTGTGACCGCGCCATGATGTTTCGATGACAGGAACGCGAACGATCATGGCCGGATTCGCTGCGGGAGCGTCACGCGTTGCCAGTGGGTCGGCGCGGCCTCAAGCGCTGGCGCGCAGTGCAAGGTCCCGCAATCGCAGGTACCCGGCATCGGCGCGGGCGGCATCTCGAGGCCGGCCTGCGCGACAGCCTTCGATGCCGCCATATCCACCGGCGCAGGTCCGCCATTGGCCATGGCGAGCATCGAATATCGCGGGAGCGCAATATTCGCTTCAGATCAAGGCGTTTCGGCTGCCCCGACCTCGATCGACGACGCGCGGCACATGATCCATGGCACGGACTACGTTCTTGTCTTGTTTGAGCTATAGACGCGAACGACGGGCCCCTACTCCCACTCGATCGTCGCGGGCGGCTTCCCGGAGATGTCGTAGACGACGCGCGAGATGCCCTTGACCTCGTTGACGATGCGCCGCGAGCAGGTCGCCAGCAGTTCGTAGGGCAGGTGCGCCCAGTGCGCCGTCATGAAGTCGATCGTCTCGACGGCGCGCAGCGCGACCACGGGCTCGTGGCGCCGGCCGTCGCCGGTGACGCCCACGCTCTTCACGGGCAGGAACACCGCGAAGGCCTGGCTCGTCTTCTCGTACCAGCCGGCCTTGCGCAGTTCCTCGATGAAGATGTGATCGGCGAGTCGCAGCGTGTCCGCCGCGGCGCGGGTGACCTCGCCGAGGATGCGCACGCCGAGGCCCGGGCCCGGGAACGGATGGCGGTGGACCATCTCGGCCGGCAGGCCCAGCTCGATGCCGATGCGTCGCACCTCGTCCTTGAACAGCTCGCGCAGCGGCTCGACCAGCTTGAGCTTCATCGTCTCGGGCAGGCCGCCGACGTTGTGGTGCGACTTGATGACGTGCGCCTTGCCGGTCTTGCTGCCGGCCGACTCGATCACGTCGGGGTAGATCGTGCCCTGCGCCAGGAACTCCACGCCCTGGAGCTTGTGCGCCTCCTCGTCGAACACCTCGATGAACAGGCGGCCGATGATCTTGCGCTTGGCCTCCGGATCCGAGACGCCGGCGAGCGCCGCGAAAAAGCGCTCCGCGGCATCCACGCGGATGACGCGCACACCGAGGTTGCGCGCGAACACCGCCATGACCTGGTCGCCCTCCTGATGGCGCAGCAGGCCATGATCGACGAAGACGCAGGTCAACTGGTCGCCGATCGCCTTGTGCAGCAGCGCGGCGACGACGGAGGAATCCACGCCGCCCGACAGGCCCAGCAGCACCTTGCTGCTGCCCACCTGCGCGCGCACGCGCGCGACGGCATCGTCGATGATGTTGCCGGCGTTCCAGCCCGAGTCGCAGCCGCAGATGCCGTGCAGGAAGCGCTCGTAGATGCGCGTGCCCTGCCGCGTGTGCGTCACTTCGGGGTGGAACTGCAGCGCATAGAAATGCCGCGTCTCGTCGGCCATGCCGGCGAACGGCAGGTCGGGCGTCGAGGCGATGACCTGGAAGCCGGGCGGCAGCTCGACAACGCGGTCGCCGTGGCTCATCCAGACGTCGAGCAGGCCGTGGCCCTCGGCGTTGACGCGGTCCTCGATGTCGCGCAGCAGCGCCGAATGCCCGCGCGCGCGGACTTCGGCGTAGCCGAACTCGTGCACCGCACCCGGCTCGACGCGGCCGCCGAGCTGCGCCGCCATGGTCTGCATGCCGTAGCAGATGCCGAGCACGGGAACGCCGGCCTCGAACACGGCCTTCGGCGCCGCCGGCGCACCGGCCTGCGTCACGGACTCGGGGCCGCCTGAAAGAATGATGCCGCGCGCACCGAAGGCCCGCACCGCCTCGTCGCCCGCGTCCCAGGGATGGATCTCGCAATAGACGCCGAGCTCGCGCACGCGGCGCGCGATCAGCTGGGTGTACTGCGAGCCGAAGTCGAGGATCAGGATGCGGTGCGCGTGGATGTCGGTCGGGCGCACCGCCGGCGAGGTCTCAGCTGACACGGTAATTGGGCGCTTCCTTGGTGATGGTCACGTCGTGCACGTGGCTCTCGCGCACGCCCGCGTTGGTGATGCGCACGAACTTCGGGCGCGTGCGCATCTCGTCGATGTTGGCGCTGCCGGTGTAGCCCATCGCGGCGCGCAGGCCGCCGGTCAGCTGGTGCAGGATGGCGACGATGCTGCCCTTGTAGGGCACGCGACCCTCGATGCCTTCCGGGACGAGCTTCTCGAGCTCGGCCGACGCGTCCTGGAAATAGCGGTCGCGCGAGCCGTGCGACTGCGCCATGGCGCCGAGCGAGCCCATGCCGCGGTACGACTTGTACGAGGCACCCTGGTACAGCTCGACCTCGCCCGGGGATTCCTCGGTGCCGGCGAAGAGTCCGCCCATCATCACGCAGTACGCGCCGGCGGCGATCGCCTTGGCAATGTCACCCGAGAACCGGATGCCGCCGTCCGCGATCAGCGGCACGCCGTGCGGCGCCAGCGCCTCGGCCACGTTGGCTACCGCGCTGATCTGCGGCACGCCGACACCGGCGACGATGCGCGTGGTGCAGATCGAGCCCGGACCGATGCCGACCTTGACCGCATCCGCCCCGGCATCGACGAGCGCGAGCGCCGCCTCGCCGGTGACGATGTTGCCCGCGATCACCTGCTGGGCCGGCCACTTGGCCTTGATGCGCTTGACCGTGTCGATCACACCCTGAGAATGCCCGTGCGCCGTGTCGACGATGATCACGTCGACGCCCGATTCGCGCAGCGCGGCGGCACGCTCCAGCGTGTCGAAACTGGTGCCGACGGCGGCGCCGACGCGCAGGGCGCCGCGCTCGTCCTTGCTGGCGCGCGGGAATTCGGTGGCCTTCTGGAAGTCCTTGACCGTGATCATGCCCTTGAGCGCGAAGTCGTCGTCGACGACCAGCACCTTCTCGATGCGGTGCTTGTGCAGCAGCGTCAGCACCTCGTCCTTGGGCGAGTTCTCCTTGACCGTGACCAGGCGCTCGCGCGGCGTCATGACCGAGGAGACGGGGGAGTCGTAGCGGGTCTCGAAGCGCAGGTCGCGGTGCGTGACGATGCCGACCGCCTTGCCGTCGCGCACCACCGGCACGCCGGAGATGTTCTTCGCGCGGGTGAGTTCGAGGACCTCGCGGATGGTCGCCTCGGGTCGCACCGTGATCGGGTCGTGGATGATGCCGCTCTCGAAGCGCTTGACCCGCGCGACCTCGCGCGCCTGCTGCTCGATCGACATGTTCTTGTGGATGATGCCGATGCCGCCCTCCTGCGCGATGGCGATCGCGAGGCGGTGCTCGGTCACCGTGTCCATCGCCGCGGAGAGCACGGGCAGGTTGAGCCGGATGGAACGCGTGAGCTGCGTGGCGAGGCTCACTTCGGCGGGCAGCACCTGCGAATAGGCAGGCACGAGGAGGACGTCGTCGAAGGTGAGGGCTTCCTCGAGGATGCGCAGCATGGGGGGACCCGGCTCGTAAAAGGAAGCGCGACATTCTACCCGCCCGGGGTGGTATCGGGAAAGGTGGAGGGCCGGCTAAGATCCAGTCCCGATGCCGCCCGAATTCGACGAAATCCCGGCCAACTCCCCGCCCCAGCGGGAGATTTTCACGGTCAGCCGCCTGAACCGCGAGGCTCGGTTCCTGCTGGAGCGCGTCCTGGGCGCGGTGTGGCTCGAAGGCGAGATCTCGAACCTGTCCCGGCCCGGGTCGGGCCACTGGTACTTCTCGCTCAAGGACGAGGCCGCCCAGGTCCGCTGCGCGATGTTCCGCCAGCGCAACCTGCTGGTGCGCTTCCCGGTGCGCGACGGCATGCAGGTGCTGGCCCGCGGACGCGTCAGCCTGTACGAGGCGCGGGGCGAGTTCCAGGTGGTCATCGACCACCTCGAGGAAGCCGGCGAAGGCGCGCTGCGCCGCCGCTTCGAGGAACTGAAGCGCAAGCTGCAGGCCGAAGGTCTGTTCGACGAGCGGCACAAGCGCCCGCTGCCGACGCTGCCGAAGCGGATCGGCGTGGTGACCTCGCCGACGGGCGCGGCGATCCGCGACATCCTGCACGTCCTCGCACGCCGATTCCCCGCCATTCCGGTGCTGATCTATCCCGTCGCCGTGCAGGGCGAGGCGGCGCCGCGCGAAATCGCGCAAGCCATCCGCCTCGCGGCGGCGCGCGCGGAGTGCGACGTCCTCATCGTCGCCCGGGGTGGCGGCTCGCTCGAGGACCTCTGGGCCTTCAACGACGAGGGCGTGGCGCGCGCGATCTTCGACTGCCCCATCCCCGTCGTGAGCGGAGTCGGTCACGAGGTCGACGTCACCATCGCGGATTTCGTGGCCGACCTGCGCGCACCGACGCCGTCCGGGGCCGCCGAGCGGGTCGTGCCGGACCGGATCGAATGGCAGCGTCGCATCGAGGTGCACGGGCAGCGCGTCGTGCGCGCCATGCGCCGGCGCCTGCTCGAGTCACGCACGCAACTCGCCGCGCAGCAGAAGGCCCTGGACCGCAGTCATCCCGGCGCCCGCCTGCGCGAGCACGCACAGCGACTCGATGAACTCGAGGGGCGCCTCGCCTTCGCCATGCAGACGCGCCTCGAGCGCGCACGACGCCGGCACGCTGCAGCGGAAGCACTGCTCGCCCGTGCATCGCCGGCGCTGCGCGTCGCGGCCCTCGGCCTCCGCCTCGATTCGGCCCGGCGCGCCCTCGCCGCCGCCGGTCGCGCCTGCCTCGGCGGACCGCGCGCGCGACTCGACGTCGCCCTGCGCACGCTGCACGCGGTCAGCCCGCTCGCCACCCTCGAGCGCGGCTATGCGATCGTCACCGACGCCGACGGCCACGTCCTGCAGCAGGCCGCGCGCGTGCCCGTCGGCACCACCATTCGCGCGCGCCTCGCCCACGGGCACCTCACGGCCCGGGTGACGGACGTCGCGCCCGACGGGGACGAAACCGCATGAAGCGCCGGCTGGGCCTGCTCGCCTGCGTGCTGCTGGCGGCCGTGACCGTGCGCGCCGAGAACGCGGTGCTGCCGCTCGAGAGCCGCGTGCCCGGCGGCATCGCCCTCGTCGACCTCGGTCCCGCCGACAGCGAGCCCGGGCCGGTGATGTTCAACGGCTACCGCTCACCGGTGATTCGCGACGGCCACCGCTGGCTGGCCGTCGTGGGCATTCCGCTCGATGCGACCGTGGGCACGCTGTCGGCGCAATTGCTCGGGCCGGATGGCAAGCCGCGTCGTTCGCTGCCCTTCGACGTGGCCGCGAAGCAGTACGCGGAGCAGCGGCTGACCGTGAAGGACCAGCGCAAGGTCGAGCCGAACGCGGAAGACCTCGCACGCATCGACCGGGAGAAGCTGCGCACCGACCGGGCGCTCGGCACCTGGTCGACCGACTTCATGCCACCGTGGCGCATGCCGGCGCCGGTGCCGGGGGAACGTTCCTCGTCCTTCGGCCTGCGCCGGTTCTTCAACGGCCTGCCGCGCAATCCTCACAGCGGCATGGACATCGCCGCGCCGACGGGCACGCCGATCCACAGCCCCGCGCCGGGCCGCGTGGTCGAGGCCGGCGACTTCTTCTTCAACGGCAACACGGTGTTCGTCGACCACGGCCACGGCGTGGTGACGCTCTACTGCCACCTGAGCCGCATCGACGTGAAGCCGGGCGACGTGGTGGCGGCCGGCACGGTGCTCGGCCTGGTCGGGGCCACGGGACGGGTGACCGGGCCGCACCTGCACTGGGGGATCGGCATCAATCGCGCGATGGTGGATCCGGCGCTGTTCCTCGCGCCGGCCGGGGCCACGCAGCCCTAGATCGACTGCAGGAAACGCCGGATCGCCGGCTCGAAGCGTCCCTGGTCCACCAGGAAGGCGTCGTGGCCCTGCGGCGACGGAAAGGCGTGGTACTCGACCGACAGGCCGGCGGCCTTGAGATGGTCGGCGATTTGCCGCTGCTGGTCGATCGTGAACAGCATGTCCGACTGCACGCCGATCACGAGCGAGCGCGCCGGCTTGAACTTCGCGAACGCCGCGGCCAGCGAGCCGTTGCCGTGGTCGGCGAGGTCGAACTGGTCCATCGCGCGCGAGATGTACAGGTAGCAGTTCGCGTCGTAGATGTCCGCGAACCGGTGGGCCTGGTGCTCGAGGTAACCCTCGACCTCGAACTGCGGCCGGAAGTCCCCGGCGATGCCGGCGGTGTCCTCGATGCGGCGACGGCCGAAGCGATCGCCCCACTCCTCCGCCGAGCGGTAGGTGATGGTGCCGAGCTTGCGCGCGAGGCGCAGGCCGAGCCGAGGACCGCGGCCCGGCTCGTAGTTGCCGCCACGCCAGGCAGCATCGCTGCGCACCATCTCACGCTGCAGCGAGCGCAGCGCGATCGCGAACGGCGACGCGGCCGCCGCGCCGGAGATCGACACGAGGTTGCCCGCCTGGTCGGGATACTGGACCGTGTAGGCGAGCGCGGTCATGCCGCCGAGCGACGCCCCCATCACGACGGCCGCGCGCTCGATGCCGAGCGTCCGCAGCACCAGCTGCCCGCCGGTCGCGATGTCCTCCACCGAGATCTCGGGGAACGAGAGGCCGTAGGCCCGGCCGGTGCGCGGATCGATGCTGATCGGGCTCGAGGAGCCGAACGGGCTGCCGAGCGAGTTGACGCACACCACGAACCAGCGACGCGTGTCGATCGGCTTGCCCTCGCCGATCATCGACTCCCACCAGCCCGGCTTCGGGTCGGCGGGCGAGGACGCGGCGTGCGCCGAGGGCGACAGCCCGGTGAACAGCAGGAGCGTGTTGTCCCGGGCCTCGTTCAGGCGCCCCCAGGTCTCGTAGGCGATGACCGGGTTCTCGATGACGCCGCCACGGTACAGGCGCAGCGGCGCCTCGATGACCGCCAGCTGCGTGGCAGGCAGGTCGTCGGGCGCGGCAACGGGGGTGCGGGCGGCAGCCATGAGCATGCTCCGGAGTCTAGACCCGCCCCACCGGGGCACAAGCAACGAGCGGATAGCCGCTCAGAACCGGCAGTTATATCTCAGCGCTTGCCGCGCTTCCCGCCCTTGAAATGGGCCATGGCCCGCTGCTTCTTGCGGGCCTGGCGGGGCGTCAGTTCCACCCGACGACCCGCGAACGGGTTGGCGTCCGTGCGGAATTCGATCCGCATGGGCGTGCCCTGCAGGCGGAACACCTCGCGGAAGTGGTTCTCCAGGTACCGCCGGTACGCGTCCGGGACGTGCTGGGTCTGGTTGCCGTGGATCACCACCACCGGCGGATTGCGCCCGCCCTGGTGGGCATAGCGCAGCTTGATGCGGCGGCCGCGCACCAGCGGCGGCTGGTGCATGGTGAGGGCCTGCTCGAGCGCGCGCGTCAGGTCCTTGGTCGGCATCTCCCGCATCGCGGCCCGGTACCCCGCCTTGACGGCGCCCATCAGGTCGCCGACGCCGGTCCCGTGCTTGGCCGAGATGAAGTGGACCGGCGCGAAGCGCAGGAAGTCGAGCCGCAGGTCGAGGCCGTCGCGGATCGCATCGCGCTGGTCGGCCGCGATGCCGTCCCACTTGTTGACCGCGATCACCATCGCCCGCCCCTGCTCGGCCACCAGCCCGAGCAGGCTCGCGTCCTGCTCGGCGACCGTGTCGTGGGCGTCGATGACGCCGATCACCACGTTTGCTTCCTCGATCGCCTGCAGGGCCTTCACGACGCTGAACTTCTCGACTGTCTCCTCGACGCGCGCCCGGCGACGCACGCCGGCCGTGTCGATCAGCGTGTAGCGCTGGCCGTCGCGCTCGAACGGCACCTCGACGGTGTCGCGGGTCGTGCCCGGGAGGTCGTAGGCGATCAGCCGCTCCTCGCCGAGCAGCCGGTTGATCAGCGTCGACTTGCCGACGTTCGGGCGCCCCACGACCGCCACGCGGATCTCGCGGTCGCGCTCGGTGGGAATGGGCGGCGGCTCGGCCGACGCCAGGCCGGTCAGCGCCGATTCGAGCAGCGTGTCGAGGCCCTGCGCGTGTGCCGACGAGATGGCGAGCGGATCGCCGAAGCCGAACTCGTGGAAGTCCGCGCCGGCATGGTCCGCGTCGAGGCCCTCGGACTTGTTGGCGACGACCAGCACCGGCTTGCCGCTGCGACGCAGGAGCCCCGCCACGTGCAGGTCGGCGGGCGTGCAGCCCTCGCGCGCGTCGACCACGAACAGCACGCGGTCGGCCTCGCTCACGGCCTTGAGGGACTGCTCTTCCATGAGGCGCTCGATGCCCTGCATGCCCTCGACGAGGCCGCCGGTGTCGATGACGACGCAGGCGCGGCCTTCCCGGCGCGCGTAGCCGTACTTGCGGTCGCGGGTGAGCCCCGGCACGTCCGCGACGAGCGCGTCGCGGGTGCGGGTCAACGCATTGAACAGCGTCGACTTGCCGACGTTGGGCCGACCGACGAGTGCCAGGACGGGAAGCACATCAGCCTGCCTTGCCGCCCCCGCTGCGGAACGCGGCGAGCTTGCCGTCGTCGTCGATCACGAAGACGCGTCCGTCCGCCGCGATCGGCGGGGCGCTGATGCGCGCGCCGCCCGGATGCTCGCGGGCGACGAACTTGCCGGTGTCGCGATCGAGCCAGTGCACGTAGCCGTCGAAGTCGCCGACCACGATGGCCTTGCCGTCCACGGCGGGTGCGCTCAGGCCGCGCCGCTTGAGGCCGTCCTGCTGCCACAGCACCGTGCCGTCGCGGCGCCGCATCGCGACCACGCTGCCGTCGCTGGTGGCGACGTAGAGCTGGTCGTCGTCGAGCGCGAGGCCGCGGTAGCTGGAGAGCTCGCGTCCCCACCAGACCTGGCCCGAGTCGAGCGCCATCATCGCGATGCGGCCCTGGTAGCCGACGGCGTACACGTCGTTGCCCGCCACGCGCACGGCGGAATCGACGTCCGCCAGTCGCTCGAGCTCCGAGCGCCCGCGCGGCGTGCTGACCTGCGCCTGCCAGAGCACGTCGCCGTTCGACAGCGCATACGCCACGACCTTGCCCGAGTCGTAGCCGCACAGCACCGTCTCGCCGCTCAGGACCGGCGGGGCCGTACCCCGCAGCGAGAGGCGCGGCACCGGCTCCTCGCCGGTCCACTGCTCCTTGCCGGTGGCGGCGTCGAGCGCGCGGATGCGCCCGTCGACCGTGCGCACCACGACGCGATCGGTCGTGATCAGCGGCGCGGACAGCACCTCGCTGCTCACCTTGACCGACCAGACCTTCTTGCCGCTCTGCGCATCGAGCGCGATGACGTCGCCGTCGTTGGTGCCGACCGCGACCAGGCCCGGGCCCACGCCGGGGCCGGCCGACAAGTCGAGCTTCGTGTCCGCGCTCCAGCGCGAGCGGCCGTTGGCCGCATCGAAGGCCTCGACCTTGCCGCCGCGACCCGCCGCGTAGACCACGCCGTCCCGGAAGGCGACACCGAGCGACAGGCGCAAGTCCTCGCCACCGCCGCCGAGACTGTTCGACCAGACCTTCTGCACCGGCAGCGAGGGTTTCAGGTCGACGAGCTCTGCCGGCGGCTCGGCGGTCTTGCTGTTCTTGTCGCAGGCGCCGAGCGCGAGGGCCGCGCCGACCACGGCCAGGGCGACGAACGACCGCGACGCGGCGGCGGGCCTCACGGCGCCGCTCCCGCGGCACCCGGCAGATGATCGCGCTTCAGTTCCACGTAGGCCTTGTCGACCGCCGGATCCGTGGCAGCGGCCGCGATCGCGGCGTCGTATTCCTGGCGTGCACCCTTCGCATCGCCCTTGGCGGCAAGCGCGTCACCGCGAATGTCGTGGTACAGGCCCACGAACGCGCCGGCGCTGGCCACGTCGAGCAACGCGAGCGCCTCGTCCGGCTTGCCCTGCTCGATGCGCACGCGCGCGAGGCGCGTGCGGGCGACCTGCTGCAACTGCGGATCGCGCGATGCGTCCATGACCGTCTTCAGGTGCGTCGCCGCCTCGTCCAGCTTGTTTGCCTCGACGGCGGAGCGCGCGAGCGCGAGGTCGGCCTGGTCGGCATACGGCGAGCCCGGATGCTGGTCACGCAGTTGCTTCGCCTGCTGCGCGGCCGAGTCGAACTGGTTCGCGCCGAGCGCGTCGATCTCGGCCTGGTAGGCCGCGGAGTCCGCTTCCTTCGCGGCGCGCTGCGACTTCTGCCAGTACTGCCAGCCGCCGATGGCGCCGAAACCGATCGCGAGGCCGCCGACGACGGTCAGCCAGTTGTTGCGCACCCATGCGCGCAATGTTTCTTCTGCTTCGTTGTCGCTCAGGTCTTCCACTTTTCAGGCTCCGTGTGCGATCCCGTCCGGGATCCGCGTTGTATCAGGCCGCGCCGCGCTCGAGCGCCGCGGAGAGTTCCTGCGCCAGGTCGGACTGCGCCAGCGTGCGCTGCCCGCCGTCGTCGCGCAGCGACTTGAGCGCGACCGTGCCGCCGGCGACCTCATTGTCGCCGAGGATCACCGCGTAGCGCGCGCCGCTCTTGTCTGCGCGCTTCATCTGCGACTTGAAGCTGCCGCCGCCGCCATTGACCTCGACGCGCAGGCCCGGCACGGCGTCCCGCACGCGCTCGGCGAGCCCGAGCCCGGCCGCTTCGGCCGCCTCGCCCGCCAGCACGAAATACACGTCCGGCCGACCTTCGGCGCCGACGAGCCCCTGCAGGCGCATGATCTCGACCAGCCGCTCCTCGCCGAGCGCCCAGCCGATCGCCGGCACGGACTCGCCGCCGAGTTGCGCGACCAGGCCGTCGTACCGGCCCCCGGAGCAGACCGCGTCCTGCGAGCCGAGGTCGGTGGTGATCCATTCGAACACCGTGCGCGTGTAGTAGTCGAGCCCGCGCACGAGGCGCGGATTGACGACGTACGCGACGCCCTGGGCATCGAGATGGGCCCGGAGCCTCTTGAAATGATCGGCCGACTCCGGGTCGAGGTGGTCGGTGATGAGCGGTGCCCCGCGGATCACCTCGGTGAGCGCCGGGTTCTTGCTGTCGAGGATGCGCAGCGGGTTGCCGCCGAGCCGGCGCCTGCTGTCTTCGTCCAGCACGTCGAGGTGGCGTTCGAAGTACGCCACCAGCTTCGCGCGGTACTCGCGCCGCGACTCGGG
>JBGAHO010000087.1:0-10512 GCA_044226195.1 Steroidobacteraceae bacterium
AGGACGAGCACGCTGAACAGGATGCCGAAGATCGGCGTGAGCAGCGTCACCGCCGACAGGCCGGTCACCGGGTACTTGCCGACCAGCCAGTACCACGTGGTGTGGGCGACGAGACTGGAGGCGAGCGCCGTGAAGGCCAGCGCGGCCCAGCCGCGCCACGTGGCGTGCACGAGTGCGTCCCACTGGCCGGATTCGGTGAAGGCACTGAGCGGCAGCAGCACGACCACGCACAGGGTCGAGACCCACGCCTGCAGTTCGAGCGCGCGGATGTCCTTCAGCTGCTTGATGAGGATCACGCCGAGTGAGCCGACCAGCGCCGAGGCGACCACGAGCGACAGGCCGAAGAGGCTGTGGAACACCCGCGGGTCGAAGCCGATGATCGCGACGCCGAGGAATGCGAGCCCGATGCCGAGCTTGCGCCGCCAGTGGATCACCTCGCCGAGCAGCCACACCGACAGCAGGGTGGTGAACGGGACGCCGAGCTGGCTCACCACGGCGGCATTGGCCGTGTTGTCGACGTGCGCCAGACCGATGAACAGCAGCGCGAAGGCGACCGGCCCGGCGAAGAAGGCGGCCCACAGGATCCGGCTCATCTCCCCCGGATGGAGGCGCAGGAAGCGCGCGACGAACACCCCGACCACGACGAAGCGCAGCGCCGTGAAGAAGACCGGGGGAATCTCGTGCACGCCGATCTTCGAGGCGACGTAGTTGAAGCCCCAGATCACGTTGAGGAAGACGAGGATGGCGAGGTCGCGGCCGGCGACCTCGTTCTCGGCGGTAGCGGGCGCCGTGGCGGACATGACGACAGGGGTGAGAGGACGGGAGGCGCGACTATACCGCGTGCAACCGTTGTATGCTGCCGGCGACCGCAGCGCACGACCATCGACTTGGGGGGATCAGTCATGGATCGCAGGAGCTTCGTCCGTCAATCGCTGGCGACCGCCGCGGCCGTCGCCCTGTCCACCCTGCCCGATCGCTCGTCCTGGGCCGACGCGCCCGCCGCGACGCGGCTCGACGGGTCGAGCGGCCCGCTGGACCCGTCGGACCTCGAGCAGCTGCGCGCCAGCCTGCGCGGGCCGCTCCTGCTGCCCGGGGATGCGGGTTACGACACCGCGCGACGCGTGCGCAATCTCACCATCGACCGGCACCCGGCCCTGGTGATCCAGCCCACCGGCGTGAGCGACGTGCGCACGGCGATCGACTTCGCGCGGCGCCGCAACCTGCTGCTGGCGGTCAAGTGCGGTGGACACAGCATCAGCGGCAAGTCCACCTGCGACGGCGGCCTGCAGCTCGACCTGTCGCAACTGCGCGGCGTGCGCGTGGACGTGGCGTCGCGCGTCGCCTACGTGGCCGGCGGCTGCCTGCTCGGCGAACTCGACCACGAGGCGATGGGCCTCGGCCTCGTGACGACGGCCGGCACGGTGTCGCACACCGGCGTGGGCGGCCTGACCCTCGGCGCCGGCTTCGGCCGGCTCGCGCGGCGCTTCGGCCTCGCGCTCGACAACGTCCGCGCGGTCGACATCGTCGGGGCCGACGGGCAGCTGCGACATGCGAGCCGCGACGAGAACCCCGACCTCTACTGGGCGGTGCGCGGGGGCGGCGGCAACTTCGGCGTCGTCACCTCGTTCGAGTTCAACCTGCACCCGATGCAGCGCCAGGTCGTCGGCGGCGGGCTGGTGTTCCCGATCGCGCGTGCTGCGGAATTGCTGCAGGCGTATGCCGACATCAGCCACGCGGCGCCGGACGACCTGTATCTCGACGCGGTGCTCGCCACGCCGCGCGGCAAGCCGGGCGTGTTCGTGTTCAATCTGTGCTACTCGGGCCCCGCGAACCGCACGGACGCCGTGCTGGCGCCGCTGCGCAAGCTCGGCACGCCGCTGAAGGACACGATCGGCTCGATGGACTACGTCGCCCTGCAGCGCAGCAGCGACACGACCGACCCACGGGTCGAGGGGCGCAGGGTGAAGTCGGGCTTCGTGGACGCGCTGCCCGGCGACCTCCTGCGCACGATCGTCGCGGGCTACCAGCCCCACGAGTCCCGTGGCACGACGGTGTTCCTGCAGCACGCGGGCGGCGCCATCGGACGGGTCGCCCGACCGGCCACCGCCTTCCCGCATCGACGCGCCGTCAACAACCTGATGGTCAACGTGTCGTGGCCGTTCGAGGAGGACGGCCGGCCGCACACGGACTACCTCGCGGCCTACTGGCAGTCGCTCGCCCCGTCCACCGACGGCTACTACACCAACGAAGTCGCCGACGAGCCGCAGGCCACCATCGACGCGAACTACCAGGGCAACCTCGCGCGGCTGCGCGAGGTCAAGAAGCGCTACGACCCGGGCAACCTCTTCCGGCTGAACGCGAACGTCCTGCCGGCCTAGGGGTCACTTGCCGCGGAACAGCACCTCGCCCTCGTCGGAGAGGTCGAAGCGGTTGGCCATCGGCTCGCGCGGCAGTCCGGGCATGCGCATGATCTCGCCGGTGATCGGCACCAGGAACCCGGCGCCCGCCGCGAGCTGGATCTCGCGCACGGTGACCGTGAAGTCGCGCGGCCGGCCGAGCAGCGCCGGGTTGTCCGACAGCGACTGCTGCGTCTTCGCCATGCAGATCGGCAGGCCGCCGAAGCCCGCCTTCTCGAGCTGCTCGCGGTCGCGACGGGCCTTGGCCGCGTATTCGACGCCCTTCGCGCCGTACATTTCGCGCGCGATGGTCTCGATCTTGCGGTCGATCGGCCAGTCCCACTCGTACAGCGGCTTGAAACCCGGCTCCTGGCGCGCGCAGAGATCGCGCACGCGCTCGGCGATCTCGATGCAGCCGTCGCCGCCTTCGCTGAACGGTCGCGACAGCACGGCGTGCACGCCGAGCGACTCGCAATGGCGCCGGATCTCGCCGAGTTCCTCCTCGGTGTCGGTCGGGAAGTGGTTGATCGACACGAGCACGGTCTGGCCGAAGCGACGCGCGTTTTCGATGTGCTTCTCGAGGTTGACCATGCCGCGGATCAGCGCGCTCACGTCCGGCTGGTTGACCTCGGCGAGCGGCTTGCCCCCGTGCATCTTCAGCGCCCGCACCGTGGCCACCAGCACCGTGCACGCGGGCGCGAGCTTGCCGTAGCGGCAGTTGATGTCGAAGAACTTCTCGCCGCCGAGGTCGAACGCGAACCCGGCCTCGGTCACGACGATGTCCGCGTAGCTCAGCGCCGCGCGCGTCGCCATCACGCTGTTGGTGCCGTGCGCGATGTTGGCGAACGGCCCGCCGTGCAGGAACGCGGGCGCGCCTTCCGTGGTCTGCACGAAATTCGGCTTCACCGCCTGGCCGAGCAGCGCGGCCATGGCGCCGACGGCGTTCAGCTCGCCGGCCGTGACCGGCTTGCCCTCGCTGGTGTAGCCGACCACGATGCGCGCGAGTCGTGCCTTGAGATCGGGCACGTCGTTCGCGAGGCAGAGGATCGCCATCACCTCGCTCGCGGCCGTGATGTCGAAGCCGCTCTCGCGCGGCACGCCTTCCGTGCGCCCGCCGAGCCCGATCACGAGGTCGCGCAGCGAGCGGTCGTTCATGTCGACGACGCGCTTCCAGGTCACGCGGCGCGCGTCGAGCCCGGTCGGGTTGCCGTAGTGCAGCGAGTTGTCGAGCATCGCCGACAGCAGGTTGTGCGCACTCGATACGGCGTGGAAGTCGCCGTTGAAGTGCATGTTGATGTCCATCATCGGCAGCACTTCGGAGGCGCCGCCGCCCGCGCCGCCGCCCTTCATGCCGAACACTGGCCCGAGGCTGGGCTCGCGCAGCGCCGCCGCGGCCTTCACGCCGATCCTGGTGAGCCCCTGCACGATGCCGATCGTGCTGGTGGTCTTGCCTTCACCGGCCGGCGTGGGCGTGATCGCCGACACCAGCACGAGCTTGCCGCGCGGCTCGCGCCCGCGGAACGCGGACAGCGGCAACTTGGCCTTGTAGCGGCCGTAGGGTTCGAGGACGCCCGGATCGATCCCGAGCGACTGTGCGACGTCGACGATGGGCTGCATGCGTGGGTTCCTGGTTGGCGTTCTTGTTGTCGGAGCTCACCCCCCGGATCGCCCCGGCCGGAGATTACTCCGGATGTCGCGGGGAACGCCAAGCCGCCCCAGGCCGAAATTTGCCGCGCTGCAGCGAGCCGTCGCGATTAGTTGCATGTGGAACTATTCAACCCGCCGACCCGGGCGCATAATTGGCAGCCGGACCCGGCGCCCGCCGGCCCGTCCGACCCAACCGCCCGCGCCGACGTTCGCTGCATCGCCAGGAGCCCGCCATGACCGACCTGTTCGACAACCCGATGGGGCTGTGCGGTTTCGAGTTCGTCGAATTCGCCGCACCGACATCCGGCGTGATCGAACCGCTGCTGGAGCAGATGGGCTTCACGCTCGTCGCCCACCATCGCTCGAAGGACGTCGACCTCTTCCGCCAGGGCCACATCAACTTCATCGTCAACCGCGAGCCGAAGAGCCTCGCCGCCTACTTCGCGGCGGAGCACGGGCCCAGTGCCTGCGGACTCGCCTTCCGGGTCAAGGACGCGCATCGCGCGTACGAACGGGCGATCGACCTCGGCGCACAGCCGATCGAGATCCCGACAGGCCCGATGGAACTGCGCCTGCCCGCGATCCGCGGCATCGGGGGCGCCCCGCTCTACCTGATCGACCGCTACCAGGACGGCCAGTCGATCTACGACATCGACTTCCGCTTCCTCGACAACGTCGACCGCCATCCGCGCGGCCACGGCTTCCGGATCATCGACCACCTGACGCACAACGTGTACCGCGGCCGCATGTCGTTCTGGGCGAACTTCTACGAGCGCATCTTCAACTTCCGCGAGATCCGCTACTTCGACATCAAGGGCGAGTACACGGGCCTCACCTCGAAGGCGATGACGGCGCCCGACGGCCTGATCCGCATCCCGCTCAACGAGGAGAACTCGCGCGGCTCGGGGCAGATCGAGGAGTTCCTGATGCAGTTCAACGGCGAGGGCATCCAGCACGTCGCGCTGCTCACCGACGACCTGCTCGCGAGCGTCGACTCGCTGCGCCAGGCCGGCGTGCCGCTGATGACCGCGCCCAATGAGTTCTACTACGCGGCGCTCGAGGACCGTCTGCCGGGTCACGGCGAGCCGGTGAAGGAACTGCAGACGCGCGGCATCCTGCTCGACGGCAGCACGCGGGACGGCAAGCCGCGCCTGCTGCTGCAGATTTTCTCGCAGACCCTGCTCGGCCCGGTGTTCTTCGAGTTCATCCAGCGCAAGGAGGACGAGGGCTTCGGCGAAGGCAACTTCAAGGCCCTGTTCGAGTCGCTCGAGCGCGACCAGATCCGCCGCGGCACGCTCAAGGTGGAGGGCTGACATGCAGATCGACCGCATCCATCACGTCGCCTATCGCTGCCGCGATGCGAAGGAGACGGTGCTCTGGTACCAGAAGATGCTGAAAATGGAGTTCGTGCTCGCCATCGCCGAGGACCACGTGCCCTCGACCAAGGAGCCCGACCCGTACATGCACATCTTCCTCGACGCGGGCCAGGGCAACGTGCTCGCGTTCTTCGAGCTGCCGACCAAGGCGCCCATGGGCCGCGACCCGAACACGCCGCAGTGGGTGCAGCACATCGCCTTTCGCGTTCGCGATCGCGCGGAACTGCTCGAATACAAGGCGCATCTCGAGGGCCACGGCGTCGAGGTGCTCGGCCCCGTCGACCACGGCGCGTTCCACTCGATCTACTTCTTCGACCCGAGCGGACACCGGCTCGAACTCGCCTGCCCGGATCCCGAGGAAGCCGAGGTGATGCGCAAGCTCGACGCCGTGAAGTGGGACATGCTCGAAGAGTGGTCGAAGACGAAGCGCGCGCCCCGCCACGCGGCATTCCTGCACGAGAAGGAATTCGCCCGGTGACGATCGACGCGACGCATGCCGCGGACCTGCGCAGCTGGGTCGAGTCCGCCAACGATCCGGGGAGTGACTTCCCGATCCAGAACCTGCCGTTCGGCCGGTTCCGGCTGCGCGGCAGCAACTACGACTGGCGCGCCGGCGTCGCGATCGGCGATGCGGTGCTCGACCTGCAGGCCGCCGGCCTGGTAGCCAGCGCCGACCTCGCGGCGATCATGCGCCTGCCGGCCGCGGCGCGCCGCCAGCTGCGCGCCACGATTTCGGCCGGCTTGCGCGTCGACAGTGACCAGGCGGCCGCGTGGCGACCGGCGTTGCTGCGACAGGCGGATCTCGAATTCGGCCTGCCGGGCGAGATCGGCGACTACACCGATTTCTACACGGGGATCCACCACGCCACGACGGTCGGCAAGCTGTTCCGGCCCGACAACCCGCTGCTCCCGAACTACCGCTGGGTGCCGATCGGTTATCACGGCCGCGCGTCCTCGGTGCTGCCGAGCGGCCAGGACTTCCGCCGGCCCTGGGGCCAGCTCAAGGCGCCGGATCCCGCGCTGCCGGTGCTCGCACCGACGCGGCGCCTCGACTACGAACTCGAGATGGGAATCGTGATCGGCCCGTCGAACGCGCTCGGCGCGCCCGTGCGCATGGGCGAGGCCGAGGACCATGTGTTCGGCCTGACCCTGCTGAACGACTGGAGCGCGCGCGACGTGCAGGCCTGGGAATACCAGCCGCTCGGCCCGTTCCTCGCCAAGAGCTTCGCGACCACGATCTCGCCGTGGGTGGTCACGCTCGACGCGCTGGCGCCGTTCCGTGAACCGTTCGTGCGGCCCGAGGGTGATCCGGCGCCCCTGCCTTATCTCGACAGCGACGCGAACCGCGCCGCGGGCACGCTCGGCGTCGAACTCGAGGTCTGGCTGCAGACCGCGCGCATGCGGGCCGCAGGCACGGCCGCCACGCGCCTCAGCCAGTCCAGCCTGCGCGACTCGTACTGGACCGTCGCGCAACTCGTGACCCATCACACCGTCAACGGCTGCAATCTGCGCACGGGCGACCTGCTCGGCACCGGCACGCTGTCCGGTCCCGCGGCCGAGCAAGGCGGCAGCCTGCTCGAACTCACGTGCGCCGGCCAGAAGCCCCTGCGACTGCCGAACGGCGAGACGCGGACCTTCCTCGAGGACGGCGACACCGTGATCCTGCGCGGCGCCTGCGAGCGCGAGGGCTTCCGGCGCATCGGCTTCGGCGAATGTCGGGCGACCGTCCTGCCGGCGGTCGCGCCCGGCTGACGCTGGACGTCGCACGCCAAGCGGCGGTATACCTGATGCAAACGATCCGGGCCCACGACGGGGGGAGCCCATGGCGATACGCGCGTTGACCACGGCGGAGTGGCTGATCGCCGCCCGCTTCGGCCTCATGGTCGCCGAGATGGCGCTGATCCGCGCGCACCTCGTGCGGGGCCGCTTCACGTGGAGGGACACCTTCGCGTCCATCGGCATGCGCATCGGCAACTACGGGAGCAACGTGCTGCTCGCCGGCGCGTCCGTCGCGGCGTTCGCCTTCTTCTACGACTACCGGCTGTTCGACATCCCGATCGATTCGCCGTGGGCGTGGGCGGCGATCGTCGTGCTCGACGACTTCGCGTACTACTGGTTCCACCGCATCAGCCACGAGTGCCGCTTCTGGTGGGCGGCACACGTCAATCATCACTCCTCGCAGGAGTACAACCTCTCCACGGCGGTCCGCCAGCCGTGGACCGGCGTGCTGGTCGGCACCTGGGCGCCGTGGTTCGTGCTCTCGCTGATCGGCTTCCCGACCGAGATGATCTTCCTGCAGAGCAGCCTCAACCTCGCCTACCAGTTCTGGATCCACACCGAGGCGATCGGCCGCATGCCGGCGTGGTTCGAGTACCTGTTCAACACGCCCTCGAACCACCGCGTGCACCACGCGTCGAACCCGCGCTACGTCGACCGGAACTATGCCGGCATCTTCATGTGCTGGGACCGCCTGTTCGGGACGTACGCGCAGGAGACGGCCGCCGATCCGCCGCGCTACGGTCTCATCAGGAACATCGACACGTACAACCCGATCCGCATCGCCTTCCACGAGTGGGCGGCGATGTTCCGCGACCTCGCCGGTGCGCGGAGCCTGCGCGAAGTAATCGGCTACGTGTTCGGCCCGCCGGGCTGGCGGCCGGACGGCACCGGCCCGACGGCGGCCAACCTGCGCGCCGCCTGGCGCGAGGAAGCCCGCGCCGACGCCACGACCTGACGTCGCCGCCGGCTCAGCGCGGGTCGCTGCGATCGCGCCGGCTGCCGAGCAGCCAGCCGTTGACCGCCCACAGCGCCGCGACCGCCGCGCCGATCAGCGCCGTCGCGCCCGGCGACGTGCCCATCGTCTCGATCGCGGTCTTGGCCTGCGCGCCGAGGAAGTCGGCGGCCCGGTACACGGGCACGTCGATGAAGCTCTTCGCCTTGTACTTCGTCTCCGTGTCGAGCGAGCTCCAGAGCATCTCGCGGCCCGGCCGGATGAACGAGTACTCGCCCCAGCGCCGGGCCACCATCAGCGCGGCGATGGTGCCGAAGACATTGACCGCCGAGAGCACGACGAAGCCGAGCACCATCAGCACGGGCACCAGCGTCAGCAGCATGCGCACGCCGAGCCGGGAGGCGATCCAGCCCGTCAGCAGCAGCTGCGAGACGATCGTCAGTGACTGGACGACGACGTCGATCGTCGCGAACACCGCCGTGCGCTGCGCGGTGTCCTGGTAGGTGTCGCTGACGATGCGCAGCTGCTCGAAGTACAGGAACGTGTTCACCGCCGACAGCAGCACGACGAACAGCGCAATGCCGAGCAGGTAGGGCGAGCGCAGGACGATCGCGACGCCGGCGAACGGGTTGCCGCCCATGCCCCGGTCGATGGACGAACGGCCGCGAGCGGCCGCGTCAGTCGTGCCGGCCCACTGCGCCAGCAGCACGCGCTGGCACACGATGGCGCCGACGAATCCCCCCGCCGCGAGGAAGAGCACGCCCGAGTTGCCGATGCGATCGACCAGCAGGCTGGCCAGCAGGGGGCCGACGAGAGCCCCCAGCGTGCCGCCGGCGGCGATCAGCCCGAACAGGCGCTTCGACTGCTCGCCCGTGAACATCTCCAGCAGGAAGCTCCAGCACACCGACACCAGCATCAGGTTCAGCACGCTGATCCAGACGTAGAAGAAGGCCCCGACGGTCGCGTTCGACTCGTCGACCCGCAGCGAGGCGCCGAGCACCGCGAGGATCGCCGCCGTGACGCCATAGATTGCCGGCAGCAGGATGCGGCGCGGCACGCGGGCCACCAGCCAGCCGTAGACGAGCACGATGACGACCGAGAAGATCGCGGTGTAGCCCCAGAGATCGGCCACCTGCTCGCGCCCGAGCAGCGTGCCGATGGTCTCGCGCACCGGGCGCACGGCGAAATAGCTGCCGAGCACGAAGAAGAACAGGAAGAACGCGGCGACGACGGGTCGCCACTCGTGCGCCTCGACCCGGGCGATGCGTGCCAGGCCGCCTGGGCCGGACTGTGCTGGTGCAGTCATGGGAATCCCGCTGGATGGGCGCGCACACCATACCTGCGCGCCCGCGGGAATGCACCGTCACGAAAGGGCGCCGGCCGGATCGGCCGGGCCGCGCGGATCAGCCGGCGTCGAACGGTCGGCTGCTCTCCACCCAGTCGCGGACGCGCTTGGCGTCGGCGATGCGGGTGAACTTGCCCCAGGAATTGAGCAGCACGATCACGACGTCACGGCCTTCGATGACCGCCTGCATCACCAGGCACCGGCCGGCCTCGGCGATGTAGCCCGTCTTCTGCACCGTCACCTGCCAGCCCGGCTTCTCGACCAGGGAGTTGGTGCTGCGGAATTCCATGGGCCGGCCGCGCACGTACACCACGTGGTCGGCGTCGGTCGAATAGCGACGGATGGTCGGATTGGCCGCGGCGGCGCGCACCAGCTTGACGAGGTCGACCGCGCTCGACACGTTGCTGCTCGAGAGGCCGGTCGGCTCGACGAACCGCGCGGAGTTCATGCCGAGCGACTTCGCCTTCTCGTTCATTGCGGCGACGCACTTGCGGAGGCCGCCCGGGTAGGACCGGCACAACGCATGGGCCGCGCGGTTCTCCGAGGACATCAGCGCGAGGTGCATCAGGTCGGAACGCGAGAGACGCACGCCCGGCGCCAGTCGGGAGCCGCTCCTGGCGGTGTCGCGCACGTCTTCGCGCGTGATGGTGATGATCTCGTCCATCGGCTGGTGCGCATCGAGCACGACCAGCGCAGTCATCAGCTTGGTGATGGAGGCGATCGGCGCGGCCGAGCGCTCGTTACGGGCGGCCAGCACCTTCGAGTCGGAGGCGTCGACGATGTAGAACGCGTTTGAGCGCAGGTTCGGGTTCGGGAGGTCGGCCGTCGCACGCGCCACCAGGGGACTCGACAGGGTCGCCAGGGCCATCCACGCGCCGATCCAGGCCTTCGTCACTCGCCGCTTCACGGGTCTGCCTCGCCTGCTCCAGGGTTCATCTCGGTGTCGGGCCGGCTTGCGTCGGACCGAACGGCGCGGAGGTTACCTGCTCTCGTGCATCCGGTCACGCGCCGAAGACG
>JBGAHO010000088.1:0-10437 GCA_044226195.1 Steroidobacteraceae bacterium
GTCGCGTCGCTGCTGCTCGGCATCGCGGTGCTGTCGCTCGCGGGACTGCCGCCGTTCCCGGGCTTTTTCGCGAAACTATTCGTATTCCGCTCGGTCGTCGCCTCCGGTCACCTGGGTGCGGCGATCCTGGCGTTTGCCGGCAGCTTCCTGGGCTTGGCATATTACGTCGGCCTGGTCCTGCGGCTGTTTCGATCCGAGACAGCCGGGGTCACGGGCAGCCTGCCGGACACCACGCGAACCAGAGACGAGGTGCCGGTCTGATGCACAAGAAACGCGATGGGGAGACGGGCACCATGAAGATTCCGGCGGAAACGGCGGTCCTGCACGGCACCGCGGCGGACATGCTCGACGTCAAGGGCGGCAAGGTGCATTCGATCGCGCCTGACGCCACGGTGTACGACGCGGTCGCGCGCATGGACGAGTTGCGCGTCGGCGCCCTGCTCGTGATGCGCGACGACGTGCTGGTCGGGATCATCTCGGAGCGTGATTACACCCGCAAGATCATCCTGCTCGGCCGCGCGTCGCGCGACACGCTCGTCGAGGAGGTCATGTCCTCGAGCCTGATCACGGTGCGGCCGGACACGGGCCTCAACGAGTGCCTGGAGATCGTTACCGACCGCCACGTCCGCCACCTGCCCGTCGTGGAGGACGGCCGGGTCGTCGGCATGCTCAGCATCGGCGACCTCGTTCGCGCGGTCGTGAGCCAGCAGGCCGACCTGATCCGCAACCTGAAGTCGTACATCGGCAGCGACTACCCGGTCTGACGCGCACCACGGCGCGGGAGCATCGCGGGATGACGCCCGACGAGTTGCAGACCTACCTGCGCAGCCGCATCCCGCTGTCCGCGGCCATGGCCGTGGAAGTGCGGCGAGCGACCCTGACGGCAGTCGAGCTGTACGCGCCGCTCGCGCCCAATACCAATCACCGCGACACTGTCTTCGGCGGCAGCGCGTCGGCGCTCGCGATCCTGGCCGCGTGGTCCGCGCTGCACGTGCGCCTGCGCACGGCGGGCACGGCCGGGCGCATCGTCATCCACAGCAACACGATGGCGTACGAGCGCCCGATCGTCGCCGGCTTCACCGCAATCGCCACGCCGCCGGCGGAGGCCGAGTGGTCGAAGCTCGCCGCCACGCTCGCGCGCGGCCGCATGGGTCGTGCGCGCGTGTCGGCCGTGCTCGAATGCCAGGGCGAGCGCGTCGGCACGTTCGAGGGGCAGTTCGCGGTGCTGCCGCCGCTCGCCGACTGAAACCGCGCCGAGACGGGGCCGCGACGCGACGAACCGCGCGGCGCGCAGGACTCCCTTCGCTATGCTGATCCCGAGCCCGGCATCGGGCGGGAGTCGGCGATGAAGTTCCTCATGTTCCTGTTCGCGTGGTGCTTCCTGCTGGCGATGAGCTGGCCGATCGCGCTGTTCGCGCTCTTCCTGCTGCCGATCCTGTGGCTGGTGTTCCTGCCGTTCCGCCTCGTGGGCATCGTGCTGCGTGCGGCCTTCGCCTTCATCGAGGCCCTGCTCTTCCTGCCGGCGCGCCTGCTCGGGTATCGTCCGTCACATTGAGCGCCCGCACCACGGGCGAAGGGGGCGAACGGTGCGATCGCTGCTCGTCGGAGCCGCGCTGCTGCTGGCCGCGTGCAGCGCGCAGCCGCCCGTCTTCCACATCGCGCCAATCCGGCCCGTCGCGGAACTGCGCGCCGAGGCCCTGGCCGCGACGCCTCCCGCACCGCGCGGCGATGAACGCCCGAGCGACCTCGTCGAACTCGTGCACCTCGACCCGACGATCCGCCTCGACATCCGCTACGCGAGCGACCGCAACTTCCTCGGCCAGCCCGTGTACACGCAGGCGCGTGCCTTCCTGCAACGTCCGGCCGCCGAGGCCCTCGTGCGGGCGAGCGCGGCCCTGCGCGCGCAGGGATACGGCCTGCTGGTGCACGACGGCTACCGGCCCTGGTACGTCACGAAGCTGTTCTGGGACGCGACTCCGCCCGACAAGCACGAGTTCGTCGCCGACCCGGCCACGGGCTCGCGACACAACCGCGGCTGCGCGGTGGACCTGACGCTGTACGAACTGGCGAGCGGCCGGCCGGTCGTGATGCCGAGCCTGTACGACGAAATGTCGCCGCGCGCCCATGCGGACTATCCCGGCGGCACGGCGCGGCAACGCGAACTGCGCGCGCTGCTGCGCCGGGCGATGGAGGCCGAGGGCTACACGGTCTACCCGCAGGAGTGGTGGCACTTCGACTACCGCGACTGGCAGCAGTACGCGGTGCAGAACCTGCGCTTCGAGGACCTCGGCCCGCCGCCGGCGCGCTAGATCACGCCGGCCGACACGAGTTGCGCCGCGTCGGCGTCGGTACAGCCTAGCGATGCGAGGACCTCGCGGGTGTCCGCCCCGATGCCCACCGGCGCGCGCCCGATGCGTGCCGGCGTGGCGCTGAAGCGCGGCGCTGGCGCCGGCTGGCGCAATCCATTCGCTTCGGCGAACGTGCCGCGCGCGACGTTGTGCGGGTGCTCCATGGCCTCGCCGATCGTCAGCACCGGCGCGAAGCACACGTCCGTGCCTTCGAGCAGCGCGCACCACTCGGCCTGCGTCTTCCCGCGGAAGATCGCCGCGAATCGCTCGGAGAGTTCCGGCCAGCGGCGCACGTCGAAGTGCGCCTCCTCGAGGCCCTGGCCGGCGAGGCCCAGCTTCTCGAGCAGCAGGCGGTAGAACTGCGGCTCGAGTGCGCCGACCGTCACGTAGCGGCCGTCGGCGCACTCGTAGCTGTCGTACCAGTGCGCCGCGCCGTCGAGGAAATTCGACTCGCGGCGGTCGGACCAGCGACCGAGCAGGCGCGCGCCGTGGATCAGCGAAGACATGGCCGCGCAGCCGTCCACGATCGCCGCATCGACCACCTGGCCACGCCCCGTCGAGCGCGCATGGAGGATGCCGCTGACGAGCCCGAGTGCCATGAACAGCGCGCCGCCGCCCACGTCGCCGACGATGGTCGCCGGGATGCTCGGCGGCGCATTGCGCTGGCCCGTGTGGTGCAGGATGCCGGTCAGCGCGACGTAGTTCAGGTCGTGGCCCGCGACCGGCGCCAGCGGCCCGGTCTGGCCCCAGCCCGTCAGACGGCCGAACACCAGGCGCGGATTGCGGGCGAGGCACACGTCCGGCCCGAGGCCGAGCCGCTCCATCACGCCCGGGCGATAGCCCTCGATCAGCCCGTCGGCCTGCTCGATGAGGCGCAGCACGATCTCGGCGGCGCCGGGGGCCTTCAGGTCGAGCGCGATCGAGCGCTTGCCGCGCCGGGTGACGTCGGTCTTCGGGTCGTCACCTCCGAGTTGGAGATGTGCTCCCTTGCGGTCGACGACCGTGACCTCGGCACCGAGGTCGGAGAGCAGCATGCCGCACATCGGGCCCGGCCCGATGCCCGCCATCTCGACGATGCGCAGCCCGGCGAGCGGGCCCATCACAGCGTCCTCGCGACGATCTCGCGCATCACCTCGCTCGCGCCGCCGTAGATGCGCTGCACGCGCGCATCGACGTAGAGCTTCGAGATCGGATACTCGCGCATGTAACCGTAGCCGCCGAAGTACTGCAGGCACTCGTCGATCACCTGGCACTGCGTCTCGGTGATCCACAGCTTGGCCATCGACGCCGTGGCGGTGTCGAGCTTGCCCTGGCTGAGCTTGCCGATGCAGTCGTCGATGAAGACGCGCGCGACCTGCACCTTCGTCTTCACGTCGGCGAGGCGGAAGCGCGTGTTCTGCATCTCGAGCAGCGCCTGGCCGAAAGCCTTGCGCTGGCGCGCGTACTCGACGGTCAGCTGCAGTGCGTACTCCATCGCGCCGACACCGCCGAGCGCCAGCAAGGCGCGCTCATAGGGCAGGTCGCGCATGAGCTGGATGAAACCCTGCCCCTCCGCCGGCCCGAGCAGGTTCGCGGCCGGCACGCGGCAGTCGTCGAAGAAGAGTTCGGCGGTGTCCCAGCCGTTCTGGCCGATCTTGTCGAGCACGCGGCCGACGCGGTACCCGGGCTGGTCCTTCGTCTCGACCATGATGATGGAGATGCCGCGCGCACCCTGGGTCGCGTCGGTCTTGGCGACGACGCCGACCAGGCCCGCATGCAGGCCGTTCGAGATGAAGGTCTTCGAGCCGTTCAGGACGTAGTGGTCGCCGTCGCGCACCGCGCGCGTCTTCACCGCCTGCAGGTCCGAGCCCGCGCCGGGCTCCGTCATCGCAATGGCGCCGACCAGTTCGCCGGAGGCCAGGCGCGGCAGCCAGTCGTGCTTCTGCGCCTCGCTGCCGTAATTGAGGACGTAGTGCGCGAGGATGCTGTGCACGACGTGGCCGAAGCTCGAGATGCCGTGGCGCCCCATCTCCTCGGCCACGACCGCCTCGTGGCGCGCGTCGCCCCCGACGCCGCCATATTCCGCCGGGATGTCGGTGCACAGGAGCCCGACGGCGCCTGCCTTGGTCCACAGTTCGCGATCGACGTGGTGCTGTTCGCGCCAGCGGTCGTCGTGCGGCACGATTTCCTGCTCGATGAAGCGGCGTGCCGCGTCGCGGAACATATCGAGCTCGTCGTCCACCCAGGAGGATCGGAATTCCATCTGCCAGCCTGCCTCGTGCGGGATTCCGCCTGTCATGGAATCGCGGAACGGGCCTGCTTGTCCAGTGTGGGCGCGGGATCGAAGCCGCCACCGAGCGCGAGGTACAGGTTGACCCGCTGCACCAGGCGCTCGGTGCGCACGCGCGTCAGCGCCGACCGTGCGCCGAAGACCGCCAACTGCTGCTGGCGGACGCCCCTGAGGTCCCCGGACCCGACGCGGCAGCGGACTTGGGCCAGTTCGAGGGCCTGTTCGTTCTCGCCCACGACGCGGGCAAGTTCGGCCTCGCGCCGGTCGGCGGCGAACTGGGCGGCGAGCGCGCCTTCCACTTCGCCGAAGGCGCGCGCGCCGACGCGCCCGTACTCCGCAACCGCGACCTTCTGCTCGGCCGTGCGGATACGCACTTGCGTCTGCAGCGCCCCGCCATTGAATACCGGCTGGAGCAGGCTCGCGCCGGCGCTCCACACCGGATCGTCGCGATTCTTGAGTACGAACAACTCGCTCGAAATCGTGTTGACGCTGGCGGTCAACCGGACCGTCGGCAGACGCGCGGCCTTCGCGGACTGGGCGGCATGGAACGCGCCGGCGACGCGACGCTCAGCCGCAATCACGTCCGGACGACGCTCGAGCAACTCCGACGGCAGGCCGGCCGGCACCGCCGCGGGCGCGTTGGCGAGCGTATTGGCCACCTCGACGTCGGCCGATGGGTACCGGCCCAGGATGCTTTCAAGCGAGCGCAGCGCCTGCAACCGGGCAAGCCGCAACTGCTCGGCCGCGTCGCGACTGCTGGCGAGACTGGCCCGTGCCAGGGCGGAGTCATAGCCGTCGCCCTTGCCGATGCGCTCGCGCTGCTCCGTCAGGGTCACGAGGTCCTGTGCCGCGCCGACCATGTCGTCGGCGAGCGAACTCTGCAGCCCGGCCTCGACGGCCAGCCAATACGCCTTGGCCACCACGGCCGCGATCGACTGGCGGGCATATTCGCCATCGGCGGCAGCCGCCTCGTAGTTCGCCACGCTGGCAGCATGCGCAGCGCGCACCCTCCCCCAGAGGTCCAGTTCCCAGTCGGCAAACAGGCCCACTCCCGCGAGGCCGCTCGAGTCGCCGCTCAGCTTCCCGCCACCACGCGCCAGCAGGTTGACCTGCGGCCAGAGCGTCGCATCGGCCAACTCCGCATATTCGGCCGCGACATGCACACGCGCGTCCGCGGCGCGCAGGTCCGCGTTGTGGCCCAATGCCTCGGTGACCAAGGCGTCGAGGCGTGGGTCGGCAAACGTCGCGAGCCACCCGGCGGACACGGCTGTGCCCGCCGCCTCGCCCGCGGTCCAGTGGGGCGGGACCTGGACTCCCGGCAACGCGTGACTGGCGTAGTCCGCGGGAACCGGCGGAGCCTGCGCCGCGAGCACTGCTCCCGCCATCAGCGCCGCGATGAAGCACGCGCTTCGCATGGTCAGTGCAGCTTCGGCACGAGGTAGTCGGTGTAGGCACCGACCCGCAGGATCACCATGCGCAGGATCTGGATCGGCACGACGTGATTCGTGTAGATCGCGGCATGGCCGGCCGCGCCGGCGGCGAAGAACAGTTCGCGATCGCGTTCGTCGATGTCGAACTTCACCGCGAACCGGTTCGGCGGCGAGGCGGTCATGCCCGTCATCGGCAGCGTGCCGCTGGCCGGCATCTGACCCATGCCCTGCGCCCAGATCACCGAGTCGACCTTCGCCCGCACGATCCGTCCGGGCATCGTATTGAGCGCAAACTCCGCATAGTTGCCCGGCTCGACGTTGAACAGCTCGTTCTGGTTGTAGAGTGCGACCACCTGGCCTTCCGCCTCGACCAGGGTCATCACTGGATTAAACGGCATGCCCGCGACGAATGCGCCCGGGCGCAGGGCCAGGTTGATGACATAGCACTCGCACGGCGAGACGACCGTGGTCTGCCGCAGGTCCCACTCGGCGCTCGCCAGGTCGGCCTTGATCTTCGCGACCGTGGCGATGTCGCCACCGACCATCGCATCGAGCTGGGCCCGGACCTGCCCTTCGCTGGCGACCGACGCGGCCAATTGTGCCTCGAGGTCCGCCAGGTTGGTCCGGGCCTGCTCCAGGTCGAACCGGTTGCCGGCGCCCGTCGCGGCGAGTTCCTGGTTCTGCTGCACTCGTTTGCGGGCGAGTTCGACGCGCGAACGCAAGGCGGCGCTGCCGCCGATCGCCGACTTCAACTGCTCGCGCAGCTGGCGGTTGCTGCCCTCCGCGCCCACCAGCTGCGCCTTCAGCGCATCGACCGTGAGCTGGTACGGCGTCGGGTCGACTCTGAATAGCACGTCGCCCTTGTGCACGAGCCGGTTGCCTTCCTCGACCGGCACCTCGATCACGCGACCGCGGACCTGCGAGACGATCGGTACTGTGTACTTGAAGACGCGGACGTCGGCCGACGACGGCGCGACGACGTTCAGCAGCAGGATCAGCACGGTGAGACCGACGATCGGGATGATCGCCACCGTCACCTGGCTGGTCGTGTTCCACGGCAGCCACTTGAACTTGATGAAGATCAGCCAGACGAGGGCGCTGTAGATGCCGAGGAGGAGGATTTCCATCAGCGCGCTCCTCCGGCCGGACCGGCCGCGGGCGCGTCGAGTGCCGCCAGCCGCTCCCGGATCGCTTCGAGTTCGCGCGGCGCACCCTGCCGCGCGGCGAGCCGCTCGAGGTCCGCGCGTACCCGGGCGATGCCCTCACGCACGTCATCGGCCGCCGGGGCCGCGACGGGCGCCGCGTGCCGGTCACCCTGGTCCGTGCCGTACGCCATTTTGTAGAGCACCGGCTTGGTGTAGGCCCACAGCCACGCCAGCGGCCAGAGCAGGCCGCCGAACAGCAACGACAACAGGCACAGCACCTGGATTGCCTCGGTCTGCGGATGGTTGCGCTTGTGCGCCACCTTCTCGGGCAGCACGTGCACCATCCAGAACACCACGACACCGACGATCGGCACGATGCAGATCACGAAGATCGACAGCACCCGGGCCGCGCCGGCCATGCCTTCGGGCGTGTCGTGGCCGGCCATGGCCGGCGACGCCGCAAACAGCGCGACGAGCGCGGCCAGCATGAGCCGCGCCGGGAAAGCCCGCGGGCTGGAGGTGGTGTGGTGCGTGGCGCTCATCCTCGACTCCCGTGGCCTGTTCGATGCTTCGCGACTCACGCCGGGTCACCGGACGGCGATGGCGGTGCGCCGCTGCGACGCCGAGTGTAGGTGAGCGCAATGACCTCGGTACCGGCGAAAATACGGATGATGCCCATACACCCAGGCCCGCCGTTGCGCACCCGAGGCCGCGCGCGCATGATCAGAACGTCTCCTTGACGAACTTGTACGGGTAGTCGGGCTCCCGGTAGCCGTGCGGCTTCTGGCGCTTCGGCAGACGGACCTTTGCTCGTGGCGTGGACTCGTAGGGGATGCGCCCGAGCAGGTGCGTGATCAGGTTGAGCCGGGCGCGCTTCTTGTCGTCCGAGCGCACCACGTACCAGGGCGCGAATCCCGTGTCCGTCGCCGCGAACATGTCGTCCCGCGCTCGCGAGTAGTCGTACCACCGGCTGTACGACCTGAGGTCCATCGGCGAGAGCTTCCAGAGCTTGCGGCCGTCGTGGATGCGTGATTCGAGCCGTCGCGTCTGCTCTTCCGGGCTCACCTCGAGCCAGTACTTGAGCAGGATCACGCCCGACTCGACGATGGCCTTCTCCACCAGCGGCACCGCCTTGAGGAACTTCTGCACCTGATCCTCCGGGCAGAAGCCCATCACGCGTTCCACGCCGGCGCGGTTGTACCAGCTGCGGTCGAAGATCACGACCTCACCGGCCGCCGGCAGGTACGGCAGGTAGCGTTGCACGTACATCTGGCTCTTCTCGCGCTCGGTCGGCGTCGGCAGCGCGACCACGCGAAAGACCCGCGGGCTGACCCTCTCGGTGAGCGCCTTGATGGTGCCGCCCTTGCCCGCCCCGTCGCGCCCCTCGAACACGACACAGACCTTGGCACCCTCGCGCACGACCCACTGCTGCAACTGCACGAGTTGCACGTGGAGCTTCTCGAGCTGCCTGTCGTACTCGCTGCGCTTCAGCTTCGTCGCGGCGGAGACCGCCGGTTGCTTCTTCTTGCTGCTCATGTGGGTGGCTCCCGTTCGAATCGTTCGACCGCCGCCTGCAGGTTCAGGAACATGCGCTCGCGCCCCAGGGCGGCACCGAGGCCCGAGCGCTCAACCATCGCGAACACCGAAGGAGTCATGGACGCCAGCCACAGTTCGACGCCCGTCTCGTGCATGCGCGCCTGTGCCTCGGTCAGCATCTTGAGTGCGGTGTACTCGAGATCGATGATCGCGCGGCAGTCCAGCACCACGACCCGCGGCTGCGCCCGCTCGACCAGCGGCCAGATCATGTCGCCGATGCGCTGCGCGTTGGCGAAGAAGATTCGTCCCTCGACCCGCACGAGCAGCAGGCCCGGCCACTCTTCGTCGTCCGGATGCTCGACGGAACGCGGGCGAAAGACCGTCGTTCCGCGCTTGCGGCCGAGCGCATACACGGGCGGGTTGTAAGCCTGCTGCGCCAGCGACAGGAGGGACACGATCACTGCGACCAGGATGCCCTTGAGCGTGCCGAGCAGCACCACGCCGGCGAACGCGACGAGCGCCCACCGAAACTCGCGCGTGCGCACCGCACGAATCTGCGCAAACTCCGCCGGTTGCATCAGCCCGACCGAATACGCGATGACGACTGCTGCGAGCGCCGCCTGCGGCAGGTTCGACAGCAGCGGCGCCAGTGCGAACAGGATCACGAGCGCACTGGCGGCGGTCACCAGTCCGGCCATCTGCGACTTCGCGCCGGCGCCCCGATTGACGGCGGTCTGCGACGTTCCACCACCCGCCGGCATGGCGCTGCAGAGACCGCCGCCGAGGTTGGCCGCTCCGAGCGCGATCAGCTCGCGGTTCGGCTCGGGACGCGGCTCGTCGGGCCGGGCGAAGGCCCGGCCGGCCGCGATCGACTCGGTGAAGCTCATGAGCGCGATGCCTGCGGCGGCGGGCCACATGACCGCGACGAGACCGAGGTCCGGCCAAACCAGCGACGGCAGGCCGCGCGGCACATCGCCGACGGCCGCAACTCCCGCCTGCGCCAGATCCAGCAATGCGGACGCGGCGATGGCCCCGGCCACGGCGATGAGCGGCACCGGCAGCTTCGGCACGAACTTCTCGAGCGCGGCGATCAGCAGCAGAACGACGACGGCGACCAGCAACGTCGGCAACGAGGTCTCGCCCGCGTGCCGGATGATCGCCAGCACGTTGACGAAGAAGCCGCCCTTGTCGAAGTGGATGCCGAGCAGCTTGGGCAGCTGGTCGACCACGATCACGAGGCCGATGCCCGACTTGAAGCCTGTGAGTACCGGTTCGGAGATGAAGTTGGCAATGAAGCCGAGGCGCAGCAATCCCGCCGTCGCGAGGATGGCGCCGACCAGCATGGCGAGTGTCGCCGCCGCGGCCAGCATCGCCCCGGCATCGCCGTCCGGCACGACCGACGCGATCGCCGCGGCGGAGAGTATCGCGAGTGTGGTCGTGGTGCTGACGCTGAGCGGGCGGGATGTGCCGAACACGGCGTAGATCGCCATCGGCACACAGGCCGTGTAGAGGCCGACCTGCACGGGCAGCCCGGCGATCGTGGCGTAAGCCATGGCCTTCGGCACGACCACCGCCGCGCTCGCGACGCCGGCGACGAGGTCGGCCTGGAACCCGACGCGGTGGTAACCCCGGTCAACGATCACCGCGAAATCCTGCAGCCGGGAACACGACGATCCGCCACGTTCCCGCAATCAGAGACGTCGACGCGC
>JBGAHO010000010.1:0-92835 GCA_044226195.1 Steroidobacteraceae bacterium
GAGGACCGGAAACTCGCGCGGCGCAAGAATCGTCACGGGATGCGGCTGAACGCGCGACGCTACCTCCGGCTCGCTCCACCGGTGTCACCGCCGTCGGCGACAAGAATCCGGTGACGCTGCATGCGCCGTGCAACGTTCCGGCCTTGCGGCCGGAACTCGCTCAGGCGCCCGATATCGAGCGGTCGGTTCGGGGTGTCTTTGCCCCGCCTATTTTCTTCGCGGGGCGAAAGACAGGCCGACTTGGCCGCCCCAAAGCCGCACCCTGGGCGCATTCCGGGACAAAACCCGCGGCAACGCAAAGGCGCCCCGGACGGGGCGCGAACCGCGACCGCTACCAGCGGAGCTCGAGCGGCACGTGGCCCGGCTGCGCGGCGACGCGGGCGAGCCACGCACGGACGGCCGGATAGCCCGCGAGGTCGAAGCCGCCGTCGGCGGCCGAGTGCGTGTAGCCGTAGAGAGCGATGTCCGCGATCGAGTAGCGCCCGCCCGCGAACCAGTCGTGCTTCGCCAGACGCTGCTCCATCACGCCCAGTGCCGCGTAGCCCTTGGCGTGCCACTCCGGCACGAGGTGCTGCTTCTTCGCCATTTCCGCCGGCGGCGCGAACTTCAGCCAAAACCGCGCGACCGCGATGTACGGCTCGTGGCTGTACTGCTCGAAGAACATCCACTGCAGCATCTCGGCGCGACCCCAGCGGTCGTCGGGAATGAGCGGCGAGCCCTCGGCGAGGTACCAGAGGATGGCGCCCGACTCCGGCAGGCAGCGTCCGTCCTCGAGCTCGAGCAGGGGCACCCGACCGTTCGGGTTCTTGGCGAGGAAGGCCGGCTGGCGCGTCTGGCCGTCGTGCAGGCCGTAGTCCTGGAGCGTGAGCGCGACACCGACCTGGCGCGCGCACAGGCGCACCTTGTAGCAGTTGCCGGAGACGTGCATCTGGTGGAGAACGGGCACGGGCACTCCTTGCGGCCAGGCCGCGCTGCGTGGGTGCCCGCGAGTGTACCCGGGCCGGGCCCGGGCGCGCTCAGCCGAAGTTGATCTTCGCCTCGAGGTTGGTGCGCGAGTCGGCGTTCGAGATCGCTTCCTCGAGCGTGACCTTGCCGTCGAGATAGAGCTGGTAGAGCGAGTTGTCGAAGCTGAGCATGCCCTTTTCGGAGCTGCGCAGCAGCGCTTCCTTGACGCCCATCACGTCGCCCTTCTTGACCAGCTCCTGCACGTGCGGCGTGTTGAGCAGCACTTCGAGCGCGGCGCAGCGCTTGCCGTCCTTGCCCATCACCAGGCGCTGCGACAGGATCGCCTTCAGGTACTGCGACAGGTCGAGGAAGATCTGCGCGTGCTGGTCGCGCGGGAACATGTTGATGATGCGGTCGAGCGTCTCGGCCGCGTTGTTGGCGTGCAGCGTCGCGAGGCACAGGTGGCCGGTGCCGGCGAAGGTGATCGCGTACTCCATCGACTCGCGGTCGCGGATCTCGCCGATCAGGATGACGTCGGGCGCGGCGCGCATCGCGCTGCGCAGCGCGCGGTGGAACGACTTGGTGTCGAGCCCGACCTCGCGCTGGTTGACGATCGACTTCTTGTTGGCGTGCAGGAACTCGATCGGGTCCTCGACCGTGAGGATGTGGTCGGAAGCGATCTCGTTGCGGTAGTTGATCATCGCCGCGAGCGAGGTCGACTTGCCCGAGCCGGTCGCGCCGACCATCAGGATCAGCCCGCGCTTGATCATCGCGAGGTCCTTCATGATCGGGGGCAGGCCGAGGTCCTCGATCTTGGGCATGTCGGCCGTGATGTAGCGCAGCACGATCGCCGGGTTGCCGCGCTGGTGGAACACCGCGATGCGGAAGCGACCGAGGCCGGGCTCGGAGATCGCGAAGTCGATCTCGAGCTCCTGCTGGAAGTAGTCGATCTGCTCCTGGTTCATCAGGCCGTAGGCGGCCTGGCGCACCTGGTCGGCGCTCAGCACCTGCCGGTTGACCGGCATGATGACGCCCTCGATCTTGATCTTGATCGGTGCGTTCGAGGTGAAGAACAGGTCCGAGGCCTTCTTCTCCACCATCAGCTTGAACAGCGGCCGCGTGTTGAGCACGAAGGTGCGGCCGCTGCTGCTGGCCGTCGCTTCGGCAATGGCCCGTTCTGCGTCGGGCAGGCGGCCGTCGGTGTCGGGCGTGGTGGTGATCGGCATGCGGGCGGGCCTCGGTCAGTCCTCTTCCTCGAGGATCTTGAGCGCTCCGGTCTCCTGGATGTCGCTCTTGTCGGCGCGCTTGCTCTCGAGCTTGATGCGCAGGCGCACCTCGTTCTTCGAGTCGGCGTTGCGGATCGCCTCTTCGTAGCCGATCACGCCCGACTCGTACAGGTCGAACAGCGCCTGGTCGAAGGTCTTCATGCCCAGCCGGTTCGACTTGGCCATGATCTCCTTGATCGCCGCCACCTCGCCCCGGAAGATCAGGTCGGCGATCAGCGGCGTGTTGAGCATCACTTCCATCGCGGCGATGCGGCCCTTGCCCGCCTCGCGCGGGATCAGGCGCTGCGAGACCATCGCCCGGATGTTGAGCGAGAGGTCCATCAGCAGCTGCTCGCGCCGGTCCTCGGGGAAGAAGTTGATGATGCGGTCGAGCGCCTGGTTGGCGCTGTTGGCATGCAGCGTCGCGAGCACGAGGTGGCCGGTCTCGGCGAACTGGATGCCGTACTCCATGGTCTCGCGGTCGCGGATCTCGCCGATCAGGATCACGTCGGGCGCCTGGCGCAGCGTGTTCTTGAGCGCCATGTGCCAGCTGTCGGTGTCCACGCCCACCTCGCGCTGCGTCACCACGCAATTGCGGTGGGTGTGCACGTACTCGATCGGGTCCTCGATCGTGATGATGTGGCCGCGCGTCTTGTCGTTGCGGTAGTCGAGCATCGCCGCGAGCGAGGTCGACTTGCCCGAGCCGGTCGCGCCGACCAGGATCACCAGGCCGCGCTTCGAGAGCACGATCTCCTTGAGGATCGGCGGCAACTCCAGCTCGTCGACGGTCGGCACCTTCACGTTGATGGTGCGCAGCACGGCGCCCGTGAGGCCCATCTGGATGAACGCCGAGACGCGGAAGCGGCCGATGCCCGGCGGGGCGATGGCGAAGTTGCACTCCTTGGAGGAGTCGAATTCCTTGGTCTGCCGGTCGTTCATGATCGCGCGCACCAGCAGTGCGGCCTGCTCCGGCGTGAGCGGCTGGTTGGTCTGCGGCTTGATCTCGCCGTCGACCTTGATCGCCGGCGGGAATCCCGCGGTGATGAACAGGTCCGACCCCTTGCGCTCGACCATGCGGCGCAGGAGGTCCTGCATGAGCTTGATGCCGGTATCGCGATCCATGGTACCTCCGGGCGACGGGCGCTATGGCCCCGCGACCTAGAATTCCTCCTTGTTCTGCGCGCGGTAACGCGCCTCTTCCTTGGTGATCAGGCCCTTCTGGAGCAGTTCCTTCAGGCACTGGTCCAGGGTCTGCATGCCGGCCTGCTGGCCGGTCTGGATCGCCGAGTACATCTGGGCGATCTTGCCTTCGCGGATCAGGTTCCGGATGGCGGGCGTGCCGATCATGATCTCGTGGGCGGCGATGCGGCCGCCGCCGATGCGCTTCAGCAGGGACTGCGAGATGACCGCGCGCAGCGACTCGGAGAGCATCGCCCGGACCATCTCCTTTTCCGCGGCCGGGAAGACGTCGACCACGCGGTCGATGGTCTTGGCGGCCGAACTGGTGTGCAGGGTGCCGAACACGAGGTGGCCCGTCTCGGCGCCGGTGAGCGCCAGGCGGATGGTCTCGAGGTCGCGCATTTCGCCGACCAGGATCACGTCCGGGTCCTCGCGCAGGGCCGAACGCAGGGCCTCGCTGAAGCCGAGGGTGTCGCGGTGGACCTCGCGCTGGTTGATCAGGCAGCGCTTCGACTCGTGCACGAACTCGATCGGGTCCTCGATCGTGATGATGTGGTCCGGCCGGTTGTCGTTGATGTAGTTGATCATCGCGGCCAGCGTCGTCGACTTGCCGGAGCCGGTCGGGCCGGTGACCAGCACCAGGCCGCGCGGCTGCATCGCGATGTCCTTGAAGATCTTCGGGGCGTTCAGGTCGTCGAGCGACAGCACCACCGAGGGGATGTTGCGGAACACGGCGGCCGAGCCGCGGTTCTGGTTGAAGGCGTTGACGCGGAAGCGCGCAAGCTTCGGAATTTCGAACGAAAAGTCGGTCTCGTAGAACTCTTCGTAAGCCTTCCGTTGCTTGTCATTCATGATGTCGTACACCATGCTGTGCACTTCCTTGTGCGTCAGCGGTGGCATATTGATCCGCTTCATGTCGCCGTCGACGCGGATCATGGGCGGCACCCCCGACGAGAGGTGCAGGTCGGAGGCCTTGTTCTTGACGGCAAATGCCAGCAGTTGCGCGATGTCGACGGCCATCGGGTCTCCCTGTGGCCTGCGCTCCGGATCCACCGCCGGAAGGGTCTCGCAGGCCACGGCAGTATAGATCAGGGCCTCGGACCCCAATATGTTAACCGCTCCGCAGTTCTCACCCGACGGGCTCCTCGCCGTGCGGGCCCGCATCGCCGCTGCGGCGCAGCGGGCCGGACGCGACCCGGGGGACGTCCGCCTGCTGGCGGTCAGCAAGCAGCAGCCGGTCGAGTCGATCCGCGCCGTGGCCGCGCTCGGGCAGGCGGAGTTCGGCGAGAACTACGTCCAGGAAGCGGCCTCGAAGATCGACGCCCTGCGGGACCTGCCCCTGACCTGGCATTTCATCGGCCAGCTGCAGGCCAACAAGACGCGCGAGGTGGCCGAGCGCTGCCAGTGGGTCCACACCATCGACCGCGCCCGCATCGCCGAGCGGCTGTCCGCACAGCGGCCGCACCACGCGCCGCCGCTCGAGATCCTGCTGCAGGTCAAGCTCGCGGACGAAGCGGCCAAGGGCGGCGTGAGCCCGGACGAGTTGCCGGCACTGGCCGACGCGGTGGCCCGCCTCCCCAGGCTGCGCCTGCGCGGCCTGATGTGCCTGCCGCCCGAGTCCCCCACCGAGGAGGAACAGCGGCGACCGTTCCGCCGGTTGCGCGAGCTGCGTGACGCGCTGAACGGCGTTGGGCACGCCCTCGACACGCTGTCGATGGGCATGAGCGGCGACCTCGAGGCCGCGGTGCTCGAGGGCGCGACGATCGTGCGGGTCGGCACGGCGGTGTTCGGGCCGCGGCACTGAGGACAGGCGGAGGCGAGGACGGTCATGCATTACGCGTTCATCGGTGGCGGCAACATGGCGACCAGCCTGATCGGCGGCCTGCGGGCCCGCGGCGTGCCGGCCGAACGCATCACGGCCTCCGACCCGATGCCCGCGCAGCGCGAGCGCCTGCACCGGGAGTTCGGCATCGACGTCACGCAGGACAACGCGGCCGCGGTGCGCGGGGCCGATACGGTGGTGCTGTGCGTGAAGCCGCAGGACATGGCCGAGGTGGCACGCGGCATCGCCGCGGACGTCGCGACGCGCCGCCGGGTCGTCATCTCGATCGCGGCCGGCATCCGCGTCGAGGACCTCGCCCGCTGGCTCGGCCCGGACGTGCCGATCGTACGCACCATGCCCAATCGTCCGGCGCTGATCGGCGCCGGCATCACGGCGTTGCACGCGGGGGACGCCGTCGAACCGGTCGAACGCAAGACGGTCGAGGACCTGCTCGGCGCCTGCGGCGCGACCGTGTGGGTCGACGACGAGGCGCTGCTCGACGTCGTGACCGCCGTCTCCGGCACCGGCCCGGCCTACTTCTTCCTGCTGATCGAGATGCTGGAAGCGGCCGGCATCGAACTCGGCCTCGCGCCGGACACCGCCCGTCGCCTCGCCGTCGAGACCGCGCGCGGCGCGGGACGCATGGCCGCCGAGACCACCGAGTCGCCGGCGCAGCTGCGCGAGGAAGTCACCTCGAAGGGCGGCACCACCGCGGCCGCCATGCAGGTGCTGGAGGGCGCGCGGGTGCGTGCTATTTTTGCCGAAGCGGTCGCGGCCGCCGCGCGCCGTTCGACCGAGCTGGCACGCCAGTTCGGCAGCCACTGACGGACCCCCCGACGGATTGCCCATGCGCGCATTGCTCTTCGTCCTCGACACGCTGATCTCCCTGGTGGTGATCGCCTACCTGCTGCGGGTCCTGCTGCCGCTGGTGCGCGCGGACTTCCGCAACCCGATCGGCCAGGCCGTGCTCAAGGTCACCGACCCGCTGGTGATGCCGCTGCGCAAGGTGCTCCCGCCGGCGGGGCGCATCGATACGGCGTCGATCGTCGCGATGCTGCTGGTGCAGCTCGCGGGCACCATCGTCCTGCGACTGGTCGTGGGCTACGGACTCGACCCGGGCATCCTGCTGGTGTCGGCGCTGCGCAGCCTGCTGCACACGGTGCTGCAGTTCTACGTGGTCGCGATCCTGATCTATGCGCTGCTCAGCTGGATCGCGCCCGGCACCTACAGCCCCGCGAACCAGCTGCTGAGCCGGCTGTGCGAGCCCCTGCTGGCCCCGGTGCGCCGGGTCGTCCCGCCGCTCGGCGGCCTCGACCTGTCGGCGCTGGTGGTCCTGATCGCCCTGCAGGCGCTGCAACTGCTGCTGTTCTAGCGGCCGCCGATGACCGTTCCCGCCCGGCGCGACGGCTCGGACTGGGTGCTGGAGCTGCGGGTGCAGCCGCGCGCAGCCCGCACCGAGTTCGCGGGCGTCCACGGCGACAGGCTCAAGCTGCGCCTGCATGCGCCGCCGGTCGACGGCAAGGCCAATGCCGCGCTGGTGGAATTCATCGCCGAGGCCTTCGGCGTGCCGCGCGCGCGGGTGATCCTCGAGCAGGGTCAGGCGTCGCGCGACAAGCGCGTGCGCGTGTGCGGCGTCGCAGCGTTGCCGCCGGCGCTCCAGCCGCACGCGGCGGCAGTAAGATAGAGACTCAACCGCAACTGCCCGTTGCCACGCAGGAGGATAAGACGATGCGATCGCCGTTCCACCGCCGCTTCGCGCCGCTGCTCCTCGCCACGTTTTTCCTAGCATTTTCCGCAGGATGCGACTTCGGCGCCTCGAGCGGCCGGGCGCCGCCCGGCAGGCCGACCGAGCCCACGTTCCAGGACTTCGGCAATTTCCAGGTGCATTTCAACGCGATCCGGACCGACCAGCTCACGGCCGGCGTCGCGCGCACCTACTCGATCGAGCGCAGCGCCAACCGCGTGATGCTCAACGTCTCGCTGCTGCGCAAGGCAGCCGACGGCCGCACGCAGCCGGTCGACGGCAAGGTGACCGCGACCGCGTACAACCTCAACGGCCAGCTGAAGGACCTGCAGATGCGCCGGATCACCGAGGGCGAGTCGGTCTACTTCATCGGCGAGACGGGCATCAGCGGCAACGAGATCCTGGTGTTCAACATCCAGGCGTCGCCGCTCGGCCAGAGCGAGAAGTACCAGGTGCAGTTCAAGCGCGAGTTCTACGCCGACTGAGTGCCGCGGACCCGGAAAAAAAAGCCTCCGGAGCGTATCGACACCGCGTATTTCGTGCTATTTTTCGCGCGCCAACAGACTAACCGGGGCTCAGGCCCGCGACTCACACAGGAGACAGTAGATGGCAAAGAAGAGTTCTGCACCGACGAAGTCCGACATCCTGGCTGCGATCTCGAAGGACACGGGTCTTTCCAAGAAGCAGGTCAGCTCGGTGTTCGACTCGCTGCACGGCGTGATCAAGAAGAGCCTCAAGAGCCACGGGCTGTTCACGCTCCCGGGCCTCGCCAAGATGAAGGTCGTCAAGAAGCCCGCCACCAAGGCGCGTGAAGGCGTGAATCCCTTCACCGGCGAGAAGATGACCTTCAAGGCCAAGCCGGCCAGCAAGAAGGTGCGTGTGATGCCGCTCAAGAACCTCAAGGGTTTCGTGAGCTGATCGAACGCGATTTCCGCGCCGGGGCGGCCTCGCCGCCCCGGCGATTTGAGCCTGTTTTTCCCGCCTTTTTCGCCTGATCCGCTCAGGCACCCGACGCCAGGAATCCCAGCACGACGGTCCGCAGCTCGCCGAGCCGGCCGTGAAAGAAGTGCTCCGCGTCGCGCATCACCACCAGCTGCGGACGATCCGCCACGTACGCTTCCGCCCAGCGCTGCACCGCCGTGCAATCGACGAGTTCATCGCGATCGCCCTGCACGATCAGCCACGGGCACGCGGGATGCGCCACCGGCTGCGTGATGATGCGTCCGACCGGCGGCGCGATGGTGACGAGCCGCGCGGGCCGTGCCGACTGCGAGGCCTGCAGTGCGACCGCCGCGCCGAACGAGAATCCCGCCAGCCACAGTCGCTCGCAGCGCCAGTGCCTGCGCGCCCACTCGATCACGGCGAGCGCGTCGTCGACCTCGCCGATCCCCTGCGCGTGCTCGCCGCCGCTCGCGCCCACCCCGCGGAAATTGAAACGTACGGTCGGCGCCCCCGCCTCCTGCATCGCGCGGGCCACGGTGTGGACGACCTTGTTCTGCATCGTCCCGCCGAAGAGAGGGTGTGGGTGACACACGACCCCGACCACGGCGGCCGGCACGTCGTCCGCCCGCGGATCCTCGACGCGCGCCTCGAGCGGCCCGGCCGGCCCGTCGATCGTGCACGGCCGGGGCGCCGGTGGGCGGAAGGCCGGACCCTCGGGCGCAGGGGAATCGCTCAAGCAGCCTCCGGGAGCGGGCGGGTGTGCCGCAGTGTGCCAGAATGTCGGCCAGGACCCCGGTCGGAGGAAGCCCCGTGCAATTGATGTCCTCGAGTTTCGGCCACCGGCAGCGGATGCCCGAAGAATTCGCGTTCTGCGCGCCGGACCCGGCGACGCACGTTCGCATGAGCCGGAACCGCAATCCCCACCTGCGCTGGACGGGCGTGCCGTCGACCGCGAAGTCGCTGGTGCTGCTGTGCGTGGACACCGACGTGCCGACGCGCGCGGACGACGTCAACCAGGAAGGCCGCGTGGTCCCGGCGAGCCTGCCGCGCACCGACTTCTATCACTGGCTGATGGTCGACATCCCGCCGTCGGTCAGCGAGATCAAGGCCGGCCAGTGCTCGGACGGCATCGTGGCGCGAGGCAAGCAGTCGCCCGCGGGGCCGGCGGGTTCGCGCCAGGGCGTCAACGATTACACGCTGTGGTTCGGCGGCGACGCCGAGATGGGCGGCAAGTACTTCGGCTACGACGGCCCCTGCCCGCCGTGGAACGACGAACTGCTGCACCACTACCACTTCATCGTCTACGCGACGGACCTTCCGCGCTGCCCGGTCGACGGCGACTTCACCGGCGCGCAGGTGCAGGAGGCGATCGCGAAGCACGTCCTCGCCGAGGCGCGCCTCACGGGCACCTACACGCTCAATCCCGCGCTGAAGTAGCGGTCGCTATTTGTCGAGCGAGCCGACGTCGATCAGCTCGACGTCGAAGAGCAGCGTCGCGCCGGGCGGGATTACGCCCCCGGCGCCGGCCGCGCCGTAGCCGAGCTCGGCCGGGATGACGAGCCGACGCTTGCCGCCGACCTTCATGCCCTGCACGCCCTGGTCCCAGCCGGTGATGACCTGGCCTTCGCCGAGCATGAACTGGAACGGCTGGCCGCCCACCGAGCTGTCGAACTGCGTGCCCTTGTGGTCGGGCTTCGACTCGTCGTACAGCCAGCCCGTGTAATGCACCGTCACGTACTGGTGCGGCACCGCCTCGGCGCCCGTGCCGACCACGAGATCGGTCTTCTGCAGCGCACCGACGGTCGACACGCTCGCGGCCACCGGGGCCGCCGGGTGGCGAGTGCAGCCCGCAAGCGCCAGCAGGCAGCTGCAACCGGCCGCGATCAGGAGAGACAGGGCAGGCGCGCGCAGGCGATCCGCGCGCGGGCGGGAAACTTCGGTCATGGACGAATCCTCTACGGTGCGGCGAGCAGGTCCGGCGGACCGAAGACCATCACCGCGCCGACCACCGCGAGGAACGCGACCAGCAGCGCGGCGGTCACGACCACCGAGCGCATGTGCACCCGGAAGACGACGCGGACGTCGTCGAGGTCGTCGAGCAGCTTCAGCAGCCGTTCCATGCGACGTGACGCGTTAAGTCAAACGGTCCGTGCAGGACGAGAGCATACGACAGCACCGGCCGGCATGGCTCACTTGTCCTTGTCGTCGAACGCGTCGCGGGCCTTGTCGGCCCAGTTCTTGTAGCTCGAGACGCTGTAGAGGGCCTTGGAGATGACGGCGTGGCGCGACGTCGGGCCCGGCGACTGGCGCACGCGGTTGAGCCACGAATTGTAGGCTTCCCAGCCTTCCGCAGCCGCGCCGAACTTCGACCGACGCCCGAGGGCGTCGACCGGTACGGCGGCCAGGGTCGAGTCCTGGGCACGCCCGCGCAGCGCTTTGGGGTCGCTCATTGCATTCACCGTTCGCCTGCCCCGCACGCTACCGAAGCAGCGGAGCCGCGTCCGGTACTGCGTCACAGATGTCAGGCGACGATGCGATAGCAGGGCTGGTAGTCGCCCGACAGCTTCATGCGCCGCTGCGCCACGAACGAGCCGAGCAGCGCGTCGAGCCGCTTCAGCACGTCGCCGTCGCCGTGGATGACGAACGGCCCGTGCTCCTCGATCATGCGGATGCCGGCTTCCTTGACGTTGCCCGCCACGATGCCGGAGAACGCGCGCCGCAGCTCGGCCGCCAGCAGGTGGGTCGGCTGGTCGCGATGCAGGTTCAGCGCGGCCATGCGCTCGTGCGTGGGCTCGAACGGCATCTGCATCTCGTGCGGGACGTGCAGCAGCCAGTTGTAGTTGTACGCGTCGCTGTGCCGGCGACGGTATTCGCGCACCGCGTCCATGCCGCGCGTCATCTCGCGCGCCACTTCGGCCGGGTCGTCGACGATGATGCGGTAGCACTGGCGCACGCGCTCGCCGAGCGTGGCGACGAGGAACTCGTCGATGCGGCGGAAGTACTCCTCCGCGCCGGCCGGCCCGGTGAACACCACGGGGAACGGCTGCGGCTCGTTCGCGGGATCGAGCAGGATGCCGACGAGGTACAGGATCTCCTCGGCGGTGCCCGCGCCGCCCGGAAACACGACGATGCCGTGGCCGAGGCGCACGAACGCCTCGAGGCGCTTCTCGATGTCCGGCAGGATCACCAGCTGGTTGACGATCGCGTTCGGCGGCTCGGCCGCGACGATGCCCGGCTCCGTGAGGCCGATGTAGCGGCCGTCGCGGATGCGCTGCTTGGAGTGGCCGATCGTGGCGCCCTTCATCGGGCCCTTCATCGCGCCCGGTCCGCAGCCCGTGCAGACGTTGAGGTTGCGCAGGCCGAGCTCGTAGCCGACCTTCTTCGTGTACAGGTATTCCTCGCGGCCGATCGAGTGGCCGCCCCAGCAGACCACGATGTCGGGACGCACGCGCGGCAGCAGCACCCCCGCGTTGCGCAGGATGCGGTACACGGCGTTGGTGATCCCCTGCGCGTCGTGCAGGTCGACGTGGCCGTGCTCGTAGACCTCGCCGTGGATGTACAGGATGTCGCGCAGCACCGCGAACAGGTGCTCCTGGATGCCGCGGATCATGCGGCCGTCCACGAATGCCGAGGCCGGCGCGTTGCGCAGTTCGAGCTTCACGCCCCAGGCCTGGCGCACGATGTGCAGGTCGAAGTCGGCGTGGCGGTCGAAGATGGCGCGCGCGTCGTCGGTCTCGCCGCCGGCGTTCAGCACGGCGAGCGAGCAGCGGCGGAACAGCGAATAAAGACCGCCGCGCGAGGAGTCGAGCAGCCGGTCGACTTCCTGCTGGGCGAGGTTCTCGAGGCTGCCGGTCGGGGTGACCCGGGCGTCGACGGAATCGGCCTCCTCCGTGGCGGGGATGGAGACCTCCACCTTGCGCATCATTACGGCCGGATCTCGATCGGGACGCCGACCCCGGTGCGCAACCAGATGTCGACCATGTCGGCGTTGCTGACGGCGATGCAGCCGTCCGTCCAGTCGTTGCGGGCGTAGTACTCGGCCGGCTTGCGCGGCACGTTCGGCTCACCGTGGATCATGATCAGGCCGCCCGGACGCGCACCGTTCGCCTGCGCGCGCCGCACGTCCTCGTCGCTCGGGTAGGAGACCTGGATCGACAGGAAGAAGTCGCTGCGCGGGTTGCGACGCACGAGCCGGTACGAGCCCTCGGGCGTGCGGAAGTCGCCTTCACGCTGCTTCGGCCCGTAGGGGTTCAGGCCGAGGTGCACGGGGTAGTCGGCGATGATGCGGTTGTCGCGCAGCAGGTAGAGGCGGCGCTCGCCCTTGGCGACGATCACCTTGTCGGCGGTGTCGAACTGCCCGGACGGGGCGCGCGCATAGCCGAGCGACGTCGTCGCGACCGTCGTGACCGAAACCACGGGAGGCGGCGCGGTCGCCGACGGGTCGTTCATCGAGGAAATGGACTCGAAGACGTCCGCCCGGGCGCCCAGCGGGGCCAGGAGGGTGAGCACGAGCGCCGCGAGGGGCGCCCTGGAGCAGCGTCGGACTCTCATGCGGGGCGAGAGTATAGCCGCTCCGGGGCCGGGCGCTGTGCGCGGGCTCACGAGTCGGTCATCTCCGTCACAGTTTCGGGTGCCCGCCTGCGCCCCAGGGGCGGGCGTCGGCCCCGCACGCTATTCGCCGACGGCAAACTCGATGCGGTCGCCGTGCTGCATCAGCGCCTTGACCGCGCACTTCTCGATGGACGACAGCACGGATACCCGTTGTTCGGTCGTGAAGCGTTCGGGGAACGCGACCTGAGTGACGATGCGCGACGGCAACAGCGGCCGGTCGGGCTGCGCCACGACCTTCAGCTCGATGTCGATGCCGGCATCGTCGATGCCGAGTTCGCGGCACGCTTTCTTGGCATAGACGCCGGCGCAACCCGCCAGGGCCGCATAGGTCGCCTCGAGCGGGTTCGGCAGGCTGCCGTCGTTGGCGTACGTGATCGTGTGCTTGCGGCCGACTACCGCGATCTGCGGGCCGTTCTGCAGCTGGACGTGGAACATGATGCGCGATCCTCGGCGATGACCCGGGAGACTTTATATTAGCATCACCTGATATTTCATATAAGTATTTTCTAATATTAACCGGACCCCGGCGGCAGGTTCCGCCAGCTGCCGCCGTTCAGGACGTCGGCAAAGCCCAGGCCCCTCAGGCGCCGCGCCGCCATGGCGCTGCGCGTGCCGGACGCACAGCAGGCAATGACCGGGCGCGACCGGTCGAGTTCGCCGGCACGCTGGTCGATCTCCGCCAGCGGCACGTTGACGCTGCCAGCGGCATGCCCCGCCGCGAATTCCGCGGCACTGCGCACATCGACGATCTGTGCACCGCGGGCCAGGTACTGCGGGATCCGCCGTCGCGCGTCCCACACCCCGTAAATCCGCCACGCGACGAAGGCCGCGAGCGCGGCGAGGATCAGGTTGTCCGGGGTCACGTCGACGTGCCTCCCTGGGCGGGGCGACGTGCCACCACCTGCACCACGGAGCTGTGCCCGGTGTGGCCGCCTCCTTCACGGACGTCCCGTTCGCGTTCGATCCCGATCTCGAACACGAGGCCGGCCAGTTCGGCCTGCAGCTGCGCCAGGGTCGGCATGAGGTCCGGGTCCTTGGGCCCGCCCGTGCCGTGGCGCATCTGGTCGGGCGTGTAGGCCTCGAGGATGAACACGCCACCCGGACGCAGGCCTGCCACGACCTCGCGATGCACGCGGGCACGCAGGACGCTCGGCAGGTGGCACCAGATCGACACCACGGCATCCCACGCCCCCGGCTGCAGGTGCCAGTCCGCGAGGTCCGCCTGTTCCGTGTGCAGCGCGACGCCGCGCGATGCCGCGAGGCGGCTCGCCTTCTCGAGGCCGACCGCCGACTGGTCCACCGCCGTGACGGTGTGGCCGAGTCCGGCGAGGTGCGTCGCGTTGCGACCCTCCCCTTCGGCCAAGCAGAGCACCTGGCCAGCGGGCGCGATCCAGCGCGCCTGTTCCTTCAGGAAGTCGTTCGGCTCGGTGCCGTAGAAGAATCCGTCACCCGCATAGCGTTCGTCCCAGGAAATCAATGTCGCACTCCTCCCACGCGGTCGCGCGACGGCGATTCTCGCATGCCGACGATGACTCGCCAGGATCAGTGGCAGCCGCCACCACCGCAGCCGCAGCCGCCTTCATGCCCGTCGTGGTCATGCCCGTGCGCGTGATCGCGCGTCGAGGCGACCGGTAGCGTTCCGGCGAGCCACGACCGCACGGCGCTTTCGGGATCACGCTCCGTCGTGACGAGCGCCGCGATGCCGCGACGGGCCAGTCGCAGCCGCAGTCCCTCGCCCATGCCACCGGTGATCAGCACGTCCACCCCGTCGAGCGGGTGCGGCGCCTCCGGCGGGCTGTCGTGAAACGACTGCTCGCGCTCCAGTTCGAGCATGTCGCAACTCACGATCGCGCCCTCCTGCACCTCGTACACCTGGAAATTCCGGCACCGACCCGCGTGTTCGGTGACCTCGCGGCGGTTCTGGCTCGTCACGGCAATTCTCATCGTCATCTCCTCATTCGTCTCGTGCTGACTCGCGACTCTCGGCCATCTCGCCCCACATGGCGTTGAGAATGGCCAGGAGGACGGCGAACCCCACTCCCAGGATCCAGGCGAAGTACCACATGCTGCACCTCAGTACGCGCTGCGCTCGTGCTCGCGGATGTACGCGAGCGTCACCTTGCCGGCCATCACCCCGTAGGCCCACCGGGTGTAGAAGACGATGAGCGGCATGAACACGACGACCGCCGCGAACATGATGCCGAGCGTCAGCTGGCTCGAGGTCGCGTCCCACGCCGTCAGGCTCGAGTTCGGGCTCGAGCTCGATGGCATGACGAACGGGAACATCGACACGCCGGCGGTCAGGATCACGCCCGCGAGCGCGATCGACGACGACACGAAGGCCGCCAGTCCCCGCGATCGCCCCGCGAGCCACATGCCGGCCAGCGTCGCGAGCACGGCCACGGCAGGGATGGCCATCGTCAGGGGATAGGCCCGGTAATTGCGAAGCCACGCGCCCGCCTCGGCGACGACGTGCTTGGCCAGCGGGTTGGAGACGGCGTCCGGATCCGCGCCCGACACGATGGTGTAGCCGCCGATGCCGGCCGCCACCCAGACTCCCGCCGCGATGAACGCCGCGCAGAAGATCGTGCCGGCCACGATCGAGCCACGCCTTGCCCGGCGCTCGATGTCGCCCTCGGTGCGCAGCACGAGATAGTTCGCGCCGTGAAAGGTGATCATCGCGCTGCTCACGACGCCCGCGAGCAGCGCGAACGGGTTGAGCAGTTGCCAGAACGTGCCGTCGTAGTGCGGGACCAGCCACGTGTCGAAATGGAACGGCACGCCCTGCAGCAGGTTGCCGAACGCGACGCCGAAGATGAGCGGCGGCACCGCGCTGCCGACGAACAGGCCCCAGTCCCAGAAGCTGCGCCAGCGGGGGTCGGCCACCTTGCTGCGAAAGTCGAACCCTGTCGGCCGCAGGAACAGCGACCACAGCACGGCCATCAACGCCCAGTAGAACCCGGAGAACGCCGTGGCGTAGACCAGCGGCCACGCCGCGAAGACCGCACCGCCGGCCGTGATGAACCAGACCTGGTTGCCGTCCCAGTGCGGACCCACGGTGTTGATGACGACTCGCCGCTCGTCGTCGTTGCGACCCACGAACGGCAGCAGCGTGCCGACGCCCATGTCGTGTCCGTCCATGATCGCGAAGCCGATCAGCAGCACGCCGACCAGCAGCCACCAGATGAAGCGCAGGGTTTCGTAGTCGAGCATGGCGCCCCCTCAGCTGCGTGCCGGTTCGAGATCGTACCGCCTGGTGCCGAGCGAGCCCGGTCCCTGGCGCGCGAATCGCGCCATCAGGTACACGTCGGCGGCGGCGAGCAGCGTGTAGAAGCCGACGAAGCCGGCCAACGACCCGTACAGCGTGCCGACGTCGAGGGCCGACACGGACAGGTGCGTCGGCAGCACGCCGAAGATCGTCCAGGGCTGCCGACCGTACTCCGCGACGACCCAGCCCAGTTCCGCGGCGATCCACGGCGCCGGCAGGAACAGGACTGCCCAGCGCAGGAGCCAGCGCTGCCTTCCGCAGTCGCCCTTGAGCGTGAAGTAAAAGGCCGTGGCGAAGAGCGCCAGCATGGCGAAGCCGAGCGCGACCATGATGCGGAACGACCAGAACATCGGCGCGACCCGCGGCACAGTGTCGTCGACCGCCCGATCGATGATCTCGGGGGTGGCGCTGCGCACGTCCGTCACGTACTTGCGCAGCAGCAGGCCGAACCCCAGGTCCGGGAGGCGCTGCTCGAACGTGGCGCGCGCCGCGGCATCCGACGGGTCGCGACGCAGTGCCTCGAGCGCCGTGACGGCCTCGATGCCGGAGACGACCCGCTCCCGGTTGTGCTGCTTGATCTCGCGGATGCCCGGGATCTCCTTGTGCAGGGACCGCGTGCCGATGAGGCCCATCACGTAGGGAATGTGAATGGCATAGTCGTTGCGCATCGCCCGCTCGTTCGGCAGCGCGAACAGCGTGAAGCCGGCAGGCGCCGGTTCCGTTTCCCACATGGCCTCGATGGCGGCGATCTTGGTCTGCTGCGACTCGGTCACGGTGTAGCCCGACTCGTCGCCCAGCACGATCACCGATGCCGCGGACGCGAGCCCGAACGCGGCTGCAATGCGGAAGGAGCGCTTGGCGAATTCGAGGTCGCGTCCCTTCAGCAGGTACCACGAGGACACCGCGAGCACGAAGACGGAACCCGTGACATAGCCGGCGCTGACGGTGTGCACGAACTTGGCCTGGGCCGTCGGGTTGAACAGGACCGCCCAGAAGTCGACCAGTTCCATGCGCATGGTCTGGTAGTTGAAGTGCGCACCGACCGGGTCCTGCATCCACCCGTTGGCGATCAGGATCCAGAGCGCCGACAGGTTGCTGCCGATCGCCAGCAGGATGGTGACCATCAGGTGCTGGACCTTCGACAGCCGGTCCCAGCCGAAGAAGAAGAGGCCGATGAAGGTCGACTCGAGGAAGAACGCCATCAGTCCCTCGACGGCCAGCGGCACGCCGAAGATGTCGCCGACGTAGTGCGAGTAGTACGCCCAGTTGGTGCCGAACTGGAACTCCATGGTGATGCCGGTCGCGACCCCCATCGCGAAGTTGATGCCGAAGAGCTTGCCCCAGAACTTGGTCATGTCCCGGTACACGACCTTGCCGGTCATCACGTACACGCTCTCCATGATCACCAGCAGCCAGACCATGCCGAGCGTCAGCGGCACGAACAGGAAGTGGTAGAGCGCCGTGGCGGCGAACTGCAGCCGCGACAGGTCGACGAGCGATTCGTTGATCATGGGGTCGTCTCCGCAGGAGCAGGCCGGGCCGTGTGATCGGCCTGCAACAGGGACTGCGCGACGCCGGTCGCGCCCGGGGGCGGTGGCGCGTCACGCACGAATGCCCACCACAGCACGCCGAGCAGGCAGAACTTGATCGCCAGTACGAGTACCAGGTGGCGCGCGGTCAGGTCGCTTGGGCAGCGCATGGGCAAGACAGTGCAGGATCCGTACCAACACCGCCGGCCGCTGAAATCCGCACCTGCGCGGTCAATTGCCGGTGCGGGCGGGCCGACGGGCCACTGCGGGTTGTCACGACTGCCAATTATGGCAGCGACTGGCAGTATCTCGCACGTGTCTTACGCGGGCCGTGCCATGACCCAGGATGCTCTGCCGGAACTGATCTCTTTCGTCGAGAGCCTCGACCTCCCGCGCATCCTCGTCGACCTCGATTACCGGATCCTCGCCGCCAACCGCGCCTATCGCGAGGTGTACTCACCGAACGACTCGGTCGTGGGACGGCACTGCTACGAGGTCTCGCATCACTACGCCCGACCGTGCGAGGAGTCCGGGGAGCAATGCCCGCGCCGGGCGGCCATGCGTTCGCGCACGCGGGAGAGCGTGCTGCACGTGCACCACACCCCGCGCGGCGAGGAGCACGTGCAGGTCGACCTGCACCCGGTGCGCGACGCGGGCGGAGACGTGCGGTTCTTCGTCGAGCGCATGAAGCCGCTGCCGACAGCGCGGGGCGCCGCGTCGCCCCAGGGGCTCATCGGTCGCGCGCCGCGCTTTCGCGAGACGCTCGAACTGGTCGCCCGGGTCGCACCGACGGACACCTCGGTCCTGCTGCTGGGCGAGACCGGCACGGGCAAGGAACTGCTGGCGCACATGGTCCACGAAGGCAGCGCGCGCGCCGACGCGCCGTTCGTCGCCGTCGACTGCTCCGGCCTCACCGAGAGCCTGTTCGAGAGCGAGCTGTTCGGCCACGAGAAGGGCGCATTCACGGGAGCCAGCCAGCGCAAGGTCGGCCTCGTGGAGGCCGCGAGCGGCGGCACGCTGTTCCTCGACGAGATCGGCGATGTGCCGCTGGCACAGCAGGTCAAGCTGCTGCGACTGCTCGAGAGCAACAGCTACCGCCGCGTCGGCGGCGTGGCCTCGCTGCGGGCCGATTTCCGCCTCGTCGCGGCCACGCACCGCGACCTGCCGGCGATGGTTCGCGACGGCAGCTTCCGCAGCGACCTCTATTACCGCATCAGCGCGTTCCCCGTCCCGGTGCCGCCGCTGCGCGAACGGCCGGAGGATGTCCCCCTGCTGGTCGAGGCGCTGCTCGCGCGCCTGCGTCCCGGTCGCCACTTCCGTCTCAGCGGCGCGGCGCGCGTCGCCCTGCAGGCGCATGACTTCCCGGGCAACGTGCGCGAACTGCGCAACGTGCTCGAGCGTGCCAGCCTGCTGGCCGACGACGACTGCATCGATCTGCATCACCTGCCGGACGCCGTGCGCCGGCCGCAAACGCTGCCGCAGCCGGGCAAGTCGCCGCCGGAGCGCGCGGCGGCGCTGCAGGAAGCTGAGCGCGAGGCACTCGAGCGGTCGCTGGCGAGCTGCCGGGGCAATCGTCGCGAGCTGGCGCAGGCGCTCGGTCTCAGCGAGCGCACGCTGTACCGCAAGCTGCGCGAGCATGGTCTTTCGCACCCGCCCTCCTCCGACCGCAAGGACTGACTCGCCACCGACGGTACTGCCAGCGCGGTCGCGCGACTGACACGGATGACATTCGACCTCGCGATCTGGACTGGATCGAACGATCCACGCTGAGCTCAACTGCCTGATCTCCCTGCGGATTCGCGCCGGGCACTTCGCGTGGCACGGAAGCTGCATTCGTGTCGGCGGAACCTCACGAAGCCGCCGGCACCCATGTTCGTCTTTCGCCAGCTGTTCGACGCGCGCTCGCACTCATTCATGTACCTGCTGGGAGATCGGACCGGCGGCGAGGCAATCGCGATCGACGTGGTGCCGGCACCGACCCTCCACTCCGCCATTGCCCTGCTCGCCGAGTTCGACCTGCATGCCCGTTACCTGCTGCTGACGCACGCGCACCAGGCCACGCTGCCGCTCGCGCAGGCGTTCATCGAGCGCAGCGGCGCCTCTGTCGCCGCCCTTCCGCAGGACGCGCCGGCGCTGGTCGAGGTGGTCCTCGGGCACGGCGCCCGCGTCGATTTCGGACCCGAGCATGTGGATGTCATCTCGACTCCCGGTCACACGCTCGGGTCCGCTTCTTATCTCTGGCGCGACCGCGTGTTCACCGGCGACGCCCTGCTGATCGGCGGGTGCGGCTGCCCGGAGCATCCGGCCGTCGATCCGGCGCGACTCTACGACAGTGTCGTGCGCCGCCTGTTCGCGCTTCCCGGCGAGACCCTGGTGTTCCCCGGGCACGACCACTGCGGGCGCACGGTGTCGACCGTCGCCGAGGAACGCGAGACCAATCCGGCCTTCGCGCATCGCAGCCGCGACGAGTTCATCACCCGGAGGCGCGACGGCGCCCGACCCTGACACCCATTGCCGCGAAGGACGGCGACGTGGGTCGCCTTGCGCCTGCTGGCGGCCTCGAAACGTCCCAAGGAGGACCCGACCATGAAGTTCCGCATTGCCACGACCCTGATCGCCGCCACGGGCGCCGCCCTGCTCGTGCTGGGCACCGCCTCGGGCGCGGACAGCAAGCCCGTCCCGGGCCGCGACCTCTATCGCGACTACTGCAAGAGCTGTCATGGCGCGGGTTCCCCCCACGGCGAATACACGCCGATGACGCTGATCGGCGAGCAATGGGCGCGCTTCTTCGATCGCAAGTACACCCGCAGCCACGAAGGCGTGCTCGATCCCGCGCACGGCAACAAGCCGGTCACGGAAGTGATCACGCCCGAGATGCTGGAGCAGATCCGCAAGTTCGCGACCGAGCATGCGGCCGATTCCGAAAGTCCGATGACCTGCGGTTGAGGAGCACGCCATGAGAATCACCCGAATTTCGCTGGCCGTCGCGACGGCCCTGCTGCTGCCGGCCCTCGCCCAGTCTGCTCCGGCGAACGATGCGGACCTGCGGGCCCAGATCGAGGCGCTGAAGGCGCAGATCTCGCAGATCGACGGACTGAAGTCGCAGGTGTCGGCGCTCGAACAGCGTCTCGCCGCCGCCGAGGCTGCCGAAGCCAAGGCCAAGGCCGCCGCGGCCGACGTCGCGACGGTGCAGGACGACGTCGACGACATGGACAAGCGCCTGACCAAGGCGGAGCGGCACTCGGTCGTCGATGCGATCGAATGGGGCGGCGACTTCCGCTTCGAGGCGCATTCGATCCAGGGCGACGTTCCGGCCCACTACGACGGCATGGCGCTGCAGAAGGGCATGGTCGACACCATGTTCTACTTCACGCAGCACGGCGCCCCGCCGGCCTCGCCCGGCGCCGTGCAGCAGGAGATCGCCGGGAACTACGGCCAGTACCTCGGCTTCCTCGACGGGCTCACCTATCAGGGTCTCGGCCAGTTCCTGCAGCAGTTCACGCCCGAACAGCGGCAGCAACTGCTCGGCTCGCTCCTGCCCGGAACCTATGTCCCGGCCTACTCGGACAACAACGACATCCTGTACACGAGCCGCCTGCGGCTGCAGATGCACGCCGCCGTGTCGAAGGACGTGACGTTCGACGGCCGGCTCGGCATGTACAAGGTGTGGGGCGACTCGACGGGCGTGCAGGTGTTCAACGGATCACCCACGTCCATCACCTGGGACGGCACCACCGTCGGCGTGCCGAATTCCGACGTGCTGCGCGTCGAGCGCGCCTACTTCACGTGGAGCAACATCGGCGGCGCACCGGTCTACCTGTCGATCGGCCGGCGCCCCTCGACCGACGGAGTCCCGCTCAACTACCGCAACGACGAACCGCGCGGCGGCACGCCGATGGGCACGCTGATCAACTACCAGTTCGACGGCATCACCCTCGGCTGGCACCTGACGGACGAGTCGACCCTGCGTCTCTGCTACGGCGTCGGCTTCGAGTCCGGCTGGGGCAACGCCAAGGTGCTGGACCCGGCGAGCAAGCTGAAGGATGCGCAGTTCCTCGGCATCAACTGGGACATCCTCGACACGCCGAACATGTTCATCCAGGCGACGGTGGCCCGCGCCTTCGACGTGACCGACGGATTCAACGGGCTGGTGGTCCTGCCGAAGGACCCGCTCACCGGCAACGACATCGCCGCACCGGTGGTGCTGCGCTACACGCCGTCGGTCAGCATCGGCGACATCGACCTGGCGAGCGTCGTCCTCACGCGGCACGACGGTCCGTTCGACTGGTTCGTGACCGGCAACTACATGAGTTCGAACCCGACGTCGGCGACGACGCCGTTCGGCGGCATGTTTGCCGATCCGTTCACGGTGCCGAAGGACCGCTCCGGCACGATGTATTACGCCGGCGCGCGCTACAACTTCCCCAACAAGGCGACCAAGGCCGGCCTCGAGTACAACCACGGCTCGAAGTACTGGTTCAACTTCGCACTGGCGGAGGACGATCTCGTCTCGCCGAAGACCGCGACGCGCGGTGACGTGTGGGAGGTGTACCTCACCCACCGCCTGACCGAGCACTTCATCGTCAAGCTGGACTACCTGAACTACAAGTTCGACTACAGCGGCTCGGGCTGGCTGCTCGGCGCACCGAAGGACCTGCAGCACGGCACGCAGGTGCTGGGCTTCCCGACCTACGACAGCGCGGACCAGTACAAGCTGAGCCTCACGGCGAGGTTCTGAGGCCACGCGGGGCGCGTCGCACGGACGGCGCGCCCCGTCCCTCCAGGAGCGACGACGACATGAAGATCACTCACCCGCTGGGCGTGTTGGCCCTCCTCGCGCTGGCGCTGGCCAACGGCCCGGCACGCGCCGACAAGACGACGCACGAACGCCACTTTGCGCACTACGAGGGCACGAAGACCTGCCTGCAATGCCACGAGTCCGAGGCGCGCGAGTTCCACCAGTCCCAGCATTACCAGTGGCTGGGCAGCGGCGAGTCGCTCGCGAACGCACCGCGTCATCCCGTCGGCAAGATGAACATGATCAATGACTTCTGCACCAACCCCGACGCGAGCTGGATCGGGCAGGTGAAGAACGCCGACGGCAAGGTGGTGGCCAGCGGCTGCTCCGGCTGCCACGCGGGACGCGGTCTGAAGCCGACCCGCACGGCGAGCCGCGAACAGCTCGAGAACATCGACTGCCTGATCTGCCATGCCGAGGGATACCGGCGTGGCGTGGTGCAGGACGCGAAAGGGGCCTGGGAGTGGCGCTCGATCCTGTGGAACAACCCCGAGGGTCTCGACTCGGTAGCCAAGCGCATCACGACGCCGACGCGCGTCATGTGCCTGCGGTGCCACAATTCCTCCGGCGGCGGCGCCAACATCAAGCGCGGCGACATGGACTACACCCTCGCCAAGCCCACCCGCGACTTCGACGTGCACATGGGCACCGACGGCAGGGACATGGCGTGCACCAATTGCCATGCCGAGCGCGCCCACCGCGTGATCGGCCGCGGCGTCGACCTCGCGTCGAACGACTCGCCGGGGCAGCGCCTGACCTGCACCGGATCGTGCCACCCGGCCACGCCGCACAAGAACGGCAAGCTCAACAGGCATGCGGAGCGTATCGAGTGCACCACCTGCCACATCCCGGCCTTCGCCCGCGACGAACCAACCGAGATGTCGCGTGACTGGTCGAAGGTGGTGTTCAACGCCGAGCGCGGCCGTTATGCCCCCACGCAGGTCCTCGAGCAGAACGTGCGGCCGGTGTACGCCTGGTACAACGGCAAGTCGTACATGCAGCTCGCCCGCGAACCGGTCTCCCTGACCGAGCAGGGCGAGATCCGCTCCGCCGTGCCGATGGGCAACCGCGCGGATCCGGCCGCGAAGATCGCGCCTTTCAAGCTCCACCGGGGCGTCATGCCAGTAACCGCTGACAAGCGCCGGTGGCTGCTGCCGATCGCGGTCGAGGACTGCTTCGGCGCCGGCAACGTCGACGAGGCCGTGCGGCGCGCCGCGAAGAGCTTCTACGGCATCGACGACCTGAAGTACGAGTGGATGCCCACCGTGCGCTACATGACCATCGCGCACGGGGTGCAGCCCTCGGACAAGGCGCTCGACTGCGACGACTGCCACGGGGCGGGCGGGCGGATGGACTGGCGCGCACTCGGCTACGACCAGGATCCGCGCGAGGCTGCAAAGGCGCGCGGGACCAGGTAGCGGATCTCGATGCGCCGGGACCGGGGCATCCGCCACTCCGGTCCTGGCGCGACCTGACGCGATGCAGCCGCCGCAGACGCTATGATGCGTTCCCCACGGTGGCCGGCGCTTGTCGATGTCCAGTGGTCCCTCCGCAAAGACCTTCACGTCGACGGCGGCGACGAAGCCGGCGCTGCGAACCTCGATCGCCTTCGTCGTGCTGTTCCTGCTGCTCGAGTGGCTCAGCGGCGTGCGACCGCTGTACGCGCTGCACGTGTCGCCCTGGAGTCCGCAGTGGGGGCTCGCGCTCGCCTTCCTGGTCGCGTTCGGCGGTCGTGCACTTCCCGCAGTCGCGCTCGCCGTGGTGGCCGGGGAAGTCCTGCCCGGTCACGCGCCGCCCCAGGCGCCCGCCACGTATCTGGCCGCGCTCTGGCTGGTCGCGTGCTTCGCTGCACTGGCCGCGCTCTGGCGACGCATCCTCGCCCCGGGCCATGAACTGACCGCGCTCGGCGCCTCGCGGCTCGCCATCGTCTCTGCGCTCGGCCTGCTGGCCGCGGCCTTCGGGTTCGTTACCCTGCACTTTGCGGCAGTCACGCTGCCCGGAGACGACGTGCTTCCGGCCGCGATCCGCTGGTGGATCGGCAGTCTCAATGGCGTGCTGGTCGTCACGCCATTGCTGGCCCTGGGGCCCCGCGGCGGCAGGGACGAGCCCGTCTCACGCGTCGAAGCTGCCGACCTTCTGCCGAGACTCCTCGTGGTGCTGGTCACGCTGGTTGCGGCTTTCCTGCTGCCGGCGGCGGACCAGCTGCGCTTCTTCTATCTGCTCTTCGTGCCGGTCGTCTGGATCGCGCTGCGCTGGCAATGGCGCGGTGCCCTGCTGGCGGTACTGGTGGTCCAACTCGGGCTACTGGTCGTCGCGGAGACCCGGATTCCGACCGCGCGCTTCATCGACCTGCAGTTCTTCCTGCTCGTGCTCACGCTGACCGGACTGCTGCTCGGCCTCGTCGTCGCCGAGCACGCGCGGGCCCTGGCCCGAGTCGAGGCGGGCGAGGCGGAACAGCGCGCGCTGCTGGCCATGGCGCCCGACGCGATCCTGTTGACGGACGCCGGAGGTGCGGTGCGCACGCTCAATGCCGCCGCGCTGCACCTGTTCGGACCGCAGGCGCCCGGCGCCCCGATCACGCGCCTGCTGGAGGGCCTGGCGCTCACCGCGAACGAGGGGCGCACGGCCCTGACCGGACGGCGCGGGGACCAGGAGGCGTTTCCAGCCGAGGTCGCCTGGGCCCGGCCTGCGGCCGCGCGCGGCCAAGGTCATCTGGTGATCGTGCGCGACGTGACCGAGCGTCGTCGCGCGGAAGCCCAACTGCGCGAACGGGACGCGGTGCTCGCGGGTGCCATGCGCTTCGCGGTCGCCGGGGAAATGGCGTCCGCGCTGGCACACGAACTGAATCAGCCGATCACCGCACTCGTCTCCTACCTGCGCGCCTGCGAACTCCTGGCGCCGGGCGACAACGAGCGCCTGCGCGCGACCCTCGACAAGTCCGTGCGCGAGGCCATCCGGGCGTCGGACGTGCTGCACCGGCTGCGCGATTTCTACCAGGGATCGCCGCCACGCAGCGGCCCGGTCCGTCCGTCCGATCTCTGCCGGACCGTGGTCGCAGCTTTCGCCGAGAGATGCCGTCAGGCCGAGGCGCAGCTCGAGTTCGTCGACGACCCGGCGGCACCCACGGTCACCGCCGATGCGACGCAGCTCGAGATCGTGCTGCACAACCTGCTGGCCAATGCCCTGGAAGCGGTCGCCGGAGTCCCTGCGGACCGGCGACGCGTCGTGCTGACGCTCGCGCACGACGGCGAACGCCTCACGTTCACCGTGGAGGATTCCGGTGGCGGCGTCACGCCGACCATGCAGCGCACGCTCTTCCAGCCCTTCGTCACCGACAAGGTCCACGGCATGGGTCTCGGTCTCGCGATCAGCCAGTCACTCGCCCGGGCGCACGGCGGCGATCTCGTGCTGCAACCGGGCAGTCACCTCGGGGGCGCGCGCTTCGTCGCCAGCCTGCCGCTCGAACCCGCGTCGCGCTAGGCTGTGCGCATGACCGACGACGCCACCGTTTTCGTGGTCGACGACGACGCCTCCGTGCGCGACGCGTTGAGCCTGCTCATCTCGCTCAAGGGATTGCGTGCCGCGGTATTCGCGTCGGCCGAGGATTTCCTGGCCGTCTACGACCCCGCCTGGCGCGGCTGCCTCCTCACCGACCTGAAGATGCCGGGCCTCAGCGGACTCGACCTGCAGCAGGCATTGCGCGACCGCGGCGTCGCGCTGCCGGTCGTGGTCCTGACCGCGCACGGCGACGTGAACACGACGCGACTCGCGCTCAAGGCGGGCGCGCATGATTTCCTCGAGAAGCCCGTGGACGACGACGTGCTGATGGACGTGCTGACGAACGCGATCCGGCTCGATCGCGAGCAGCATGCACACCGGCGCCAGCGGGCATCGAACCAGGCGCGGCTCGATGCGCTGACGGCGCGCGAGCGCAGCGTGCTCGAACTGCTGGCCGACGGCCTGCAGCACCGCGAGATCGCCGAACGCCTCGGCATCAGCCCGCGGACGGTCGAGGTCTACAAGTCGCGCATGCTGCAGAAGCTGCAGTGTCGCTCCCTGGCCGAGGCCATCCGCCTCGGTGCGCAGACGCCCCAGTCCCCGTAGCCTGGGGTCCGTTCGACCGTCCTCGTCCGGCCGACGAGTCCACGGCGACTGCGCGGACCTGCGCAAAATCGCCGTTTCGGGTCGTCCGGCCCAGTCCGCAAAAAATATTTTTTCGCGCACGCACGCGCCCTGACGATCGCCGGCCTTGCAACACGTGACCCCGTACGGGGCAACTCGATGCCACGGACGATCGGCCAGCCATCGAATCTCGCCAGTGAAGATTCTGTCAGGCATCCCGTACGACGCGCGCCCGCAATCCCGTACGGGCTTGCCCGACGACGCTTGCAACGTGCGCTCCAAGCGCCTGCGCGTGCGCGTGACGATGAAACACAACTGTCACACGCGGTTTCTCTAATCGCGCCCCGAACAGCCGGGCATGCCACGCAGCCCGCGCATTTCGGCAGCGATCCACGAGGTACGGACAACATGCGGACACAGTCAATCCTGGCGACGATCATCCTCGCCTGCGTCTCATCGGGCGCCCACGCCGTCGACGTCACCGAGAAGACGTCGGTGAGCGGCAAGGCGTTCATCGACCTGACGAACATCGACCAGCAGTCGGACGGCGACAGCACCGATGCGAGCGGCACGGGCCTCGACGTCAAGCGCTTCTACCTCGGCATCGACCACGTCTTCGACTCGACGTGGTCCGCGAACCTCACCACCGACTTCAACTACGTGGGCAACGACGGCGAGACCCAGCTGTACGTCAAGAAGGCGTACCTGCAGGGCAGCTTCGGCGATGCGCTGTTCGTGCGCGCCGGCTCGGCCGACCTGCCCTGGGTACCTTTCGTCGAAGGCCTCTACGGGTACCGCTACGTCGAAAACGTGCTGGTCGATCACCTCAAGTTCGGCACGTCGGCGGACTGGGGCGTGCACGCCGGTGGCAAGCTGGCGAACGGTCTCGTGAGCTACGCCGCCTCGGTCGTCAACGGTGCGGGTTACAAGAACCCGACGCGCTCGAAGAGCGTCGACGTCGAGGGACGCATCAGCGTCGTGCCGGTCGAGGGCCTGACCCTCGCGGCGGGCTTCTACAACGGCAAGCTCGGCCAGGACAAGGAGAGCACGGACGCGCAGCACACGGCGCAGCGCTACGACGCGCTCGTCGCGTACGTCAACTCGCGGTTCCGCGCGGGCGCGGAGTACTTCCAGGCCAAGGACTGGAAGCAGGTGCTGAGCACCTCGTCGGACAAGGCCGATGGCTACTCGCTCTGGGGCGCCTACAACTTCAACGACCGCATGTCGGCCTTTGCCCGCTACGACAGCGCCAATCCCAGCAAGGACCTGAATCCCGACCTGTCCAGCGATTACTTCAACGTGGGCTTCGCCTACCGGCCGCGCAAGAACGTCGATCTCGCCGTCGTCTACAAGGAGGACAAGGTCGACAACGGCCTGCTCGCGACCTCCAACGGCACCATCGGCGGCGTGAACGACGGCAAGTACCGGGAAGTGGGCCTCTGGGCCCAGGTCGGATTCTGAGTCGGGCGTCCACGCATTCCATCGAGTTAATCAACCGAGCGCGCCCCGGGGCGCGCGAGCAAGGAGTCAACGACATGATCACCCTGAAGCACGCCGCACGCGCGGCGACCCTCGCCGTTCTTTCGACCATGGCCCTCGCGGCCGCCACGGCGGCCGACCTCTCGGGTGCCGGCGCGACGTTTCCCTATCCGATCTATGCCAAGTGGGCCGAGGCCTACAAGGCGAAGACCGGGATCGGCCTCAACTACCAGTCGATCGGTTCGGGGGGCGGCATCAAGCAGATCAAGGCGGGCACCGTCACGTTCGGAGCGTCGGACAAACCGCTCGAGGCGAAGGAACTGAACGAGTCGGGCCTGACGCAGTTCCCGATGATCATCGGCGGCGTCGTGCCCGTGGTGAACGTGCCGGGCCTCGCTCCGGGTGCGCTGCAGCTGGACGGCCCGACGCTCGCCAGCATCTACCTCGGCGAGATCACGACCTGGAACGACCCGCGCATCCGCAAGCTGAACCCGAAGCTCGCGCTGCCGGCACTGGCCATCGCGCCGATCTATCGCTCGGACGGCTCGGGTACGAACTTCCTGTTCACCTACTATCTGTCCGGCGCCAGCGCGAGCTTTCGCACGAAGATCGGCGCCAACACCTCGGTCGAGTGGCCGTCGGGCATCGGCGCGAAGGGCAATGAAGGCGTCGCCAACATGACCGGCCAGACGCAGGGCGCGATCGGCTACGTCGAATACGCCTACGCCAAGCAGAACAAGATGACCTACGTGATGCTGAAGAACCGGGCGGGTCGCGTGGTCGCGCCGAACGCCAAGGCGTTCCAGGCGGCAGCGGCCAACGCCGACTGGGCCAAGTCCGAGGGCTACTACCTCATCCTCACCGACCAGCCGGGCGCCGAGAGCTGGCCGATCACCGGTGCCAGCTTCATCCTGATTCACCGGGATCCGACGGACCCGGCGGCCGTCCGCGCCGCGCTCGACTTCTTCGACTGGGCCTACCACGACGGCGCCGATCTCGCCGCGCAGCTCGACTACGTGGCCATCCCCGCCAACGTGGTGAAGCTGGTCGAGGGCTCTTGGCAGGCGTCCATCCGCTCGCAGGGCAAGCCGGTTTGGTCGCCGAAGCGCTGACACTGGGCAACGGGCGGCGTCGCGGGAGGCGCAGGGAGCGCGCCTTCCGCGGCGCATCGCTCGCGAGTGCCCTGCTCGTCCTCGCCCTGCTCGGCGGCATCGTGGTGTCGCTGACGCTGGATGCCTGGCCGGCCTTGCGCACGTTCGGCCTGTCCTTCGTCACGGCCGAGCACTGGAACCCGGTGACCGGGAAATTCGGCGCGTTCGCCGCCCTCTACGGCACGCTCGTCACGTCGGCGATCGCGATGTGCGTCGCGCTGCCGGTCAGCTTCGGCATCGCGATCTTCCTCACCGAGACCTGTCCGCTTCGATTGAGGACGCCGCTCGCCACCGTCATCGAGCTGCTGGCTTCGGTGCCGAGCATCGTGTTCGGCCTGTGGGGGCTGTTCGTGCTGGCGCCCGTGCTGCAGCGTTCGGTCCAGCCGTGGCTGATCGCGCACCTCGGAGCCTTGCCGGGGCTCGGCAAGCTCTTCGCGGGGCCGCCCTTCGGCATCGGCCTGCTCACCGCCGGCCTCATCCTCGCCCTCATGGTGGTGCCTTTCATCACGGCCGTCATGCGCGAGGTCTTCACGATCACGCCCACTGCGCTGAAGGAAGCGGCCTACGGCCTCGGCGCGACGCAATGGGAGGTCGTCTGGGACGTCGTCGTGCCCTGGTCGCGTCCTGGCATCATCGGCGGCGTGATGCTGGGCCTGGGGCGCGCCCTCGGCGAGACGATGGCGGTCACCTTCGTCGTTGGCAACGCCCACCGCGTCAGTGGCTCGCTGCTCGCGCCCGGCACCACCATCGCGGCATCCATCGCGAACGAGTTCACCGAAGCGGTCGGCGACCTGTACACATCGGCCCTGCTCGCGCTCGGCCTGCTGCTGTTCGTGATCACGTTCAGTGTCATTGCCACGGCGCGCCTGCTGCTCGGTCGACTCGAGCGTGGCGCCGGAGCCCGCGAATGAGCCTGCGACGCCGACGCCTCATGAACCGGCTGGCGTTCACGCTATCGGGCCTCGCAGCCCTGGCGGGCGTCGCGGCACTCGGCGCCCTGCTGTGGACGCTGATTTCCCGCGGCCTCCCGGGCCTGACGCCCACCGTCTTCATGCAGAGCACGCCCGCGCCCGGCAGCGCCGGCGGTCTCGCCAACGCGATCGTCGGCAGCGTGCTGATGACCCTGCTCGGCATCGCCGTCGGCGCGCCGCTCGGCCTGCTGGCCGGGACCTACCTGTCGGAGTACGGGCGCGGCAGTCGACTCGCGGCGCTCATCCGCTTCGTGAACGACGTGCTGCTGAGCGCGCCGTCGATCATCGTCGGCCTGTTCGTCTATGCGATCGTGGTGCTCCGCCAGGGTCATTTCTCGGCGCTGGCCGGGGCGCTCGCGCTGGCCATCATCGCGGTGCCGGTGATGGTGCGCACGAGCGAGGACATGCTGCGCCTCGTGCCGGTCTCGCTGCGCGAAGCATCCGCGGCCCTCGGAGCGAACCCATACCAGACCATCCTGTGGACGATCTACCCGGCGGCGCGCAGCGGACTCGTCACGGGTCTGCTGCTCGCGGTTGCCCGCGTCAGCGGTGAGACGGCGCCGCTGCTGTTCACGGCGCTCAACAACCAGTTCTGGAGCCTGCGGCTCGACGGCCCCATGGCCAACCTCCCGGCCGTGATCTTCCAGTTTGCAATGAGCCCCTACGAAGACTGGCAGCAGCTCGCCTGGACCGGGGCGCTGCTGATCACCGGCTTCGTGCTGGTGCTGAGCATCCTCGCGCGCACACTGTCGTCCCTGTTCGGCGGCAATTCCTCGCGCAAGGGCTGAACCTGCGACACGGCGGCCGCCGGCCTCGCCGAGGCTGCCTGCTGCGGTCCGAGAAGGCGATTGATACCATCGAGCCCGCACAGTGCCGGGCCAGGGATGGCGCGTTGTCTTCCCGCGGGGCTCACACTTGGCCAACGATCGCCTCCGTTCCCTCGCACAGCAGCCGATCCGCCTCCTCACGCGAGCGAGGTTGCTGCTGCTCGGTCGCGAGGAACTGAATGGTCTGGTGTTCTGGGCTGCGCTCACCGGGTTCCTCGGTGCCCTGGCCAGCGTCCTGTTCCGCGAAGGCATCCGGTTGTTCGAGTGGCTGCTGACCGGTGAGACCACCGGGCTGGTCGCCGCGGCGAGCAGCCTGCCCGGCTGGCAACGCGTCGCGACGCCCACGCTCGGCGGCGTCGCGGCCGGGCTCGCGCTGCATTTCGGCGCGCAACTCGTCGGGCAGCGTCGGTCGCTCGATTACATGGAGGCCGTCGCCGTCGGCGACGGCACGATCGCGGCCCGCCCCACGCTGGTACGCAGCCTGTCCTCGCTGCTGACGATCGGATCGGGCGGCTCGATCGGCCGCGAAGGCCCCATGGTGCAGCTGGCCGCACTGATCGGCTCCAAGCTGGGCCTCCTGTCGAAGGCCCCGGTGCCGCGCAGGCGACTGCTGGTCGCCTGCGGCGCCGCCGCTGGCATTTCCGCGGCCTACAACGCGCCGATCGCGGGCGCGCTGTTCGTGGCCGAGATCGTGATGGGCTCGATCGCCATGGAGAGCTTCGGCCCGCTGCTCGTCGCCTCGGTCACGGCCAACGTGACGATCCACCGCTTCCTCGGCTACGGGCCGGTCTTCGCCGTGCCGCACATGCAGTTCGGCAGCAACTGGGAGCTGTTCTTCTACGGCACGCTCGGCGTGGTGATCGGCCACCTCGCGCCGCCCTTCCTCGCGCTCCTCGAGCGTGCGAAGCACGCCTTCCAGGCGCTGCCCGTCCCGATCTACCTGCAACTCGGGCTCGGTGGATTGATCGTGGGGCTGATCTCGCTGGCCGTGCCCCAGGTGTGGGGCAATGGTTACAGCGTCGTCGGCACCATCCTGAATGGCCAGCTGCTCGGCTGGCTGCTGGCCGTCGTGCTCGTGGCGAAGGTCATCAGCACCGCGGCGACCGTCGGCTCCGGTGGCGTCGGCGGCGTCTTCACGCCGACCCTGTTCGTCGGCGCCGCCGTCGGCGCGTTGGCGGGTGCGCTGCTGCACGTCGTGTTCCCGGGCGCATCGTCATCGACCGGTGCGTACGCGCTCGTGGGGATGGGCGCCTTCCTGGCGGCAACCACCCACGCGCCGTTCATGTCGATCCTGATGATCTTCGAGATGACCCTGGACTACGAAGTCGTGCTGCCGCTGATGCTCGCCTGCGTGACGGCCCACTTCACCTCGAAGGCGTACCGCCAGGGCCGCTCGGTGTACGACGAGTCGCTGCGTCCGGATGAACGCAGCGGGGAGCCGGAGTGGCACCTGCGCACGGTGCGGGCGCTGGTGAAGCCTGCGGCGGCCGTGGTGTCCGAGCAGACGAGCGTGCGTCACATGCTCGACGGCCTGCCGCGCCGGCCGGTGCAGGCTGTCTACGTCGTCGACGCCTCGTACCAGTTGCTGGCGGCCCTCGACCCGCGTCGCGTGCTCGCGGACGTGCGCGAGCAGCGTGTCGACCCGGACCGGCCGGTCGGTACCCTCGCCACACCCGTGCCGTTCGTGCTCACGCCCGAGATGTCCCTGACCGGTGCGCTGGATGGCTTCCTGCGCGAGCGGGCCAAGGTCCTGCCCGTGACGTCTGGACACTGGCACACGACGCTGCTCGGCGAGGTCTCGCGCCACGACCTGCTGCTCGCGCTGCAGGACCGCATCGGGGGCAAGGGCTGACCCGACGGCGAAAAAAAACGAGGCGGCCACGGGGCCGCCTCGGGAGTACGCGCAACGCCCGGTCAGAGGCGTCCTGGGTCATCAGGTGGCCGGCGGGAATTCCAGCCTCTGCGCGTGGGGAACCTTCAAATCATCAACCGCACTTCGAGTCGCCGCAGTTCAGGCACGTCATGCAGCCGTCCATCATCACCACGGCCGCGGTGCTGCACTTGAGGCACAGCTGCGCGCCCTGTGGGTATTCGCTCTTGGCGAACGCGTCCTGCTGCTTCTGCCGCGCCTCGAATTCCTGCCGCTTTTCCTCGATGAGCTTCTTGCGATGCTCGTCCATCTCCGGATTGCGCAGCAGGCCGATCATCTGCAGGTGCTTCTCGATCACGTGGCCCAGCTCGGCGATGATCGAGGGCATGAACTTGCCGCCCGCCTGCCAGTAGCCGCCGCGCGGGTCGAACACCGCCTTCAGCTCCTCGACCAGGAAGGTGACGTCGCCGCCCTTCCTGAACACCGCCGAGATGATGCGCGTCAGCGCGACGATCCACTGGAAGTGATCGAGGTTCTTCGAGTTGATGAAGATCTCGAACGGCCGGCGCTGCTCGTGCTCGGTGCCCTCGTTCAGCACGATGTCGTTGATGGTCACGTACATCGCGTGGTCGGAGACCGGCGTCTTGATCTTGTAGGTCGAGCCGATGAGCATCTCCGGACGCTCGAGCTTCTCGTGCATCCAGATGACGTTCGGGCTGCGCGCGTCGACCACCGGCTCCTTGGCATCGGGCTTGGCAGACGGCTGCTCGCCGGGCTTCACGACCCGGTACTTGACGATCTTCTTGTCGATTCGGGTGGCGCTCATCGTCAGAATTTCCCGTAGTAGCCTTCTTTCAGCGCGTCGAACAGGTTGGCGGCCGAGTGCGACTCGCCGTCGTACTCGATCTGCTCGTCGCCCTTGACGGACACCTCGGTGCCGTCCTCGAGGGTGAACACGTAGGTCGTGTTCTTCAGGTCCTCTTCCTTCACGAGCACGCCCTGGAACGCCTCGGGGTTGAATCGGAAGGTCGTGCAGCCCTTCAGGCCCTGCTCGTGGGCGTAGAGGTAGATGTCCTTGAAGTCCTCGTACTTGTAGTCGGTCGGGACGTTCGCGGTCTTCGAGATCGAGGAATCGACCCACTTCTGCGCGGCCGCCTGGATGTCGACGTGCTCGCGCGGCGTGATGTCGTCCGCCGTAGTGAAGTAGTCCGGCAGCTTGTCGGCCGCCGTGGTGCCGCCCGGCATCGCGTTCGGGTTCACCAGCTCGCGGTAGGCGAGCAGCTCGAACGAGAAGACGTCGATGCGCTCCTTGGTCTTGCGGCCCTCGCGGATCACGTTGCGGAAATAGTGATGCGCGAACGACGGCTCGATGCCGTTCGAGGCATTGTTCGCCAGCGACAGCGAGATCGTGCCGGTGGGCGCGATCGAGCTGTGGTGCGTGAAGCGCGAGCCGACCTTCGCCAGCTCGTCGACCAGCTCGGGGCGCGACTCCGCGACGCGCTGCATGTAGCGGCTGTAGCGGGCGTGCAGCACGCGGCCCGGCAGCTTCTGGCCCAGCTTGATGCCGTCGCGCGCCATCTCCGGCCGCTTGCGCAGCATCTCCCGCGTGACCTCGAACTCCTCGTTCATGATCGGCGCCGGGCCCTTCTCCTTCGCGAGGTCGAGGCCCGCCTCCCAGCCGGCGATCGCCAGTTCCTTCGACACGCGCTCGGTGAAGGCGACCGCGTCGCGCGAGCCGTACTTCATGCGCAGCATGGTGATGGTCGAGCCGAGGCCGAGGAAGCCCATGCCGTGGCGGCGCTTGCGCAGGATCTCGTCGCGCTGCTGCGCCAGCGGCAGGCCGTTGATCTCGACCACGTTGTCGAGCATGCGCGTGAAGATGCGCACGGTCTCGCGGAACTCGTCCCAGTCGAAGTGAGCGTCGTCGGCGAACGGGGCGCGCACGAAGCTGGTGAGGTTGATCGAGCCGAGCAGGCACGAGCCGTACGGCGGCAGCGGCTGCTCGCCGCAGGGGTTGGTGGCGCGGATGTTCTCGCACCACCAGTTGTTGTTCATCTCGTTGACGCGGTCGATGAGCACGAAGCCCGGCTCGGCGAAGTCGTACGTGGAGGACATGATCACGTCCCACAGGCGACGCGCCGGCAGGGTCTTGTAGACCTTGCACAGCACCAGGCCGTTCGCGTCGCGCACGTAGGTCGACGGGTCCGGCCACTCGCGCCAGACGAACTTCGCGCGGTCGCCGGTGTCCTCACCGGCGATCTCGGCCTCGCGCACCGGGAAGGCGAGCTTCCATTCCTTGTCCTCGCGCACGGCCTTCATGAACTCGTCGGTGACGAGCAGCGAGAGGTTGAACTGGCGCAGCCGGCCGGCCTCGCGCTTGGCGCGGATGAACTCCATCGCGTCGGGGTGACCCACGTCGAACGTGCCCATCTGCGCGCCGCGGCGGCCGCCCGCCGACGACACGGTGAAGCACATCTTGTCGTAGATATCCATGAACGACAGCGGGCCCGACGTGTAGGCGCCGGCCCCGGAGACGTAGGCGCCGCGCGGGCGCAGCGTCGAGAACTCGTAGCCGATGCCGCAGCCGGCCTTCAGCGTGAGGCCCGCCTCGTGCACCTTGCCGAGGATGTCGTCCATCGAGTCGCGGATCGTGCCCGAGACCGTGCAGTTGATGGTCGAGGTCGCGGGCTTGTGTTCCTGCGCGCCGGCGTTCGACGTGACGCGGCCCGCGGGAATCGAGCCGCGGCGCAGCGCCCACAGGAACTTCTCGTACCACTCCTCGCGCAGCGCTTCCTGCTCGACGTCCGCGAGCGCACGCGCGACACGCTTGTACGTGTCGTCCATCGTGCGGTCGATCGGCGTGCCGTCCTTGGCGGCGAGGCGATACTTCTTGTCCCAGATGTCGAGAGACGCCTCCTGGAAGGGAATGCTGCGGGCGTCTCTGGGTTCGATCTTCACGGCAGTGCTCATTGCGACGACAGGGCTCCCGAGGCAAGCGGCGGCAGGATTGTTCGTTCGAGGTATTCCCCCTGCCCGAACGCGCGGGACCCGGAGGACCGGGCCAGGCAGGTTCGTTCAGCTGATTCCCAGCGGTGTCGCCAAGGCCGCCCGTGCCATCCCCCTACGGACGGGCCGGAAACACAACATCTAGGGTCAGGGGGTGAAGCGTATGCACCGTCCGCCCCCCCGTCAACTGCTTCTTATGTTGCATCGCGACAGGATTTTAATCATATAAAACAAAGCGTTAGTCACTCCGGTCACGCGACGCCGACAATGCCTGAAATCCCGTCCGCGTCAAGGGGCGGATTGCCGCAGGACCACAACATCTTGTGTTCACCGTCCGGCCACCGCTCTTCCACACGCTGTGCACCGGTCATCCACAGGCCCGATGCCGCCCCTCACGCGTTCGTGCAGGGGAACTCGCCGCATTCGCGCCCGGTCACAGCACGAGGTCTTTCGCCGCGAAAGACCGGCAAAAGCGGCCTGCTAGACTCGCGCCGCGCATCGAGATCCCCCGACCCCATGTCCCAGGTAGCCCGCATGAAGTTTCCCCTGAGCCTTGCCGCCCTGCTGCTCTGCGCGGTCGCCCCGCTCGCGCATGCCCAGTTGCCCGCGCAGCCGGGCGAGACGCCGGTGCCCTCGCTCGCGCCGATGCTGAAGCGCGTGACGCCGGCGGTGGTCAACATCGCCACGCGCGGCACCGTGCAGGAGCAGAACCCGCTGCTCAACGACCCGTTCTTCCGCCGCTTCTTCGACGTCCCGAACCAGCCGCGGCAGCGTGAATTCCAGAGCGCCGGCTCGGGCGTGATCGTCGACGCGAAGAACGGCTACATCATCACCAACGCGCACGTGATCGAGAACGCCACGGAGATCACCGTGCAGCTGCTCGACAACCGCTCGCTCAGCGCCAAGGTCGTCGGCAAGGACGAAGGCTCGGACATCGCGGTGGTGAAGGTGCAGGCCGCGAACCTCACGCAGATCCCGATCGCCGATTCCGACCGCGCCGAGGTCGGCGACTTCGTGGTCGCCATCGGCAACCCGTTCGGCCTCGGCCACACCGTGACCTCGGGCATCGTCAGCGCGCTCGGTCGCTCGGGCATCAACCCCGAGGGCTACGAGGACTTCATCCAGACCGACGCGTCGATCAACCCCGGCAATTCCGGCGGCGCGCTCGTCAATCTCAACGGCGAGCTGGTCGGCATCAACTCCGCGATCCTCTCGCGCACCGGCGGCAACATCGGCATCGGCTTCGCGATCCCGTCGAACATGATGAAGATCGTGATGAACCAGCTGATCAAATACGGCGGCGTGAAGCGCGGCGTGCTCGGCGTGAACATCCAGACCCTCACGCCCGACATCGCCAAGAGCATGGAACTGCCGGACGCCACGCAGGGCGCGCTGGTCTCGCAGGTGGTCGAAGGCTCGTCGGCCGAGAAGGCCGGCATCAAGGCGGGCGACGTGATCACCGCCGTGAACGGCCGGGCGGTCAAGGACGCCGCCAGCCTGCGCAATTCCATCGGCCTGCTGGCCATCGGCGAAAACGTCGACCTCACGCTGATGCGCGACGGCAAGCCGCGCCACGTCACGGCCGTCGTCAGCGAGCGAGACGAGGCTGCCGAGGCCAAGTCCGGCACGCACCCCGGGCTCGAAGGCGCGGTGCTGGCCGATGCGCAGGGCGGCGGCGTGTTGCTGCGCACGGTGGCCGAGGGCAGCCCGGCGGCCCAGCGCGGCCTGCGTACCAACGACGTGATCCTCGCCGTTGGCCGCACGCGCGTGCAGAACCTCGCCGAGTTCCTGCGCGCGACCCAGGGCGCCGAGGCCTTCGTCGTGCAGATCCGGCGCGGCAGCGCGATGCTCGTCATCCCGATCCGCTGACCGGGGCATGGCGCTCACGGTCTGCGTCCTCGGCGGAACGGGGTTCATCGGCCGCGAGATCGTTGCCCGGCTCGCGGGCGACGGTCACTCGGTTCGCGTGCTCACCCGGGATCCGCGTGGCCATCGTGACGTGCGGGTCCTGCCGTCCGTCCGCCTGGTGCGCGCGGACGTGTACGATCCGTCGACCCTCGAGCGCGAATTCGCCGGCTGCGACGTGGTCATCAACCTGGTCGGCATCCTGAACGAACGCCGGCTCGGCAACGGCAGTCGCGAGTTCCAGCGCGTGCACACCGAGCTCACGATCCAGGTGGCCCAGGCGTGCCGCGCGGCCGGCGTGAAGCGCTACCTGCACATGAGCGGCCTGAAGGCGGACGCGCAGCACGGGCCCAGCCACTACCTGCGGACCAAGGGCGCCGCCGAGGATTACCTGCGTCGCGAGCATGCGGCGGGCCGACCGGAGTTCGTGATCTTCCAGCCGTCGGTCGTGTTCGGCCCGCACGACCAGTTCGTCAACAAGTTCGCCACGATCCTGCGACTGACGCCGTTCCTGCCGCTGGCCTGCGCGCAGGCGAAATTCGCACCGGTGTACGTGGGCGACGTGGCGGATGCGTTCGTGGCCTGCCTCGAGCGACGGGATGTCGCCGGCCGCAGCTTCCAGTTGTACGGTCCCGAGACACTCAGCCTCGGCGACATCGTGCGACTGACGGCGCGCACCCTCGGCCTGCGTCGGGTGGTCATTCCGCTGCCGCGCGCGGTCGCGCGCTGGCAGGCCGCGCTCATGGATTACGTGCCCGGCAAGCCGTTCTCGACCGACAACTTCAATTCGGCGTCACAGGATTCCGTGGGCGATCGCGACGGGCTCGCCGAACTCGGCCTGCCCCGCACGCCCTTCGCCGCCACCATCGCCACCTATCTGAAATAGGGGACATTCCTCTATTTTCTGTCCCCTATTTTCCGCAGAGGTCGGTGTGACGCTGGCCCGCGGGCAGCGTACGCAAGGCAGCCGCGCGCTCGTAGAACGCCGGCAGCGAGCCCGCGTCGTCGAGCATCCGCCGCAGCCCGGGCACGCAGTCCATGTAGGTGGCGATCGACGCCAGGTGCGCGTTGTTGAGCGACCGCGCGAACCAGCCGTCGTACCCGGCATAACCGCCCCAGCGCGCGCGCAACTGCGCGTACTCGAACTTCAGGCGCCCGAATTCGCGCTGCTTCTCGATGCGCAGCGTCTCGACGGGTTGCCCGGAGGCATAGAGCCTCGCCAGCCGCGACCGCGTCGTCCGCAGCAACGCCGCAAACTCCGCCTCGCGCCCGGCCGCACGCTGGTAGGCCTCGAGTTCCGCCGCCTGGCCCCGGGCAGTCAGCCAGCGCCGCACGCCCTCGTCCTCCACGACGGTCGCGAACGCCTCGTTGAACTCGCTGTCACCCTCGAAGTAGAGCCGCTCATGCGCGAGCTCGTGAAAAATCGTGCCGACGAAGCGCGACTCGCGCCAGCCGAACATGGTGCTGAACAGCGGGTCCGGCAGGTGGCCGAGGGTGGAATACGTCGGCACGCCGCCGACCGCGACGTCGTCGCCGCGCATCGACAGCTTGAGCGCGAGGTCGCGCGCGCGCCGCTCCTCGAAGTAGCCGCGATACGCGACGCAGCCCGCCACCGGAAAGCACCAGCGCCTCGGCGCCACCGAGAATTCCGGCGTCGCCACCACGTTCCAGACGGCGTACGGCCGACCGAGGTCGGCGTACTTGCGGTAGCTGCGGCCGTCCGGCAGGCCGAGGTCCTGGATCGCGAAGTCGCGGGCCTGCTGCGCCAGTTCGAGGCGGCCCCGGGTCTGCGCGTCGGTCTTCGGGTCGGCCAGCACGGCGGGAATCGGACGACTCTTCGACATCACCCCGAGCTGGCCGCGGGCGGCCTGCAGCACGTAGCAGCCCGAGAGCGACAGCAGGGCGAGCGCGATGCACGCGAGGCGCGCCTGCCGGGAAATCGCTACGATTCGTTCCATGGACGTCTACCTCGTCGGCGGAGCGGTGCGCGACCGGCTGCTCGGCCTGCCCGTCAAAGAGCGCGATTACGTGGTGGTCGGCGCCGTGCCCGACGACCTCATGGCCGAGGGCTTCCGGCCGGTCGGCAAGGACTTCCCCGTCTTCCTGCATCCGCAGACCGGCGAACAGTACGCGCTCGCCCGAACCGAAAGAAAGACCGGGCCGGGGTACTACGGATTCGCCACGCGCTTCTCCCCCGACGTGACGCTCGAGGAAGACCTGCTGCGCCGCGACCTCACGATCAACGCGATGGCCGAACGCGCGGACGGCACGGTCGTGGATCCCTACGGCGGTCGCCGCGACCTCGAGGCGCGGCAACTGCGCCACGTCTCGCCGGCCTTCGTCGAGGACCCGCTGCGCGTCCTGCGCGTCGCCCGCTTCGCCGCCCGGTACGCCCCGCTCGGGTTCCACGTCGCCGGGGAGACACTCGACCTGATGTCCCGGATCGCCCGGTCGGGCGAACTGGGTGCACTGGTGCCCGAGCGGGTGTGGGTCGAGACGGAGCGGGCGCTCGGCGAAGACACGCCGACCGTCTATATCGAGGTCCTGCGGGCCTGCGGCGCACTTGCCGCGCTGTTCCCGGAAATCGACGCGCTGTTCGGCGTGCCGCAACCGCCGCAATGGCATCCCGAGGTCGACACCGGGGTGCACACGCTGCAGGTGCTCGAGGTCGCGGCCGAACTGTCGCTCGAGACGACCGTCCGTTTCGCCGCGCTGGTCCACGACGTCGGCAAGGGCCTCACGCCCCGCGACCAGTGGCCGCGCCACCTCGGCCACGAAGCCGCCGGGGCGCGCCTGATCGAGACCCTGTGCGAGCGACTCAAGGTGCCGACGGAGCACCGTGAACTCGCCGTGCTCGTCGCCCGCCATCACGCGCGTGTGCATCGCGTCGCGGAGCAGCGTCCCGGCACCGTGCTGGAATTGCTCGAGATGACGGACGCGTTCCGGCGTGGCGAACGCTTCCAGCGCTTCCTGCTGGCCTGCGAGGCGGATGCCCGGGGACGCGGCCCGGAACTGCGGCGCGCACCGTATCCGCAGTCGGCGCAACTGCGCAGCGCGCTGGCCGCCGCCGCCGCGGTGCGACTGCCGCCCGAGGTGCTCGCCCGCGACAAGGGTCCGATCATCGCCGAGCGCCTGCGGGCCGCGCGCATCGAGGCCATCCGCTCGCTCGCGGTCGCCTGAGGCGAACCTCGCCTACAGCAGGTGGCGCAGGTCGCGGGTCGCGAAGCCCCGCAGGTCGCCGTCGTAGTCGCGCGCGAGCGCGAGCACCTTGAAGCGCTCGCCCATCTCGCCCGGCAGGGTGAGCACCATCACCTGCCGCGACACGTTGACGCGCTCGACCACGTCGAGGTCACTCACGTCCGCGACGAAGTCCGCGATGCCGCAGCCGATCAGGAACTGCGCCTGCGTGGTGTAGCCGGCGACGTCGAGTCCGGCGGCCTGCGCAGCTTCGGCCACCGCGGTGAAATCGACCCAGGCCGTGATGTCCTGCAGGCCGAGCCGCGTGTAAGGATCGTCGTGGAAGCGGTGGCGGAAGTGGCACATCAGCGTGCCCATGCAGCGCTCCGCCGCGTAGTACTCGCGCCGCGGCAGGCCGTAGTCGATGAACAGCTGCACGCCGCGGCGCTGTACGGCGGCAATCGATGCGAGCCACGCCGTCAGCCCGACGTTGATCTCCGACACGTAGCCGTCCGGCAGGGGCGCGCCGAGTTCCGCCTCGAGCGCACGGACGCGATCGCGTAGTGGCTGCGCCGCCCGCGCGGGCGCCGGCTCGAATCTTCCGAACTGCCACGCGACGCCGACCGCATCGACCTCGCCACCCCGGATCGCGAAGCGTTCGACCGGCAGCGCGTCGAGCACCTCGTTGGCGAGCGTCACGCCGTCGAACGGCTCGGGCAGGCGATCGAGCCACTCCACGCGCCCGAGCAGGTGCGGCACGTCACGGGCGAGCGTCGCACGCTGCCGCTCACGCAGGTCGGCGCTGACGTCGAGGATGCGATAGCGCGCAGGCAGCGCGCCGAGTCGCTCGAGCTCCCCGAGGACGCCGGCCGCCATCACGCCGGAGCCCGCACCGAGCTCGAGGATGTCGCCGCCGCCGAGGTGACCGAGCACCTGCGCGCACTGCCGCGCGAGGCAGCGCGAGAACACCGGCGCGACCTCAGGGGCCGTGACGAAGTCGCCGGCCGCGCCGAGCTTGCGCGCGCCGGCGCTGTAGTAGCCGAGGCCCGGCTCGTAGAGCGCCGCTTCCATGTAACGTGCGAATGGAATCCAGCCACCCTGGGTGCGAATGATTTCGCGCAGCCGTTCCGCGAGCCGCTCGCTGTGGGCGGCTTCCTCCGGCGTGAGCTCGGGCAGGTCGAGCGCCGCGCTCACGCGACGAATCCTCCCCGGGCGACACGACGAACGGGCTCCGGTATCGTGCGGACACACGCCCGCGCGCCACGGCGGGCCGCGACAGGCAGGACATGGCAGGCGAACAGGCACTCCACGGACGCGTCGTCCTCATCACGGGCGGCGCCAAGCGACTCGGCGCAGCGACGGTGCGCGTGCTGCATGCCGCAGGTGCGTCGATCGTCGTGCACTACCACCAGTCGCGCGAGGCCGCCGAGCAGCTCGTGGCCGAGCTGAACGCGCAGCGCGCCGGCTCGGCGCAGGCCGTGGGCGCGAACCTGCTCGACACGGATGCCCTGCCCGCCCTGGTGGCGGCCGCGCTCGAGCGCTACGGCCGGCTCGACGTCCTCGTGAACAACGCCTCGAGCTTCTACCCGACGCCGGTCGGCGAGATCACCGCCGCACAGTTCGACGACCTGATCGGCACCAACCTGCGCGCCCCGCTCTTCCTCGCGCAGGCCGCGGCGCCGGCGCTGCGCGCGACCCAGGGACTCGTGATCAACATGGCGGACATCCACGGCCAGCGCCCGCTCAAGGACTACCCCGTATACAGCGCCGCGAAGGCGGCGCTCGTGATGCTCACGCGCTCGCTCGCGCGCGAACTCGGCCCCGAAGTCCGCGTCAACGCGATCGCCCCGGGACCCGTGCTGTGGCCGGAACAGCCGCTCGACGACGCGCTCAAGGCCGAGATCGTCGGCAAGACCGCGCTCAAGCGCAGCGGCTCGCCGGACGACATCGCACGCACCGCGCTCTTCCTCGCCACCTCGGCGCCGTTCATCACCGGCCAGGTGATCGCGGTCGACGGAGGCCGCAGCGCCTGAGGGACGCGGCCGGCGCGCCATGCGTCGGGTGCCCATCGTCAGTTGCCCGACGGCCGCCAGTCGAGATCGACCGGCGTCATCGCGTGAGCGTCGCGGTCGAAGCGCTGCCACAGCTCACCCAGCGTCGCGCCGAGCGTCGGGTGCGGGAACGCCGGCGCGAGTTCGGCGGCCGGTCCGAGCATGTAGGGCCGGCGCACCAGGTCGGGTCGCGGCAGGCGCAGGCCGGGGCGATCGCAGACGAGATTGCCGTACAGCAGGATGTCGAGGTCCATCGCGCGCGGGGCCCACTTCGGCGCGTCGCGCTCGCGCCCGCAGGCCGCCTCCGCCGCATGCAGTTGCGCGATCACCGCGTCGACGCCGAGGTCCGTGTCGAAGGCGATCACGAGATTGATGAAATCGTCGCCCTCGAAGCCCACGGCTGCGTTGCGGTAGGCCCGCGAGCAGCGCAGCGGATGGAAGTGCGCGTGCAGGACGTCGAGGGCCCGGCGCAGGTTCGCCACCGGCGCGACGTTGCTGCCGGCCGCGACGAAGACCGCGGTCACCGCGATGCGCCGGTGTCGGCGAAATCCGCGCGGCGACGCTCGATGAGGATGCCGACGTCGCGCGAGCCGCGGATCGCGCCCTGCTTGTTCAGCCGCACGCGCACCCACGGCACGTCGAACTCGGTGACGATGATGCGGGCGATCTGCTCCGTCAGCGTCTCGACCAGCTGGAACTCGGACTCGCTGACGAAGCCGAGCACGCGCTTCGACACCTTCTTGTAGTCGAGCGTGTCGTCGATGTGGTCGCTCGCCGCCGCCTTGCGGATGTCCGCGCCCATCTCGAGGTCGATGACGACCTTCTGGCGGACCTTACGCTCCCAGTCCCAGATGCCGATGATGCATTCGGTCGTGAGACCGGTGAGGAAGATGATGTCCATGCGGGGTGCAGCGGTGCCAGGTCAGTTGGGGGATGCGGCCGGCGGCGTGAGTTCCGGCATCGGCCAGCGCGCGCGGACCCGGATGCCGAGGTCGTCGGCTTGCCCGGCCGCGAGTCGCAGGTGCCCGAGCAGCGCGATCATCGCGGCGTTGTCCGTGCAGAACTCCGCGCGAGGGTAAACGACTCGCACCCCGTCGCGCTCGCCCATCGCCAGCATGCGGGCGCGCAGGCGCCGGTTGGCCCCCACGCCCCCGGCGATCACGAGGGTGCCGGCCCCCGTCTGCTCCAGGGCCCGCCGGCACTTGATCACCAGCGTGTCGACCACCGCTTCCTCGAAGCCGCGCGCGGCATCCGCACGGGCCTGCGCGTCGAGCTCGCCGTGGTCGCGCAGGGCAACGACCACCGCCGTCTTCAGGCCGCTGAAGCTGAAATCGAGGCCGGGGCGCTCGGTGAGCGGGCGCGGGAAGCGGAAGACCTCCGGCCGCCCCTGCTCGGCGAGGGCCGCCAGTTGCGGCCCGCCCGGGTAGCCGAGGCCGAGCAGCTTGGCGGTCTTGTCGAAGGCCTCGCCCGCCGCGTCGTCGAGCGAGCTGCCGAGGATCTCGTACTGGCCGACGCCGTGGACGTGCGCAAGCAGGGTGTGGCCGCCCGACACCAGCAGGGCGACGAACGGGAACGCGGGGGGATCGGCCTCGAGCAGCGGGGCCAACAGGTGGCCTTCCATGTGGTGCACCCCGACGGCCGGCACGCCCCAGGCATAGGCCAGCGAGCGGGCCACCGAGGCCCCGACCAGCAGCGCCCCGACGAGGCCCGGCCCCGCCGTGTAGGCGACGCCGTCGACCGGTCGCCCGCCGGCCGTCTCGCCCAGCAATTTCTTCAACAGCGGCGGGAGCTTACGCAGGTGATCGCGGGACGCGAGCTCGGGCACGACGCCGCCGTAGGCCGCGTGCAGCGCGACCTGGCTGTGCAGTTCGTGGCCGAGGAGACCGCGTTCCCCGTCGTACAGGGCGACCGCCGTCTCGTCGCAGGAGGATTCGATGCCGAGTACCCGCATTCTTTGCTTTTCCCGACCCAGCTCTCTAGAATTCGCGGTCCATTTCTCGGGTCTCGGTCGCCACGGACCGCGTCCCGGGTTTCGCCCTGACATTCGCCGAGGTTTCGATGCCGAGCGTCCGCATTCGTGAGAACGAGTATTTCGATGCCGCCCTGCGCCGCTTCAAGCGTGCCTGCGAAAAGGCGGGCGTGCTCACCGAGCTGCGCCGCCGCGAATTCTATGAGAAGCCGACGCAGGAGCGTAAGCGCAAGAAGGCCGCCGCGGTGAAGCGGCACCAGAAGCGCAACACGCGCGACTTCTCGGCCGCCCCCCGCGCCCGCAGCTTCTGAGCCGGGCCGTCCCCGTGACGACGCTCAAGGAGCGCATCACCGAGGACATGAAGGCCGCCATGCGGGCCTCCGAGAAGGAGCGCCTGTCGACCATCCGCATGGTGCAGGCCGCGATCAAGCAGCGTGAAGTCGACGAGCGCATCACGCTCGACGACGCCCAGGTGATCGCGGTGCTCGAGAAGATGGTCAAGCAGCGCAAGGAATCCATCGTCCAGTTCGAACAGGGCGGTCGCGCGGATCTCGCCGACAAGGAAAAGGCCGAGATCGTCCTGCTGCAGGCGTACCTGCCCGCGCAACTCTCCGACGCAGAGGTCGACGCGCTCATCCGCGACGCCATCGCCGCGACCGGCGCCGCATCCGTGAAGGACATGGGCAAGGTCATGGGCGCGGTGAAGGCGAAAGCCGCCGGCCGCGCCGACATGGGTGCCGTCAGCGCCCGCATCAAGGCCGCCCTCGGCGGCTGACGCGCCGGTCCGCCCCAGTGGCCGGCCGCATCCCGCAGCACTTCATCGACGAGCTGATCGCGCGCACCGACATCGTCGAGGTGATCGGCAGTCGCGTGCAGCTGAAGCGCGGCGGCAAGGAATACAAGGCCTGCTGCCCGTTCCACGACGAGAAGTCCCCGTCGTTCACCGTGAGCCCCGACAAGCAGTTCTACCACTGCTTCGGCTGCGGAGCGCACGGCACGGTGCTCGGCTTCGTGATGGAGTACGACCACCTCGGCTTCATCGAGGCCGTCGAGGAGCTCGCGGCGCGCGCCGGCATGGAAGTACCGCGGGAAGGCGGCAGCGCCGCGCCCGAGCATCCGCACGACGAGCTGTACCTCGCGCTCGAGCGCGCGTCGCTGTACTTCCGCCAGTCGCTGAGCGGCGAGGCGCGCGCCAAGGACTACCTGCAGCGCCGCGGGCTCACCGCGGAGATCATCCAGCGCTTCGGCATCGGCTATGCACCCGCCCGCTGGGACGCCCTGCTCGACCGCTACGGCACCACGGACGACGAGCGCCAGGTGCTGCAGCGCGCCGGACTGATCATCGAGCGCAATCGCGAGAACGCGCGGCCCGGCGAGGAGCCCGGCTACTACGACCGCTTCCGCGACCGCGTGATGTTCCCCATCCGCGACACGCGCGGCCGCACGATCGCGTTCGGGGGCCGCGTGCTCGACCAGGGTGAGCCCAAGTACCTGAACTCGCCGGAGACGGAACTGTTCCACAAGGGCCGCGAACTCTACGGCCTGTACGAAGCGCGACAGGCGACACGAAGCCTGCAGCGCCTGATGGTGGTCGAGGGCTACATGGACGTCGTGAGCCTGCACCAGGCCGGCGTGACGTACGCCGTCGCAACGCTTGGCACCGCCACCACGCCCGAACACCTGCAGCGCATCTTCCGCCTCGTCGGCGAAGTCGTGTTCTGCTTCGACGGGGACCGGGCGGGCCGCGCCGCCGCGTGGCGCGCGCTGGAGAACGCCGTCGGCGAAGTGAAGCAGGGCCGACAGGTGCGTTTCCTGTTCCTGCCGGACGGCCACGATCCGGACACGCTCGTGCAGGAGGAAGGACGCGAAGCCTTCGAGGCACGCCTCGCGTCGGCGCTGCCCCTCGCCGACTACTTCATCCGCGAGCTCGCCTCGCGCGTGGACATGGCGAGCGTCGACGGCCGCGCCCGCCTCGTGGAGCTCGCGCGCCCGCTCGTGCGGCGCATTCCGTCGGACGTGTATCGCGAGCTGCTGGTGACGCAACTGGCCGAGGCCGTGCGCATGGCGCCGGGCCGGCTCGCCGAACTGATCGGGGCCGACGACGGCCCGCCGTTGGGCCGCGCCGACGTGCGCGGCAGCGGTCCCGCCCCCGCCCGACGTATCGAGCCCGCGGGTCCGGTGGTCGGCCGCGGCAACCTCGTGCGCCAGGCCGTCACGCTGGTGGTGCATTTCCCGGGCGCGGCCGCGGGCGTGACGCGCGACGAGATCGAGCAGGTCGGCGCGATCGAGCGTCCCGGCGCAGCCCTGCTGGCGGAGTTGCTGATGCAGGTGCGGGAAGATCCGCCGGCCAGCACCGCCGCACTGCTGGAACGCTGGCGTGAACGACCCGAAGCCGGCTCGCTCGCGCGGCTGGCCGGCGCACAGGTGCTGGTGGCCGACGTGGCGCAGGCCACGGCGGAACTGTGCTCGGCCGTCACCCGTCTCATCCACGAGGAGTCGCCGGCCCGCCGGGTCGACGAACTGCTGACCAAGGCGCGCGACGACGCCCTGACGGACCAGGAAAAGCTTGAACTTCAAGGACTTCTGCGCGCCAAGGCGCAGTCCGGCCGGGGTGGCCCGGCGACCTAAATCCGGCGCCGGGCGGCCGGCGATCTGGTATATAATTCCGCTCTTTTTTACACCCTTCCCCTGAGGCGCCCCATCTTGAGCAAGACGGCACGCAAGCAGGTCAAGAAAGCACCCGCGAAGAAAGCAGCCCCCGCCAAGGCGAAGGCCGCTCCGGCGCGCAAGGTCGCGCCGGTCGCCGCGAAGGCGCACCACGCCAAGCCGGCGGCCAAGGCGCACGCACCGAAGCACGTCGCAGCGACCAAGCCCGCCGCGAAGGTCGCCCACGGCAAGCACCCGGTCCCGGCCGCGAAGCCGGCGGCCAAGGCACACGCGCCCGCCGCGAAGGTCGCCCATGGCAAGCATCCGGTCCCGGCCGCGAAGCCGGCGGCCAAGGCACACGCGCCTGAAGTGAAGCCCGCCGGCAAGCCGGCGACGGCGGCCCCGATCGCCGTCGATCCGAAGGCCGCCAAGAAGGGCGGCAAGCCCGGCGCCGAGAAGATCGAGATCAAGCTGCCGCCGAGCACGCCGGAAGACCGCCAGTCGCAGCTGAAGCTGCTGATCGCGCGCGGCAAGGAGCAGAGCTTCCTCACCTACGCCGAAGTCAACGACCACCTGCCGTCCGAGATCGTCGATCCGGAGCAGATCGAAGACATCGTGCAGATGATCAACGACATGGGCATCCCGGTGTACGAGAAGGCACCGGACGCCGAAGCGCTGCTGATGCGCGAGCCCGTCGTGGCCGACGAAGAGGCGGCCGAGGAAGCGGCCGCTGCGCTCGCCACCACCGTGGACGCCGAGTTCGGCCGCACCACCGACCCGGTGCGCATGTACATGCGCGAGATGGGCACGGTCGAGCTGCTGACGCGCGAGGGCGAGATCGCCATCGCGAAGCGCATCGAGGAAGGCCTCGACGCCGTGCGCCGCGCGCTCGCGTCGTACCCGCCGACCTTCGACCTGATCCTGAAGGCCTACGAACCCGTGAAGGCGGGCCAGGGCCGGCTGGTCGACATCATCGTCGGCTTCGTCGACCCGAACGCGCCGGACGTGATCGCCGAGCCGATCAATCCGAAGCTCGCGGCGAAGGAAGCGCCGGAGGAAGAGGCCGAGGAGAGCGACGAGGAAGGCAGCGAGGACGAGGAAGCGCTCGAGACCGGCCCGGACCCGGAGGAAGCGGCCCGCCGCTTCGCCTCGCTCGCGAAGGTCTACGCCCAGGTCGTGAAGTCGCTCGACGAGAAGGGCGGCCGCGACCCGAAGTCGCTCAAGCTGCGCAAGAAGCTCGCCGACGAGTTCATGGAGCTGAAGCTCTCGCCGAAGATGTTCGACCAGCTGATCGCGCAGCTGCGCGAGCACCTGAACGAGATCCGCGGCATCGAGAAGGCCGTGATGCTCAGGTGCGTGCGCGACGCCGGCATGCCGCGCTCGGATTTCATCGACACCTTCCCGCGCAACGAGACCAACCTCGGCTGGCTCGACAAGCACATCCGCGCCAAGCGCAAGCACTCGGCGGCGCTCGCCAAGTACCGCGAGGACATCGAGAAGCACCAGCTGCACCTCGCCGAGAGCGAGAAGCGCGCGCACCTCACGATCGCGGAGATCAAGGAGATCAACCGCGAGATCGCCGTCGGCGAGGCCCAGGCGCGGCGCGCGAAGAAGGAGATGGTGGAGGCCAACCTGCGCCTCGTGATCTCCATCGCCAAGAAGTACACGAACCGCGGCCTGCAGTTCCTGGACCTCATCCAGGAAGGCAACATCGGCCTGATGAAGGCGGTGGACAAGTTCGAGTACCGCCGCGGCTACAAGTTCTCCACGTATGCGACGTGGTGGATCCGCCAGGCCATCACGCGCTCGATCGCCGACCAGGCGCGCACCATCCGCATCCCGGTGCACATGATCGAGACCATCAACAAGCTGAACCGCATCTCGCGGCAGATGCTGCAGGAGATGGGCCGCGAGCCGACGCCCGAGGAACTCGCGGTGCGCATGGAGATGCCCGAGGACAAGGTGCGCAAGGTCCTCAAGATCGCCAAGGAGCCCATCTCGATGGAGACTCCGATCGGCGACGACGAGGATTCGCACCTGGGGGACTTCATCGAGGACACCTCGGTGGAATCGCCGATCGAGTCCGCGACGACCGAGTCGCTGCGCGAAACCACGCACGCCGTGCTCGCCGGCCTCACGCCGCGCGAGGCCAAGGTGCTGCGCATGCGCTTCGGCATCGACATGACGACGGACCACACGCTCGAGGAAGTCGGCAAGCAGTTCGACGTCACGCGCGAGCGCATCCGCCAGATCGAGGCCAAGGCGCTGCGCAAGCTGCGCCACCCGTCGCGGTCGGAGCAGTTGCGCTCGTTCCTCGAGGACTGAGGCACCCGAAACGAGGGGCCGTCCCGCGCGGGCCGGCCCCTTTTTTTGCCTCGCGATGTCAAAGATGTTTGACATCCGGGCGAGGTGCATGTAAAAGATGTTTTACCTTTCATCCGGAGACGAGCGATGTCGCTGCACGAGAAGAATGCCTGGTGGGGACTGGTGTCCGGCGTGCTGATCTGGCTGTGGCTGGCGATGCGCTTCACCGACGGCGGCCACATCGTCGAGGTCTCGCCGGGCCATGCGGTCGAGACGTACGTCGGCATGATCGTGCTGTGGATCATCGCGGCCGTCATCCCGTCCGTGCTGGCGGCACGCGACCCGGCCGCGCAGCCCAAGGACGAGCGCGACCGGGCGATCGACGCGCTCGGGGACCGCTGGGAGGGCGTGATCGTGGTGATCGCGGTGAACGTGCTGGTCGTGCACGCGCTGGCGGACGACTACTACGTCGATCGCGTGCCGAGCGTGCCCCGCCTCGACCTCGGTTCCACCTCGACGCTGGTCTTCGTGCTCCTGACCGTGCTGTTCCTAGCCGACGCGGTCAAGCAGTCCTTCGTCGTCTGGCAGTACCGTCGATGACGCCGGGCCGGGGCCGTGTCAGCAACCAGGTCCGCAAGCTGCGCGAGGTGGCGGCGATGACCCAGGCCGAACTCGGCGAGCGCGTGGGCGCGACCCGGCAGACCATCATCGCCATCGAGGCCGAGAAATACGCGCCGTCGCTCGAACTGGCCTTCCGCCTCGCGCGCGTCTTCGCGCGTCCGCTGGACGAGGTGTTCCGCTTCCACGAGGAGTGACCGGCGGCCCGGCGCGCCGGGATTCCCACGACTTGACGCTGCGCCCGGCCGTCTGGAACCTACCGCGGCCATGATCGTCTCCACCACGCTCACCGGCAGCAATGCCGACATCATCGGCGACGCGCTCGCCTCCATCGCCCCGCAGGTCGATCGCTGCATCGTGATCGACACGGGTGCGCGCGACGACACGCTCGAGGTGGCGCGCCGCGTCGCGGGCGACAAGCTGTTCGTGCGCGAATTCCCCTGGCGCAACGATTTCGCGGCCGCCCGCAACTTCGCGCTGCAGGCCGCGACCCAGCTCGGCGCGCGCTGGGCGGTCACGGTCGACACCGACGAGCGCATGCACTTCGCCGACGGCGTGTCGCTGAAGCAGGAACTGCTCAAGTGCAAGGCGAAGGTCGTGCTGATCACGGCGGCCGACGGCTCGTACGCCAAGGAGCGCATCTTCCGGCTGCCGACCCGGCTGGCGTGGAAGGGCCCGACGCACGAGGCCGTCGACGGCAAGCGCGAGGGCGAAGACGCGACGCTCGCGGGCATCCACTTCAGCGAGCTGGCGAAGGAGCCCGCGGCCCTCAAGGCCAAGTTCGAGCGTGACGTCGCCATCCTGCGCGCACATCGCCGCGCACCCGAAGGACGCCCGCTGGCACTACTACCTCGGCAGCTCGCTCGCCGACCTCGAGCGTCTCGACGAGGCGGTCGACGCGTTCCGGCAATGCGCGGCGCTCAAGGGCTGGGACGAGGAAGGCGCGTGGGCGTGCTATCGCGAGGGCTGGTGCCACTACCAGCGCCAGCGCTGGACGGACGCGATCGAAGCGTGCGCCCGCGGCCTCGCCATCCGCCCCGCCACCGCCGAGCTCGCCTGGCTGGCGGGACAGTCGGCACTGCAGGCACGCCGCTACCCCGACGCGATCGCGTGGGCGAACATGGCCGCGGTGAACGGGCTGTACGAGGGCGCCGGTGCGAACTTCCGGCGCATCGGCTTCCGGTATCCCGTGGCGCTGTACGAGGGCCCGTACGAGGTGCTGCAGTCCGCGTACGAAGCACTCGGTGACAAGCCCGCTGCGGCGGCCAGCGGAGAGCTGTGGCCGGGGCGAGTACGCGGCTCGAGGTCGCCTGCCGTCGAAGGGCTAGCCGCCCGAGAGGAAGGGCCGGGCGTCGTCACCGATCGTGCCGACCCCGGCGGCCCGCGCGTAGTCCGCCTCGGCGTCCGCGAGGCTCGACGCGCAGAAGCCGAGGTCGCGCAGGATCCCGTCGCTCAACCGGTACACCCAGGCGTGCACGGTGAGCGCACGGCCGGCCTCCCACGCCTGCTGCACGATGGTCGTGCGACACACTCGACGGGCCTGCACCAGCACGTTCAGCTCGCAGAGCCGGTCCATGCGCGACTCGTCGTCGGGCAGTTTCAGCAGCGGCTCGCGATACAGGTGCGCGACGTCCTTGATCGGCTGCAGCCAGTTGTCGACGAGGCCGAGCGCACGCTGCTGCCACACCGCCGCCACACCGCCGCACCCGTAGTGCCCACAGACGATCACGTGCTCGACGCCGAGGAACTCGATGGCGTACTGCAGCACCGACAGGCAGCTGAAGTCGTTGTGCAGCACGAGGTTCGCGACGTTGCGATGCACGAACAACTCGCCCGGCGCGAGGCCGACGATCTCGTTGGCCGGCACGCGGCTGTCGGAGCAGCCGATCCACAGGTAGCGCGGCGCCTGCTGGGCCGCGAGCCCCGCGAAGAAGCCGGGCGAACGCTGTTCCATGCCGCCGGCCCAGCGGCGATTGTTGGCGAACAGTTCGGGCAGCTTGTTCATGCAGGCGGGACCCTCGGAGGTCGGCGGCACAGTGTAGGGTAATCCCGCCGGAGGCTGAACCCGACCGGTGCGACGCGCCGCCGGCCGGACGTGTCCGGGCGACGAGGCCACGGTATGCTCGCGCACCGCCCTCGCCTCCTGGAGCCCGCATGGCCGACCCGCGCCTGAGACAGCAGATCGAACGCGGCGACTTCGTCGTCGCCCCCGGGCGTCTTCGACATGATTTCCGCGATGCTCGCCGAGCGCGTCGGGTTCGATGCGGTGTACGCGTCGGGCTACTGGCTCACCGCGTCGTACCTCGGCCTGCCGGACGCCGGCATCGCGACCTACACCGAGATGCTGTCGCGCGTGGCGAAGGTCGTCGAGAAATCGACGGCGCCCGTGATCGCCGACGCGGACACCGGCTTCGGCGGACTGCTCAACGTGCACCACACGGTGCGCGGCTACGAGCGCGCGGGCGTGACCGCGATCCAGATCGAGGACCAGGAGTTCCCGAAGAAGTGCGGCCACACGCCGTACCGGCGCGTGGTCCCGATGGAGGAGATGGTCGCCAAGGTGAAAGTCGCCGTCGACGCGCGCAGCAGCCGCGACTTCCTCGTCATCGCGCGGACGGATGCGCGCGGCCAGCATGGATTCGACGAGGCGGTGCGGCGCGGACGCGCCTATGCCGAGGCGGGCGCGGACGTGGTGTTCGTCGAGGCCCTGCATTCGGAGGACGAGATGCGCGCCGCGTGCGCCGCGATTCCGGCGCCGATGATGGCCAACATGTCGGACGGCGGGAAGACGCCGATCCGCTCGCAGGCGGAACTGGCCGCGCTCGGCTACCGGCTCGCGATCTTCCCGGCGATGGCGGCGCTGGCGGCGAGCGCGGCCATCGAGCGCGCGATGCAGAACCTCAAGGCCCACGGCACGAGCCGTTCGCCGGACGTGCCGCTGTTCTCGTTCGACGAGTTCTGCCGCATGGTCGGCTTCGGCGACGTGTGGGCGTTCGAGGAGAAGTGGAAGGACGTGCTGGAGAAGCGCGGCGCGGGGCCCTGAAGCGTACGCCGCGCCGCCGGCGCGGAGTTGGTGGGCCCGCTGGGATTCGAACCCAGGACCAAGGGATTCACGTTCCCCCAGGGTTTCCCCCGGGCGTGGACTATCTCTTCGCCCTCGGCTCGACGCCGGTGGGGCGCGGGACGCTCGACGCCTGTCATCAAGGGCACTGAAGCCCTCAGGTAGTCTCTGCACCTTCCGGCGGTGTACCGCCGGCTTGGCTCAGGGTTGCCATCGGCCGAACCGGAAGGTTCCCCTGAATTCATCCCGTCCACTTCGCGGATTACGCCGCGAATCGGCATTCCCATCTCAGACGCTGGTGGCATGCAGGACAAGCCATCGACTGCGCGTTGCATCGAGTGCACTAGGTGCTTTACTGCAGCAGATCTGCAATGCTACAGGCCCACGGGCGAATTCTACAGAATCGGCCGATCAATCCCATGACGCCGCGCAGACGTCCTGCCGTGCGACCGTCTGGAAGATGCTTGAAACCCGCCAATTTCGCGTCGCGCGCCGCCCCCCGGCGGACGCTTCTCCATCATCTCCGCCTGCAGCTTCTTGCCCTCGGCGAAGTAGTAGATGAGCTGCGCGAGGCCGACGCCGGCCGGGATCAGGCCGAAGTACTGCACGTCGTGGCCCGCCACGGCGCCGAGCGCGATGAAGAGCGCGATGCCGATGAACAGCCAGACCAGGCCGGGCAGCAGGTAGCTCGAGCGGCGCGGGGTCTTCATGCCCATGTAGAACGAATCGGGCAGCGGCGGGATCTCCATGCCGCGCTCGATGGCCGCGAGGCGCTCCTTGTGGTGGGCCTCGATGACGTCCTTGCGGCGCTTGTAGTCGACGATCGAGAACACGATCGGGATCGACAGCGACATGACGATGGCCGTGATCGGGATGAAGATGGCGAAAATGTCCTCGTTCATGGGCAACCTCCGTAACGATGGAGGTTATATGCGCCGGCCCGCCGGAAGGTTGCAGTCCCCGGGCATGCAACCTTTGGGGGCCGGGATGCGTATAAAGGGGGCAATGGGCGCCGGCACCGAACAACTGCTCGCCGAGGGACGGCATGCCCGGGCCTTCGACCAGCTCGTGCCCGAATACCGGGACCGGGTCTTTCGCCTCGCCTACTCGATCCTGCGGGACCGGGCGGCGGCGGAGGACGCGGCGCAGGAGACGTTCGTCCGTGTCTGGAAGGCCCTGCCGGGGTTCGACGGCCGCGCCGCCCTCGGCACCTGGATCTACGCCATCACCCGCAACACCTGCCTGATGGAACTGCGCCGGCGCAAGCCGACGGTCTCGTTCGACGACCCGGATTCCGACGAGGCCCACCACGCCGCGGCCGTCTCGGCCGTCGGCCCCGCCGCCGACCCGGAGCGCGACAACCTGCTGCGGCTGCTCGACACGCTGCCGCGCAACCAGCAGGAGGCCGTGCGCCTGTTCTATCTCGAGGACCGGTCCTACGATGCGGTCGCCGAGTCGCTCGGCATGCCGCTCGGCACCGTGAAGAACCTGCTGCACCGGGCGCGCAAGAAGCTCATGGAGCTCGCGCAGCCCGGCCGCGAGGAGAAAGCCGCATGAACGCACCCCAACTCCCGGCCCCGTGCGAGAGCTTCGAGCACGAGATCGCCGACCTGGTGGACGGCCTGCTGAACGAGGTCGATGCCCGCCGCATCCAGCTTCACATCACCTCCTGCGCCGCCTGCCATGCGTGGCACGACGAGTACGCGGCGCTGGATCGCGAACTGCACGTCGCGCTGCCGGCGCCCGAACTGAGTGCCGATTTCGACGCGCAGCTGCGGGCCCGCATCCGCACGCTGGCGGTCAACGGCCGGGCCGAACGCAAGGCCGCGGCAGACGCAGAGCACGATGCCGTCCTGGCGGGACTGCGCCGGGATTCGCAGCGTCGGGCGCTGCTGGGCTCGCTCGGCGGCGGGATCGGCGTGGTCACGCTGGCGATCTTCGCGCAGGCGCTGGTGCAGCACGCCCCCGTGCTGCAGTTCGTGCTCGGCGGCCCCGATCGCGTGCTGGTGGCGGTCGCCGTCAGCGCGGCGGCGGTGGCGGGCGCCCTCGGCTGGACGTTCTCGCGCACCACCGTCGCGGTGCCGCGCCTGCTGCGGCGCTGACGTTCATTTGCCGGCCGAATAGCCCTGGTCGATCGCGAAGTCGGCCCCGGTGATGGCGGCTGCGGCCGGCGTGCACAGGAAGAACACCAGCTCGGCCACTTCGTCGGCGCGGATGAACCGCGCCCGTGCTCCCTGCGGATACTTGGCGAGCAAGGCGCGGTAATACGCCTCCGGCTCGCCGCCCCCGTAGCGCTCGGCCTGGAACTTCAGCATCGGCGTGTCGACGTCCGCGGGCGACACGGTATTCGCGCGCACGCCATGCGGCGCGAGCTCGAGCGCGAGCGCCTTGGTGAACACCGTGACGCCGCCCTTCGAGGCGCAGTAGGCCGCGGCGCCGAGATTGCCCTGGTGCCCGGCGTCGCTCGACACGTTGACGATCACGCCGCCCGCCGCCTTCAGGTGCGGGATCGCCGCGGCGCACATGAAGAACGTGCCCTTGAGGTTGACGTCGACGACCGCGTCGAAGTCGGCCTCGCTGCAGGCGTCGACCGGTCCCTCCCGCCACACGCCGGCGGCGTTCACCAGGGCATCGAGCCGCCCGGCAGCGGCCACCGCGGCGTCGACGATCTCCCGGCAGCCGGCGGCCGTGCGCACGTCGCCCACCAGGCGCGCCTCGAGGTCGGGCACGGCGAGTGCGTCGAGGCGAGCGGCATTGCCGTCGGTCGCGACCACGCGCCAGCCACTGCCCGCGAATTTCGCGACCGTTGCGGCGCCGATGCCGCCGGCCGCCCCGGTCACCAGCGCCACCGGAGTCTTCATGCGTTGTGATCCTCGACGATGGAGTTGCCGCCGTCCGCGACGATCACCTGGCCCGTGACGTAGGACGCGCCGCGCGACGCCAGGAACGCGATGACGTCCGCGATCTCCGCCGGCCTGCCCGAGCGCTGCAGCGGCGAGCGACGGCCGGCGGCGGCCTCACGCTCCGTCTGCGACCCGGTCGCGATCCAGCCGGGTGCCACGGCGTTGACCGTGACGCCACTGCCGGCCGCCTCGAGTGCCACGGCCCGCGTGAAGCCCACGAGCCCTGCCTTGGCAGCGGCATACGCCGTGTCGCCGCGCACGGCCGCGACGGGTCCCGTGGTCGACGCCACGTTCACGATGCGTCCGTAGCCGCGCGTCTTCATGCCGGGCAGCAGCGCGCGCGTCACGAGATAGGCCGTGGTGAGGTTGCGGTCGAGCGAGCGCCGCCAGGCGACCGGGTCGAGCCCGGCGAGGTCGCCCGGCTCGTCCATCGTGCCGAGGATCGCCATGCCCGCGTTGTTCACCAGCACGTCGACGGGCCCCGCCGCTTCGGCGGCGCCTTGCAACGCCTGCACGCCTGCAGGAGTCGTCAGGTCCGCGACGACGCCCACGACCGCACAGCCTGCGGCCCGCAATTCCTGCGCCCGCTCGTGGATGCGGTCGGTGGTGGAAACGACGATGAGAGCGTGCCCGGCCCGCCCGAGGGCGAGCGCGGTCGCATGACCGATACCCGTGGGACTGCCCGCGCCGGTGACGACCGCGACAGTCGGCGCGGGCACGGGGGTCAGACTTTGCGGGTCCAGCCGAAGCGGTCCGGCGCTTCGCCGTTCTGGATCGCCACCAGCGCGGCGCGCAGGCGCTGCGTCACGGGCCCGACGTCGCCGTTGCCGACCTTGTGCTCCTTGCCGTCGTGCACCAGCGTGCCCACGCCGGCGAGCACGGCCGCCGTGCCGGACAGCGCGGCCTCGCCCGTCTTCACCCAGTCCAGCATCTCGGCCACGTCGAAGACGCGCTCTTCGACCTTGAAGCCGAGGTCGCGGGCCATGGTGAGCAGCGAATCGCGTGTCACGCCGTGCAGGAAAGTCGTGTCGAGGCTGCGGGTGAGGATGTGGCCCTCGCGGATCAGCAGGAAGTTCGCGGCGCCGGTTTCCTGCACGGAACCGCCCGGGCAGAACAGCACCTGGTCGACCTTGTACTTTTCCTTCGCCGCGAGCGTGGGGCCCATGGCGGCCGCATAGTTGCCGCCCGTCTTCACCACGCCGAGGTGCTCGGCGGTGCGGTGGCAGCGGTCCTCGACGAAGATCCTGAGCGGCTTCATGCCGCCGGCGAAGTAATCCCACACCGGGCTGGCGAGCACGATCAGGGTCGCTTCGCTCGACGGCTGCGAAGCGGCGCCGATGTTCGGCATGGTGCCGAACAGCACGGGACGCATGTACAGCGCGCCCGGCGGCTCCGGGACCTGGGCGCGGTTCGCGTCGATGGTCGCGAGGATCATGCGCTCGAGCTGCGCCGCGTCGGGCTCGGGCAGCGAGAGCAGCTTCGCGCTCTGGCGGATGCGCGCGACGTGCTTGTCCATGCGGAACACGCGGATGCTGCCGTCGTGCCAGCGATACGCCTTGAACCCCTCGAAGCAGGTGCTGGCGTAGTGCAGCACGTGGGCGGCCGGGTGCATCGCGATGGGCGCGACGGGGCGGATCTCGTCGGCGCTCCAGCGGCCGTCCTTGAACGTGGCGATGGACATCTGGTCGGCGAGCACCGTGCCGAAGGCGGGACGGGCCTGGGGGTTCGTGGTCATGGCGGGGTCTCGGTGGGTCTGTGACGCTAGTTTAGCCGGGGATGAAGATCGTCGCCGGGTGCTCGAGCAGGTCCTTGAGCGCCTGGATCATCGCGGCCGCGTCGTAGCCGTCGACGAAGCGGTGATCGAACGACGAGGACAGGTTCATCATGCGCCGCACGGTGATCACGCCGTCCAGCACGACCGGCCGGTCGACCGCCTTGTTCACGCCGACGATTGCCATCTCGGGCGCATTGATGATCGGCGTGGAGACGATGCCCCCGAGCTTGCCGAGGCTGGTGATCGTGATGGTCGAGCCGGTCAGCTCCTTGCTGGTCGCCTTGCCGGCCTTGGCCGCCTCCGACGCGCGGCGGATCTCCTCCGACAGGCCCCAGAGGCTCAGCGCCTCGGCGTGCCGCACGACCGGCACCTTGAGGCCGTCCGGCGTCTGCGTCGCGACGCCGAGGTGCACGCCCGAGTGACGCATCAGCACGCCGCGCTCGGCGTCGTACAGCGCGTTGCACTGGGGAAAGCGCTCGAGCACGCGCACCAGCGCCGCGCCGAGGAACGGCAGGTAGGTGAGCGGGGTCGCGCCCTTCGGCTGCTTCGAGTTCAGGTGGCTGCGCAGCGATTCGAGCTCCGTGACGTCCACTTCCTCCACATAAGAGAAATGCGGGATCGTGCGCTTGGCCTCGGTCATGCGCTGCGCGATCAGGCGCCGCACGCCGATGACCTTGATCTCCTGCACCGTCGTGCGCGGGCCGGCCACGGCTGCGACCGCTCCGCTCGGTGCCGGCGGCGTCGCGGTGCCGTTGACCGCGGCCTCGATGTCCTGCCGCGTGATGCGTCCGGACGGTCCGCTGCCCTGCACCGTGCCGAGGTCGAGGCCGGCTTCGCGCGCGCGTCGGCGCGTGGCAGGCGACGCCTTGATGCGCTGGCTGGTCTCCACCGGATTGCGCAGCAGTTCGCCCACGCGCACGGCCGGAGCCGACTCCATCGCCGCCACCGGCTTCGTGACCGGCGCGGCCTGCGTGACCGGCGCGGCCTGCACGACAGGCGTGGACATCGGGGCAGGCGCCGCGGCCGCCGGCGCGAGTTGCGGCACTTCGTCGGTCGTCGCCGTATCGACCACCTCGGTCTCGAACACCACGAATTCGGCGCCGACGCGCACCATGTCGCCGGGCTGGCCGTGCAGGGACACGACGCGGCCGTTCACCGGCGACGGCACTTCGACCGCGGCCTTGTCGGTCATCACCTCGGCCATGACCTGGTCTTCGCGCACGGCGTCGCCGACCTTGATGTGCCACGCGACGACTTCGGCCTGGACCGTGCCTTCGCCGAGGTCCGGCATCTTGAAGATGTAGCGGGTCATGCGCTCTCCATGAGGGCCTTGAGTCCGTCCGTCACCCGGCGCTGGCCGGGGAAGTACTCCCACTCGAACGCATGAGGATACGGCGTATCCCAGCCGGCGACGCGCTGGATCGGCGCCTCGAGGTCCCAGAAGCACTCTTCCTGGATGGTCGCCGACAGCTCGGCGCCGAAGCCGGCGAAACGCGTCGCCTCGTGCGCGATCAGGCAGCGCCCGGTCTTCTTCACCGACGTGCAGATCGTGTCGACGTCGAGCGGCACGATGGTGCGCACGTCGATGATCTCGGCGTCGATGCCGAGGTTGCGCGCCGCAGCCTCGGCGACGTACAGCATCGTCCCGTAGGTGACGATGGTGACCGCGCCGCCCTTGCGCACCACTTCGGCCTTGCCGATCGGCACCGTGTAGTAGCCCTCGGGCACCTCGCCCTTGGGATGCGTGCTCCACGGCACGGCCGGCTTGTTCGCGTCGCCGTCGAACGGCCCGTTGTAGATGCGCTTCGGCTCGAAGAACACCACGGGGTCGTCGTCCTCGACCGAGGCGATGAGCAGGCCCTTGGCGTCGTAGGGATTCGACGGCATCACGATCTTGATGCCGCACACGTGCGCGAAGATCGCCTCGGGACTCTGCGAGTGCGTCTGGCCGCCGCGGATGCCGCCGCCGCAGGGCGTGCGGATCGTCACGGGTGCCCAGAAGTCGCCCGCGCTGCGAAAGCGCAGGCGCGCGAGTTCGCTGAAGATCTGGTCGCAGGCCGGGTAGATGTAGTCGGCGAACTGCACCTCGGCGATCGGCCGCAGGCCGTTCACGCCCATGCCGATCGCGGCGCCGACGATCGCGCCTTCGGCGATCGGCGTGTCGAGCACGCGGTGCTCGCCGTACTTGCGCTGCAGGCCGTCGGTGACGCGGAACACGCCGCCGAAAAAGCCCACGTCCTCGCCGAGCACGACGACGTTCGGATCGCGTGCGAGCAGGATGTCCATCGCCGAGTTGAGCGCCTGGATCATGTTCATCTGCGGCATGGCTCAGCCTCCCTGCTCGGCGCGCATCGCATCGCGCTGCTTCTTGAGGTGGGCCGGCATTTCCTTGAACACGTCCTCGAACATGAGGTCCGCATTGAGGCGCGGGCCTTCGGTGAGCGTGCCGTACTGCACCGCCTCCCTCCAGCTCTCGGTCACGCGCTCCTCGAGTTCCTTCGCGAGCGCCGCGTGCCGCTCCTCCGACCACTCGCCGAGGCGGATCAGGTGCTGCTTGAGGCGCTCCACCGGATCGCCGAGCGGCCACTTCTCGTAGTCGTCCTTCGGCCGGTAGCGCGCCGGGTCGTCGCTGGTCGAATGCGCGCCGCCGCGGTAGGTGACGTGCTCGATCAGCGTCGGGCCTGCGCCGGTGCGCGCGCGCTCGGCGGCCCACTGCGTCACGGCGTGCACGGCGAGGAAGTCGTTGCCGTCGACGCGGATGCCCGCCATGCCGTAACCGGGGCCGCGCGCGGCGAACGAGCGCTGCTCGCCGCCCGCGAAGCCCTGGAACGTGGAGATCGCCCACTGGTTGTTGACGACGTTCAGGATCACCGGCGCCATGTACACCGACGCGAACAGCATCGCGTGGTGGAAGTCGGCCTCGGCGCTCGAGCCCTCGCCGATCCAGCTGACCGCGATATCGTCCTCGCCCTTGATCGCCGCGGCCATCGCCCAGCCCACCGCCTGCGGGAACTGCGTCGTGAGGTTGCCCGAGATGGAGAAGATGCGTCCGTCGGACCAGTGGTACATGACGGGCAGCTGACGGCCCTTGCACATGTCGCGCGTGTTCGACAGCAGCTGGCACATCAGGTCGACCAGCGGCCGGCCGCGCACCATGTAGAGGCCCTGGTTGCGGTAGGACGGGAACAGCATGTCGCGCGGTCGCAGCGCCATGCCCTGCGCGACCGACACGGCTTCCTCGCCGAGCGAGCGCATGTAGAACGAGATCTTCCCCTGCCGCTGCGCGCGCTGCATGCGCTCGTCGAAGAGACGCGTGAGCAGCATGTGGCGCAGGCCGACCTGCAGGTCGTGGATCTCCAGGTGCGGGTTCCAGGGACCGACGGCGGCGTGCTGGTCGTCGAGCACGCGCACGAGGTCGACGGACAGGTGTCCGATGTCGCGGACGCGGGCGTTCACGTCCGGCCGTGCGACCGCGCCGGCCGGGGACACTTCCAGGTAGCTGAAATCGGGGGCTTCGCCGGGCCGCGAGTGGGGTCGCGGCGTGTGCAGGCGTGACTTTCTCGGCATGGAATCCTCGATCGGTGGCACTGGTCCGGGTCGGCGGAGTAGATTACCGAGACAAGGGGTGGATTGTTTGGTTTGTTGCACTGCAATGCAACAATGAGAATCGTTCGTTTCACGGAGTGACGGATCATGGATGAAACCACCCGGTCCGACATCGACCGGACCGATCGACGCATCCTCGACCTGCTGCAGCGGGAGGGGGCGCTTTCGGTCGCGGAAGTCGCGACCCGCACGGGCCTCTCGACCACGACGTGCTGGCGACGCATCCAGCAACTCGAGCAGAACGGCATCATCAAGGGCCGCGTTGCCCTGCTCGATCGCGCTGCGCTCGGGCTCGACGTCACGATCTTCGCGCACGTCAAGCTCACCTCGCAGACGCGCGACGCGATCTCCGCGTTCGCCGAGGCGATCCGCGGCCGGCCCGAAGTGCTCGACTGCTACACGACCATGGGCGAGTGGGACTTCATGCTCAAGGTGGTGATGCGGGACATCAAGGCGTTCGAGGCGTTCTTCCTCGACCACCTGTCGAAGCTGCCGTACGTGCAGTCCATCAATTCGTCGGTCACGGTGACGGCGATCAAGGAATCGACGGTCCTGCCCATCCTCTGACCCGGAGCGCGTGACGCCGCGAGCCATGAGCCTGCTGTCGCAACTCCTCTGGCTCGCCGCTCCGGTGCTGCTCTGCGGCCTGCTGCATCTCGCGGTACTGAAGCACGACTGGCTGCCGGCCTTGCGTCGCGCACCGCTCGACTTCGGGCTCACGTGGCGCGGCCATCGACTCTTCGGCGCCAACAAGACCTGGCGCGGCGCCCTGGTGATGATCGGCGGCTGCGCGGTCGCGACGCTGCTGGTCGACGCACTCGATGCGCGCTGGCTGCACTGCCCCGACGCGATCCCGTACGCCGCCCGGCATCCGGCCCGCTGGGGCGCCCTGCTCGGCCTCGGCTACATCCTCGGCGAATTGCCCAACAGCTTCCTGAAGCGGCAATTCGACATCGCTCCGGGCGCCGCCGGCAGCGGCGTCCTCGGTCGGGTGTTCTGGTTCGTGGACCAGCTCGACAGCCTCGCCGGGATCTTTCTGTGCGTACTGCCGGTCTGGCAGCCGACGCTCGCAATCGTGGCGACGGGCATCTTCGCGATGCTGGTGCTGCACCCGCTCAGCGCGTGGGTGATGGTGCTCGCCGGACTGAAGGACCGCGTCGGCTAGCGGCCTCAACCCGTGACGCGTCGCCAGAGCGCGCGGCCGACCAGCCGCGTGCGGGTCGCGAGATCGAAGCGCGCGAGGTTGGTCTTCACGATGCCGTCGGTGAAGCGCGTGTGCTTCGAGTAGTCGACGCGCACGTCGAGCAGCACCGGCCGTCCCTGTGCCGCGTGATCGAGCGCCTGCACGACGCCTCGCTCGACTTCCGAGTCGTCGCGCGCGGCGACGTATGCGGCGCCGGTGCACTGCGCGAGCCCGGCGACATCCAGGGGGCCCAGCACGGTGCAGGTCTTGCGGTTGTAGGGAATCTCCTGCGCCTGCGCGATCTGCGCGAGCTCGCCGTCGTTGAACACGCAGATCACGACGCCGAGGCCGTGTGCCGTCGCAGTGGCGAGTTCGAGGCCCGTCATGCGCAGCGCACCGTCGCCGACGATGCCGATGGCAGGCGCCGCCGGTCGCGCGAACTTCGCGCCGATGGTCGCGGGCACGCAATAGCCCATGCAGTTGAAGTCGGTGGGCGACAGGAAGCCGCGCGGCCGGGCGACCGGCAGCAGCTCCGCCGCGAGGAACGTGTGGTTGCCGTCGTCGACTACGAACGTTGCGTCGTCGCCGACGTGACGGCGCAGGGCATCGAAGAAGCGCACGGGATTCACGCGACCGCGCGGATCGTGGCCCAGCCATTCGTCGTGGTAGGCCGCCTTGTCCCGCGCGATGGCGGCCGCGACGCCGGCCCGGCGCTCGACGGCCATCGGGCTGTCCGCGAGCAGGGCGTTGAGCCGCTGCAGCACGCGACGCGCATCGCCCTCGAGCCCCACCGCGGCCGGGTAGTTCGCCGAGAACACGCGCGGGTTCACGTCGACGTGCACGAGGTTGGCCGGCGGCGTCCAGCCGTAGCTGCCCGTGGCGATCTCGGCAAACCGCGTGCCGACCGCGAGCAGGCAATCGCAATCGCGCAGGGCATTCTCGACCGCCGGCACCGCCGCACGGCCCAGGCAGAAACCCCCGTGCAGCGCATGTCCGGAGCTGAACGCACTGAGGCCCTGCAGCGTCGTCGCGACCGGGGCACCGAGCCGGTCGGCGAGCTTCGCCGCTTCGTCGTAGGCGTCGACGGCACCCCAGCCGACGAACAGGGCGGGCGATTTCGCCGTGCGCAGCAGTTCCGCCGCACGCAGGAGGCTGTCCTCGGTGCAGGCGAGCGCCGGCGACGGAGGACCACGATAGACGGCGGGCGCGCCTGCCTCTCCCGTGTGCAACTGGAGGTCCACCGGGATCTCGACGAACACTGGTCCGGGTTCGCCGCTCATCGCGACCTCGGCGGCCTCGTAGATCGTCGGGACGACGTCGGCATGGCGTTCGACCCGCCACGTGCGCTTCGTGATCGGCCGCAGGAGCGCGTGCTGGTCGATGTCGTGCAACTGGTAGCGCCGGTCGAAGTCGCGACGGATGCCGCCCGCGATCACCAGCATCGGCACGCCGTCGAGGAACGCCTCGCCGATCCCGCTCGCCGCGTGCGTGACGCCGGCCGCCGGCACGATCACCAGCGTGCCGAGTCCGGCTCCGCTGCGACTGACGGCGTCGGCCATGAACGCGCCGCCACCTTCGTGGGTGACCAGCACCGGCGTGATCGACTCCGAACGGGCCAGCTCGTCGTAGATCTCGGTGTTGTGCACGCCGGGGATCCCGAACGTGTGGCGCACCCCGATGGTTTCGAGGGCTTCGCGCAGCAGGGAGGCGGCAGTTCGACCCACGGGCAGGCTCCGGGCAGGCCCGCAGGACCGCGGGTGGTGGGATTCTAGGCGGTCGGGGCGGCGGCGAAAATGCGGATCTCCTCACGCGGCCCCGCCGCCGGCGTCCTTAGAATGCGGCGATGGACGAGGTGCGCATCGCGGTCATCGGCGCGGGCATCGCAGGACTCACCTGCGCCGCCGAGCTGGCCCGCGCCGACGCGAAGGTCACGGTCTTCGAGCGCTCGCGCGGTCTCGGCGGCCGGCTCGCCACGCGCCGCAACGGCAACTTCGTGTTCGACCACGGCGCGCAGTACCTGACCGCGCGCAGTCGCCCGTTCCTGCGTTTCTCGGAGATCGCGGCCCGGGCGGGCGTGCTCGCCGACTGGCGCCCGCGCGTGCTGGAGGACGGCCGCCCGCTCGGCGAACCCTTCGAGAACTGGCTGGTCGGCGCGCCCGGCATGAGCACGCTCGTGCGGCCGCTCACGCGCAACGTGGACCTGCAGTCCGGCGTCGCCGTGCACGAACTGCTGCAGGGTCAGCGCGGCTGGGAACTGCAGACGGATTCGGGCCGCCCGAACCGGGTGTTCAATGCCATCGTGGTCGCGGTGCCGGCACCGCAGGCGGTCTCGCTGCTCGGCCACCACGGCCGCGCGTTCCGCCACCTCACCGAGGTGCGCATGGCGCCGTGCTGGTCGGTGATGATGGCGTTCGAGCGCCCGCTGCCGGTGGCGGGCGACGCGTACCGCTGGACCCGCGGACCGCTCAACTGGGCGGCGTGCAATTCGACCAAGTCCGGGCGACCGGCCGAACCGCAGGCCTGGGTCGTGCACGCCGCGCCGCAGTGGTCGCGCGAGCACATCGAGGCCGATGCCCGCGAGGCGGCGGGACTGCTGCTGCACGAACTGGCAGAAGCGCTGGGGTGCGAGTTGCCCACGCCGGTGCACCTCGAGGCGCACCGCTGGCGCCACGCACTGGTCGAGCAGCCGCTCGGCCTGCCCTGCCTGATCGACGAAGAGATCGCAGCGGGCGCGTGCGGGGATTGGTGCATCGCGCCACGCGTCGAGGCCGCTTTCGAGAGCGGGCGCTCGCTCGCGCATTCCGTGCTGTCCATGGTCGGCCTGTCCGCGCCGGCCACGCGCCGCTGAGGTCTCAGCCGCGCGGTTCCTGGTCGCGGCGGATCCGCGGTCGCATCAGCCGCAGGCGCGCGCCATCGAGCGCGAACGTCTCGAACGAGCCCCACAGTGCCACGGCGAACAGCAGCGGGATGATCTCGAAGATCACCCGGTACATCAGCACCGAGGCCAGCAACTGCTCGGGGGGCACGTCGGGGAGCAGCACCAGCATCACCGACTCGATCACGCCGAGCCCCGCCGGCACGTGGCTCACGATGCCGACCAGCACGCTCGCGAGGTAGACGGCGAGGAACGGCAGGTAGGCGAGCTGCACCGAGTCGGGCAGCAGCAGGTACAGCACGGACGACACCAGCAACACGTCCGCCACGCCGACGAGGTACTGCAACGCGGTCATCGCGGGCGTCGGCAGGTTGAACGACCAGCCGCGGATGCGCACCGGTGCGCGCCGGAACGCCACCAGCAGCATGTAGCCGAAGTCCTTCGCGAGGCCAATGCAGCCGAGCACTACCAGCCATTCGGCGGACACGCGGAACAGCGGCGCCAGCCGCTCGGCCGCCAGCACCAGCGACACGTCGAGCAGCAGGCCGACCGCGAGGCCGTAGGCGAGGTTGCACATCAGCACCGTGGCGCCGACTTCCATCGCGCTGAAGCCGGCCGGCGAGTACATGCGATAGCGGATCGCCCCGCCGCTCAGCATCGCCTGGCCGATCGCGTGGCCGAGCGGAAAGGCGATCAGCGCGGTCACGATGGGCTTGGCGCGGCCGACCTCGCCCTTCACGTAGCGCACGACCGCCCACTCGTAGAATGCGAGCACGGTGAACGCGCCAGCCGCGCACCCTGCGGCCAGCAGCAAGGTGTCGAGTGGCGTCGCGCGCATGCGCTCGAGCACGTCGACGAGGCGGATGTGCTGGAAGGTCCGGTACAACACCCACAACGCGAGGCTGCCGATCAGCAGGCTGACGGCAATACCGGCGATCGTCCGGATTCTCTGGCGGCGGGCTTCGGGCATCTGCGAATTCTAGGGAACGGCGTCGAGGGTCATCTCAGAGGATCCCGCAGCCGGTCGTTTGCTATAAAGCGAATGATTCTCATTACGACATTTATTTTCGTGTGATTGAAACATTCCCCGCGCGCGCTGTCGAATGCGCATAAGAGCCCGCGTCGATTTAAGATATCGGCGCCGTCCGTTGGCCCAACTGGAGATTCACTCGATGTCCGAAAAAACGATTGCTCGTCGCTCCCTGCTGAAGGGCGCACTTCTCGGCGCCGCTGCCGTGCCCATGACCGCACTGCTCGGACGGGCCGAAGCGGCGGCTGGCAAGGTCGACCCGAACGAGCCGCAGGCGAAGTCGCTCGGCTACGTCGAAGACGCCGCCAAGGTCGATGCGAAGGCCAACCCGAACTACAAGCCGGGCCAGGCTTGCTCGAACTGCCTGCAGTCGACCGGCAAGCCGGGCGATGCGGCGGTGCCGTGCAACATCTTCGCGCAGCGCCTCGTCAACGCGAAGGGCTGGTGCAAGGTCTACGTGAAGCGCCCGTAATCGCGGCTGCGACTTCACTCGACTGACGACGGCGCGATCGGGCTCCCCGGTCGCGCCGTTTTCTTTTCCAGGAGCCGACCATGAGCGAGACCGTGGCCCCGGAGTTCGGCAGCGCATTGCCCGCGCCGCTGCAGCCGATCGCCCGACTCGCGCTCAACCTGCGCTGGGTGTGGAACCACGCGACCGATCGCGTGTGGGAGGCCCTCGCGCCCGACGTCTGGCAGCAGACGGCCAACCCGGTGCTCGTGCTGCAGAACACGCCGCAGAGCCGGCTCGAGGAACTCGCGCAGAACGCGGAATTCGTCGAGCGCGTGCGCCAGCTCGACCGCTCGCTCGCCGAGTACCTCGGTCGCCCGAGCTGGTTCCAGCACACGGCCGCCGACGCCGAACGGCCGCTGCACATAGCCTACTTCAGCATGGAGTACGGACTCACCGACGCGCTGCCTCTCTACTCCGGCGGCCTCGGCGTGCTCGCGGGCGACCACCTGAAGACGGCGAGCGACCTCGGCATCCCGCTGACCGCCGTCGGGCTGTTCTACCGCCAGGGCTATTTCCGCCAGATGCTCGACGCCTCGGGCGTGCAGCTCGAGATCCACGCGTCGAATTCGCCGCACTCCCTGCCCGTGCAGCTGGTGACGGACGACGAAGGCATGCCCCTGCGCGTGTCGATCGAGCTGCCCGGCCGCCCGCTGCGCCTGCGGCTGTGGCGGGCGCAAGTCGGTCGCGTCGACCTCTACCTGCTCGACAGCGACGACCCGCTCAACTCGCCGTTCGACCGGGCGATCACCGCGCAGCTGTACGGCGGCGACGGCGAGACGCGCTTCATGCAGGAGATCGTGCTCGGCATCGGCGGCTGGCGGGCGCTGCGCGCCCTCGGCATCGAAGCCGACGTCTGCCACCTCAACGAAGGGCACGCAGCCCTGGCCACGCTCGAACGGGCGCGGATGTTCGCCGACGAGCAGCGCTGCGACTTCTTCACCGCGCTGTGGGCCACCCGCGCGGGCAACGTGTTCACCACGCACACGCCGGTCGCCGCAGCGTTCGACACCTTCGCACTGCCGCTGCTCGTGAAGTACAGCGCCGAATACGTCGGTCACGTCGGCATCAAGCCGCAGCAGCTGCTCGCGCTCGGCCGCCGCGACCCGAACGACGACGCCGAGCCGTTCAACATGGCGTACCTCGCCGCGCGCACCTGCGGCACGATCAACGGCGTCAGCGAGCTGCACGGGCGCGTGAGCCGGCGCATCTTCGCGTCGCTGTTCGACCGCTGGCCCGAGCACGAGGTGCCGGTCACGCACGTCACCAATGCCGTGCACGTGCCGTCGTGGGACTCGCCCTGGGCCGACCGGATGTGGACGGAAGCCTGCGGCAAGGAACGCTGGCTGGGCGATCCCGAGCGGCTCAGCGCGGCCGTCGCGCGGCTGACGGACGCGCAGCTCTGGGAATTCCGCGGCATGGAGCGACGCGACCTCGTCGAGTACGCCCGACGCCGCCTCGTCCGCCAGTACAGCCAGCGCGGCGCCAACGCCGAGATGCTCGGCCTGGTGCGCGGCGCGCTCGATCCCAACGTGCTGACCATCGGTTTTGCGAGGCGTTTCACCGAGTACAAGCGGCCGACGCTCCTGCTGTCGCAGCCGGAACGCCTCGCTCGCCTGCTCACGAGCGCCGAGCGGCCTGTGCAGCTGATCATCGCCGGCAAGGCGCACCCACGCGACGCGCAGGGCCACGACGACGTTGCGCGCTGGGCCGCGTTCGTCCAGCGCCTCGACGTGCGAACACGCGCGGTGTTCCTCGAGGACTACGACATGGCGCTGGCCGAGGAACTGATCCAGGGCGTAGACGTGTGGATCAACACGCCGCGCCGCCCATGGGAGGCGAGCGGCACCAGCGGCATGAAGGTGCTGGTGAACGGCGGGCTCAACCTGTCTGAACTCGATGGCTGGTGGGCCGAGGCGTATTCGCCGGAGCTCGGCTGGGCGCTCGGCGATGGCCTGGAGCACGCGGATGCAGCGGCATGCGATGCGCAGGAAGCCGAGCAGTTGTTCACGATCCTCGAGCGCGAGGTGGTGCCGCAGTTCTACGCGCGCGACTCGTCCGGCATCCCGACCGAGTGGGTCGCGCGCATCCGCGCGTCGCTCGCGCGCCTGACGCCTCGCTTCAGCAGCAACCGCATGCTGGCCGAGTACCTCGACCGCCTGTACCTGCCGGCCGCCGACGCAATCGGCGCGCGCACCGCCGCCGGCCTCGGCCTGGCCCGCGAGCTCGACGCGTGGGCGCGCGACGTGCGCCGGCACTGGCCCGAGATCCACTGGGGCAACGTCGAGGTGACGAGCTCGGGCGGCACGCACTCGTTCCGCGCACAGGTGATGCTCGGCGCGCTCTCCCCCGATGCCGTGCGCGTGCAGCTCTATGCGGAGCCGGTCGACGGCCTCCCGGGCGAATGTCGCGAGATGAAGCCCGCGCAGTCCCTGGCCGGCACCTCGGGCGGCTACGTATTCGCGGCGCAGGTCGCGACGCCGCGCCCCGCCAGCCACTACACGCCCCGGGTCGTGCCCTGGCACCCGGCCGCCCGCATCCCGGCCGAACTGCCGCTGATCTGCTGGTACCCCCGCTGACCCCCCTTGAAACCCTCCGGGCCGCTCGCATCTAGGCGGGCATCAGGGGATTGCAGGGGCAATCCCGGGCAGGAGGTAACGACCATGCGTGTGATTCACTGGGAACCGTTCCGCGACCTGGACGACATCTTCGACCGCTTCTTCGCCGACACGGTGCGGCGCCAGGCGCGTCCGGCCGGTCAGGCGAACCCCACCTACGACTGGGCCCCGGTCGCCGACGTGACCGAGACCGACACCGAGTACCTGATCAAGGCCGAGCTGCCGGAAGTCCGCAAGGAAGACCTGAGCCTCACCGTGCAGGACGGCGTGCTGACGCTCTCGGGCGAGCGCAAGCAGGAGAAGGCCGCCGACGGCGAGAAGGTGCATCGGATCGAGCGCTTCTACGGCACGTTCGCGCGGCGCTTCTCGCTGCCGGAGAACGTGGACGAGCAGGCGATCCGCGCCGAGAGCCGCGACGGCGTGGTGCTGATCCACCTGCCGAAGCAGAAGGTCGTGCAGCCGCAGCCGCGGCAGATCACGATCCAGTGAGCACGGACCACGCGTGATCGATCGCGGACGGGGCGGCCCTCGCCCCGTCCGCTGGTCGCTGCGCGTGCGCCGCCGCATAATTGCGCCTCGGCCGGACGGTCCGGCCCGCTCGAGGCGATCCCATGACGATTCCCAAGGCTACGGCCGATCTCTGTGACCAGCACGGCGACACCGTGCAGGTCTGCGAACCCATCTTCCAGTCCTTCGGTGCGCGCCGCGCGTTCAGCGGCCGGGTGAGCACCGTGCGCTGCTTCGAGGACAACTCGTTGGTGAAGGCCGCGGTCGAGAGTCCGGGCGACGGCAAGGTGCTGGTCGTCGATGGCGGCGGCTCGCGACGGCGCGCGCTGGTCGGCGGCAACCTCGGCGTCGCGGCCGTGAAGAACGGCTGGGCCGGCATCATCATCCACGGCTGCATCCGCGACAGCGCCGAGATCGCGCCGCTCGCCATCGGCATCCGCGCGCTGGGCACCATGCCATTGCGCAGCGAAAAGCGCGGTGAAGGCGAGCGCGACGTGCCCGTGCGCTTCGCGGGTGTCACATTCCGTCCCGGCGACTGGGTCTGCGCGGACGAGGACGGCATCGTGCTGTCGCACGTGCCGCTCACCTGAGGCCGCCATGTCCCGCACCATCTTCTGCGCCTACCTCCAGCGCGAGGCCCCCGGCCTCGAGCGCCTGCCCTACCCAGGCGAGATCGGCAAGCGCATCTACGAGCAGATCTCGGCCGAAGCCTGGCAGGCATGGCTCAAGCACCAGACCATGCTGCTGAACGAGTACCGTCTCACGCCGATCGACCCGAAGTCCCGCAAGTTCCTGCTCGAGGAAATGGAGAAGTTCCTGTTCGCCGGCGGCTCGGACAAGCCGAAGGAATTCGTCGATCCCAACGCGCCGGGCGGCTGAGCCCGGCGGCGCCTCAGCCGTCGCGTGCGCCACCGCGCGCATGCACGGCGAGCAAGGTCCACGCGATCATGAACGACAGGCCGCCGATCGGCGCGACCATGCCGAGCGCGCGCGGCGCGCCGGCCGTCATCAGGTAGATCGCGCCCGAGAAGCAGGCGATACCGAACGCCATCAGCGCGGCCGACGCACGCAGGGGGCGTGAGACCGGCCCGGCCTGGCCGATCAGGCCGACCAGCACCAGTCCGAGCGCGTGCAACAGGTGGTAGAGCACGCCGGTCTGGTAGCTCGCGAACTGCCTCGGCTCGAGTCGGGCCGCCAGGAGGTGCGTGCCGAAGGCACCGAGGATCACGCCGAGCAGCATCAGCACCGCACCTGCGGTGATCCAGCGGCGCGCGAAGGGATTCAGGGTCATCGTGGCTCCGGGTCGTACGGCGCGGCGTCGAGCGCCTGCGCGATCAGCGTGGCGATGGGCTTGGGCAGGCCGACCCGCGACGGATTCTCGCGGTCGTACCAGCGATAGCGGTCGTCGTCGCGCAGCGATGCGGACTTGCCGAGGCAACGCACCACGAGCGGGCGCATCTCGTAGTCGAAGTGGCTGAAGGCGTGGCGCAACGGCTCGAGGCTGCGCGGCGCAGACGCCCCGGAGAGATGCTCGCGGCACCACTGCTGCGCGTGGCTGCGGGTCGGGAACTCGGGCAGCCCCCAGAGTCCGCCCCAGATGCCCGCGGGCGGGCGACGCTCCAGCAGCACGCGGTGCGTCCCGCGCATCGCGACCACCAGCCAGGCCTCGCGCTGCGGGCGCTTCGCGCGCTTGCGTGGCGCGGGCAACTGGTCCTGCAGGCTGTGCTCGCGCGCGTGGCAGTCGGCCACCACCGGACACAGCAGGCAGGCCGGGCGCGCGCGCGTGCACACCGTCGCGCCGAGATCCATGACGCCCTGCGTGTAGTCGGCATTGCGCTCGTGCGGCGTGCAGGCCTCGGCGAGCCGCCACAGGCGCTTCTCGACGACGGCATCCGCGGGATCGCCGTCGACGCCGAAGTAGCGCGTCAGCACGCGTTTGACGTTGCCGTCGAGGATCGCGTGGCGCTCGCCGCGCGAGAGCGACAGGATCGCGCCCGCGGTCGAGCGGCCGATGCCGGGCAGTGCGACGACCTCGTCGAGCGTGCACGGGAACTCGCCGCCGTGGCGCTTCATCACGACCTGGGCCGCGCGGTGCAGGTTGCGCGCCCGAGCGTAGTAGCCGAGCCCGGACCATAGGTGCAGCACCTCGTCGAGCTTCGCTTCCGCGAGGCTCGCGAGGTCCGGGAAGCGCGTCATGAAGCGCTCGAAATAGCCGGCGACCGTGCCGACCTGGGTCTGCTGCAGCATGATCTCGGACACCCACACGCGGTACGGCGTCGGGTCACGCTGCCAGGGCAGGTCCTTGCGACCGTCCGCGTCGAACCAGCGCAGCAGCGCGGGTGCGAAACGGTCGGCCGGGCCGCGCTCGGCCTCGGTCAGCTCAGCGGACACTGGCTTCGCGCTCCACGTTGCGGAACAGCGCCAGCGTCGAATCGCGCAACGCGCGGATGGCGAGGCCGTGGCCGACGAAGGACGGCACCCAGAAATCCGGCTGGAACTCGGCCTCGTAGTGGACGTGCGTGCCGTCGGGGGCGACCGTCCAGGTGGTGCGAGCGAGGCCGTGGCGCATGTCGCTCAATTCGGGGATGACGGTGGCCACCAGCAGCCCGGGCGAATGCTGGAACCGCTCGACGCGCTCGATCGAACGGCAGAAGAAGCCGGCGCAGGCCTCGATCTTCGTGCGCACGCGCAGCGAGGAATCGCTCTCGCGCGCCACGAGGTCCGCCTCGCGGATGCGCGGGTCGATGGTCGCGTAATGCCGGTAGTCCAGCAGCACGGATTCGATGCCCGCCGGTGCGGCGGCGAGCACCCCTTCGAACACCACTCGGAACGTGCCATTCGCGTACGTGACCTCGTTGGCGCGCACCTCGAGCGCGGACGCCGGGCCGGCGCCGACGAGCAGCGCCAACGCGAGCGCGCGCTCAGGAGCAGATGATCGGCGCATCCGTTCCCGAGCGGCAGCCATCCGGGTACCCATACTGCTTCCAGTAGTCGACCATGCCCATCCGTTCGGCAACGGCACCGAACCGGGGATCCGTTCGCAGCACGTGCCCTTCCGGAGCCCAGAGGTGTTTGGTGTCGAGCTGGCGGGCCCAGTCGCGGTCACCGTGCGCCAGGCTGTCCTCGAGGACGGTGAACACCAGGTCGACCTGGCCGAGCTGCAGGTAGGGCTCGACGAACTGCACCTGCGGGGCGATCTTGGGATCGAAGGCGCGCAACGAGGCCACCACGCCCGGCCGCAGGGCGGGATCCGCCACCGCATCGACGAAGCGCGGGATGATCTCGCGGATCTCCTTCGGCATGCCATCCTCGACGAGCCAGCGCTTGGCCTCGTCCCACTGGCGGCGACGCAACGCCACCAGCGCCTCGACGCCCCCGTTCTTCTGGCTGAGCCCGAGTTCCGCGGCCATCTTGCCGGCCCGCAGCGCCGCGTCGTCGTCGCCCTTGATCAGGTACACGGACGCGAGGTTGGCCGCGATGATCGGCGAGGAGGGGTCGAGTTCCTGCGCGCGCTTGGCCTGGACCAGCGCCGCATCGAGCCGGCCCACGTTCTGCAGCAGGATCGAATACCAGTGGTGCGCGGTCGGCTCGTTCGGCTCGAGCGAAATCGCGAAGAAGAAGCCCGACTCGGCGTCGAGCAGGTCGCCGCGCTCGGCGTTGATCTGCGCGAGCACCGCGTGCGCCTCGCCGATGTTCGGATCGATGGAGAGCGCGCGGCGCGCGGCGTCCTCGGCGAGCTTGAAGTACTTCTCCTCGTCGTCGGACTCCTCGGTGTAGCCCGGCAGCACGACGTAGGCCGAGGCGAGCGCGGCGCTCGCGCGGGCGAAGCCTGGGTCCTTGCCGAGCGCGGACTGGAACAGGTCGATCGCGCGCTGCAGGTTGTCGGCCCCCCGCCGCTTCCAGATCGCGCGGCCCTGCAGGTAGAGCTCGTAGGCCTCGACGTTCTGCGTCGGCGGCCGCTCGTGCTGCGCGACCTTCTGGTCCGCCGGCGCGAGCTGGATGCGCAGCCGGTCGACGATGGCCTGCGCGATCTCGTCCTGCACGGCGAAGATGTCCTGCAGCTTGCGCTCGTAGGTCTCCGACCAGAGATGGAAGCCCGTCTCGGCATCGATCAGCTGCGCCGTGATGCGCACCTGGTCGCCCTGCTGGCGCACGCTGCCCTCGAGCACCGTCTCCACGCCGAGCTCGCGGCCGACCTGGCGGATGTCGACGTTGCGGCCCTTGTACGAGAACGCCGAGGTGCGCGACGCGACCTGCAGGCCCGGCACGCGCGCGAGCAGGTCGAGCAACTCCTCGGACATGCCGTCGCTGAAATAGTCCTTGGTCGGGTCGCCGCTCAGGTTGGTGAACGGCATCACCGCGATGGAGTTGTGCGGCTGGCCCGCGTTGGCGCGCCCGACGCCCCGCTCGTACAGGAGGTAGCCGAGGCCGGCCATGCAGACGAGCACCACGATGCCGAACGCCGCGCGCTGGCGCACGCGGGTGGCCGGCGCGCTCTCGCCGGGCAGCGGCTCGGTCCGGTGGATGCCGTCGGGGCCGACGTCGAAGATCCAGGCCAGCACCATGGCGATCGGAAAGCCGACCATGAGGAAGATGACCAGGAAGGTCATCGCCCACTCGGGCACGTGCAGGGCCGGGAAGACGACCGAGCAGCCTTCCGTGACGGCCCAGGAGACGGCGCCGTAGCCGACCGCGACCTTGCCTACGCGTCGGCGCTGGATTTCCGCGAGAAAGGCCATCGGGCTCCCGACCGGTCGAGCAGATCCTTGAGACCCGCGCCTGGCGCGGGCAGTTCCCCCTGCCCGCGGTATTGTCCACGATTCCGGCGGGCGCGCGAGTCCTCGACGCCTAGAGCCTGCAGAGCTTGACGTCGCCGCTCAGGGTCTTGACCCGCACCCGGCCCGCGCCCTTGCCCTCGGTGAAGCGCAGTTCCTTGCCCGGCGTGAACTCGTCGGTGCGCTGCGGCTGCGGGCCGAAGCAGTTTTCGATCTCGCCGCTGAAGCTCGACAGGTCGAACTCGGCGCCGATCGGCGGCGCGAGCTGGATGCCCACGTCGCCACTGATGCTCTCGACGTCGAGCCGGCCGTCCGCGGGCAGGAACGCCGCCAGCGACAGATCACCGCTGGTGAGGCGGATCCGCGCGCGCGTCATCTCGCCGAGGCCGAGGCTGAAATCGCCGCTGACCGTGCTGCCGTTGACCTCGCCGGAGACGCGGGTGACGGTCGCGTCGCCGCTGACGGTCGTCAGCGTCAGCATGCCCTTCTGCATGCTGCCGTTGACCCGCACGTCGCCGCTCACGGTCTTGACCTCGACGTCCTCGGCACCCGCGTCCGTCGTGATGTTCGCGCTGACGGTCTGCAGGCGCTGCTGGCCCTGGATCCCGTGCGCCTCGACGTCCGCGCTGACCGTGTTGACGTTGATGCTGCTGCCCGCCGGCACCTTCACGATCAGCGTGGTGTCCTCGACGTGCCAGGAGCGGTTCGGCATCACGACCTTGATGCGCGTGAGCTTGTTCGCGCTGGTGAATTCCAGGCGCTCGACGCCTTCGCCGAGCTCACCCGTCACTTCGACCTCGTCGCGGTCCCAGCCGGTCACGGTGACCGCGCCGGCCACGTTCGAGATCTCGACCTGGCCGGCGGGATCGGCCGGCGAACGCTTGTCGATCGGCGTGCCTGCGTCGGCCAGCGGCGCGGTGAGCAGGGCGATGACGGCGAACGAAAGGGAGCGGGACAGGGTCTGCGCACTCATAGCTGCATCCTACTGGAATCCGTCGAGGGATCGGCACCGCCTGCGGCGGTCAGTTGGTTGGCTGCGGCGAGCACCGCCAGTTCTTCCTGGTAGGTGCTCAGCAGCAGTTCTTCGAGCAGGGGATCGCCCGGCTCCTCGGCCAGGGCGTCGTTGATCTCGCCGGCGGCGTGGCGCAGCTGCGCGAGGTTCTCCACGAGCTTGGTGCGGGCCGCGGGCGGCATGCGATCGATGCGTTCCTGCAGCATCACCGTGAGCTGCTGGCGCGCCTGCTCGTACTCGGGACTCAGACGGTGGCCGGGGCCGAACGAGGCCGGCACCACGCGCATCGCGCCCGGCGCCACCTGCGGGGCCTGCGCCACGCTCGCCGCCTCGTGCCGCTGCAGCAGTTTCGCCGTGATCAGCGACGACACGACGACCAGCGCGAGGGCGGCCGCGAGCTGCCAGCCCCAGCGCGAGCGCGCCGGGGTCGCCGACGCGGGCGCCACATCGAGCTGCGCCTGGATGCCGGCCCACAGGTCGCGGGCGGGCGGCACGTCACGCGGCATCGCACCGAGCGCTTCGTCGAGCCGGTCGCGCGAGGCCTGGGAATCGTTGCGCGTCATGCGCCCTCCTCGCCGAGTTGCAGGCGCTTCCCGAGCAACTGCCGGGCGCGGTGCAACTGGGCCTTGCAGGTGCCCACGGCGATGCCGAGCATCGCGGACACCTCGTCGTGGGAATAACCGTAGACGCCGGCGAGCACCAGCACGTTGCGGGCACCCGGCGGGAGACTGGCGATCGCCGCCTCGAGGTCGCCGCGCAGCACGACGTCGTGGGCGGACGGATCCGCAAGGGTCGTCGCAACCTCGTCGTCGACGGACGCCGACTGGCCCAACAGTTCGGCGCGCCGCCGCTGGTGCGCGAGGACGGCATTGACGGCGATGCGATGCAGCCACGTGCTGAAGCTGCTCCTCACCTCGAATGCCCGCAGGCCGCGCCAGGCCTGCACGAAAGCTTCCTGCGTGCAGTCCTCGGCGGTCTCGCGCTGGGCGGTCATGCGCAGGCACAGGCCGTGCACGCGCCCGACGTGCAGCCGGTACAGGCGTTCGAATGCGGCCTGCGATCCGTCGACCGCCGCCTCGACGAGGCGACGCTCCTCGGCTGCCTGCCGCGCGCGATCCAGTTCGTTCTCGGCGATGTCGAGCGCCAACGTCCACCTCGGCTCGGGCCGGCGCAGGCCGGGCGATCCCGCGGGCATCCTACACACCCCGATCGGCAGCGCCTGCGCGAGAATCGCCTCCATGACCCTGAGATGCGGTGAACCGCTGCAGGGTTTGAATGGGGCAGCCCAGGGGTGGGCCGGGGGTCGTCCGGGCCGGGGCGGCCCGGCGGCTAGCGGGGCGCGTTCAGGTAGTCGACCGTCACGTCGACCATCGCCTTGACGCCGACCTCGAGGGCCGACTCGTCGACGAAATAGAGCGGGGAGTGGTTGCTCGGCGCCTTGTCGGCATCCTGGCCGCGCGGCGTCGAGCCGACGAAGAAGAACACGCTGGGCGCCTGCAGCGCGAAGTGCGCGTAGTCCTCGGAACCGGTCACGTACGGCACCTCGAGCACGCCGTCCTTGCCGACGGCCTTCTGCAGCGACGGCAGCACCTGCCGCGTCAGGTCAGGATTGTTGATCACGACCGGGTTGCTGCCCGGCAGGATGTCGAGCTTCGCCGTGGCGCCGCTCGCGGCGGCCGTGTTCTCCGCCGTGCGGCGCAGGCGCTCGATCACCTGTTCGCGCACGCCGGCGTCGAAGGTGCGGATCGTGCCCATCATCTCGACCGAGTCGGGGATGATGTTGAAGCGGATGCCGCCCTTGATCGCCCCGACCGTGACCACCGCCGGATAACGGGTGATGTCGGTCTGGCGGCTGACGATGGTCTGCAGGTTGTTGAGGATCTGCGCCGACGCGACGATCGGGTCGACGCCGCCCCAGGGGCGCGAGCCGTGGGTCTGCACGCCGTTCACGGTGAGCCGGAAGGTGTCCGAGCCGGCCATCAGCGAACCCGAACGGTAGCCGATCGTGCCGGCGTTGAGCCCGGCCCACAGGTGCATGCCGAACACGGCCTGCGGGTGGTAGTCGCGGAACACGCCTTCCTTGAGCATGAGCGGCGCGCCGCCCTCTTCGCCCTCCGGCGCGCCTTCCTCGGCCGGCTGGAACATGAACACCACGGTGCCCGGCAGGTCCTGCCGCAGGCCGGCCAGCACCTTCGCCACGCCGAGCAGCATCGCCGTGTGGCCGTCGTGGCCGCAGGCGTGCATCACGCCGACCTTCTCGCCGCGATATTCGGCGGTGACGGTCGACTTGAACGGCACGTCCACGCGCTCGGTGACCGGCAGCGCGTCCATGTCCGCCCGCAGTGCGACGGTCGGGCCCGGCTTGCCGCCGCGCAGGACACCGACCACGCCGGTGTGGGCAACGCCCGTGTGGACTTCGAGGCCCATCGCCTTCAACTGCGCCGCGACGATCCCGGCGGTGCGCGTCTCGCGGTTGCCAAGTTCCGGGTGCTGGTGGAAGTCGCGCCGCCACTCGATCACCTTCGGCATGGCCGACGCCACGGCCGCGTCGGTATCGGCGGCCTGCACAGTCCCGGCGCCGGCGAAAACGGACAGGAGGGTGGCGACGGCGATCCGGATCGGGTGCGGCATGGGACTCGGCCTCGATGTGGCAACGGCGAAGGTGGCGCAGCATACTGCAAGCCCCGCGCGGTGTTGGAGCGGCGAATGATCCTCAGACTGCTCTCGGTTCTCCTCGGCGTGGCCCTGCTGGCCTGGCTGGCGCTGCTGTTCTCGTCGCGGGCGGTCCTGATCGGCGAGAAGGTCGAGGACGCCCCGCTGCACAAGGAACTCGTGTGCACCTATTTCGCCGCGACCCGCACCCTGCGCAAGACCTACTGGTACTCGAAGTCGGACACGTTCGGCCGCGCCGCCTGCCCGCGCTGGGAAACGGTGCGGCCGGCCGCCGAATGATCCCGGAGACCGTCCCATGTCCCGTCCCCCGCTGCTGCCGGGACTCGTGCTCGGAGTCCTCGCCTTGACCCAGCCCTGCCCCGCCGACGCGCAGGCGGTCTCGCCAACCGTGCCACGATCGGTCGCCAAGACGCAGAAGCCGCCCCTGCACGGCCACCGCTGGATGGCCATCACCGGCAAGCCGCTCGCGGCCACCGCCGGCGCGATGATGTTCCAGCGCGGCGGCAACGCCGTGGACGCCGCGTGCGCGATGATCGCGGCCACCTCGACGATGTGGGACACGTTGAGCTGGGGCGGCGAGACGCAGGCGCTGATCTACGACCCGCACACGAAGAAGGTCATCGCGATCAACGGGCTCGGCGTTGCGCCGACCGGGGCCACGCCCGAGTTCTACCGCGGCAAGGGCTACAAATACCCGCCCGAGCATGGACCGCTCGCGGCCGTCACGCCCGGCACGCCGGGCGGGCTGATGCTGATGCTGGCCGAGTACGGCAAGCTCTCGCTCGGCGACGTGCTGGCGCCCGCCATCGACCTCGCGGACGGTTACCCGATCGAGGCTGAGACCGCGAACACCATTGAGCGCTGGAAGGACAAGCTCAAGGAGTGGCCGTACTCGAAGCAGGTGCTGCTGCCGCACCACGGCCAGGCGCGCGAGGCGCCGGAGCCGGGCGAGATGTTTCGCCAGGCGGACCTCGCCGCGACGCTGCGCAAGCTGGTCGAGGCCGAGCGCCAGGCGCTGGCCGCCGGCAAGTCGCGCAAGGAAGCGATCCAGGCCGCGTACGACCGCTTCTACAAGGGCGACATCGCGCGCGAGATCGCGCGCGGCACGCAGGAACAGGGCGGGCTGATCACCGAGGCCGACCTCGCGAACTGGTCGCCGAAGATCGAGGAGCCGCTGCACACGACGTACCGCGGCGTCGACGTCTACAAGCTCGACACCTGGACCCAGGGCCCCGCGCTGCTGCAGACGCTCAACATCCTCGAGAATTTCGACCTGCAGGCGCTGGGCTACAACAGCGCGAGCTACATCCACACCCTTTACCAGGCGATGAACCTCGCCTTCGCCGACCGCGATTTCTACTACGGCGATCCGGCGTTCCCGCCCGACGAGCCGCGGCGCGGCCTGCTGTCCAAGGAGTACGCGAAGCAGCGTGCCGCCCAACTGAGCCCGGCCCGCAATGACCCGAAGGTGGGCCCCGGCGATCCGTATCCGTTCCAGGGCGAACGCAACCCCTACGCCGAGCAGCTGCGCAAGGCGGATGCCGCGAGCGGTTCGGCGGCCGCGCTCGCCGGTCCGGACCTCGAGCAGTTCAAGGCGAGTTTCCAGAGCGGGACGACGAGCGTGATCGCGGCGGATGCGGAGGGCTGGCTGGTGTCGGTCACGCCGAGCGGTGGCTGGGTGCCGGCGACGATCGCCGGGCGCACCGGCATCGGACTCAGCCAGCGCGCGCAGTCGTTCGTGCTCGACCCGGCGGAGAATCCGTTCAACGTGATCGCGCCGGGCAAGCGGCCGCGCGTGACGCTGACCCCGAGCCTCGCGCTCAAGGACGGCAAGCCATGGCTCGCCTTCGCCGTTCAGGGCGGCGACACGCAGGACCAGAACCTGCTGCAGTTCTTCCTGAACGTGCTGGAATTCGGGATGACGCCGCAGGAGGCGACCGAGGCCGCGAACTTCAACAGCTACCAGATGAAGAGTTCGTTTGGCGCGCACGAGGCTCAGCCGGGCCGCATCGTGCTCAACTCGGCGATGCCGCAGTGGGTGGTGCGCGAACTGATGCAGCGCGGCTACCAGCCGGAATTCGAGGCGCGCTCGTCGGGACCGATCAATGCCATCCTTCTCGATGCCGCCCATGGCACGATGTGGGGCGGCTCGAGCAACCACGGCGAGGACTACGGCATCGCCTGGTGAGCCCGGCTTGAATCGGAGCGCGGCTGTGCGCCGAAGCGCTCCAGGCACCGTCGCAAAGGAACTGCCCCCGCCCATGCAGACCCGACTCCTCGTCCCCTTCGCCGTCGCCCAGGGCCTCTGGGTGAAAGCGCGCACGCCCGAACTGCCGGCGGCTCGCGGCAAGCGCGGCCGCATCGGCCGCGAGGAAGGCGAGGCACGGTTCGTGGCCGGGGTGGGCGATTCCATCATTGCCGGCACCGGTGTCGGCCACCAGCGCGAGGCGCTGACCGGGAATTTCGCGCGCCTGTGGCACGAGCGCGCGGGTCATCCGGTCAACTGGCGCGCGTTCGGGCTCAACGGCGCGACGTCGTCGGTGATCCTGCATCGAATCGTGCCGCACACGCCGGCGGCCGACGTCTACCTCGTCTCCGCGGGCGTCAACGATGCCATCCGCGGCGTGCGCGCGGAGCACTTCGCTGACAACCTGCAGGCGATCGTTCGCGCGCTGCGGGCCAAGTCGCCGGAGGCGGCCATCCTGTATGCCGGCATGCCGCGCTTCGAGCACTTCCCGTCGCTGCCGTGGCCGCTCAAGACCGTGCTGACGCACCGCACGCAGCAGATGCAGGCAAGGGCCGGTGAGATCGCCCGGCAGTTCGAGAACGTGCTGTGCTACGAGCCGCAGACATCCGTGACGCACGAGACGCTCGCACGCGACGGCTTCCATCCGTCGGCCAAGGCCTGCGCCGAGTGGGCCACCCGCATGCTCGACCACTGGGAAAAATAGGTTCAGCTGCTGGTGGCGAGTTCTTCGCGGTGATACAGCCGCGCGGCCACGTACCACGCGATGCCGGCGAGCAGCAGTGACGAGCCGAGGCTCACGGCCCAGTCGAGGGCGCCGATCGGTTCCGAGCGCAGCACCCGCAGGATGAGCTGGTTCTGGCTCAGGAACGGCACGGCGAGCATCCACAGCTGCGTGCGCACCGGCGCCACCATCAGGAACAGCGACGGCACCATCGGCAGGAAGATCAGCAGCGGCAGGTAGCCCTGCGCCTCGCGGTGGCTGCGGGCGAACGCCGCCAGCGCCGTGAGCAGCGTCGCGCCGAGCATGACGATCGGCAGGATCACCACGAAGAGTTTCGCCAGCGACCCGAGCGGCACGTCGAGCGACATGTCCACGTGCTCGCTCGGCAGCATCGCGAACGCCACTCGGTAGGCCGCGAGCGTGGTCGCGAGCGACACCAGCGTGAAGGCCGCGGTCGCGAGGATCTTGCCGCTGATGATCGCCTCGCGCGACGCCGGCATGGTCAGCAACGGCTCGAGCGACTGCCGCTCGCGCTCACCCGCCGTCGCGTCGATCGCGAGTTGCATGCCGCCGATGAACGCCAGGAGCAGCAGCAGGTAAGGCAGCAGCTGCTGCGCGAGGTCGAAGCGCGACTCCGGCGTCGCGACGTCGCGCGTCGCGATCTGCAGCGGATTCGCCACCGCCGGATGGATGCCGCGCGCCACGAGCCTCAGCGTGCCCACCTCGCGATCGTAGCCCTCGAGCAGGCCGCGGACGCGGTTCACCGTCGTGCCGGTCTGGATCGGGCGCGAGCTGTCGAAGATCAGCTCGACGCGCGCCGGTTGTCCCGCGCGCCAGTCATCCGCATAGCCCTCCGACACGCGCAGCACCACGTCGGCATCCTGGCTGCGCACGGCGGCATCCGGATCGGCCGGCGGCGCCACGATCCGCAGGTTGTGCGAGGCGAGCCACGCCATCAGGTTGGGCGCCCGCTCCGCGCCGATCACCGGCAGCTCGAACGTCGACTCCAGCTTCTCGATCTGCTTCGACGCGCCGAACGCGCTCATGCCGGCCAGCACCAGCGGCACCGCGAGCGGCATCACCACCAGCGAGACGAGCACCATGCGCCGGTCGCGGAACGCATCGAGCAGCTCCTTGCGGAACACGATCCACCAGGCGCTCATGCGAACAAGCCCTCGTCGGTGCCGATCACCTTCACGAAGGCGTCCTCGAGATTCGCGAGTCCCGTCTGCGCGCGGATCTCGTCGGGCGTACCGTCCGCCACCACGCGGCCGCGCGCGATCACGACGACGCGGTCGCACAGCTGCGCGACCTCCTGCATGATGTGGCTCGACAGCAGTACGCAGCGCCCCTCGGCCTTGAGCCCGAGCAGGAAGCGCCGCAGCGAGCGCGTGGTCATCACGTCCAGCCCGTTGGTCGGCTCGTCGAGCAGCACGTTGCGCGGGTCGTGCACCAGCGCGCGGGCGATCGCCGTCTTGGTGCGCTGCCCCTGCGAAAAGCCTTCGGTGCGCCGATCGATGAAATCGCCCATGTCGAGCGCGTCGACCAGCCGCGCCGTCCGCTCGGCGATCACCGCGCGCGACAGACCCTGCAATTCGCCGAAGTAGGCGATGTTCTCGCGCGCCGTGAGACGCTTGTACACGCCACGCGCATCCGGCAGCACGCCGATCCGCGCGCGCACGGCCGCCGGATCGCTCACCGGGTCGAGGCCGTCGATGCGCACCGCGCCCTCGTCCGGTCGCATCAGCGTGTAGAGCATGCGCAGCGCCGTGGTCTTGCCGGCGCCGTTCGGGCCGAGCAGGCCCGTGATCTCGCCGTCCGACGCGCGGAAGCTCACGTCGTCGACGGCGCGCACCTCGCCTTTCGCCGAGCGGAACGTCTTGCGCAGGCCCTGGGCTTCGATCACGGCTCCCACCCATACGGGCCGGTGAACGCCGGCGTGCGGATCAACTGGTCGAGGCACTTCGCATCGAGGTCTTTCGCTTCGGCCCGCGCGATGAACTGCGCCATCAGCCGCGGCATGCAACCCGCGGTCATCACGTTGTGCCCCTGCCCCGTCAGCACGAAGTGGCGCCCGTTCGGCAGCGCGCGCACCACCTGCTCGCCATAGCGCGGCGGGGTGACCGGATCGAACTCGCCGGACATCAGCAGCACGGGGCGGTCGCTGCGCACGGGCTGGTGGAAATCCGGCGGCACGCGGCCCTTCGGCCACGCGGCACACTGCGCGAGGATCGCATCCACGAACGCCGTGCCCATCAAGGTATCCCGGTCGGCCGGGTTCGGTTTCAGCAGCGGTGCGTCCTCGCTGCAGGTCACCGCCAGCGACATGCCCTGCGCGATGTGCTCGCCGACCAGGGTCTCGATCATCGCTGCCTGGGCCAGCAGCGCCTGCGGACGGCCGGCCCCAGCCTCGGCGAGCGTGTACGGCAGCAGCGTGAAAGTCTGCGGGGAGTACGCGAACAGGCGCACGACGCCGGCCACCGTGTCCGCCGATAAAGTCTCCTCGCGCGGCACGTCCGTGAGCGGATCGCGGAACGCCACGCGTTGCGGCGAGTTCACGAGACTCGCGCGCAGGTCGTCGAGCACGTGCCTCGGGTGGTCGCCATAGCGCTTGCGACACGCCGGCTCGGCGGCGCAGCGCGCGAACTGCGCATCGAGCGCATCTTCGAGGTTGCGCGCGTGGTCCGTGCCGAGCACCAGTTCGGGCGGGACGACGCCGTCGAGCACGACGGTGCGCGTGGCCTGCGGGTGGCGGCGCAGATACTCCAGCGCCACCCGCGTGCCGTACGAGATGCCGACGAGGTTCCAGGCCGGCACGCCGAGCGCCGTGCGAACCGCCTCGAAATCCTCGATCGCGTCGCTGGTCGTGTAGTAACGCGGATTGCCCTTCAGGCTCGCCAGGCAGCGGGCAACCAGTGCCGCGGAGGCGGCCGGATCGCTGGCGGCGCGCTGCGCTTCGTCGTCGATCAGCTCCGGACACGACAGCAGGTTCGACCCGCCCGTGCCGCGCTGGTCGACCAGCAGCACGTCGCGGTGCCGCAGGATCTCGCCGAAGGCCGAGGCCACGCCCGGGAAGGACTCGAGCGCGGACTGGCCCGGCCCGCCGGCGATCATCACGACCGGATCGGGCTGCACCTGCTTCGCATCGCTCGGGATCCACGCGATCGCGAGCCGGACGCGGCGTGCGGTCGGGCGGGCGCGATCCTCGGGGACTTCAAGCGTCGTGCACTGGGCCGCCACCGTGACCGGCATGCCCGGCGCCGCAAGCGTGCAGGGCTCGAAGACGAGGCGGCCGTAGGTGCGCGCAGCCTCGACCGGGCCCGCGAGGAGCGACAGCAGGAGGGCGAGCACGCCGCCGGTCAGTCGGAGAGTTCGGGTCATGCCGCCGCGGACAGGTTCATGGCGCAAGTAAACCTGACTGCGGGGGGATTGGGTAGAGACCGGTCGATTCGGCTAGGATGACCGCGTGTCGCTCCAGTTCGCCCCCGTCACCCGCGCGCTGCTGATCGCCAACGTCGGCATCTTCGTCGTCCAGATGCTGACCGGCGAGCTGCTCATCGGCGCGTTCGCCCTCTGGCCGCTCGGCACCGGGCATGACACCGGCGCCCCGCCTTTCCACCTCTGGCAGCTGCTCAGCTACGGGTTCCTGCACGGCACGCCGCAGCACCTGTTCTTCAACATGCTGGCGCTCTACATGTTCGGCACCGAGGTCGAGCGCCTGCTGGGATCGCGGCATTTCCTGACGTACTACCTCGTGTGCGTGATCGGTGCGGCCCTGACGCAACTCGGCGTGATGGCGGCCATGGGCTCGATGCCCGTGCCCACGGTCGGCGCGTCCGGCGGTGTCTTCGGCCTGCTGCTGGCCTTCGGCATCGCCTACCCGCGCCGCCGCATCATGCTGCTGTTTCCGCCCATCCCGATGCCGGCCTGGCTGTTCGTGACCCTGTACGGCCTGCTCGAGCTGTACCTCGGCGTCACCGGCACGCAGGCCGGCGTGGCCCATTTCGCCCACCTGGGGGGCATGGCCGCGGGCTACGCCCTGCTCGTTTACTGGCGCCACGGACGGCCCGTGCCCTGATGGCCCGGCGCCCCGTCGCCGGATCCAAACGGCTGCGCCGGACGAACACTCCGGCCTCGCGCCCCTACACCGAGGATCTGCCCATGGCCAATCGCAAGCGCCCCGCCGTCTCCCAGGCTTCGGCCGAGGAAGCCGTTCGTACGCTGCTGCGCTGGGCCGGCGAGGACCCGAAGCGCGAGGGGCTGCTCGACACGCCGAAGCGCGTCGTCGAAGCCTATCGGGACTGGTTCTCGGGCTACTCGGTCGACCCGAAGGAATACCTGCGCCGCACCTTCGAGGAGATGGCCGGCTACGACGAGATGATCGTGCTGCGCGACATCGAGTTCGAGTCGCACTGCGAGCACCATATGGCGCCGATCATCGGCCGCGCCCACGTGGGCTACCTGCCCACCGGCAAGGTCGTCGGCATCAGCAAGCTGGCCCGCGTGGTGGACGTGTTCGCCCGGCGGTTCCAGGTGCAGGAGAAGATGACGGCCGAGATCGCCCGCTGCATCGACGAGGTGCTGCAGCCCCGCGGGGTGGGCGTGGTGATCGAGGCGGCGCACGAGTGCATGACCACCCGCGGCGTCCACAAGCGGGGGGTCAGCATGATCACCTCCAAGATGCTGGGGACCTTCCGCACCGACGCCCGCACCCGCAGCGAATTCCTGACCTTCATCGACATCCGCGACCGGCGCTGAAGGCGCCGGAAAACCCGGGTTTTTAGGCCGGAGTCAAGCTGGTGCGGACCCGGCCCGGTACGGCACACTACGCGGCCTCCCGGGGCAGGAACGTGCCGTGGCCGAACACCCAGACTCGCTCTACCAGCTGAAGCGCACCCCGCTGCACCCGCGGACGGCCGCGCTGTGCCTGCCACAGAACTGGCGGCGCTGGGCCGGCTGCATCGCCGTCGGCTCCTACGACCTCGGCCTCGACCGCGAGTACTGGGCCATCCGCGACGCGGCGGCCCTGATCGACATCTCGCCCCTGATGAAATACCTCATCGAGGGCCCGGATGCCGCCAAGCTCCTGCACCGCCTGACCCCGCGCGACATCCACAAGATGCAGGTCGGACAGGTGGTCTACACCGGCTGGTGCGACGACGACGGCCGCATGCTCGACGACGGCACCGTCACCCGCCTCGGCGCGCAGACGTTCCGGCTCACCTCGGCCGAGCCGAGCCTGCGCTGGCTGGCGATGAACGCCATCGGCCTGCAGGTGACGATCACCGAGCAGACCGAGCAGATGGCGGCGCTGTCGCTGCAGGGCCCGAAATCGCGCGCGGTGCTGAACGCGTGCTGCGCCCAGTCGCTCGACGGCCTCAAGTACTTCCGCATGATGACCAACACGCTCGCGGGCGTGCCGGTCACGATCTCGCGCACCGGCTACACCGGCGATCTCGGCTTCGAGATCTGGATGGAAGCCTCGCAGGCCATCGCCGTGTGGGATGCGCTGATGGTGGCGGGCCACGACTACGGCATCGTCCCCTGCGGCATCCTCGCGATGGACATGGCGCGCGTCGAAGCGGGCCTCTTCATGCTGGACGTCGACTACACCGCCGCGAACCACGCGTGGATCCAGGGCCAGAAGTCGACGCCCTACGAGCTCGGCCTCGGTTGGGCGATCAACCTCGACAAGGAAGGCTACTTCGTCGGCCGCAAGGCCCTCGAGAAGGAGCGCCGCGAGGGCTCGGCGTGGCAGATGGTCGGCTTCGAGGTCGACTGGGTCGGGCTCGAGGCGCTGTACGGCAAGGTCGGCCTGCCGCCGCAGATCCCGGGCTCCGCGGTGCGCGGCAGCCTGCCGATGATGAAGGACGGCGTGCAGGTCGGTTACGCCTCGACCAGCACCTGGTCGCCCGTGCTGAAGAAGTACATCGCGCTCGCGCACCTGCAGCGGCCGTACTTCGAGCCCGGCACGCGGCTCACCATCGAGGTGACGGTCGAGCATCACCGGCGCCAGGCGCCGGGCACGGTGGTCAAGCTGCCGTTCTACGAGCCCGAGTGGAAGCGCAAGTGATGGGCAGCAACAGCTACGACGCCATCGTCATCGGCGCGGGCCACAACGGCCTCGTCGCGGCGGCCTATCTCGCGCGTGCGGGCAAGAAGGTCGTGGTGCTCGAGCGACGCGAAGTCGTCGGCGGCGCCTCGATCACCGAGGAGATCTTCCCGGGCTACCGCTTCACCGAGTTCTCCTACGTGGTGAGCCTGCTGCGGCCCGAGATCATCCGCGACCTCGAACTGCCGAAGCACGGCCTCAAGATCCTGCCGCTGCCCTCGACGGTCACGCCGATGGACAACGGCGACTACCTCGCCGGCTGGGACGACCACGACCTCACGCGCCGCGAGATCTACCGGCACTCGCCGGTCGACGCCGAGGCCTACGACGAATACTCGCGCGTCATGGCGCGCGCCGCCAAGGCGATCAAGCCGGTCATCGGCCTCGTGCCGCCGGACCCCTCGTCGATGAGCTGGCGCGACCTGCGCGGCCTGCTGAAGCTCGGCCAGTACGGCTTGAGCCTGACGGAGCGCGAGATCAACCGCATCGCCAAGCTGGTCACGCAGTCGTCGGCCGACCTGCTCGACGAGTGGTTCCAGTTCGACCCGCTCAAGGGCACCAAGGTCGCGAGCGGCATCATCGGCACGTTCCTCGGGCCGCGCTCGCCGGGCACCGCGTACGTGCTGCTGCACCACTACATGGGCGAGATCGACGGCGCGTTCCGCGCCTGGGGCTTCGCCAAGAACGGCACGGGCGGCGTCAGCGCGGCCATTGCCAGCTCGGCACGCGCGCTGGGCGTGGAGATCCGCGTCAATGCGCCGGTGCAGAAGGTGATCGTGCGCGGCGGTCGCGCGGCGGGCGTCGCTCTCGAGAACGGTGACGAGCTGCAGGCCGAGGTCGTGCTCGCCGCCGCCGATCCGAAGCGCAGCTTCCTGCAGTTCGTCGAGCCGCAGCACTTCCCCGACGAATTCGTGCAGGCCATCCGCAACTTCCGCGTGCGCGGCTCCTCGGGCAAGGTGAACATCGCCCTCTCCGAGCTGCCGGATTTCACCTGCCTGCCGGGCGAAGGCCCGCTGCATCGCGGCGCCATTTCCATCAGCCCGAGCGTCGAGTACATCGAGCGCGCCTACGACGAGGCGAAGTACGGCCAGTTCTCGAAGAACCCGTACATCGACATGATCATCCCCTCGATGATCGACCGCGACATGGCACCCAAGGGCCACCACGTGATGTCTTGCTTCGTGCAGTACGCGCCGTACGACATCGAGGGCGGCTGGGACGATGCCAAGCGCGAGGCGTTCGGCGAGACGGTGATCTCGACCATCGAGCGCTACGCACCGAACATCCGCCGCGCCATCGTCGGCAAGCAGGTGATCACGCCGAAGGACATCGAGCGCATCGCCGGCATCACCGGCGGCAACATCTTCCACGGCGAGCTGCTGCTGCACCAGCTGTTCTTCCTGCGCCCGGCCCCGCAGTGGGCCGACTTCCGCACGCCCCTGCCCGGCTACTACTTCGGTGCGGCCGGCGCACACCCGGGCGGCGGCGTGATGGGCGCGGCCGGCAAGATGGCCGCGACCGAAGCCTTGAAGGACTGGAAGTAGGCGCCATGGCGAACGTGGACATCCTGATCGTCGGCGCCGGCCACAATGGACTCGTGGCGGCCAGTTACCTCGCCAGGGCGGGCAAGTCGGTGCTCGTGCTCGAGCAGCGCGATGCCGCGGGCGGCCAGCTCGCGCCTTCGGGCCCGCAGGCACTGCACGCGTCCGCGCAGCTGCGACCGGACATCGCACGTGAGCTCGGCGTGGCCGTACCCGCGGCCGGCGGTCCGGCCCCGTACGTGTCGTTGCTGCCGGACGGCGGCACGCTGCGCCTCAGCAGTGCGCCGAACGACGGCGCCACGCTGCAGTCGATCCGTGCGCTGTCGGCGAAGGACGCCGAGGCCTGGCCGGAGTTCGTCGCGTTCATGGACAAGGCCGCCGCCTTCCTCGACGCCGCCTACCGCACGCCGATGCCGCGCCTGCCGAACGTCGACTGGCGCAGCGACGGCCTGCCGCTCGCTTCGCTGGCGTGGAAGCTGCGCGGCCTCGGCAAGCAGGACCTGTTCCGCGTGATCCGCGGCCTGTCGATGACGGCCATCGAGTTTACCGAGGAGTGGTTCGAGCATGAGCAGGTGCGGGCCGCCGTCGGCGCGCTCGGCATCCACGGCGTGACGCTCGGGTCGATGTCGGCCGGCACGGGTTTCGTGCTGATCCACCACTGGCTCAATCGCGGCGGCCTCGGCCACCGCACGGGCGCCGATCCGCAGGTACTGGCCGCGGCGCTGGTGGCGGCCGCCAAGTCCGCCGGCGCGCAGATCCGCACGTCGTCGCCGGTCGAGCGCGTGCTCGTCGAGAAGATGCGCGCCGTGGGCGTGCGACTGGCGGGCGGCGAAGAGATCCGCGCCGGCATGGTGGTCTCCGCGGCCGATCCGCGCCGCACCCTGCTCGGCCTCGTCGGTCCCGAGGAACTGCCGCCGGAATTCGTCTGGAATGCGTCGTCGATCCGCATGCGCGGCTCGGTGGCGAAGGTCCACGTGACGACCGACGGCGCGCACGGACTCCCCGAGGGCACGCTCGTCGTCGCCCCGACGCTGAAGTACCTCGAACGCGCCTACGACGCCTCGAAGTACGGCGAGATCTCGCAGCAGCCGTATCTCGAAGTGACGACGGCCGGCCAGGCCGTGTCGATCCACTTCCAGTTCGCGCCCTACCAGCTCCGCCATGGCGACTGGGGCACGGCCCGCGCCACGGTCGAGCGCATCGCGATCGAGACCCTGTCCGAGCGATATCCGACGTTCCGTACGTCGGCGCAGCAGGTCAGCACGCTCACGCCGCTCGACCTCGAACAGCAGTTCGGCCTCACCGAGGGCGACCTGAACCACGGCCAGCTGATCCTCGACCAGCTGATGTTCATGCGCCCGCTGCCCGGGTACGCGACGGGTCGCACGCCGGTCGACGGACTGTTCCTGTGCGGCAGCGGCATCCACGGCGGCGGCGGCATCAGCGGCGCGGCCGGACGCAATGCGGCGCGGCAGATCCTGAAGGGTCCGTCGAACTGACGACTGAGCGTGAGGTGCGGCGCTAGATGGCCGCCCGCGCGAACAGCATCTTCAGCAGGTTCAGACCGGTCATCGCCACGACCAGGGCCACCAGCGCCAACGGTGCGATCACCGCCGCCACCATCCAGCGCTTGCGCTGCGGCCAGCCCGTCGGCAGCAGTCGATGGGCAACCCACATTGAGGCGCCGAGCGCGATGACGGCCAGCGCCAGCAGCAGCGGCACGGCCAGGGCGAGGCCCGCCATCTCCGAGCCGGTGGCGTGCGCGGGCAGACAGGCCAGAAGGCTAGGCACGACCCAGGGGAAGCGTCGCCGCATCTACAGCCACCTCCGGACGGATGCCGCGTAGGCCGCGAACTCCGCGCTGAACTTCTCGCGCAGTGCGCGCTCCTCGGGGGCGATCTGGAAGCGATTCATGTACGCAACGAACGCGGGCAGCACGAGCGCCGACGCGGCGTTGGCGAGGAAGGCCCCTGCGCCCGCGAGCAGCAGCAAGCCCAGGTACATGGGATTGCAGCTGTAACGGAAATCCCGGAAACGACGAGCGCGGACGACCGGTGCCTGCTGCAGGTGGTCTCGTGCCTGCGGACGCTGGTAACGCCCGCGAGGGCCACTGCAATACCTATGACAGCCAGAAGGACAGCGAGGGGTACGCGCGCGGGAACTTCGAGATGCGCGGCCGGCACAAATCGCGCGACGACCATCGCCACGACACAGAGGATCGTCAGCGCGACGGGTGGGATGCGGAGTTCCAGTGTGCGCATGGCTCGAGACGCCAAAGTCGGAGTGTCGATGGCGTGCGCGCCTGCTCCGGATTCACGGTTCTCAACGGCCGGCCTGGCGGGACGTTTCCGCGGAAACGTCAACCTGGATTTGGCAATTCGTTTCGGTAGACGGGCGTTGCGTCGATCGGTTGAATCCGCAACCCAAAACGGTCGTTACAACGCTTCACAGGCGGTCAACTGACGGCTCATAGGTAGGGGGCCGCGGTCGCTGGGAGCGCCAGAGCCACATCGCACCGTCGACACGGCAAGCCACGACAGCATCGCAGCCTTCCGCCAGCGCTTCGTCTGGCATTGCATCACGTAAGGCGAACTCGACGGCGTCGTCCAATGGTACGCCTTGGTGCCACGTGGTCATGATCGTCGATCCATCCACACCGTCAAGATCACGCTCAACGACAACCTCATCCATCGTGTCGTGGACATGCTCGCAACCCGGCCCCCAACGTGCAGAAGTACACACACCCTCTATCCAGCAGACCAGCCAGTGTTTCGGACAGCCGTGCCGGGGATCTCGTGTGGTCGTAAGCAAGCAGCAGTACGAATCGAGGGCACGAAAGCGAAATTATCCGCGGCAGGTCTTCAATGTTTGTCGTCCCCGCGACGTAGACAGCACGGCCCGAAAATCGTGAATGTCCAATGGCCGAAAACATGGCCCGGAATTGCCTTTGGGTCATCGCGCCAAGTCTAGGATGCGTGGTCCAAGAGTCATCAGTGACCGTCCGCTCCTGGCCGAACTCAGACCTAGCCGAGTGTCCGCTTTTGTAAGAGCCCGATAGTACAACGAACACAAGTTAGCGCCAGAACCTGCCCCATGTTTGTGTGCCTTTGACCACGGGTCCACAATCCGCGCGTGACCACGAGAAAGCGCGTCGATCCCGACCACGCCCGCCTCGACCGCGTCGTCGCCGAGGCCCGCCAGGCGCGCACCGAGCGCGAGCAGGGCTACCGTGCCCAGGCGCTCAAACTGTTTCCGTGGATCTGTGGCCGCTGCGCGCGCGAGTTCGACCACGCCAACGTCCACGAACTGACGGTCCACCACAAGGACCACAACCACGACCGCAACCCCGGACGGCAGCAACTGGGAACTGCTCTGCGCCTTGCTCGCCACGACCAACGAGCTCACGCCAACTCGACACCGCCCGCGGTGCGCCAGTCGCGACCTGTCGACCCGGCGCACACGCCGTTCCGCCGAGCTCGCTGCGCTGCT
>JBGAHO010000011.1:0-91783 GCA_044226195.1 Steroidobacteraceae bacterium
GAAGCAGGCTGTCGAGCCGCGTGCGCATGGCGGCGTCTCTACCCAATGGGAGGCTGGGCCGCAAGCTTCTTGCGTCCGGCGCGCCGAAACGGCGCAGGTCGGGCAGAATCTACCCCCGCCCCGGCTCGGGGGCCTCGTCGGCCGCCCGCACCCGCGCCACGGCCGGCCCCGCCCGCAACCCCGCGCGGTGGGCCGCCACCTTCGGGAAGCGCGCCACGTCCACCCCGTCGTTCGCCAGCCAGCCGCCCACCGTGAAGAGGTAGCCGTCGCAGACGGAGCAGGCCACGCCCAGCACCCACGGCCCTTTGAAAAGCTCGGTCTCGATCAGCTGGAAGCAGTCGGTCATGTTCTGCGCGACCTTGCGCGTCATGTCGGCGAACGAGCTCTCCTCGTCGGCCCAGCGATAGCCGCGGTGGCGGTGGGCGTGGGCGATGTGGACCGTGGAGGCGAGATAGCTGTTGAACGCCTGCGCCTGGGCGAACCCCCACGGTTCAGTCGGCATCAGCTTCGCCGCCGGGTAGGTCTGGGCCACCCACGCCAGGATCGCGACCGTCTCGGTCAGCACGCCCTCCTCGCTCGCGAGCGCCGGTACGCGGCCCTTGGGATTGACCGCCAGGTACTCGGGCCGCCGCTGATCTCCATCCTTGGTGCTCATCCGCACCGCCTCGTAGTCGGCGCCGGCTTCCTCCAGCGCGATGTGCGAGGCCAGCGAGCACGAGCCCTGCGCGTAGAACAATCTGATCATCCCTGCCCTCCCTCGCGGCGGCGCAGCCAGCCGCGCGCGAACCAGCCGATCGCCAGCCACGCGGCGACGATCGCGGCCAACTCCACCCAGTGCCGGCCGATCTCGCCCCGCATGAGCTGGACGATGGAAGCCCCGGCGAACGCGGTCAGCGCGATTTTCGGCACGATGCCGATCCCGGTGCCGGCTACGAAGTCCCGCGCCCGCATGGGCGTCACGCCCGCCGCCATGTTGACCACGATGAACCCGCCGCCTCATCGCGCGCGTCGTCAGCCGGGCCACGCCGGAGGAGTTCCGGCGCGACCCGGAGATGCGCCGCGACCTGCGCCAGGAGGGCGAGCGCGCCTACTGGCGGGCGGTCGAACTCTACGACCCCGACCGCGGCACGGCCTTTTCGACTCTGGTGTGGACCACCATCTACCGCAGCGTGCGCCGCTGGATCGAGGACCACGCCTATTCGATCCGCGTTCCCGGCGCCCAGCAGCGGCGTCTGCGCCAGGTGCTCTGGCACCGCGATCGTCTGCGCGCCGAGACCGGGCGCGAGCCCTCGACGGCCGAGATCGGGGCGGCCTGCGGGCTGACGCCCGAGCAGGTGCGCCATCTGTCGCACATCCCGCGCGTCGCCGTGTCGCTCGACGACGAGGCCAGCGAGGACGGCCCGGACATCTCCGAGACCGTGGCCGAGGACGGCGAGGCCTCGAGCCCGCTGGTTTACCTCAGCCGGTCCCGCGTGATCGAGCTGCTGCACGTTGCCCTCGACGGCGAGACCGCGCAGATCCTGGTCGAGCACTACGGCCTGCGCGAGGGCGGGGCGGTGGCGCTCGGTGAGATGGCGCGCAGCCGCGGCCTCGACATCGCCGACATCCGCGCCCGCATCCGCGCCGCGATCGACACGCTCGCCCAGCCGCACTACCAGGCCATCGCCCGCGCCTGGTCGACGGAGATGGACGCTGAATACAGCGACGACCCAACGCGCGCAGACGAGACCGCCGTGACCGACGCCGTCCGCGCCACCATCGCGGCGGCCACCCGCGACGTGACGCACGCGCTGGCCATTCAACTCCCGGACCGTGCCGTGTGTACCCGCCGGCGTCTGGTTCGGCATAGCGGAAAGGTCGAGGCGAGGCAGACCCGCCTGATCTGACGCAACAATCACCGCAGGAGGCCACCACCATGTCCGCGACGTTTCTGTTTTATCTGATGATCGGCACCCCCATCCTGCTCGTCGTCATGCTGTTCATCGCGCTGATGGCGAGCGCGGTCATGGCGCCGACGCTCAGCGAGTCGCCCAACCGTGACGAATAACCTCTACATCCCGATGCTCTCGAACTCCGGCTCCCCGCTCGGATCTACTGGATCCGCCGGATCCAGTGCGTCCCTTGCTCCGACGCCGGCGGCCTCACCCGTCGCGCCATTGTTCGAGACCAACGCGACCCTGCGCGGCAACTGGAACCTGCGCGTCGGTCAGCCGGGAGATGCGCAGGGCGGCACCGAGGGCAAAGGCGCCGTGATCGTGGCGCTCCCGCTCGGGGAGCGCGTCCACGCTGATCTGCCGACCGCGAACCGCTGGTCGTGGACGCTGACCTCGCCGACGGGCGTCGGGCGCGGACAATCGGGCTGGGTGAAGGTTGACGGGCTGGCGTTCGACATCACGCCGGCGCTGACCGGAGTCCCGGTCACGTCGGTCGCGGCCGGCATCAACGTCCCGCTGAAGCCCGCCGGCGACGAGCTGCTCGCGTCGGTCCAGCCTTCGGCAACCGCGCGGCGCCTGGCCACCGTCTGGAACGCCTACGGCGGGTTCATCCGGGCGGTCGCGGTGAAACTCGGCATCGACTACCGCGCGGCGCTGTCGGTGTTCGTGATCGAGGCCGGCAGCCGCGCCTATGACGAGAACGGCCGCATGATCGTCCGCTGCGAGGCGCACCTGCTTGAGCGCTGGGGCGGCGATCGCGCGAGCTGGTCCGACCACTTCACCCGTGACGCCGGCGCGCAGTCCTGGGTCGGGCACAAGGTGCGCTTTTCACCGCACGGCGACTGGATCAGCTACCACGGCAACAACACGCTCGAATGGCAGGTAATCGACCTCGCCAGCCAGCTCTTTGGGCGCGAGGTCGCGGCGCGCGCGACGTCGATGGGCCTGCCCCAGGTGCTCGGCGACAACTGGCGGGCCTCGGGCTACTCGAGCGCCGCGCACATGCTGGCCGCCATGCAGGCCTCGACTCACTGCCAGATCGCGGCGCATTTCGACTATGTCGTCCGCGCCAAACTGGTCGACGAGGTGCAGCGCGAGGACTGGACGGGATTTGCGCGCAGCTACAACGGCGGCGGCCAGGCCGAGATGTACGGACGCCTGATCGCGTCGACGCTCGGCGTCGCGCGGCAGCTGCTGAGGGCGTGAGTCATGGGCTGTTGGAAATGCGACATCCCGGTCGGTGAGAAACGTCACCTCAACATAGTCGCCGATATGTTCTGCAAGTGCGGCCACGAGTGGGAGGCGGCGATCAACGAAACGCTCGTCCATCGAAAGAATCCACCCGGCTCGCATCAGTTCGCGCGCCCGGACCTCAAGATTTTCCTGTGGTGCCCGAGCTGCGGAGCCGGGTTCTCGTTTGTGACGCTGCCCTGCGGGGCGGACTACGCGTTCGACCTGGCGTCGATCCCGACTCATTCCAGTGTGGAGAGTCGATGAACGGCGCTCTCTACGCCCTGGTCGTGCTCGGCCTGCTGATCTATGTGCTCATTCGGGTCGTGCTGCCCGTGCTCGCCGGCTGGCCCGAGGAGCCGTATCGCACCGACGTCGAATGGGCGCTGTGGTTTGCGATCGATGAGGAGGAGCCCAGTGGCGACTAAAGGTAATGGACACGCGCCGCGAGTCAGCGAGGCGATGGCTGCCGACATCATGCGCATCCTCGTCGAGCGCGGGGAGGGCGCCGCGAACGCCATCACCGCCGCCGATCTGTGCCTGTCGCTCGGCATGACGCCGACCGAGTCGGCCAAACGGGTTGTGCGCGCCGTGATCTCGGGCCTGCCGGAAGCCGGGTTCCTGGTGGTCGGAGACGACAACGGCTACCTGATCCCGGCCGTCGAGTCGGACGCCGACGCGTTCCTTGGGCGCATGGCCAAACAGATCGAGACCACGACCCGCCGCATGGACGCCGTCCGGCGGCTGCTCGGCCGCAAGTTCCACAAGCCCGTCCTCGGCGACCGTCCGCCGCTCACGACCTGGCGGCCGCGTCGTCCCGCCAGCCCGGCCCTGGCGCAGCCGCACCTCGTATGAAGTTGGTCTACATCAGCGGGCCATACACCGCCCACAACGGCCGGACGGTCGAGGAGCACATCGCCACCGCCCGCGGCTATGCCGTGCAGGTCTGGAACGCCGGGCATGCCGCGATTGTTCCGCACCTCAACACCGCCGGGTTCGAGCACCTGTCGACCGCGACCTATCAGCAATACATGGCCGCCTATCTGAAACTGGTCGGGCGCTGCGACGCCATCCTGATGATCGACCACTGGGAGGAGAGCAGCGGCGCGTGCGCCGAGCTCGACCGCGCGCAGATCCTGGGGCTGCCCGTTTTCTACGCCTGGGACGGCGTTTTGCCTCACATACCCTTGTAATGGGCAGACGGCGGGCGGCGTCTTAGGAGTATGGCACCCACCCGTACCCCGGCTCCCGCTCTCCCGCAGAGCCCCATCGAGGCCGAACTCGAGCGCCGCCGTAAGGCCGGCTTTATCCCGTTCACCGAACTCGGCGAGACGCTCACGCGCCTCAACGCCAGCGTCCGCCATGTGGCCACAAACCCCGCCGGCGACATCGTCATCGTGCTCAACGTCCCGGCGGCCTCGAGAGCGAAGCGATGAGACCGCTCCTCAAGTATCCCGGCGGAAAGGCGCGCATCGCCGACTGGATCGTCGACTCGTTTCCGGCCTTCGACATCTACGTCGAGCCGTTCTTCGGGGGAGGTAGCGTGTTCCTGGAGCTGGCACGCCGGCGCAAACCGCGCCACGCCGTCATCAACGATCTATCCGGAGACGTTGTCAACTTCTTTCGCGTTCTTCGCGACAACCCGGATGAACTGGCGCACGCAATCTCGCTCACGCCCTGGGCGCAGGAGGAGTACGAACTGGCCCGCGAGCGCGATGACATCTCGGATGTCGAACGCGCTCGGCGCTTTGCCGTGATGTGTTACCAGGGCTACGGATCGCGGCTCTCGCGCACGCCGGGCTGGAGAATCCACGGAACCGAGTGGGCCAACACGGTCAAGACCTGGAGGCGCTTCCCGGTGCATCTGGCCACTGTCGCGCACCTGATGCTGGGCGTCGAGATCCACAACACCGACGCCGTCCGTCTCATCCAGATGTACGACGGCGAGAATACGCTTGTGTATGCCGACCCGCCGTACCCGATCGAGGCGCGCCGATCGCGCGACACCATGTACGAGCACGAGATGACCATCCCGCAGCACGAGGCGCTCATCGACGCCCTGCTCGACCATCCTGGCCCGGCCGTTGTCTCGGGCTACGCTCACCCGCTATACGACGAGCGCCTGGCTGACTGGCACCGCGTCGAGAAATCCGCCAAAGACTCTACCGGCGCCAAACAAACCGAAGTGCTCTGGATCAACCGCGATTTGGGAAGGAGGTTGCTCTGATGGCTAAGCGCGAGACTCTCACGCTGCGCTCCCCGAGCGTGCGCACCTGGCTCAACATGGCGATGATGAAAATCGGCTCGAGCCTCGGCGAGGTCACGCTCGGCAAAAAGGAACGCGCGCGCTTCCAGGCAGTCGGGCGCGCCGCGATCGGCTTCGACCAGCTCGCCCGCGCCGTGGCGGCCGACGACGTCGTCGAGATCCGCCGCGTGCTCGCCGCGCACGGCTACAGCCTGCCGGAGGGCTGGCGGGCCGGTGGCGCTCCGATCGCCTACGTCGTCGGCAGCGATCACGAGTACGGCGCGGCGATCGGCGCGCGGGTGTTCGGCGTCTACACCGACCCGGCGCTGGCCAGGGCCCACGCCGACGCGATCGGCGAGCCGATCTCCGAGATCCCGATGACCGGCATGCCGCCCGAGGTCGCCGCCGGGCTTTCGCATTTCCGCGTCAGTCTCTACGGCACGCTCGACACCGTCACGCGCTCGAGCGTGGAACTCAGCGAGCCCTATGAGCGCCTCGACCACATCACCCACGCGCCCGACGACGTGCGGTTCTTTATCTGCCTGTGGGCACGCGACGAGGCCGACGCCGTGTTCCAGGCGACCGAGCGCAAGCGCGCCATGCGCGAGGAGATCCGCGAACAAGGCGAGCGCTTCATGGCTACCGTCCAGGAGCGGGAACTCCGCGAAAGGGAGGTCAAATGATCGAGGTTCACTGCGTGGTGTTCGATGACGACTTCGACGGCATCTCCTTTGATCGCCTGATCGCCGGCGCGTACACCGACAGGGCTGTGGCCGAGCTGCATGCCGCTGCGATCGGCTACACCGTCAAGACGATCGTCGTCGACGGCGAGCCGCCCGCCGAAGTCCGACAGGGCCGGAAGTTCTACCGGGTCTACTTTGAGGCGCCCAAGATCGACTACATCCGCACGACCGTGAGCAACGACATCGACCAGGCCGGCACCTGGAGCGCGTTTGAGAGCGTTACCGTCGGCCAATACGGGTTCATGTTCTATACCTGGGCGACCGATCAGTACCAGGCGGCCAGCCTGGCCTGTGAAAAGCGCGTAGCGCTGATCGAGTCCGGCAAGCTCGTCGAGAGTGACGTGATCGCCAGGCCACGGATCACCATCAAACTGGACGGGGGTGCGTCGTGAAAGTCTACGTGCTGCAACCCGACCCACACGACGCCGCGATCGACTCGATTTTTGTCGATCCTCAATTGGCCTCCCGGCGCGCCGATGCACTTGGGCTCGAGGCTGAGGAGTTTGAGGTGTCCGACTCTCTGCCCGACGTGATGGTGCGCGGGCTTTGTCATTTCGAAATCTCGCTGTTCCGCGACGGCACGGTCTTTCGTCGGCCCAGCAAAAGCCATGTGTTTTTCTCAACCCCAACGCCGCAGGACGAGTCGCATGTCTGGCCTGACGGAACGTTCCTGATGCAGGTGTGGGCCGTTGACGAGGCGGATGCGCTCGCGCGCGCCCAGGCGGAGATGCAGCGTCTGATCGAGACCGGCGAGTGGGTCTGCGAGATGCCGCACCCGCTCTGGTATGTGCCCCGCCCAAAGGAGGAGTGATGAAACTCGGGAGCCTGTTCGTCCTGCTCGAGGACGTCGAGCGCCACTCGATCAGCACCGGCCAGCCGGTCGACCCTGCGCTGCGCCAGGCCTACGACGAGGTCAAGCGCGAGGCGGAGGCCTGCCTCAAGGCCGCGCTCGAGCGCCCGACCACTGACGAGATCATGACGCAGCATCGGCACGAGCGCCGCAAGTTCATCGTCCTAATGGCCGTGTTTTTATCTCTGAGCGCGCTGGCTTATGCCGGGATCGTGCTCGGATGGGTCCGCTGAGCGCCCATGACTCCGCGACGTCTGGCCTGGATCGGCGCGTCGGTGGGGCTGCCGCTGCGCGTGGTCGGCGTGCTCGTGATCGCGCCCGGTCGGCTGCTGTGGCTGGCCGCGGCGTCGTGGCGCCGCCGGAGCCTGCGCGGGCTCGAGACGGAGTGCGAGTCGCACGTTGGCCCGGTGCGCGCATGGTGGCTGACGCCCGACCAGGCGCGTCGGGCGGGGACGCCCGGCCCGGTGGTCGGTGTGCTGATGAAGGACACGCGGTGAGGCTTCACTGCGCAAAGGAGAGGCTCTGATGAAGGCGATTTCGTTGATGCAACCCTGGGCGACTCTGATCGCCATCGGCGCGAAACGGATCGAAACCCGCAGTTGGTCGACGCGCTATCGCGGCCCGCTTGCCATTCATGCGTCGAAGAATATCCCGACCTGGGCGCGCGAGGAGCTGGCGCGCGAACCGGCTTTTGGCGACGCCCTGCGCGCGGCCGGGCTGAGCGGGACCACGGCCGACCTGCCGCTCGGTGCAATCGTGGCCGTCGCGCGACTCGTCGGCGTTGTGCCGATCACGCGCCAGAACGGCCTGGTTGACCCGAACGTCTACGAGGTCCTGGACGGCAGCGGCCAGCCGCGCCGCTGGGAGGTCACGCGCCAGGAGCTCATCTTTGGCGGCTACTCGGACGGGCGTTTCGCCTGGCTCCTCGACGACGTGCGCGCGATCGGCCCCGTGACGGGCGTCAAGGGCTCGCTGGGTCTGTGGGACTGCGAGTCGAGGTTCCTGCCGAAAGGACTGTGATGAAACCCTTCCACTACGTCGACGACTACATGGCGCTGCGCATCAAGCACTGGGACTGGCGCAACGTGCGCAGCCTGCTCAAGTACCTGCGCGGCCACTGGCAAACCCAGTATGCCGTGCCGACCTGGGTGGGAGACCCGGAAAGCGCCACGACGATCGTGGTCAGCACCGGGGGAAACTCGGTCAACGTAGAGTTGATCGAGGCGCTGCGCGCCAACGCCGGCTGCTGGGAGATGATCTGGAAAGAGTCGAAGCGCCTCGAGGGCGGGGCGGTCATGCACACGTTTGAAATCCCTGAATATCTGCGTCCGGACAAGCCGCTGAGCCGCAAGAAAGTCGCGGCGCTGCGCGAGTCGGGCGGGTTCTTGCCGCGCCTCGACAACCGCATGGTGCGCTTCTTTGCTTACCTCGCCAAACAGGGCGCCGAGGCGATCAGCTCGCGCACCTGCGAGGACATGCTGCCCGAGGCCGAGGCGATCTGGAGCGACGACGAAAAGCTCGAGCTGATGACGCGCTACGAGCAGTGGAACTCGAAGGGCGAGCAGGAGCCGGAGTGGACGCCGCAGGGCTGGATCCTGCTCGGCTGGCTGGCCGAGCATCTGCTGATCTGGGCCGACGAGGGCAAGGCGCTCGAGCCGGTGGACGCCAAGGAGTCCGCATGACGAAAGCCATCTCGTTCGGAGGCGACTACCGCGTCGCGCCGGCAGACTACGCCAGCCAGGGCAACGCGATCCTCGGCATCCGCGACAGCGGCAAGTCGTACACCGCCACCTACATCGCCGAGCGTCTGCTGGAAGCCGGTGTGCCGATCACGGTGTTCGATCCGATCGGCGTGTGGAAGTGGCTGCGCGTGCCCGCGGCGACAGGATCCGGAAAGCGCGGGTATGAGGTCGTCGTGGCGGGCGGCCAGGACGGCGATTTGCCGCTGACTCCCTCGACGACGGCCGCGATCGTGCGCGCTGCCATGCAGGACGGCGTCTCGCTCGTCCTCGACCTCTACTCGATGCAGCTGAGCAAAGCCGACTGGAAAGCCATCGTCGAGCAGGGCGTCAAGACGATGCTCTACGAGAATGGCAAACACGGTCTGCGGCATGTTTTCATCGAGGAGGCCGCCGAGTTCGCGCCGCAACGCATCGGGCCAGACCAGGGCCGCGTCTATGCCGAGGTTGAGAAACTGGCGCGCATGGGCGGCAACGCGCTGCTCGGCTACACCCTCATCAACCAGCGCGCCGAGGAGGTCAACAAAGCCGTCCTCGAGCTCTGCGACTGCCTGTTCCTTCACCGCCAGAAGGGGCGCAACAGCCTGACCGCGCTCAGCAAGTGGCTCGATTTTTCGGACCGCGAGACCTCGAGCGCCGTGATCGGCACGCTGCCGACTCTCGGGCAGGGCCAGTGCTGGGTGTGGGGCGCCGGCGCCGAACGACCCGTGCAGATCAAGGTGCCCGCCAAAAACAGCTACCACCCTGACCGCCGGGCGATGCGCGCCAGCCCGAAAGAATACAAGGCCGTCGACGTGTCGGCGTTCATCGCGCAGCTCTCGACCAGCCTGACCGAGGTCATCGAACAGGCCAAGGCCAACGACCCGTCGGCACTCAAGCGCCAGATCGCCGACCTGCGTCGCCAGCTCGACACCGCCGGAAAAGCCGACCCGGAGTCGGCACGCAAGATCAGAGATCTCGAGACCGCGCGTTTGGTCGCAGACGGCAAGCTCGAGGCGCTCCGCAAGAACCACGAGGAATTGCGACTCAAACACAACGAACTGCTCGAGCGCGTCAGGTCGGCAGTGGCCACCCTGGGCGGTTCGCCTCTGGCGACACGCATCACCGGATCGACGTCGACAAAGCCCGCGCCCTACTCGTACACCGTCGACGCCGATGCCGAACCTAACAAGTGGCACACGGTGAAACAGGATCCGCGCCCGGCGAGGCCTCGCCAGACGACCAGGCAGGCCGTCGAGGGCGGGGCGCTCTCGAAGGCTGAGCGGCTTGTGCTCAGCGTGCTCGCCCAGTACCCCGAGGGTCGCACCAAGAGTCAGACCGCGATCCTTGCCGGCTACGCCGTGAACGGCGGCGGGTTCAACAACGCGATCTCACGCCTGCGCACGCTCGGCTACCTGTCGGGATCCAAGGAACAGCTGCAGATCACGGACGCTGGCGTGACCGGACTCGGCGACGTCGAGCCGCTGCCGAGCGGCCAGGCGCTCATCGACTACTGGATGCGCAACCCCGCCCTCGGGAAAGCCGAGCGCCAGGTTCTGCAGGCGCTGGTCGAGGCTTACCCCCACCGGCTCGACAAGCCCGCGCTCGCCGAGCGCGCCGGCTACGAGGCAAACGGCGGCGGGTTCAACAATGCGGTCTCGCGGCTGCGCACGCTCGAGCTGATCCATGGCCGCGGCGAGTTGCAGGCGAGTAAGAATCTCTTTGAGTGAGGCCTTATGGATATCCTTGATCGCATGAGATGGTACGCCATCCGGCAGCCGCAGATACGGAGTATTGCGCTGCACCTCTACATCGACACTCAAGACTCCGGGCCGATGGTCGCCGAGGCCATGTTCAAGAGGGTCGATCCTGACGACCCCCGCATCCGTCCGCCGATGATCGAGTTGACCGACGACGGCGCCCAGCGACTCATGGATGAGCTCTGGTCGTGCGGGATCCGTCCCACCGAGGGCACCGGGTCAGCCGGCGCGCTGGCCGCGACCCAGGCACACCTGCATTCCATGCAGGAACTCAACGGCCGGCTGCTGACGATCGTCGAGCGGACCGCGCTGCTCACTCTGGAGGACTGATGCCTCTGACTCACCACTCCACCATACCCGTCTTTGGCGAGCCGGACCCCGGCGCGCTGCGCCAGATCCTGACCTGCGCGCGAACCGCCGACCGGGTCGCGCTGATGGCAGACAACCATCAGGGATATGCGGTCCCGATCGGCGGCGTGGTCGCTTACCGCGATGCGATCAGCCCGAGCGGAGTCGGCTACGACATCGCCTGCGGCAATAAGGCCGTGCTGACCGACGCCACTGTCGAGGATGTGCGTCGTGACATCGTCCGACTCATGGACGCGATCTGGGAGGGCCTGTCGTTCGGTGTCGGTCGGCGCAACGCGACGAGAGTCGATCACGACCTCTTCGACGACCCGGCCTGGCGCATCCCGGCGGTCAGCCCGCTCAAGGAGATGGCGCGCCAGCAGCTCGGCACGATCGGCAGCGGAAACCACTACGTCGATCTGCTCGGCGACGAACATGGCCGCGTGTGGATCGGCGTGCATTTCGGCAGCCGCGGAATCGGCCACAAGACCGCGACCGCGTTCCTGTAGGCGGGCGGAGCGAAGGACGGCATCGATGTCGAGCCGCTCGTGGTTCCGGCAAGCTCGATCCTGGGGGCCGACTATCTGGCCTGCATGCACCTCGCGGGCCGCTACGCCTACGCCGGCCGCGACTGGGTCTGTGCAGAGGTGGCGCGCATCCTCGGCGCAACCGTGCTCGAGGAGGTTCATAATCACCACAACTTCGCCTGGCGCGAGACGCACAATGGCGAGGAGTTGTGGGTTGTGCGCAAGGGCGCGACGCCGGCGTGGCCAGGCCAGCGCGGATTTGTCGGCGGCTCGATGGGTGACATCTCGGTCATCCTTGAGGGCGTTGACCACCCGGACGCCGGTCCTGCGCTGCGTTCGACCGTTCATGGCGCCGGGCGGGTGATGAGTCGAACGGCGGCGCGCGGCAAAATAAACCGCAAGACCGGCGCTGTCGTGTCTCCGGGCCTGATCTCGCGCGAGATGATGATGGCCTGGATCGCCGAGCAGGGCGTGGAGCTGCGCGGAGCAGGCACCGACGAGAGCCCGCACTGCTACAAGCGCCTGCCAGACGTGCTCGCCCATCACGCCGGCACGGTCCGCGTCCTGCACACCCTGCAACCGCTGGGCGTGGCGATGGCCGGCGCCGACGAGTTTGACCCTTACAAGGACTGAGTCGATGACAGACGATATCAAGCCACAGATTGGGGCGTTCAGTCGTTGCACGATGTGCGGTTGCGAGATTCGGTTTGTGGGCGAGCACTGGATGCACGTCGGTGAATATCAGCCGCGACATCCAGCGCTGCCGGTTGGGTCCGTCGACGTCGGTGCTCCGCCCGACGAGCCGGCTCCTGACTGGACCCCGAACGCCAAGGCGCTGCGCGAGGAGCTGGCCGCCTACGCCCACGATGCCTGGGCGGGCTGGATGCGCTGGATGTTCCAGTTCTGCACTGAGACACCGGGTGGCGGGCTGACGATCCCGCCGGAAAAGGTCGCGCGCTGGACGCGGCAGATGGTGACCCCCTACGACCGGCTGCCCGAGTCGGAGCGCGCCTCCGACATCGCCGAGGCTGAAAAGATGATGGCGATCCTGTTCAAGCACGGCTACCGGATCTCGGAGGACTGATGGACCCACTTGGAGCCGCACTCGGCATCGTGATCGGACTGATCCTGACCTCCATTTTCGTCCTGGCGCAGCTCAAGATCATCAAGCTCTTTCAGGTCTGCCGGGGACTGTGGCCTTTCCACGTCTGGAGCCGGTGGGGCTCGCCGTACAACGGAACTCAGACCCGACCGAATGGCGAATTTGGGCACATCAGCACCTTTCCCGTCATGGTGCAGTCACGGTGGTGTGTCCGCTGCGGAGCGGTCGAGCATCGCATCGAGAACGTCGACGTCAAGCTCGCCGACGTCGCCCAGTCGGCATTGCCGCGGCGAGTTGAACGGCAGTAAGATTGCCGCCATACACTTGGAGGAAACATGGCCACCCAAAAGACACCGCGCAGCGAAACCAGGGTTGATGAGCACGGCATGCTGACGATCACGCGCCACCTGTCCGGCGACGGATCATTCGACCAGGTCGTCGAGCTCACGCCGGCGGAGATCGAGACCGGCGACTCTGTGGCGCTGGTCGGCTACGACATCTCGCGCGGCAAGGTGGGCGAGAAATGCGTCATCCTGCTCGAGTCCTCGGACCTTCCGGTCATCATGCGGTTCCTGCGGCGGAGCATGCGCCTCGAGCTGCCCTCTGAGGATCCAAAGATCCGGCAACTCACGATCCGCGAGAATCCGAACCCGCAGACCTGTGCACCGTGTTCCTTCTACGTCAACGGCGCCTGCACGATCCCCGGCGGAGCCTGTCATCGCCGCGAGATCGCGGGCATCCCTGGCTTCACCGTCGGCGACCTGCTGACTGAGGTCGGCGTGCTCAAGATGCCGCGCCCGATGGTCGTCGAGGTGCTGCGCTGCCCGAAGTGCAAGAGTCGGCGCGTCGGCCAGTACCGGATGCCGACCGGCGCGATCTGGTGCATGGCCTGCGGGCACCGGGTTGAGCGCAAGGAGTTCGACAAGTCGTTCATCGCCGAAGTGGCGGAGGGCGAGGAGGATCAGGCATGAGCGCGACTGTTTCTGTGATGATGGTCGACGGCCAGGCCATCCCGACCGGGTTCCGCCGTAGCTGGGAGGGCGTGCCGTCCAGGAACGACGTTATTGTGCTCGACGACGAGACGCGCTTGATCGTCGAGCAGGTCGTCTGGTATCTGCCCGAAAAGCTCAACGTCGACACCAACGTCCAGCAGCGCGTGCTCCTGGTCTGCCGTGGGCTTCCGTTTGTGCTCGACTGCTACAAGCCCGTCGCCAAACCGAAGCGAAAGGCGGCCAAGAAATGAGACACACCAAGATGGTCGAGCGCCCCGCGACCACCGAGGAGGTGACAGACTTCATCTCTTGCGATTTCTGCGGGCGAAAAACCGGGCCGGACGGCGAATGGGCGAAAGACTACGGCGATTTCGATCGCACGACGATCACGATCGAGCGCGGTTACAACCACGGCGACTCGGGTGATAGCGAGACCAAAGGCGTCGACATCTGCCCGACGTGTTTCAGGAAAAAGCTCGTGCCATGGATGAGAGAGCAGGGGGTTGAGCTGCGCGTGATCGAAAACAAGGAGTGGTGACGTGAGCGAGCGCTACAAGATCGTCGAGATCCCGGCCACGCCGGCCCGTACCGAGCGGCGCCTGGAATGCGTCATCTGCGACATCTGCGGAAAAGAGTCGGGCGAGAACGAGGAGTGGCCAGACGACAGCGGCGACGAGATGGGTGGCTGCACCTACATCAAGACCCGAGTCAAGCTCGTCCGCACCTGGTCTCCGGGCTGGAACGACCCCGACCATCACATGGCCACCCGATTCGATCTCTGCCCGGCGTGCTTCAAAAACAAGCTGATGCCGTGGCTCGCCGGCCAGGGTGTCGCCATGCCCGCAGAGAAATGGGAGAGCGAGCACGCGCAATGGAAGGATGACGCCGAATGATCTCTGCGCCATGCCGCTACTGCGGAACACCGAACGCGCTGAGCGAACAGGGGATCTGCGACCGCTGCAACGGACCCAATGAGTTGCCCGCGCAGGGTGGGGCGTTTGATATCGATCGAGCGCTCAGCTCCTGCCCCGTTGGGTACTTTGTGCCGACCATGATGCCATCGTCGTCGGCGTACAACTTTGTCTGCCCGCCGATCATGCTGGAGTCGAGTTGCCCGTCGACTCTGGTCACCACCGATCAGGTTGTCGTAGGGGCGCTTGCCCGGTTTCGGGCACTGTGGGAGAACTGGAGGACGGATGGCTGAGAGCACGCCGAACGAAATCCCGCTGGCCGACCGAACCGACCTCAGCGTCGACGTGCTAATCTACATTCAGCGCTTCACCGAGTCGAACGGCCGCAAGCCGACCGACGACGAGGTCCTGGGCTGGATCAAGTGGCGCGACGAGCAGACCAGTCAGATGCTCGATCGACTCAAGATCACGTGGAGCCCCGATGCCTAAGTACGCCCACGCCCTCGACTGCGCCTGTAAGCTCTGCCGGTTCCCCGAGTCGGGATGTCCGTCCTGCGGCTCGGAGTGGGTCAGCGGGTTCTACAGCGCCGTGCCGCCCTACGAGTGGCTCTGGCAGGTCGGCAACTATGCCCACTCGACGGGTTTCTGCCCGTCCTGCGGCGCCAGGCTGCCTGAGCGCGGCCACCACCCGGACGCGCCGCCACCCGATCCAGCCACCCCGACGGCAGACGAAACTATGCGCTCGCTGGCCGCCGACATGCTCGAACGGATCCGCGAGTTCAACGCTCCCAGGCTTGATATCATCGGAGGCACGATGGACGTCTCGACCCTGACCCCTGAACAGGCTCGCGCCTGGCTGAAAAACGCCGTACGGCACAACCCGTTTGTGCGGGCTGCAGAGAGAACCGCCGAGATGGCTGGCTGGTCGGAGGTTGATAAGCTCGCCGTCCTAGCGGTCGTTGCGCTCGAGGCAGAGCGCAACGCCACCGCGCGCCTCGAGCGTCAGACGCTCGAGGCCGACATTCTCTCGCGTCTTGGACCGGCAAAGCCGACTGCTTGATATCCTCCCCGCCACAACCTACAGACAAACGACGAGCCGGGCGGAAACCCGGCTCGTGTTGCGCCTGGCGCTGGAGCGACCCCAGGGCCCGGCGTTGACGGTGTCGGAATGCGAGCTGGACGAGGCAGCACCCCGCGACCGCCATAGGAGGAGCGCAGGAAAGGAGGAAACTGCGCTTCTGCCATTCTTGCGCGACTCCTGTCGGAATCCTCGCCCCAACGTCTCAGAGAGGCTCCTGACGCGATTCTGACCCCTTCCATGCGCCCAACCGCGTAGAACATCCATTCTAGGTAGTTAGACGACATGGCGAGGGACGACGTATCCGGGAGGCGGACCGGTCCCCGAGATGCGCGTCGACTCCCCCTGCTGTAATGCCGGAGCCATCGTCGGCGTCTTAGGAGAATGGATATCAAACCCGAACCGAACGTGATCGAGGCCTGCCCGTTCTGCAAGGGTCGCTGCGTCGATATCGCGCCGCTGCCCGGCTCGACGACGATCTTTTACCCCTACGTGCAGTGTCTCGTCTGCGGCTACACCGCCCCCGGACGCGGCACGATCTCGGAAGCGATCGCGGCCCACAACGCCCTGGCGCGCATCGTGCTCGAGGCCGTGGCGCTGGACGCGGCGCGCCGGAAGGCCCTCGAGTTATCCCAGGATGGGCAGATGATCGGCGAGCGCGTCAAGGCCTGGGCGATCGACCAGATGGTGCGCGCGCTGACTCTCACGCCCGAGGCCTATCAGCGGTTTGTCGACAACTGGAACAACGCCCCGCCCCAGTCCTGGAAATGGGATGCGGGCAAGCGCGATTAGCCACCACACCACACGAGGACACCATGAAACTGACCCAAGCTCAAATCGACACCGCCTGCAATTGGTGGGCAAACTCGTTTATCGAGGCCAGGCACGACAACGGAGGAGACGGGTTTGCTGGGGTGCTGACCGATATCATCGCCAGCCGCTACAGCGTGACCAACGAGCAACTCGCGTCGTTCCGCTCGAAATTAGCCGACATTTTGGCGGATCCAAACATGATCTCCGGGGGCCGTGTGTGGCTTTCGAGCGATTACGGACCCGATCAGTTCATTTCGGGCGCCATGAACGCGGCCGGAATCCATGAAAGTCGGTGCCCGTGGAAGTCCTGCATGTGGATCAATCAAGACGGATCCGTCAAGGCGCAGCTTGGGTATAGGGGCGAAGTCGTCACACTGCTCGAAGCCACCCAAACGGCCTGATTAGATCGTGCCATGAAAACCCGCTGCCGATCCTGCGGAAACCTGAGCGTCGACCACACCGGGCGCTGCACGCGCTGCGGAGAGCTGAGCCATCTGCCCGTGCCGGCGCCGCATAAGCCCAACCCTCTCGACCGCTTCGTCCCGACCGTCGCTCTGCTCGTCGTACTGGCCGGCCTCGTCATCTGGTATCTCGTCAGGTAAACATGCGAACCGCCCATATCCAGCCCAACACCCGCCCCGCCCAGCGCAAAGCCGAGGAGACCAGGGCTCAGAACGTCCTCTGGCTGCACGTCCGCGAGCTGCGGTTCAACCCGGCCAACATGTACGAGATCAAGCCGACGGCCGAGAGCCACGAGATGGCCGACTCGATCCGCGAGCGCGGCGTCCTGCAGCCGCTGCGCGTGATGGCCGCCAGGGACTACGGCTACGTCGTCAAAGACGGAAACCTGCGCCTCCAGGCCCTCAACCAAATCGGCGACATGGGCGCGCTTGTGCCCTGTTTGCTGGTAGACGAGTCGGAGATCGAGTCGGAGTTCAACTCCGTCGCGGCCAACCTCGTCCGGCGCCGCGGCGATCCGGTCGCCGAGGCCCGGTATTTCAAGCAAATGATGGACGCGCACGGCCTGAGCATCCAGAGCCTCGCCAAACGCATTGGCATCAACCCCGCGAAGATATCGGGCGTCATGCACCTGCTGAAAGTGGACCCCGAGATCCAGGAGCTTGTGGCAAGCCATAAGCTGGTGCGCGACGCGCGCGTCCACCGGGCGCTGGCCTCGATCCCCGACCGCCAGGCGCGCATCGGGCTCGCCGGCAAGTTGGCCGAGTCGGGCGCGTCGATCACCGAGTGCGTCGATGCCGTCTCGACGTACCTGACCATCGCGGCGCGCCGTGGCCAGAGGCGCGGCCAGGAACGCACGGCCCGCAAGGTCGACGCGCTCGGCAACACCCCGGCCCTGACGATCCAGGGCGGCGCGTTTCCGGACGACAGGACCGCCCTGCCCCTGCCCGATCTGCGCGCTTCAGCCGCGGCGATGTGCAAGGCCTGCGATCTCGGCGCGCACGCCGGCCAGTTCGCGCACGAGCCCTCCTGGGCGCTGGTCATGCACGCCGCGCACAAGACCTGCGCCGACTGTAACTTGCCTAAGTTACGCGAGGTCTGCGCCGCCTGCCCCGGCGTGGCCCTGATCGCGGACATCGCCCGCCGCACGGGAGGCCGCGCATGACGGATCTGGCGATCGACCTGGCCATCACCTCGGCGCTCGGCGCGACCCGCAGCCCGGAGTGGCTGGCCAAACGGGGCCTCGATCCGCGCGCCATGGTCGTCGCCCGCCGAACGACGCGCACCAAAGGCCGCAACCCGCGCGCTCAGCGCTGGACCGATGCGGAGCTCGAGCAGCTGCGCGAGATGCTGCCCTACAAGTCGGACAAGGCGATCGCGGCCGAACTCGGGCGCAGTGCCACAGCGATCAAGATCATCCGCCAGCGCCGGTTGCGCGAGCCTGGCCCGAGTCGGAGCACCGATCTCCTGACCGCCGAGCACGCGGCCATGGGGCTGGGCATCGACAGCCATGCGATGGGCAAGATCATCGACCGCGGCATCCTGGTCGGCGCCTGGCGCCGCGAGTATGGCGGGTCACCGAAGCGCCCCCGCTATGTGCGCCTGATGACGCGGGTCACGCTGCTCCGCTGGATGCTGCGCCCCGAAGCCTGGGTCTACTTCGACCCGCGCCGCGTCAACCGCCCGCCGGCCTACATGGCGCGGCGCACCAAGACCAAGTACGACGCCGCGTTCTGGGCGAAAGCGCGGGCGATGGTCCTGCGCCGCTACGAGGCCTGGGGCGACCGCTGGATCACGACCGCCGAGTTCGCGACGATGGCCGGGCTCGCCAATTCGAACTGCGCCAACCAGGTCATCAAGCGCGGCCAGATCGCGGGGATCAAGTGGAACAACTGGCGCGTGCTTGAGAGCGAGGCCAGGGCCTACATCGCCGCGCACGGCGCCTCGAAGTTCACCGCGGGCTACGACCGTTTCCTGGTCGTGGCGCGATCCGTCGGGCACAGCTGGGACATGATCGCGCGGCTGATGAAGGTGACGCCCAAACAAGCGATGTACCGCCATCGCTGCCTGCTCCGCGATCGCCGGCGTCTGACCGAGATCCTGCGCGACGAGCCGCGCCTTTTCGCCGTGAGCGGCGACATCGTGGCGGACCTCAGCCCGTTTCGCTGGCGCTTCCCGCGGTTGTGGGCGATGTACGACGCCTGGAGCTGGGGCCTGGCGCACCGCGAGCGTGGCCTGCGGGCAGTGATGCGCAACATCTCGAGGCGTTCGGCCGAGGCGACGGCGGCTTACATATCCAGAGGCCCGAAGCGCCGAATAAAGGCCGCAAGAATCAAAAAAGGAGAGATATGATGAGCAATGGATCCTGGGCAATTGTGGAACTGTTCGGCCATGCGAAGGTGGCCGGATGGGTGGAAAAAGACGAGCGATTTGGCCCGCCGCTCGTGCGCGTCGACGTGCCCGACCTTCCGGCCGTCGAAGGCGCTCCGGCGATCGACGGGCACAGCTCGTTCTACGGCAATGGCGCGATCTACGCCCTGCACCCGGTGGGCGAGCGCCTGGCGCTCATGGAGGCCGCGCGCATCCGGCACCGCCCGGTCGTGGTCTACGACCCCGAGATGGTCGAGCGCGCCGAGTATGACCGCCTGCGCGAAAAGATGGCCGGTCGGCTGATTGACGCCCCGACCGAGGATGTCGAGGAGTTCGACGATGACGATGGAAACGATGAAGACTGAGGAGACCATGGACACCACACCCACCAAGCCCCGACTCGTCTACCGACTCTATCTGGCGTTCAAAGCCTTCTGGCAAGGCCTGATCCTTTTCAGCGTCGTTATCTTTCTGGCCTGCTGCGCTGTTCGGGCGCTCGTTGCCGTCTGGGGCGTCGACCAGCAGATGCTGGTTGAGCCGTTTAGGCAAATCGGCATCGAAAGCCCCGGTCGGGCCGCGTTTGCTGTGGCGGTGACATCCGGGATCGTCGGCGGCGCGCTGTTCATTCTGGACATGTTTCTTTTTTTCGCGTACCGCCTTCCGCGCGAGGCGCTCTACGATGACACCGACTGAGATCGTCGTCGTCGAGCCGGGCGGCGAGGCCTCGACCGACATCGCCATCGTCGAGACCACGGGCGCCGATAAACACCCGGTGGTCGCGTTCCTGTCGTCGAAGTCCGAGGGCTCGGTCCCGACCGCGATCTCAAAGCTCAATATCATCGCCGAGATCGCGTCGAACGGACAGCACACGGCGATGACGTTCCCGTGGCCCGAGCTGCGCTACCAGCACACCGCCGCGATTCGCGCGAAGCTGGCGAGCCGCTACAAGCACACGACCGCCAATAACATGATCTCCATGCTCAAGGGCGTGCTCAAAGAGTGCTGGCGGCTCGGGCTGATGTCGTCAGACGACGAGCGCCGGGCGACCGACCTCAAGCAGGTCACGGGCACGTCGATCCCCAAAGGCCGCATGATCGAGCGCGAGGAGTTCGTCGGCATGCTGCAGGCGTGCTTTACCGACCTGGAGGCGCACAAGTCCCCGATCGGGATGCGCGACGCCGCCCTGCTCTCGACGCTGTTCGGGGCCGGGCTGCGGCGGGCCGAGGCCGCGTCGCTGGCGCTCGAGGACTACAGCCGCGGGGCGTTCAAGGTCCACGGCAAGCGCAACAAAGAGCGCCGCGTGCCCGTGCCGCCCGGCCTGCGCGAGGCCCTGACCGACTGGATCGCGGTGCGCGGGTCGGAGCCCGGCCGGCTGTTCCTGCGGATCCACAAGTCGGGCAGCATTCAGCGCACCGGGATCAGCGCCCAGGTGATCGGCGACATCGTGCGCCGCCGGGCGAGCGAGGCGGGCGTCGGCGACGTCGACGGGATCGTCGATATCACGCCCCACGATTTCCGCCGCACCTACGGCTCGCAGCTGCTCAACACGGTCGACGTGGCGATCGTCAAGCGCCTGATGGGACACTCGAACGTCAACACCACGATCAACTACGATCGGCGCCCGGACCAGGCCGCGACCGGCGCGGTCGAGGGCTTTGACGTGCCTTACAGGAGAGGATGATGGCGATCACACTGACCCGGCCTGAGCCGTGGCCCGGCAGCGGGTTTGCGGGCGGCGTTTCCCTGTGCGGGTGCTCGCGCGTCGGAACCATGGGGATCGAAGGAACAATCTGCGAGCTCACGCTCTGCGACCGACATCAGGCCGATGCGCTGCGCCGCGGATACACCCTCCAGGACATCGACGTCGCCCTCGCCTATCAGAGCGCCGTATATCTCGAAGAGCATCCCGAGTTTCGCCCGCCCGCGGAGGCCGCATGAACCACGCCCGATTTGCCGATCTGCTGCGCGATCACATCCGCACCTGCGGCCTGTCCTACTCGGGGCTGGCGGCGGCCGCCGACGGCCTCGACCACGCCTATATCTACCGACTCTCGCGCGGCGAGCGCCCGCCGGCCAGCCGCAACGTCGTCCTCTGCCTGGCGATCGCCATGCGCCTGACGGTGCCCGAGACCGACGATATGCTCGAGGCCGCCGGGCACCTGCCGGTCTCGCAGCGCCGCGGCAAGCGCCGCGAGGCCGAGGTCCTGGCCACTCTCCCGGCATGATCGGGCCGCATCCACTCAGCCCGGCCGACGCTTCCGGAATCCCGTGCGCCGCTGAGTTCTCACGATCGAGTCGGCCGGGCTCATGATCTGGCGGTAGGCCTCGTTCGTCATCGACTCGCTGAGCTGGCTGTAGTGGACGGTCGTCTTGACCGTCGAGTGCCCGAGGATGTTCTGCAGCGCGCGCTGGTTGCCGCCGTTCATCATGAAGCGCACGCCGAACGTGTGGCGCATCAGGTGCGGGTAGAGCTTCTTGACGCCGGCCCTTGACTTGAGGCGCGAGACCATGTGCTCGATCGCGCCGCGCGTCAGCGGAAAGCCGTCCACCGAGAGGATCAGGGTGTTGGCCTCCATGGCGCGCGGCCGGTGCAGCTCGATGTAGTTGAGCAGCGCCTGGGCGCAGGCATCCCCGAACGGCACGATGCGTTCCTTCTTGCCCTTCCCCATCACCTTGAGCTGGCGGCGCTCGAGGTCGAGATCGTCGAGGAGCGCGCTGGACACCTCCGAGACCCGCAGGCCCGAGTCGATGATGAGCATCACGATCGCGTAGAGCCGCGCGCCCTGGTGGGTGTTGGTGTTGAGCGCGTCGATCAGCGCCCGGATGCCGTCGGGCTCGAGCACCGTCACGATCTTTTTGGGCACCTTCGGGCGCGGCAGCGACGCAAACGGATCGCGCAGACGTTTCGTGGTCTTGAGCCAGGTGCCGAAAGCCTTGAGGACGTTGACCTCCTTGCGCACCGTGAACGGCGAGAGCCCGCCCTCCACCGGCGGCCGGTTCGGATGGTCGGTGTAGCGCACGCCGCGCGTCTGCATGGCGATCAGATAGTCGCGCGGCTGGTCGGGATCCAGGTCGCAGTAGCGCAGCCCGGCCGGCAGCGACTTGAGCCAGCGCGCCAGCGCCCGGCGATCGGACGCCAGCGTGTCGTCGGTGTGGTTGTTCATCCGTTTATCGCCCAGATACAGAGTCGCTAATTTATCGAACGTGGCCTCGGACATCTTTCGTTTGTGCAGTTTCTCGTCGGGCGCGGCTTCGTCCATTGTCATCCCTCCTGGCGGCCTGTCATCTGTCTACACTTGTCCAGGCTGCTCAGAGGGCGCGGGCGGGGTGTGCGGACCCTTGGTCGTCGGTCTCGGGGTGAACCCTTGGACCGGGAAACGAAAGCGCCCGAGATCGCGGGAAATCCCGCGATCTCGGGCGCAGACCCTGGGTCTGTGAGGCGCCGGTGAGATTCGAACCCACGTATAAGGGTTTTGCAGGACCTACCGACCAGACACAGGCACCCTTTCACGACTCGCGGCGAGTCGCGGCGCAGGGTGACCACAGGGCGGCGAGATCAGGGCGGGCGAACCCTTGTGCATGGGCCGGGGAGTTCCGCAGCCGTAGACACAGGCAGGATAAGGCACCGCGCCGAAATGTCAATACCCTCTCAGCGATAGACGCCGGGCAGGAACATCGCCGAGGTGGCGGGCGCCGACTGGTAGGCGGTGACGGTCAGCACATAGTCGGCGGCCGTGTCCACGCGGATCGGGATGCTGCGCGCCGGCACCGGGTCGGGCGTCTCGTCGCTCCAGAAATCGATGACCGGGGTCTCGCAGACGTTCGCGCCCTCCCCGACCAGGCAGTCGGCAAAGAGATGTTCGAACACATAGATGCGGACGCGCTGCGGTGCGCTGTCGATCGCGGTCTGGAGGCGGATCGAGGCGCTGCGGTGGGCCCCGATGTCGACCATGACGTCGGGCTCGGCCGGGCGGCCGTGGCTGAGCGATGTATAGACGATCGCCGGCACCTGGATCGACCAGGAGGTCTCCGGCGAGTCGGCCGCGACAACGCGAGCCGGGACGAGGGTCACGGTCAGGAGGAGGACGAACAGGATGGTGCGCATGGTGGCTCCGAGGTCGCGGCGTCTGCCGTCGACACTAGCACGACTGTCTGGGTCGAGTCCAGAGGCGCCCTGTTCAATGAAGCGAGCGCCCTAGACTCTAGGACGCTCGCAGCGATCACGGCATGACATAAAACAGATGTTCTATTCCCAGGACTTGGAGTCGGCGCGCCTTTGAGGTTTTGCCTGGAGGCGCTTGGGGGCGTTGGCCTCGGCCTCGCGGCGGATGTTGGCGATCTCGCGGCGCAGGACGCTGACCACCTCGACCGAGCCGGTGTCCTCCAGCCGGTCGGCGATCTTTTCGATCCGGGTGGCGATGCGTCGCAGGTTGGAGCGCCGCATGATCCCGTTGCGCATCAGCCGTCGCCCTCCCCGCCTTCACCGTCGAAGCCGGCCGGGAGTTCAAAGAACGGCACGCCCTCGGGCTGGGCGGGATCCACGGGCTGGACCTTCTGCGGCAGGCCTGGCCCGGCGGTGTGTTCGGGGATCGGCGTGATTTCGATGTCGGCGTGGTGGACGTAGCGCACGCGCAGCCACCAACAGCCGATCGGTTTGGGGTTGAGGCCGCGCTCGACCGCCCAGCCGAAGCCGCCCGAGGTCTCGTCCTTGTAGGTCGGCGTGCGCAGGTGCCAGGCGATGTCGTTGTAGGGCTCGCCGTTGAGGTTGATGCGTTCGCGCGCGATCGGCACCATCCAGGAGTCGTGCGTGTGCCCGCTGAAAATGACGTGCGCGTCCGGCCAGTTGACGGCCATGCGGTTGGTCTGGATCGTGCCGCGCGTGACCGGCCCGCCGCCGCCCGAGCCGTGGAAGTAGCGAATCACGCGGCGCAAATTGACTGTCTTCTGGATGTGAAAGCGCAGCGTGATCCAGCCCGAGTAGGCGCCGGCCAGGGTCGCGCCGCCATGCCCGCGCAGCCCGGCCGCCAGGCGGTCGACGAGGTCGGTGCCGTAGTGCTTGATGACCTTCGTCTCGTGGTTGCCGTGGCCGATCAAGGCGAAGTTGCGCGCGTAGGGCTGATAGAACTTGACGGCCGTCGTCACGAGCGCGTCGAGGTACTTGTCGGTGCGGTGCTCGGGGCGCAGCGCATCGTAAGACCCCCGTGGATCCCCCCGGCCCTGCATCGCGCAGTAGATGTCGCCGGCGTCCAGGATCAGCGCGTCGCGGTCCCTGGCCATCTCGAGATGCTCGCGCTCGAGGTCGTGCAGGCTGTGGATGTTGTCGTGGTGGGCGTCGGAGCGCAGCATGATCCAGCGCTCGTAGCCGGCGCCGACGTCGTCGAGGCGCAGGAGGTGGCTGTTGGGGTGGATGGTCTCGATCGACCACCACGGTCGGTTGAAATTCTGGCGGGCGGCGGGCTTCAGACGGGTGCGCTTGGGGATGGCCATTTGGGGTTCGAGGCCGGCCGGTGTGGAGGGCCGGCCGGCCTCGAGGGGGTTACTTGGCGATCAGGATCTTGGCGCCGTCGTAGGCTGACTTACCCAGCACGAGCCACACGATGAACTTGACGATCTCAGAGAGAGTCGCCTCGTCGATTTCATGGCCGAGCGCCTTGAGTACACCACCAAGAACGGCAACACCGAGTCCGATGTAGAGGCCGCGCATCTTGAGCGACGTCACGAAGATCGACTTGAAAGTTGCGATGTAGTCGATGCCGCGCAGCCTTCCCTCGAATACGGCTCCGAGGAAGATGCTCCAGGCGACGCCGATCAGCGCATTCATCGGACCCTCGGGCAGCGGCAGGCCGGCTGCTTCCGGGAGATGGAACTGCACGGCGCCAGTCACGGCGAGCGCGACCAGGAGTGTCACGAATTCGGGCCGCTTGAGGATGTCCAGGAACGACGGTTGGGTTTGCATGTGTCTCTCTCCTTGAGTGAAGGTGATCCAGTGGATGAGCTCATCCAATCGGATTGTTACTGTCCGGCGGTGTGCCGGCGGCGCCACCCAGCGTCTTGCGGATGGCCTCGAGTTCGGCGCGCAGCAGCGCCACGGTCTGTTCGAGCGCGGTGATGCGCTCGTCCTTCTGGCGGTTGGAGCGCAGCGTGGCGTCCAGCTCGAGCTTGGTGGCGTTCAGGCTGGCGTTCAGCCGTTCGATCTCGGTCTGCTGGGCGGCCGACTCGACGCGCGTCGCCTCGAGTTCCTTGTGCTGCCGTTCGATCTCGATCTGTTGCTGGTCGCGTTCCTTTTGCTTTTGTTCCACCAGGGCTCTGAGCTCCGTCACCTCCGCCCGCAGCGCCTCGAGCTCCGCTCCCCTGCTCTCGTGCGCCCGCCGGTCGGCCTCGCGCGCCTCGATCACGTCGTCGAGGCGCTTGTTTGTGGCGTTGAGGCGCTCATTGGTGGCCGCGATCGTGCGCGTGGCATCCTCGAGCGCCAGCCGGTACATGGCGACGATGGTGGTTTCGGCGTCGGCCTCGATCTTTTCGGCCTCCGCATCGGTTCGGCGCGCCTCGGCCTCTTTGACCCTGGCTTCGCCCTCGGTTACGGCCGCCTGGGCCTTCGCCTGCCGGCGGTTCCAGAGCTCGCGCGCGATCGTGCCGATCCAGCCGGCCAGGGCCGCCGCGAGGAGAGTCAGGATCTCGGTCGGGATCTGCCAGGGCGCGCCCTCCTGGGCGGTCCTGAGCGCGCCGATCAGCGCGCCGCCGAGCAATACCAGGGGTCCGATCATCTGTTTCATGTCGCCGCCCCCCATTCTTGCAAGCCAGACCCCGACGTGAGGACCCTTGTCATACCGTCGAGGCGATCGGTTAGCTCGGCGACGCGGGTCTCGATATCGCGCTCGAGGCGCATCAGGCAGGCCGCGGTCTGCCAGGCCGCGCCGGCCAGGACGCGGCTGAACTGCATCCAGTTGACGAACACAGACCCGTCGCCGTCCGGGCCGTCGTTGAACGTGGCGATGCCGAGCTCCTGGAGATGCCGGCGGTTGTATTTGAGGAAACCGTCGAACTCGGAGCGCACGATGTTCTTTCCGCCGATCTCAGTCATCAGTGCGCGGCTAAGGTGCGCGTCGTCCCAGAGGTCGTAGGCCGAAGCCGAGACGCCGGCATCGGCGTGCAGGTCGCCGTCCGCGTCGAAAATGAAACGGGTGGTCGAGTAGTTGTTGAGCGTCAACAGGTTCGAGTTGGCGGTCATAAACGTCGTGCCCGCGCCCGACTTAAGGTTGGCGTTTAGATTGATGGCGCCGATCGACGTGGTCGCCTTTGAGGTGTCGGTGTTGGTTGGGATCGTGGCCAGAGTGAAGGCGGTCGTCGAAGTGGTGTAAGCCCAGGCGTTGACGCCACCCTGCGTATTTGCAGCGGCCTCAATCTTTAGATAGGTCGACGTGTGATGTCCGTAGGTGGTAACTCCGTGCGAAATCGAGGTGCCACGAAACTCGGCGGCCTCGTTGGTGCTGTCCATTGTTGAAATGAACCCGCCGCCCGAGTTGAACTGGTAGCGAAACGTCGACGCGCCCGGAAAGCCGGTGGCCAGGATCAGGTCGAAATCCCCCGCCAGCGTCCCGATCATCCAGTTGTTGTTGACTCCGGACTCCACGTAGCGGATCCAGGTATCTCGTCCGGACGCCGCAATGAGGTCGACTGACAGGCGTGACGCTGACGTGATCGTCTCGCCCACATAGACGCCGCCGTAGTCGGTCGTCACGACTGACCGTTTCGATCCGCTCGAGATCGTCGTGGCCAGAACGCCCGTCCATTGCACGCCGTTGTTGCAGGCCGAGTTCGGGATGAGCGTTTGCCCGTTCGAGCCGATCGCCAGACGCGAGATCGCGTTAGCGGCCGTTGCCGCGAACAGGTCGCCTTTGGCCGAGGCCTTGGCCGGCGCGGTTTCGAGCAGGTTGTCGCGCACATGCGCGTTCATGATGGTCGAGGTGACGACTTCACTCGTCACCCAGGTGCGGGGAGCAGTCCAGGCCATGGTTACACCTCATGAACCGCCAGACCATGGGCGGCGTTTTCAGCTTCGAGATCGGCGAGCGTCTCGCCGGGCGTCCAGTTGCGGTGATCGGGCTCGCGCACGCCGAGCACCGACTCGATCTGCGCGGCCTCCGCGGGGAACTCGACCTCGTGGGCCTCGCCGCGGGCGGCAGCGATGCGCAGCCAGCGGGCGCGCTCGTCAGGGTCGCCCGAGAACGCCTGCGGGTAGCAGGAGCCGCAGATGAACGGCACACCGGGCCGCACGAGTTCGGCGCCCCTGCAGCCCGTTCGAACGCAGTCGGCAAGCCAGCGGCCGTGATTGATGCGAGCGATCACCATAGAGTCCTCACAGGGCCAGGCGCGTCGAAACGCCCAGCGTCGATGTGCCGAGAATCCAGTAGTTGCCGTTGAGCGTCGCCTCGGCATCCTGGATCAGGTCGAGTTCGCAATAGATCTGGCCGCGCTTGCCGATCGTCAGCGCGACGCCCTGAATGTAGAAGGTGGTCGAGATCCCGCCGACCGTTTCAGCCAGCGCAATCCGCGCGCCCGGCTCGGCCTGCAGCGCCGCGACCATCAACGCGCTCGATGAGTTCGCCCACCACCCAACCCGCTCGACCATCTGATGCTGCGCGTTGGCGTAGTGGTCGATGATGTATTGCCCGATGGCCGAGGCCGTCGACGGATTGTCGAGGTAGGCCATGTCGTAGTCCAGGATCTGGCCGCCGAATCGTCCCTGCGCCGATGATCCGCTCGACATCTCGACCCGCACCGGCTGGTAGTCGTAGAGGCCGCGCCCGCGCACCTGCAACTGCGAGAGCACTCCGGAGATCGCTCCGCCGTTGCGCAGGGTCGCCTCGACGCCGTTGGAGGTCACGACGAACGAGGCCGACAGGTTGGCGATCAGGCTGTTGTCGGCCGGGCCGGTTCCAAACAGGTAGTCGGTCGTGGCGACCGGCGTGGTGATGTCGGTCGCGCCGATGCGCGTGCTCTGCTCGTTCGGATCGCGAAAGCCGCAGTTGAGGTTGACCGTCTCGCTCGCCCCGATCGTCACGGGCTCGTCGAGGTAGAAGATCACGACCTGGTCGTTGTCGTCGGCGCGGCGCGGGTGGACGGTGGTGCGCAGGTACGAGAACCCGTTCTCGCGGCTGAGCGGCGCCGACATCGAGATCATCTCGTTCGTGATCGTCACGATCGGGCAGGCCGCGTTGAACCGCGAGCGCCGGTCCTCGAACACGAGCTCGCCGCCCGAGGCGGTGTTGCCGCGCACGTAGACGTAGCCGAACTCGGTGCGCGCCAGGCGGTCGAGCTCCTGCAGCACCGTGGTCTCCTCATCGCGCACGGCGATATTGAGGTAGGGGAGCGTCATGCCGGCCGTCGCGAGGGTCGAGGCGGTCGGCGGCACCGGGATGTTGCGGATCAGGCAGGCCGCGGCCTCGTCGGCGCGTGAACTGACCATCGTCGAGAGCCCGCTGATCTTCCAGGTCGCGGCCTCGTCGATCCAGTCGGTCGAGGTCACGAGCGTCGAGCGCTCGCCGTACTGGCCGGGGATCGGATCGATGCCGGCGATGCGGCCGACGTGCTTGACGAACGTCGATCCCGAGTAGGTGATCGTCAGGCGCGCTCCGGCGCCCACGTAGAACCCGCTGCGCAGGCTGCCGTTGTAGGGGCTGTAGTAGCCGAGGGTCGTGGCGCTGTTGCGCTGGCTGTTGTTGAGCGCAAACTCGAGCGTGCCGACCCCGGCCACACGGTCGTCGACTCGGCTGCCGTGGATGCCGTAGTCGCACTTGATGGCGACGTCGGCGCGCAGGTCGGCGGCGAGCGAGGTCCAGGAGCCCGTCGATCCGCTGAGCTGCACCTGGACGTCGATCGAGGTCGGGAAAACGGCCATCTCAGCCGCCCCTCACGAGCGCGAACTGCACGGCGGTCTTGATCTCGCGCGCGACCACGCGCGGGATCGAGCGGATGGCCGCTGCGATCTCGCCGTTCGAGCCGCCGTTTGCGCCGAACATCGACTCGGCCTGCTGGCGGGTGAGCACCGCGCCGGACGTGCCGGGCACAAAGACCTCTGGACGGCTGAACACCGACTCCTGCCAGAGGTAGGTGCCGCCGGCCGAGACCGGACCGCCGAAGGCGTTTTTCCCGTCGTAGTTCTGGTTGTCGTTCGGCTTTGGCTTAGGCTTTGGCTGGGGCTGCTGGTAGCCGCCATAGCCGCCACTGCTCCCGCCGTTGCTACCGTAGTCGCCGTGGCTGCCCGAATCCGCGCCGAAGCCGCCGGCCTGGTTGTACGACGTGCGGTATTCCTCGATGGTGATCTTGGACGTCCACGTTTGAGGGATATTGCGGACGGAGTTCGCCATCAGGTCGGCGGAGGCGATGAACCGCTCGGGGTCCCCGCTGGCCAGGAAATCCTTGATCGCCTGGTCGGCGCCCTGCATGGCCAGGAACGTGGCGTCGTCGATCAGGCCCCAGCGGTGCGCAAGCTCGATCAGGGCCTCTCCGGCCGGGCCTTCGAGCAGGCCAAGGTTGGCGAGCTTCTGCTGCAGGATGTTCCAGATGATGCGCTTGGTCGCCTCGTCGTGGGCCGCAGCCTGGTCCTTGATCGCCTGCGTGACCTCGTCGTACTCGGTCGTGACTTCGCCGATCTTCTTGGAGTTGTCGATGTAGCCGGAGGTGACGGTCGTCGCGCCGGTGATCTCACCCTGCAGGCGCTCGATCTGGACGTTGAGCTGCGCCACCTTCATCGGGTCGTAGGCATCGCCGGACTTGCCGAGCTCTTCGTTTAGATCGGCCTGCGCCTTCTGCAGTTGCAGGGTCGTCAGTGTCAGTTCGGCCTGCGACGCGCCGCTGTGCTCGACGTGCTCCCAGTATTTGCCGTTCGAGGCCGTGAGCTTGTCGAGTTCCTTCTTGAGCTCGGCCTGGCGGTCGCGCAGGTCGCCGGTCTTTTCGGCGTTGTCCTCGAGCTCCTTGCCAAGCGGACCCGACATCATCGTCGACAGGTCCGCCATGCGCATCTTGGTCGAGTCGATCTTCTGATAGAGCTCGGTCAGGCTGGTCTTGTAGTCGAGGATGCTGCCGCTGCCGTCTTCGAAGGCCTGTTTGTTTTCCTTCAGGTCGTCGGTCAGGCCGTCGACGTTGTGGGCCTTGGTCGCCGCCGCGAAATTGTTCATTTCGTCGGTGACTTCTTGCATGGCCTTGACGCCGTTGCCCGTCACCCAGCCCGACCAGACCTTCCACTGCATCATCCACTTGGTCATGCCGCTCAGGCCGGGGTTGTTGGCGATCTCCTGCACCACGGCGTTCATGGTTAGGAACGCCGTGGTCGAGTCGGACGTCCCCTTGATGATCCCGGTCGAGGCCTTGCCGTAGGCGGTCAGGACGCGCGTCCAGGCGTCCTCGAGGTTAGAGAGCGCGCCGGCGGCCGTCTTGGCCTGCTCGGCCATCATGCCGCCGAAGTCCTGACGCATGCCGGCGAGAATGGCCTGGATGGCCTGGTCGGCCGGGACGAGGCCCTTGGAGATGAGCTTCTGCATCTCGCCAGTCGAGACGCCCGCCTGGGCGGCCATGTACTTGAGCGCCGGGATGCCGGCCTCGGTCATCTGCAGCAGCTCTTCGCCCGAGGCTTTGCCCTTGGCCTGCATCTGGCCGAGCGCCATGACGACGCGGTCGATCATCTGCGAGTTGCCGCCCATGGCCGCGACGGCGTCGCCGATGTCGCGCAGCATCGGCACGACCTGCTTGGCATTGAAGCCAAGCGCCTGCATCTTCTTGGAGGCCTCGACGAGGTCGTTGAACTGGAACGGGGTGGACGCCGCGAAGTCGCGCAACTCGCGGAGGTGCGCCTCCGCGGCCGTGGTCGAGCCGAGCAGAGTCTTGAACGCGACCGCGTTCTGCTCGGCCTGCATCGCCAGGTTGACGCTCTCGCGCGCCGCACCGGCTGCCGCAGCGCCGAGCGCCGCGATGCCGCCGGCCGCGGCGAGGTTGGCGGCGTTGAGGAGCATGCCGCCCTTGGCCGCGTTGGCGCCCGCGCGGCCCATTCCTTCGAGCGCTTCGCCGCCGTTCTTGGCCTGCTGCGCCAGGCGCGCCATCGTGTCGCTGGCTTCATCCTTGGCGGCGACAATGAGGGTGGCTCGTGCGGTCGTTCCGAACATCAGAGGGACCCTCGCTCTTCTTCGTAGATGGCCTGCGCCTCAGCCCAGATCTCCCAGTCGCGCGGGCTTGGCTTGTAGTGCCCCTGGCTCGAGACGAACTGCATCGTGCGGTGCAGACTCTCCATGTAGCCGGCGGCGTGCAGGCCCGGCATCAACCGCGACACGTCCTGCTCGTCAAGCTCGGCCTGGGTCCAGCCGAAGCGCTCCATCAGCTGGACCTCGACCACCGCTGCGGGAATACCACCGCCGCCGCGCACGGATCCGACGACTGCGGCGATCAGGCTTTTGGGGCCGAGAGCATGTCGACGTACACAAACTGCGAGCCCGACTTGACCCACCACTGCAGCATCGACACGTCGACCTCGTCGAAGGCCGACTCGAACCGCTGCACCGCCGTGATGGCGGCCCTGAGGCGCTCTTCGGTGGCGTCTGAGGCCGGCAGGTTCATCGCCTCGACACCGAGCGCGCGCAGCGTCTCGAGGTCCAGCTCGTTTCCATCAGCGTCCAGGAAATGCCAGGCCTCGAGACGGGAAAGCATCCAGGCGTAGAGCTGAAGATCGGTGACGCTGGCTTTCCATTCGCGCTGCTCGCGGTAGCGGTAGGGGCCCCTCTTGAACTGGATCCACGCGCCGCTCTCGTGCTCGTAGCGGCCCCAGGGGAGTTTCTTTTTGGTCTCGGTCTCGTCAGCCATGCAGTGCCCCTTAGATCGTCGAGGCCGAGATCGAGCCCGACGCCATCTGGAACGTGAACGAGATCCCGACCGGCGCGGTGTTCGTGCCCTGGACCTCGAACTGCGAGAGCAGCATGCAGGCCGTGTACTTCGGCCGGCCCGCGACCGAGCCCGCCGGAGCGATCTGGACGGTCGTGATGAGGCTGCCCGCCATCAGTTCGTCGAGGATCGACGCGGCGGCGAGGTTGGCGCAGGACGAGTTGTAGATGCCCGCCCCGGAGAGCTGGCCGTCGCGGATGCCCGCGATGCGGCTCTCGGTCGTCTGCGAGAACGTGGTGATCGTCGGGTTGTCGCGCGTGTGGGTCAGCGTGATCGAGTTCATGTCGGGCGAGATGTCGCGCGACGACCCCGTGCTGTCCCAGACCAAAATCTTGACGTCTTTGCCATGTACGGCGGCCATGGGTCACTCCTTAGAAACGAAAAAGCCGCCCGACCCACGCCGTGATGCGCGGGTCGGGCGGCCAAAGTCCCGAAAATGCGGCCTATGCCGCAGCCATGTAGGAGGCGTCAGCCCCCTCTTTCATTATAGGGAAGCAGGCAAACCACGATCAGAGGATGTCGATGCGCAGTCTCCAGTTGAAACCCTGCCAGACCTGATCGCCGGCCGTGATGTCCTGCGAGACGTCGAGGTCCATGCCGGTCAGAAAACAGTTCGAGACCCGCCCGCCGAGGGTGGTGTCCTTCGCGAACGTCTGGATCAGGTCGTCCGGCACCCGCCACGTCCGCGAGAGGAGCGCCGCGGCGTCGCCGGTGTCCTTGATCCAGAGCACGCCCTCGACGGCGATATGCCCGGCGTAGTTGGCGACCTTGCCGCCCTGGTCATAGGACTGCGGGGCGAGCTCGGTCCCGCGCCCGAGGAAATACGTGATCGCGCAGGTGTTGGACGACTCGAGCACGTCGAAACTGCAGCTCGAGACCTGGCGGGCCGCATAGGGTCCGCTGGCCGTGAGCAGTTCGAAGATCCCGACCCGGATGCCCTGGACCGCGCTGGCTCCCATGCCCATGTGTGTCTCTCCTACTCTGCGCCGCCGCCCGAGACCGCGTCGGCCAGGCGTTGTGCGGCCATCTTGACGATCCAGCCGGCCGCGTCGTCGAAGTCCCTGCGCGAGCGCACGATGGTCGGCTGGAGAAATGGGTGCTTGCCGATGCCGCGGGTGCGGATTTTGTACCAGACCGGGAACGGCGGCAGGCCGCGCGCGATCGCCCACTTCTTGATCGGCTTCCACGGCGCGTTGGGGATCGGGCGGGTGCCGAGCTCGCGGATCAGGCCGGCGTCGTAGCTGCCGCGCTTGGCGGTCGGCTCGACGAACAACTCGACCGGCGCGCCCTGGACGTAGCCGCGCGGCGACCGCGACAGCTTGCCGCTGTAATTCGTCACCGAGAGCACGTCGCGCATGTTATCGACGATGTACGGCTTGAGCGCCGTCAGGTTCTTTTTGATGACCTGCGGCATCCAGCGCGTCGCCTGCTGGTTGGCCCGCAGGAACTTCTTGATGCCGCCGTCCTCGTGGATGTTGAGTCGCATGGCTACCCCGCGATCCCGGCGATCAGGTCCGCCGTGCGCTGCGCCGCCCCGCCCCGCTCGGGATGCGCGGCGTTGTAGTAGGTGGCGAACGGATCCCATTGCTCGTGTCCGCGCGTCGAGAGCGCCGACTCGATCGCGCGGGAGAGCGCGGCCAGGCTGCCCGCCGGCGCCCGGTAGGGCAGATCGACGACGAAGTCAAAGCCGTCCGTCTGCAGGTAGGCCGAGGGCGTGCCAAGGATCGCGGCCTGCACGCACAAATTCGAAGGCCCCTGCGCCACGATCGCGTCGGCGGCGCGCAGCACATAGGGCAGATGGTCGCGGGTCACAAGCCCGGCGACCTGCGCTGCCTGCATCTCTTTGGCGTAGTAGGCCTCGTTCTTGCCTTCGCTCGGATGGGTCTTGACGATCAGGCCGGCCCCGGTCGAGCGGCAGAGCTCGACGACCGCCGCGAACCCGCGGCGCAGCTCCTCCGAGAACCCGCCGCGCAGGCTGGTGGACTGCGCCCACGACGAGGCGTAGCAGAGGACCGGCGCGCCCTCGGCGAGGCCGAGCGTGCCGATCCCGACCACCTGGCGGGCCGTCTCGCGCGACGGAATCGCCTCGGTGTACAGGTTGTCCCATTGCGGCGCACCGGTCACGAACAGCCGGTCGCTCGGGTAGCCCGACTCGAGATAGAAGCGTCGCATGCCCTCGCCGGACGCGAGGATCCAGTCGGTCAGGGTCTCGCGGTGGATGTCGACGATGCCGGGCTTGAGATGGCAGGGCGCGTGCGGGAGATGGATGGTCTGCACGCCGTGCGCGCGCGCCAGCAGGACCAGCGCCCGGTGCTCGGGGCTGACGTCCTCGTGGACGAGGACCGCGGCCACGGCTCCGCCCGGAACGGCGGCGCGCGCCTTGAACAGCGCCTCGATCGCGGCCAGGTTGCCGGCCAGCCCGCGGATCTGCCCGAGCATGAAGCCGGGCAGCCAGGAGCCGACGCCCGTCGAGAGCGCCTGTGGGGAGACGCTCTCCGGGTAGGCGCCGGCAAACACGGCCCGGATCCGTGGGAGGTTGTTCACGACCGCCGCGGTCAGGTGCGCGGTTTCGCTGTCCGCGCGCTCGATCGTCTCCGCCGACACCACCGTCTGCAGATCGACCACCGTCAGTCCCATCCCGGCGGCCTGCTGCGCTGCGGCAGCGGCCGTGAACGCCAGATCGTAATGCTCCCCGAGCGGACCCCAGAGCGGGCGCAGGTTCGGATGCCCGGTCAGGAGGATCACCTTACGCGCCATCCGTCACCTCCCCGCTGTACTCAGCGGCCCCGCTGTACTCAGCGGCAGACTCCAGCGTGGCCGCGGCGCCGCCTGGCGCTTCGCTGGCTGGGCTGGACGGGGCCGGTGGGGTGTTCGGTTCCGCATTCCCTTCGGAACCGGCCTCCTGGGCCCGCCTGACGCGATCCTGGGCCTGAGCCCTGGCCTGGGCGGCCTCCGCCTCTGCCCTGGCCGCGTCCTCCCAGAACCCGAGCCACTGGTTGCCCATGACCTGCAGCAGGTTGTAGGTCAGGACCGGACCGAGCGGGACGCCGAACAGGGTGAGGCCAAGTCCGTCGTGCCAGTGATGGGAGACGAACCAGTTTTGCTCCTCGGCAATCTGGCGGATATCGAGGCTCATTTCTCACGCTCCCGCCGGACGTAGATCACGCCGGGCAGCTGCGCGCCGCGCGCGGTCTCGCGCTCGGCAAACATGGAGGACAGCATCTCGCCGTAGACGTTGACGTTGGCCTCGAAGGTCAGGCGCTTGAGCGCCCAGCGGCGGTTGTCGGCGGCCAGCTTTTTCGCCTCGGCCAGGCGCCGGATCTTGAGCGACAGCGCCTCATACCAGGAGTCGGGCGTGGCGTCGACCAGGGTGCCGCGGCTCGACAGGTCTGCGTAGGTCGCGCTGCGCTGCCCGATCCACGGCACGCCCGCGCACAGGTACTCGATGCCCTTGAGCCACGAGCGGCGCTCGTCGTAGGAGGCCTCGGGCGCGCCCGCGCGCCAGACCGGCACAAGCGGGCGGACGTCGAGCGGCGCGACGCCGATGTCGAAGGTCGAGACCACGACCGGCCAGTCCTGGGCGGTGACGCCGGGCTGGCGGATGACTTTGTCGCCCCAGCGGTCCAGGATCAGGTCGAGCCGGCGCTCGGACCCGCAGAACTTGAGGCGGACCTGCGGGAACTCGCGGAAGATGCGATCGAGCGCGTCGACGATGCCCGAGTAGACCCACGAGTCGACGTGCGAGACCGACCCGCCCCAGCCGATGATGATCTCACCGGCCGAACCGGCGCGCTCGGAGGCCTGCACGGTGGCCGGAACGTCAGCCCCGCCGGAGTCCTTCGACGGCGCCCCGGAGCGCACGATCACATCGGGCGCGCCGAGCGGCTTCTGCTGCACGCTCTGATACCATGGCAGCTGCGTCCAGTTCGGGAACCAGCGGCCGGGTACGACGCTCGCCCAGTCCTGCAGGATGACCTTGGAGGGCGAGATCAGATAGTCGGCGTGGCGCATGCCCTCCTCGAGCCGCGCGATCGGGTCGGGCTGCATCTCCAGGACGTTGCGCGTCCAGTATTCGTGCGCGGGGTTGCTGGGCGGTAGCTCGGGGTAGTGGTCGTCGAGATCGACGAGGACGAGCTTGCCGAGCGCGCGCCAGTAGTCCATGGCCTGCCAGACCTCGGGCGAGATGACGTTGCGCTGGAAGACCATCACGTTAGCCATCCCGAGCGCCTGCTCGACGCGCGGATCGCGCCAGTCGATGGCCGAGCCGAGGTGGTACAGCTTGGCGGTGTGCGCCGTGCGCCCGGCCGCGTTTTCGCTGTTGATCGCGTTCGCCGGGGTCAGCGCCCGCCACTGCGAGCAGTTCCACTCCGACTCGCCGTCGGCGTAGAGGTAGAGGATGTGCAGGCCCTTGGCCATCAGTTGCTGTCTCCTGCCCGCGGCGCGTCGGGGTTGCGGAACATGTCGCGGCCAAAGCGTGGCCGCACGCGGTTCGTGTCGCTGGCGACCGTCGCCTTGTCGTCCGCGTGGATGCCGCCGGCGTAAGGCGTGGCGGCGGTGGCCGAGTCGGTCGAGCCGAGCAGCGGCACGCCGAGTCGGCTGAGATCGGCGTTGATGAGCGTCTTGAGCAGCCGCTCATAGTCCTCGCGGAACAGGTCGGCGCGGGTGCGCTCGCCGGCCGCTCCGCGCGCGTTGTTGCGCGACCGCTCCGCCATCCACGCCGCGTAGACGGCGTTGACCTGGGCGGCGAGGCCGTAGGCGCGGCTGGTCGCCGGGATGGCGTCGTAGCCGTGGTTGGCCAGTTCGACCTCGATCAGCGAACAGCCCGTCGAGAGCCAGTCGTCGACCTGGGTCAAGGTCGGGCAGGACGAGTCGGTGAAATTCTTTCCCCCGACCAGGTTCTTGGTGAGCGCGGCAACGGCGCTCGCGGCGGTGTAGGCCATATCCCCTCCACTCTTACAGGGCGCGTAGAACAAAGCGCGCTGCCGATGAGACCATCGGGTCGCGTAGAGCAAAGCGCTCTACCAGATGATCCCCATCGGTGTCAGATAGCCGTTTGCGTCCACGACCGCGTCTGCCGTGACCTGCACCAGGTCGTCGACGCGCGCAGACGTATTGACGATGTCCAAGCCGATGGTTCCGGCCGCGCCGTAGGTTCCGTCAGTCGCAGACCCGACGAGAGTCCAGCCCGAGCCGCTGTCGTAATAGGCCGAGATCGTTGTCCCGACGCAGCCAATACCGATGCGCTCCCCGACGTTGACCTCCTGCGACCACGAACCGAGCGACGTAGGAGCGCCAGAATCGAGACGACGCAAAAGGATCGTGTCCGCGCCCGCGGCCTTGACGAGGCTGACCGTGTAGCCGTTGAACGCCGGCACGATCAGCCGCGCCGCCAGCAGGATGCCGTTTCCGGCTCCGGGATCAGCGGCGACCGTGATGCCGATCTGAAGGTCAGGACCGTAACTGCCCGACGTGAGGTAGGCGAAATTGTCGGTCGCCGCGCTGCCGGCGCCCTGTCCGCCCGTGGCGAGCAGAGTGCCGACGAACGAGGTCCAATCGGCGACCGAGGTGAAGTCCTCAATAACCGTCTCGGCCATTAGGGCATCCTCGCCATGATCTCGGCATCGGTCAGCGTCGGCAGCGTCAGGCCCCACACGCTGCGCATCTCGTCGAGATAGATCTGCGCCTGCAAACCGCTGATGGCCGTGCCAGGGTGCATGTAGGCGTCGATGACATACCCACACGTCACCGATCCGCAGCGCGCCCGGATGGCCACCGCCTGGCCGGCGAGCGTCAGGGTGTCCCCCGCGCGCGCCTGCGCGAGGCGTGTACTCATGGCCGCGTTCCAGTCGAACCAGATGACGTTCGGAGCCAGATAGGAGCGCGTGCGCGCGTTGAGGTACGCGAGAGCGTCGATCAGGCGTTGCAGCCCGGCCGGGTCATTCATGGCCGCGTGCTCGGGATCGGGGATCAGGTCGAGCAGAACGAAATCCTGCACCGCCGCCACGATCACGCGACCGGGCGCGCCCGCCGCGAGCGTGTTGGCGACCTGCGCGATGTTCGAGGCGATGTAGTCGAGCCCGCCATAGTTGACCGGCTGCCCGGCGTAGATGCTGGCGGCGACGTCGTGGAGGTCGTTGTTGCCGACCTGGATCAGCACATGCGATACCGTGCCGGCCTGCAGCTGCGCGAGCACACCGGGCGCCTGATCGTCCAGGGCCTGAGCGGACGTCGCGCCGGACCGCGCCCAGTTGAACTCGTAGCCCGTGCGCCGGGCTCCGCCCCATGATCCCCATTGACCAAGCGGCAGACCTGAGAGCGCCAGGTGCTCGACCCAGTTGATCGCGGGCCGGTTGTTCTCCGGCGCCGCGTATTCGTCCTGGGCGCTGTCGCCGATGATGGCCAGGCCGACCAGTGCCCCGGACGGCGTGGCCGTTGAGGTCGCGGTGGCCGTCGCCGTGGGCGTCGAGGTCGACGTGGCGGTCTGGGTTGAGGTCGCCGTCGGCGTCGCAGTCCGAGTCGGTGTGGCTGTGCGGGTGCGCGTGGGAGTCCGCGTGGGCGTGCGCGTGATCGTGGCCGTGCGGGACGCTGTCGGCGTGGCTGTCGACGTCGCCGTGCTCGTGGGGGTATCCGTAACCGTTGGGGTCGCCGTGCTCGTCGGCCACGCCGTGTCCGTAGGCAGCGGAGTCGACGTCTCCTGAGCGACGAGGGTCGGCGTGGCCGACTCGGTTGCACAGGAGACGACGTTGCCGCTCAGCTCGAGCAGCGTCGTGCAGCCGTCGATGACGACCGTGTCGCCCGGATGCAGGGTGATTGCAACGACGACGCCGGCAGCCAGGGTCAGGAGGGGTAGCCAGAGAGTGTGCTTGTTCATCTCGGCGACTCTTACTGCGGCACCACGACGTAGGTGATCGAGCCGCGCACGTAGCAGGCCGTCGTCTGCGAGATCACAAGCGCCGAGCCGTTGCCGGTCTGCAGCAGATACCCGTGCGGTAGCCGGTTGACGTCCATGCCGCCGAAGTTCGCGAAGCCCATCGCCGGGATGGTCGAGGCCGCGGTGCCCGCCGAGCCCGACTGCCAGCCGATGAGCTGGCTGGCCGTGGTTGTGAACGTCATCGAGAGCACGCGGATCTGGCAGCCCGAGACGCCGGCGATCACGACCGACGAGCCGGCCGTCGATCCGCTGAACCCGAGCGAGACCGGCGTGAACAGCGAGCCCGAGACGTAGATGGTGTTGTCGGCCGCCACGGCGATCGGGCTGCCCGAGACGCCGAGTTCGTTTCCGCCGTTGCTCCGCAGGTTGACGTGCTGGCCGCTGGCCGTCGTCACCGCCGCGCCGTCCGTGCCGTCCGTGATGCGCATCGGCCAGGCCGCCGCATACGCCGCCGGCGTGCCCTGGATCGCCGAGGCCGTCAGGGTGTTGGAGATCGACGCCGAGACGATGTTGGTGACGACCGCCGAGGCTGCGACGGTCAGGCGGCTCGCGCTGTCAACGGAGACGCTATCGACGGCGTCGCTGATGCGCACCGTCCAGGGCGCCGTGATCGCGGCACCCGTGCCCTGGATCGCCGAGGCGGTGAGCGTGTTGGAGATGCTGGCGCTGACCTGGTTGGTCACGACCGCGCTGGCCACCGTCAGCATGCGGCTCGCCGAGTCGATCGAGACGTTGAGGAGCGATGCCTGCGTCGTCAGGACATTGCCGATCGAGGCCGAGACGACATTGGTGATGACCGCCGAGGCCACCGTCAGCAGGCGACTCGCGCTGTCCACATCGACGGTGTCGGTGCCGTTTGTGATGGACATCGATGACCCGCCGGCCGCGCCGCCCGTGACGACCAGGGGGCTGCCGGAGATGCCGAGGATGTTGCCGCTCTCATCGCGCAGGCTGACGTGCAGGCCGCGGAACGCCGTCATGCGCACCGCTCCGGCCTGTGAGGCGGTGAGCGCGGCCGGGCTGGGCTGGTAGAGACCGCCCACCGGGGTGTATGAGGTCGTGCCCTCCGCGTAGGAGGCCCGGTCGGTCGCCGACGTGCCGCCGGCCGCGCCGCCCGAGATGTAGATCGGGCTGGCGGCCGAGACGCCGTAGGCGTTGCCGCCGGTGTCGAGCAGACGCACACCCCACGGGGCCGAGGCCTGGTCGACCGTCACGGTGTTCGAGATCGACGCGCTGACGCGGTTCGTGATCTCAGCCGAGGCTGCGACCAGCTGCCGGCTGGCGCTGTCGATCGCGGCGCTGTCCGTGCCGTCCGACATCCGCACCGACCAGGGCGCCGTGATCGGCGCCGCCGTGCCCTGGATCGCCGAAGCCGTGAGCGTGTTGCTGATCGAGGCGCTGATCTGGTTGCCGACGGTCAGGGTGTTTGAGATCGACGCCGAGACCTGGTTGGTGATCTCAGCCGAGGCCGCGACCGTCAGGCGACTCGCGCTGTCGACGGCGACGCTGTCGACAGTATCGCTGATGCGCACCGACCAGGGCGCCGTGATCGCCGCACCCGTGCCCTGGATCGCCGAGGCGGTGAGCGTGTTCGAGATGCTTGCGCTGACCTGGTTGGTCACGATCGCCGAGCCCGTGGTCGTCAGGGTGTTGGAGATGCTGGCGCTGACCTGGTTGGTGACGACCGCGCTCGCCACCGTCTGCAGGCGGCTGGCTGAGTCGATCGAGACGTTGAGGAGCGAGGCCTGCGCGGTCAGGACATTGCTGATCGAGGCCGAAACGACGTTGGTGATGACCGCCGAGGCCTGGGTGAGCAGGCGACTCGCGCTGTCGACGGCGACGTTGTCGACGGTGTCGGTGATGACCATCGACGACCCGCCCGCCCCGCCCGAGATGCCCGTCACATAGAGCGGGCTGCCCGACACGCCCAGGATGTTGCCACTGTCGTCCGAGAGCCGCGTGTGAAGACCGCGGTAGGCGGTCATGCGCACCGCCCCGGCCTGTGAGGCGGTGAGCGCCTGGGGCGTCGGCTGGTAGAGGCCGCCGGTCGGGGTGTAGGAGGTCGTGCCCTCGGCATAAGCCGCGCGGTCGTTGGCGGACGTGCCGCCCGCCGCGCCGCCGGTGATGTAGATCGGGCTGGCAGCCGAGACGCCGTAGGCGTTGCCGCCGGTGTCGAGCAGACGCACGCCCCATGGGGCCGAGGCCTGGTCAACCGTCACGGTGTTCGAGATCGACGCGCTGACGCGGTTCGTGATCTCAGCCGAGGCTGCGACGAGCTGCCGGCTGGCGCTGTCGATCGCGGCGCTGTCCGTGCCATCCGACATCCGCACCGACCAGGGCGCCGTGATCGGGGCGGCCGTGCCCTGAATGGCCGAGGCGGTCAGCGTGTTGCTGATCGAGGCGCTGATCTGGTTGCCGACGGTCAGGGTGTTGCTGATCGACGCCGAGACCTGGTTGGTGATCTCAGCCGAGGCCGCGACGGTCAGGCGACTCGCGCTGTCGATGGCGGCGCTGTCAACCGAGTCGGAGAGCCGCATCGACCAGGGCGCCGTGATCGCCGCGCCCGTGCCCTGGATGGCGGAGGCCGTGAGCGTGTTGCTGATCGAGGCCGAGACGCCGTTCGTCACGACCGCGCTGGCCACCGTCAGCATGCGGCTGGCTGAGTCGATCGAGACGTTGAGGATGGACGCCTGTGCCGTCAGCGTGTTCGCGATCGAGGCCGACACCGTGTTCGTGATCGTGGCGCTGGCGACGACCGTCAGGCGGCTCGCGCTGTCGATCGAGATCGTGTCGACGCCGTCCGTCAGGTCGACCGGCCAGGCGTTGGCGATCGAGTTGGGCGTGGACTGGATGACCGATGCCGCTGATCCGAGGCTGAGCGCGCCGCTGACGACCAACGGGCTGCCGCTGAGCCCGAGCACGCCGCCCGCGCCGTCCGAGATCGCGTGGTGGGGGATGTAGGGGCTGGCGGAGAGACCGCTGCCCGAGGCCTGCACATAGCGCGAACTGCCCGAGCCGTCTTTGATGATGATCGTGGCCATGGCTAGAGACTCGTGACCAGATGGACGGCGTCCGCCACCTCGTCAAAGTAGTAGTGAGAACCGACCAGGTTCGTCGGGCTCGCGCTCGACGAGGCGACCGCCAGACCCAAGCCGTCGACGAGGTCGCCGGGCCCGCTGTCGTAGCTCGCCGCCACGACGTCCGCCGGACCGACCGCCGACGAGAGCGTCACGCGCACCGTCTGAGAGCCGGACAGCAGGACGGCCGACAGGATCGTGGCCGGCGTGCCGTTGATCGTCACCGTCAGCCCGAGGGTGTAGGTGCTCGACAGGCTGGCGACCGCCGCGCTCCACGTCAGATCGACGGTGCTGCTGTCGATGTCGCCGACCGTGCCGCCCGAGAGCGCGGCGGTCGCGAGGCTGAGCTGCAGGACGACGCCGATCGTGGTGTGGCGCGCGTCGATCTCGCGCGTCCAGGCCCGGCGCTCGTTTCGGCGGAGCGTGGTCCACCGCGGGTCGATCGGGATCAGGGTGACGGAGGCCACTCAGAGCCCCCGCGCGTAGTTGGGAACGATCCAGAGCGTGCCGGTCGCGATCATCACCGGGTCGGTCTCGCCCTGGGGGATGTAGGCCATCTCGTAGACGTAGTCGCCGCCGTCCGGCTGATTGAGCGTCAGGCTGGCGGTGATGGCCTTGGTGAACTCGACCAGGAACCCGGACGCCGACGGCGTGATGCCGCAGCCCGAGATCGTCGAGCGGGTGAAGATCACCTCGCTGCCGGTGTCCGTCCAGACCGAGCCGGACGGCATCGTGCCGGGTAGGCGCGCCACGAACAGCGCCGAGCAGCCTGTGACGTCCTCGATCGCTCCGCTGGAGCCCGAGATCTCGAAGCGCAGACGCTTGAGGCGGGCCCGCTCGAGGTCGATTTGATCGCGCAGGAGAGGCATGGCTCCCTCACGAAAACAGCCCGAACGTACTGGGAGCGTCGCTGGTACAGCGCGCCCAGCACGCTCGGGCTGTGTGGAGGCTTCAGCCTTATGGGCTTAGGCCGCGGACTTGATGAGGTAGCCGGCGTCCGACGCGACGACCTTCGTGTCCCAGCTCTCGCGAGCTTCGATCACGTTCGAGCGTTCCTGATCCTCGCGGAAGTTGCTGATCTCGCGGCCGGTCGCGCTGAAGATGTAGCCGGCCGAGGGCGTCATCAGGGCGGGCTGCGGCGCCACGTAGGCGACCAGCAGGTTCGAGCCCCAGACGAAGCCGTAGGAGCCGGTCACGCCTTCGAGCGAGGCGTTGTAGATCGCGGTGCCGACCAGCAGTTTCTGCAGGCCGAACAGCGCGGCCACCGCGGCGACCGTGGCGATCGCCGGGTCGTTCGGGCTGGCGCTGTAGCGCAGGCGATCCATGATGTCGCGGTTCTCGGTCGTGGCCGCCCACAGGGCGCGGCCCATGACGCCGGTGTTCGGCTCACGGCCGATCGCGAGCGCGACCGTCGAGCGCGCGGTCGAGACGTCGGCGAGCGGCGTCGACTGCGAGGCCGACCAGGAGGCCGACGGGGTGGCCGAAGCCGCCCAGCCCGTGCCGAACGCGTCACCGGCGATGTCGATCTCCTTGTCCAGGTAGATCTGCTCGGTGACGTAGCGGGTCGCGTCGATGATGGGGTTCATCGGGTTGTCGGCGTTCGACTGGACCTCATCGGGCACCGACTTGGCGATCGCGTGCTCGACGCAGTTGTAGCCGCCGGTCGTCACGCCGTAGTCGGCGCGCTTGGCCCGCGTGCCGGGGGCGCGGACGCCCACGTCGCGGCGGAGGAAATCCTCCTTGCTGTAGATCCAGTACTTGTCCGAGATCTTCTGGACGCGGACCGTCGGGAACACGGCCTCCCCGACGTAGATGCCGGGGGTGTAGGCCAGCGACAGGTCGGTCAGGGCCTTGTCGATGTGAACCTGTTGAGTGGTAGGGCGAGACATGGTTGAGCTCCTTGTGGTTGGTGGCTGAGCCCGTTAGCTCGCCGACACCTGGACGAGAGCCATCGGGAACACGAACACCTCGGCGACCGTGCTCGCGCCGGCCGTCGCCAGTGAAGCGCCCCAATAGCGGGCCACGACCGGGCTGCCGGCCGTGGTCGGGACTTCGAAGAGACCGTCGGAGGCCGCTGCGAGATACCGACCGGCGACCAGGTTGCAGGTCGCCGTGCGGCAGAGCGCCTTGGCCGGGCCGAGGACCGCGACTTCGGCGACTTCGTTCGCCGACGGCGCGTTCTGCAGGACGCCGACGAACCCGGCGCCCGAAGCAGCCGCAGCGTTCACCGTCACGTTCTGGCCGCTCAGCCGCATGGCCTTGTACTGGGCCGTGGTCAGATCCGCGCCCGCAACGAAGGGCGCAGGGCTGATGCCGATGTGGGCATAGTTGGACATGGTTGTCTCCCTGAATGGCGCCGATCAGTTAGGCGCGGTACTGCTGTTCGAACAGATCCGGATGCCGCTCCTGCGCGACGATCATCGCGGCAGCGAGCTTGTCCGGGTCGCTCTTGAACTCGTCGGTGTGGATGCGCTTGACGGCCGCCGCGAAGTTGTCGGGCGTCTCATCATGCGTCTCGGTGTGCTCTTCGCTCTTGGCCGTGAACGGCTCGGCCTTGGCGATCGCGCCGTCCGCCGTGGCCAGCAGGCCGTCGAAGTAGCCGAACAGGTCGGCGTCGAGCAGCTCGAGCGTCTGGAGCTTCGCAGCCAGTTCGGCGTGATCGACGCCGAGGGCGCTGAAACCGTCCACGCGCGCGCGGATCTCGCTGAGCCGCTGCGCCTTGGCTGCCTCGGCCGCCTGCGCCTTGAACGCTTCGACCTGGGCGTTGGCCTCGGCCAGCTTGGCTTCGAGAGCCGCGAACCGCTCAGCCTGCTGAGCGGCCTGGATTGCCGCGAAATCCTCGGAACCGCTGGGGGCAGCGGCCGTTTCCACGGCGGGGGTCGTCACCTCGCTCATAGGGTTCTCCTTGCCGCTGAGTGCAGCGGACATCGCCGCGCCGTGGGCGTCGGCGTCATACTGATCGATCAGCGACTTGAGAGCCGACTTGATCGATTCCTTGGCCATCACCAAATCCATGGCCGACAGGTCGTTGAGAGTCGACGCGCCGATCAGCGCCACGCCGACGTCGTTGAGCGCGCAGGCGAGCTGATGGACGAACTCCATGTCGGGGAGCTTCATCTCATCCTCGCCCTCGCCGCCGTCAAAGGCCTCGGCGCCCGTGTCGGCGCTCATGTTGGCGTTCTTGGGCTTGCACTTGGCCTCGTCGGTCTCGCCGCTCGCGTCCGCCATGGGCGACTCGGGAGCGGGCATGCCCGGCAGTACGCTGCCGCCAGGCCGCTTGTGCTCGGGCAGCTCAGCCGCCCAGTCCTGGGCGACCTGCGCCATCTCGCTGACGAGCGCCTGCATGCGCTCGAAAGCCTTGCGCATCGTCTTGAACTGCGCGTCGCTGTGATCGCCGAATTCCTCCGCGGGGGCTTCGGTTTCAGCGGTGGGGGTCGGTGTCGGATCGCTCATAGAGGCCTCGAGGCCGGGGATCTCGTGCGCGCTGAAGAGCGCGGTGTGCTGTCCGAAAAACGGCATGTTGGTCAGCGCGATGTGCTCGACGACGTTGTCGAACTTGCCGCCCTTGCCGTCGTCGTAGCGCGCGCCGTTCTTGGACCAGATCACGCCGGGGCTCGTGTAGCCGTATTGGCCGCTCGAGGCGACCTGCTCACCCTCCGGCGTCCACTCGACGTCGGCGAGGAGCATGCCGTCCTGGACGTACATGCGCGTCGCGATGCCCAGTCGGCCTGGCTCGGGCTGTCCGTCGACCGGATGCCCGGCATAGATCGGGATGTCCCAGCGCGGGCGGCCGGCCTGGTAGTTTGCGGCCATCTCCGCCAGATCGGCCGGGCTGATGTCGAGCGTGCGTCCGCCGCGTTTGAACTGACCGATCGGCATGACCGGGAGCGGCGCGCCCTCGGTGTAGGCAAACGGCTCCACCCAGCGGACGGGTGCCTCGGTGCGGATCGCGTCGCTCATGCCGCCCTCGCTGCCCGCTTGGCCGCCACTCGATCCGCGACCGCGCGCTTGATCGGGTCCTTGCGCGCGTCGTAGCTCTTCTCGAGGCTGCGCTCGTAGGCGGTGAGCTGCCCGCGCTGAGCGCGGCGGCGGATGTCGTCGCGCTCAGCTTCGAGCCGGGCCAACCGCTCGCTGCCGACCTGAGAGCGGAGGTGGTGGACGTCCGTGGCGTAAAAGCCGGCGGCATGGAAGGCGACCGGCGGTGCTTGGGTATAGAGTCGGCGCAGTTCGCCGCCGCACGAGCATTTCGGCATCGGTGCGGTCATCTTCTTTTCGACCTCTTGGGTCTTGTGGCACGCTACGCAACGAACGTCGTATTGCATGGGAAACAAAAAGGCCGCCCGACTCAGTTGAGTCGGGCGGCCGGGATGTCCACCTGATTTGCGCGCACCTTTGCGCGCCCCTATGCCATCATTGTCGCAGGGGTGTCAAACCAGAGGCGCTCCTGGATCGCGCGGCTGGTTGCTGGCCATGAACGCCTCGACCGACTGCCAGGCGCTCATGTAGGCCGCGATCTGTTCGCGGGTCGCGGCGCCGAGCTTGCAGCGGCAGTTGCCCCCGCACTGCGTGCCGTCGCCCGGAGTCACGCCGCCCGTGCGGATCAGCAGCTCGCGGTAGCTGTCGTAGACCGTGTTTCCGAACTCAATGCAGGTCGCGCAGTGGTTCGCGCCGGGCTCGATCGACCAAAAGAGTTTGACGTCGTCAGACTCTTTTGGGTTTGTGCCAGCGCTCACCTCCTGTCGCGCGTCGAAGTCGAGCCCGACCACCTTATTGTGCAGGCCCCACCAGGCGCCCGAGTAACTTCCGACCCGGCCGACGTACTTCATCAGCGCGCCGGCAAGCACCGCCGCCCCCACCCCGCCGGCGATCGCGGTCTGCGTGTCCGGGTCGGAGAGGACGTCGCGCATCTTCGCGGGGATGTCGGTCGTCGTCAGGTTGGCGAGATAGGTGTCGTTCGAGCCGACGGCGTCGGCGATCTCGCGCAGCATCTCGGGCGAGTAGCCGCTCTCGGCATCGGAGAGGGCGAGGGCCGCCGCATCCGGCAGGCCGCGCCGCCCCATGCTCTGGAGTTTGGCGAGGAGCACGGCGAGCGCGGCGGTCAGGATCTCGAGGCGCTGATCGTCGTCATCGGCCTCGGCCATCGTGTCGGCCGTCTCCTCCGCCCAGGCCTTGTAGGTGTCGCGCAGACTCTCCTCGTAGTCGTTCACGGCGCGCTCGGCCTTCGTGCGGCCATGGCCGAACCCGCGGGCGAACACGTCCGGCAGGATCGCGCGGAACAGATCGAGGCTGACGCGGGCGTGACGCTCGCGCAGCTGCTCGAAGTCCGCGAGCACGCGGCCGTAATCCTCGGCGCCGGCCAGCGGCACCGTCACCCAGAGGTCCTCCTCGGCCACGACCAGTTCGGAGAGCATGAACGGCAGCACCGGAGTCTCGGGCAGGACGGGAGTCGGCTCGGGTGCGTAGAACCGCGTGATGTGCGGGATGTAGCCGTGGTTGCGCTTGATCGTGTAGCCAGCAGCCTCGATCGCGGCGACCAGGTCCGCCCGGAACTCGGGCAGGGTCGGGACATCGACGAGCGCCACGATCGGCGCGCCGTCCGGGCCCGGCGCGAACATCGCCGGCCCGGTGACCAGCGCGCCCATCGACCGGTAGGACTGCGCGAAGCCGCGCACGACCTCGACCAGCCCGCGCATGTCCTCGGTCAGCGATCCCGTATCGGGAACATTGACGATGGCCAGGGTCAGGTGCAGGTGATCCTCCGACTCGCCGCCCGGCACAGCCAAAGCCGCGCGCACCTCGTCGGGCAGCCCGAAGGCGACCATGATGCCGCGGGTCAGCACGGGGGCGGTGGCCAGATCGGCCTCGAGCTCGGCGCTGGCTTTCTCCGTGCCACCGTCCGGCGGGGTCTTGGGATCCGGCGGGTTGTTGCCGTCCGTGTTGTCGGTGGGCGGGGTGTCGCCGTTCTCGTCGGTCTGATCCACCGACTCGGCGTCGGTCGAGTCGGTTGGCGCATCTTCGGTCGAGTCGGTCGGCGCGACCTCCGGGGCCTCGATGCGCTCGGGCAGGTCGGCCAGTTTGCGGATGTAGGCCTCGAGCTCCGGGCCAGGAGTCAGCAGCTGCGCCTGGGCGAGCGTATTGACGGCGGTCGCGAATGCGCCGAGGTCGACCTTGCCGACCGTCTCGCACTTGAGCAGCGGCACCTCGGTCATGCCGGCAAAGTAGTTGAGCGCGACCAGCCGCTCGACGGCGAAGCGGTTGAGCACATCGCTGATCTTCGAGAGCCAGCCATCGAGGGCCATCACGAACATGTCGCCCTGTTCGACGGCGAGCGCCTGCGTGCCGATCTTGCTCATGCCGAGCATCATGAACTGCCCGAGCCCGACCATGGCGATGCGCTGCTCGTAGCGCGTGATGATCGTGCCGAAGTCAGGGGCGGTGCCGTTCGGGCGAAGCAGCTCGATCAGCACGCCGTCGCCCTCCTTGGCGCCGCCGCCCATCTTGGCGAACGGCAGGATCACGGACATCTGCTCGTCGGTGCGGATGTTGCGGCCGATGTCCTTGAGCAGGTTGAAATCGGACGAGGCGCTTTCGCCCTTGCCGACGTCCGCGCCGGCGTAGATCACCGGGAAGCCGGCGCCCATGCGCTCGCTCGAGATCGCCTCGATCTCCTCGAGGTTGGCCTTGAAATACCAGGGCTTGTACATCGCCCGCAGGATCGAGCGGCCCTCCGGGTTGCCGCGGCTCTCGGTCGTGCGGAAGAGCGCCAGGCGGTCGATCGGGATCGTCACGATCTCGCCGGCCGGCGGCGGCTGCTGGCTGACGCTCTGCAGCCCGCCGTCCTCCTCGTCGAACTGCCATTCGTTGCCCGGCGCGAGGCTGTCGGGGGCCAGGAACTGGAATTTGCGCCAGCCGATCAGGCCGTCGTTGTACTTGGAGCGCGCGATCTTGCCGTTGGGCCCCTTGCGCGGCTTGTAGACCTCCTCGGCGACGGCGAACCCGTACTGCAGCATCTCGCAGGCCTGGTCGATCACCGACGTCCACGAGTGCGACATGTCGTGCATGCACTGCTCGACGAACTCGGCCGCTTTTTTGTCGCCGGCCTTCGACGACGCCGGCTCGACGTACCAGCGCACGCGCCCGATCATCTGGCGCGCCGCCTGCAGGATGGCGTGCGGCACCGGGTCGTCGCCCATCTCGCGGTAGAGCGCCACCCGCGCCCGCAGGCCGCGGCGGAACACGCGGTCGTAGTCGTCGTCGACGCTGTTGCCGTAGCGCTTGAGCCCGGATTTGGCGAGGCTTTTGAACGTGTCGCCCTGGATGCCGCGCGCATACGTGTCCGTGCGTCGGCTGGCGGTCCGCGCAAATCGCCCGCGCTCCTCGGATGGGGTCTGCAGCGCCGCGAGGCGCGACGGAGTCGGCTGATCCGTGGGCGCCGTCGTGGCCAGGATGCGATACACCTGGGGTTTGCTTAGGCCGAACGCCTCGGCGAGCGCGGCCGCGCCTTCGGAGCGGCGGGCCAGGATCTCGGCGTTGCGGGCGGCGGTTTCGTGGGCGGGTTTGCGGGCCATGGTAGGGGGGTTCCTTCAGCGCCGCCAGCGCGAGCCGGTGCGCTCGCTGGGCGTCGTGGCGGGTTTGACGAATCGCGAGACCGCGGGTTTGGCGATCTCGGTCAGGAGTTCGGAGGGTGCGCGCACGCCGCCGGCAAAAGCCAGGCAAAAGGCGTCGGCGTCGTCGGGGCTGCGCTTGATGCGCTTCTTGAGGTCGTCTTTGCTCTCGACCTTGCGGCGCGCGTTGCCGTGGATCTTGTACTGACGGGCGCGCAGTTCGGCAGCGAGCACGCGGTAGACGTCGTCGGGGAGCGCGGAGAGATTGAGCTTGCGATCGCTGCCGAGTTCGGCGGCCTCGAGCCAGAGCTCCGAGCCGCGGTCGGTGTACTCCTCGGGGTCGCGCGCCCGCGCGCCGAAGATCGCGGCGTTGACGCGGTAGCCCTCCTCGCGCAGGCGGTCGGTCACGCCGCCGCCCAGACCGGTGTCGTCGACGTTGAGGCCGATGTCGTGCACGCCGATCCCCTGCTCGCCGGCCAGGCGCTCGGCCGCCTTGATGACGCGCCCGGCCGTGGCCATCGTGTCCTGTTTGACGTAGGACTCGCGGAACAGCACGACCGGCCCACGGCGCGCGTAGATCGTGGTCTTGTCGTCGCCGAAGCGCGCCACGTCGACGCCGACCTCAGCGATGTCGCGCGGCGTCCACGTCAGGGTCGAGGTGCGCGCGATGTCGAGCCACTCCTCGGACCAGACCGCTGTCGAGGCCTGTTTCGGGAACAGCCCGAGGACGCGGCTGCGGAAGATGTCGTCCGGCGTGTACCACTCGCCGCTCCCGGCCGGGAACTCGAACGCATCGCCGGTCGGCTGGGTGGTGCGGGAGCAGTGCTTGCGCAGCATTTCCTGCACCCAGACGAGGCGCACGGCTTTCGGGAACGGGGCGGGCAGCCCGGCCAGTTCGGCCAGGATGTTGGGGTGGTCGAGGCACGAGATGCGGAAGTGGACCCAGTCCGGGTCGGTCTGGATGTCGTAGAACTCGCCGGACGTCTGGGTCGGGTTGCCGACGGCCAGCGTGCGGCAGCCCTCGGTGACCATCATGGCGTTGGTGCCCTGCCAGATGTGATCGCCGACGCCCATGGCCTCGTCGATGATGATGAGTTGCCGGCCCTCGTGGCGGCCCTGAAAGCCGGTCGAGGTCTCGGCGTTGTGGCCTTTGGCGTAGTGCTGGGGCCCGCCGTCGAGCATCATCTCGAGCAGCCGGCCCGGCATGCCGGGCTGGCGCTGGGCGCGAATCGCCTGCCAGAGCAGGTCGTGGACGGCCTCCCAGTTGGGCGCGGTGTTGAGCGTGATCGACGGCTGGAAGCAGTCGAAATGCCACTGCGTCACCGTGCCGAGCAGGAACGTCTTGCCGACGGCGTGGCCGGCCTTGACCGCCGTGCGCCGGTTGTCGCGGACCGAGTTGGCGATCTGCTGCTGGGTCGACCAGAGCGTGGCGCCGAGGACGTCAAAGGCGTAGCCGACCGGGTTGTTCTGGTAGGCCGCGAAGCGCGCGAACTTGCCGCGCGCCCGGTTCTCGCCGTGGCGCTTGCGCAGCTCGAGCTCAGCTCGCGCGCGCGCCTGCAATGACTGAGAGAACATCCTCACCTGCCGCGATCCGCTCGAGCTGTTCGCTCGTCAGATCGTCCCAGTTGATATTGACGTTGGCCTGGCCGCGCTCGCCGAACTTGCTTTTCTTGTTCGCCTTGAGGAGCAGTGTCAGGAGGCTGTCGCTGTATTCGGTCTCGACCGAGATCAGTTGCCCGTCCTTGTCGTAGCGCTCGCGTGGCACGCCCTCGACGGCGCGCCGGCGGGCCTCCTCCTCGAGCAGGTCGTTGGCGTCCTCGAGCGCCTCGTCCCAGGCGGCTGCAAAGGCGCGAGCGCTGATCGCGGCGCGCTCGCCCTTGTCGTTGCCGGTCTGCGCGTTCTTGAGGCTGCGCGCCTCGTAGGCGGTCGTGCGGTTGATGCCGGCCGCGATGCAGGCCTTGCGCACGCTGGCGTGCTCGCGCAGGTTCTGCAGGAACACGTCGCGCCAGTCGCCCCAGGCACCGGCCCGCGAATCCTGGCGGGGCTTCTTTTCCTCGACGACCTCGCGGACCGTTTCGGCGATGACCTTCGACGCCTTCGAGCGCGCGCGCACCGCTTCGTTGTGGGCCTTGACGGCCTCGCGACTCTTCTTGGGTTTGGTTCGGGTCTTGCGGGGTTGGGTCATACCGACACCATCCAGCCCGAGTCGAGTTGACCGCGGGCGTCGATCCAGGCGGCCACGACTTCGGTGCCATTGCGCGGGTCGATCGGCATCCAGGCGTGGGCGAGAAACATGGGCAGCTCGTGGCGCTCGACCGTGCCGTCGGCCAGGCGCTGGCAGAGGACGACGTTGGAGGGGCGGCTGTCATTCGCCGCCCACTCCACACGATGGCCATCCGTGATCGGAGGCAATGCGGACATCAGTTCTTGGTCCCGAGGCCGGGCGCGCAGGTCGGCTGGCGCAGCTTGAACACGTTGATCGCCTCGGTGCCGCGCAGCGAGAGCGTCTGCCAGGCGTAGGTGGGATCGCTGGGGACGAACATGTTGCCGCGCGGGAACGTCTGGCGCAGCGCGGTCGCGGCCGTCCCGGTCGACGTGATCTGGCCGTGGCTGTTGGTCCAGAACGCGGTGCCCGCGGCATTGCGCAGGACCACGCCGCCCACATAGAACTCGCGGTTGCAGCCGCGCCACTGGTTGACGTCCGCGAACGGCGCGCCGAGGCTCGGCGGGAACACGTCGCCGGTGTAGATCGCCAGGCTCGTATCGCGCGGATCCATGACCGTGATCGGGTCGAACGCGGCGAGCGAGGCATTGAACGTCAGGAGCGGATCGTTGAGGTTCGAGTAGATCGGCAGCGAAAACGACCAGATTTCGTAGGGGCTGCCGACGACACAGGCGACGTCGGCGTTGGCCGCCTCGGGCACGTTCGGCAGCGTCATGACCGTGCGGCCGATGGGCAGCTCGTGGCGGTCGCGCGCGCAGATCGAGCCGGCGATCCCGGTGTCGGCCATGCCGCGCACGTTGACGCGCTGGCCGCCGGGCATGATCGCCTGGACGTGCAGCGTGTGATGGCTGACGGTGAAGCGCCGCGGTCCGCCGGTGCCCTGATGGAACAGGATGAGCGCCGTGACCTGGCTGACGCGGTCCTCGTCGTTGATCTGGCCGGCGTTGACGACGTGGACCTTGAACCCCTCGTGCGGCTCGGGCATCAGCATCCCGTCGAGCTCGCTGATGCGGCTGATGTAGTCGAACACGATCGGGTCGGCGTTCGGGATCGCCGAGGTCGCCGGGTCCGCGCCGTGCTCGTGCGCGAACGTGCAGGTGCCCAGGGCCGGGTTGGCCGGATCGACGAGCACGGTCTGCGGGTGCCAGGTGCGGTAGAGCCGGCCGTCCGGGCCGGTGGCGACGTAGCGGTCATGGATCGCCGCGGTGCAGGTGCCCAGGATCACGGGGTTGACCGCCACCGACTCATAGAGGGCCGCGCCGGATCCGGGCGTCGCGGTCGGCATCGGCATTGCGGTATCGCTTGGGATGGGCGTATTCGTCGGAGCCGAAGTGGAGGTCGACGATTGCGCCATCGTTGCCGATGGCGCAATCGTCGCCGACGGAGCGGTCGTCGCGGTGGAACTCGGCGTCAGAGAGGGCTGAGCGGTCGCCGTGCGCGTCGGGTTAGGCGTGCGCGTGGCGGTGCGAGTCGGCGTCACGGCATCGCAGAGCGCGATGGGCGTGCCGGCCGCGGTCGTCGATCCGAGCACTCCGCCGATGCAGGTGACGGCGAGACGGTCGCCGGGCTGCAGCGCCACGACGATCGGCACGCGGGTCGGAGCCGCCTGCCTGACGGGAGCCGCGGAGGGTTCGGCCTGTACGGAGGCTGCGAGAGACGAAGCCAGGCCGATGACCACCGCGAGGAGGGGATTGACGAGGTAGCGCAGACGCATAGGGGACCTCCCAAAACGAAAAGCCGCCGGGCTGGATGTATTCCAACCCGGCGGCCAATACCGGAAACGTTGCGGACGACCCGCGGCCGATATGCACCGTTGAGGTGCATATCTTTATCGTATGAGACGATGCAAACCAGTCAGACAGACTCGAGTTTTCCGGCCCGCATGTATCCGTGCCAGCCGGTCGAGAGCGAATGAATCGACGGCGTGATCGTCGGCGCCTCGCGGTTGCCGTCCCACTCCCAGATCGGGCCGGTGCCGTCGCGCCGGGCATGGTCGCTGTCAGAGCGTAGCGGCAGGCCGGCCAGATGTCGGCCGGGCAGGACGATGAAGATCGTCAGACCGCGCGCGTCGAACGCCCAGTCGCCGTCCTCGCAGTTTTCGACGTCGAAGATGTCGTCGGTGGGTTCGATCAGTTTGGGCATCATCCCCTCAGAGAAACGGAGAACGCGAGCAGCACGCCGATAACCAGCACCGAGACGACCAAGAAGATCACCAGGGCCAGCGGTCCGCCGAAACGCAGCTCGAGCCATCCGATCGGATTGACGAATGAGCGCGTCAGCGACGTCGCCAGCCAAACGATGAAGAGCGCCACGATGGCCGCCGAGAGCCAGGCCAGGATATCCATGCGGCACCTACTGGGGTTGCAGCGGGATCTCGCGGATCCACCAGTCGGCCTGTGAGCCCTTGAAATCGGTGATGCGCCAGTAGCCGTCGACGACGGCGAACACGTCGACCCAGTGCGTGCGCCCGGTCAGGCGATTGACGATGTCGCCGGCCGGAGCGTGGCGGATCTCGAGCGTGCGGGCGTTGGCATAGAAGCCAAAGAGCGCCGTCGGTTGGCGCGGCGTGATCTTGGGCGGTGCGGCAGCAGTCATCGGAGTCTCCTCGAACCAGGCGGTCGTGCGCGCGGCCTCGATCACGGCCTGGGTGTAGCCGGTGCCGTCGACGCCGTGCTTGTCCCACGGCGGGGTCGCATCTCCGGACGTGAACACATACACCGGCCACTCGAGCATCGCGGCGTAGCGCACCATCCCGCGGCCGTATTCCTCGCCGCTGATCGGCGTCTCGCGGAAGCGCGCCGAGCCCTTGACGTTGGCGTGCCACTCAAAGCCGGCCTCGGTGATCGCAAAGGCCGCGCGCCCCCAGCCCCACTCCAGGAACGAGCGCGTCAGCGCCACTGAGCGAAACGCGAACGGGTCGCTGCGCAGTAGCACGTCGTCGACGACCCAGACGCCATTCCGCTGGACGATCGGCGGCGTGTAGGTGTAGTCGTGCAGGCCGATCCGGCTGCCGAAGCGCTGGCAGGCCTCGACCAACCGGCGCGCCATGCGCCACTGCGGAGAGGCCCTGTCGGGCGAGCCGGCGCCGAAGTTGCCGAGCACGGCCTCGACCCGGTGCGGGGCGCCGTTCAGCGTGAGGCCATAGAGGTACTCGGCGGCGTAGAACAGGAACTCGCACAGCCAGGCCATCTGCGCGTCGGTGTAGGTCCTGGGTTCGTTGAGGACCTCGACCCGCGTCAGGCGGTTGGCCACGATGTGCGGCAGCAGATACTGGTTGACGTAGCCGATGGCCGATTTCTTGGGATCGGCTCCGGTCGCCACGGCCGCGTCGACCGGGTAGTTATCCGACCCGGCGACGACGCGCGCGATCGGGAAGCTCGAGACCTCGACGGCCTCAGCCCAGCCCTTGAACTCGTCGACCAGCTTGATCGGCGCGCCAAGGCCCCGGCTGCGCTTGCGCGCGCTCGCGCGGGTGTCGCGCACCTCGCGGGCCAGGCGCCAGCCCTCGATGGAGTTGTAACGGATGTGTGCCCCGATCATGAGCGCCTCCCGAGGGCCGGGCCGAGTTTCGCCGGCGGCCGGCTGTAGAACTTCTTGCGCGCCCCGCACTTGCATCTCAACACGAGATCGCCGTTGACGACGCCGCCGATGCGCCGCGAGCACGACGGGCACTGCCATTCGCTGCCCTCGCCCCAGACCGCGTGCGTCATCGTCTTGAGCGGAACGTCGGCATTGAGTCGCGCCACCTCCGGATGGCGCTCGAGCCATTGCAACGCTTCGAGGGTATCGGGCTCGGTACCCAGCTTGCGCCAGACGGCGCGGAACATGGCGAGATCGTCGGGGGTGTCGAGTTCGGTGCGCAGACGGGTGACATACTCGGCGCGCGGCATTGTCAGGTGCGCGGCCTTGAACTTTCCGAGGTTCTCCCAGTACCAGGCGCCGGGGTGCTCGAGCTGCGAGCCAGAGGAGTGCTCGACGATCCGGTCCCAGCCGGAGCGCGACCAGACGTCGGTCGTCGCCGCATAGGTCAGCTCGGCCTCGCGCCCGCCATAGTGGACGCCCTCGGCTTCGAGGTCACGGAGCACGTCGAGCCGCCAGTCGGCCAGGTCGACGTCGACGAGCGGGTTGTCGGCCAGCGCCCGCGCGACGTAGCGGGCATCCGGTGCGCAGGCCTTGAGCGCGCCATCCATCCGGGCGAGCACGTTGTCGCGCGAGCCGCGGTAGAGTCGCACGTCGCCCTGCTCGATATCGAAATCAAACGTGCCCTCGATCGTCTCCGCGATGGCGTCGTCTTCAGGCTGATCGGAGGTTGCGACGATCACCACCGGGGCGCGCTCGCTCCACAGCCAGCGCTCGACCAACCCGACGATGTTGGGCACGCTTTCCCCAAAATCGAGCGTCACCAGCGCCTTACCGGGCAGGCGCTCCGAGGACATGCGTGCCGAGAGCACGACCGCGTAGTCTCGCGCCATCAGACACCTCCCACGATCGTCGGCGGCTCGACCGGGCTCGCCGACGGCAGCGCGTGGATCTTGCGTTCGGCCTCGATCACGGCGTCCGAGGCAACGCGCGCGATATGGATCAGCCGAACGCTGTCGGTCTCGACAAGCTGCCAGGCCTCGTCGAAGTCAGCCGCGGCCGCGTCGAACATGGCCGCGAGTTTCTCGAGCTCGACGACGTCCGGCATCTCGCCGAGGATCTCGCGCAGTTTGCCGCTGATCGTCAGGCGATGCTGGATCAGCCGCGTCAGAGTCTGCTGGGCGTAGCTGCGATGCGTGGCGAGCCGCTCGATCGTCTCGACGCCGTCGATCCGCAGCACCATCGCAGCGGCCTCGATCGAGACCTGGGGACTAGCCACTTTTCGCCTTGCGCCCGCGAGCATGCCGGCGAGCACCGCCGTCATCGCCACTGTCAGCCCCATCAGCATTCGGCGCGTCGACATGCGCTGCCTCCTCGGGTTGGCGCTGTGCGCGCGCCAGGACGTCCATCAGGGCCACGTTCAGGTCGAGCAGGTAGCCGATGTCCTCGGGCGCCCAGCCGATGAACGAGCGCTGGAAGCGGTTGGGCTGCGGCGGGATGCGCACCACCTCCTCGCCGGCGGTGTTGTGGAACGCCCACGGCATCGACCCCTGTTTGTTGAGACGCTCGCGGATCACCTTGATCCGCACATCGGCCTCCTCGAGCTTCGTGATCTCGTCCTCAGTCAACGTCAACATCCGACTCTCCCTCGAGCTCAACGCTCGCATAGCACTCAGCCGCCAGGATCTCGGCGGCCGGTTCACTCGGCGCAATCGCCCAGCCCCACACCTCGGACCGCGAGACCCCCTCGCGGATGCGCTCGCCAGGCCGCACAAGCCGCACAATGCCCGCCGGCAGCCGCCTCGGCCTGTCTTCGAACTTTTCGATCAGCCGCCCGGCGTCGCCGTCCACCGCCACCACGTAGCGCAGGCTGGCAGCCATGGTCGCCTGGATTATTACGGGGGTTGCCGTCGCGGCCGGTTTTCCACAGACCGCCGCGAGCGCCGTGCGCAGGCTCGCCTCGCCGACCAGCGCGGGCACACCGGCCTCGCCGATTCCGGGATGCGCATCGACGACGGTGTAGCTTCCGGCAGAGCCGTCGCCGCTTGCAGCGACCACGTCCACCACGATCGGGCCGAGCGTCCAGCGGCAGGCGCGCGCCACCGACTCGACGACGGCGATCAGGCCGTCGGGCGGATCGACGACGTCCCAGCCGCAGGTCACCTGATCGGGGGCCGATCCGAGAAACGACCGGCGTAACACGGCGAGGGTCGTGACGCGCCCACCGACCAGCGCGCCGACGGCCGAAAGGTGCGCGCCGGGCAGCCAGCGCTGGGCGTAGACCGGGGCGCCGGCCGCGTAGGCGCTGGCCGCGCCGAAGGCCTGGGCGGCGCGCATGCGGCGCGTCGGCAGGATCACGGGCGATGAGCGCGGCCGGTCGATCTTGAGCGCCCACTCCCACGGGTGTCCGCCGGCGTCGAGGCGCGCAAGGTCGTCGGGCGAGGCAACCGTCCGCCAGCTCGGGACGCGCACGCCCGACTCGGCGAGCCGCGCCAGGGTCGCGAGCCGCGAGCCCGCCAGCTGCACGCCGGACAGGCTGCGCAGGCGCGGCAGACCGAGCGCCTCGGCCACCTGCCAGGCCGACACGATCGCCGCGCGCTCTCCGGCCATCACGCCCAGAAACGCACTGCGCCGCGGCGTCGCCGCCTGCAGCGACTCGATGATCGCCACGGGGTTGGGGTATCCGGCAATGCGGCGGATGCTCGAGTCGCCGCGCCGGCCACCGCTCGCCCAGATCACGCGCAGGTCAAGACCCTCGGCCGCCTGCGCGATGCGCGCGACGTCCTCGCCCTGCCCTCCGACGACGACCAACCAGTCCACCGGATGACTCTTACAGGGGCGCCCCGGAAACCGGCGTGGCCGCTGCGGCGCTGTCAGGCGCGCACAATCTGACGTCTGGCAGACGGCCCGGATGCAGCCTATTCGGCTGTTGTTTACGCGGATTTGCGGCAGGCGTCAGGTTTTGGGTATTGACATTGTGCGCACAAACTCATATACTGATTGTGTCGTTCGGACATACACAAACACCACTGAGGACACCGATGGCCACCTACGAGTACCCCCGCCCCAACATGACCCACAGCCAGAAGGTTGAGTACGCCCGCGCGGAAGCCCAAAAGGCCAGCGCGAACCAGGACGCCGCGAAGGCTGCCGGCGATCAGGCCAGCGCCGAGGAGGCGTTCGAGGCCTGGGCGTACTGGACGGTCGAGGCCGACACCTACCAGGCCGCGCTCGACAGCGACGCCTCTGCGATCGTCGACGAGACCGACACCTACATCGACGACATCGACCCCTGGTTCTAAACCACACAAGGCCTGCCGGGCGACTCACCACAGTCGCCCGGCAGGCAGGAGCAACACCCATGGCCACCACCACCTACCAGACCGTCGTCATCGTCGGGCGCACCGAACAGACGGACGCCGCCCACGACGCCACCTGCAACCGCTGCGGCATCAAGACCAAGCGCGCCATCGTGCTGGATGTCGCGGTCGCCGCAAATGAACCCCACCGGGCGAGCCTGTGCCCGACCTGCGCCGGCCTGTCAGTCGCCGGCAGCGCGGACCTCTACACCGCCGAGCGCATCTGGCGCCGCGCGCACGCGATCGAGACCAAGCGCCGCACCGAAGAGTCCTACTACGCCAGCCGCGCCGCGCACTGGCAGGCACTGGCCGACACCGAACTGCGGCTGCTGCGCGAGGCCGTGCGCGAGCAGGTCTCCTGGTCGCTGGCCGATCGCGAGGAGCCCGAGCTGCGCGAGGCCGTGCGCACGATGGCGCGCGAGTTAGCCGAGCGCGCCGAGGTCTACGCGCTCCGCCCCACCGCCCGCGACATCATGACCGCCTGACGTCCAAACGACGCCGGCCGGTCGGGGTGGCTACCCGACCGGCCGGCTGACCGCCACTGAGTACAGCAGTGGGGGCTGGGTCGATCATAACCCGGCCCCCGTCAAGAGGATCATATGTTCAACCCTCTCTCAGCACAGTCTCACACCTACAACGTGACCAAACCGACCAAGGGTCCGCGCGAGTTCAAGCTGTCGGCCGACATCACCTGCCGCGGCGGCAGGGTCTCGGGCATCAGGCTGTTCGTCGGCCCGCAACAGATCACGCAAGGCGACCTCTACGCGGACGAGCGCGCCTGGCTCAACGACCAGATCGCGGCGTTCGGCCGGCCGTCGGCGGCGGGACGGTAAGCATGCAACCGCTGCCCCTCCCTACCGCCATTTTTCAGGAGATCGTGATCGGAGGCGCGCAAGAGTCGGGATTGTTGATCGTCGGCGATCTGCCGACGTCCGGCTCGAGCGTGACGGCGACGCTGCGCAACGTCGGGCGCGTGAGCGTCATCCTGGATCGGCGCGTCGACGACGGCACTGACAGCGAGGGCCTGGCGTGGTCGACCTGGACCTGGGTGCCCGGCAGCCTGCGCCCGATCGACGAGGAGGTCAACGTGAAACAGCCCGAGGCGACCTGGAAAGTCATCCGCAATCAGGGCAACGGCACGCCGCTCCGGCGCACGCTCTATGCCGGCGATAACGAGGAGCGCGCACGCAAGATTTACGAGGTCTGGTCGGTCGGCATCCAGCGCGGATCGTTGCAGCTCATCAAGGCCGGTACCGTGATTTCGGAAACCCGCGCGCCGCGGAGGATCCTATGAACATCATCCCGCTCGAGGATCGCGACGACATCCTGCAGCGCCGCGGCGACGACGACGCGGCCCGCTGGTTCGACGGCCTCAAGCTGCACATCCTTTGCGGCCGGCTGGTCGGCTGCGACGACGGCACCGGGCGCTCCATCAGCCAGTGGCGGGTGTGCGCCGACTACGCCGCGCTCGCCGGCATCCCGCGCCACAGCGCCGAGGCCCGCCTGCGCCAGGTGCGGTTCTACCTGGTCGAACACGACGACCGGCCCGACCTGCAGTGGAAGAAATTCCCGACCGTGACCTGGGAGGGCTTTACGGTCGCGATGAAGATGGGCAGCCGCGACGCGGCGCTCGCGCTGATCGACGAGGTCGTGACGAGCGAGGACGATCACGCCGGGACACCGATGCCCGTCGACCGGATCGAGGCGCTCGTCATCGCCCGCACCCGCAAGACGCCCGAGCAGTCCGACGCCGAGGCCCTGCGCCGGGCAGCCCGCGGCGCCGAGTCGGTGCGCCGGCTGATGGTCAAGTACGGCGGCAAGGACTTCGGAGGCTGGGGCGTGGATCAATTCGTCCAGCGCGCCGAGGCCCTCGCCGAGCAAATCGAACGCGCCGAGGCCTCCGGCATTGAGGCCACTCATTCACCACAGGAGACGATCTGATGACCACCACAACCGACACAACCATCGCCGGTCTGCTCGCCGAGCACGAGCGCAACACCGAAGAGTCGCGCCGTCTGGCTGCGATCGAGGAGGAAAACAAGAACATCAAGCTGCGTGACGTGGCCGCCGAAATGCTCAAGCTGGCTATCAAGGACGGTCCCCTGTCCGCCAGCGAAATCGGCGCGCTGATGGGTGCGTTCAAGGTTTACGAGTCGAATCGCGACTACGTCACGAGAACCGTGATCTTGAGCGCAGTCATTCCGGGCCTGTCGATCGAGCTGGAGCGCTATGCCAACTATCCGAAGTTGGTCTACGAGTTTCAGGAGGCCTGGCTTGGCAAGGCCGGAGATGGCGAGCGCGGGCGAGCGCTTGAGGTGATTGCCTACGCTGTTGGGATGGCTGCGGAACGCAAGGCGATCGAGGCGCGCCAGGCCGAGCGCGAAACTCCTCGTTTACCCGAAGAGACCGCGGCCATGGTGGAGGAGCCGAAGGCCATCAAGGAGTGGGCGGTATCGGAATTGCTTTCGGGTCTCGAGCGTGCGTTTGCCGCTATGGACGATCGCATTTCGGCGCTTGAGGCCTCCGCACGCGACCGAGAGAATGTCGAGATGTACGGAGGTTCGCTGTGACCGACGCCGAGAAAACCGCCGCTCCTCAGACTCGCACGCCTGAGGAGATCGATCGCCTGAAATCAGACTGGCTGCACGACCCGTTCTGGAACATCGAAACGACGCCTGGTTTTGAGGCGCACCACGCCGAGCTGCTCGCGTTCCGTATGCAGGACGAGGCGCTGCGATCGGCATCGTTCAAGCGCCGACTCGAAAAGCGCGCGGCGGAGCTCGGCATCCCCGGCCAGCTCGAACTGGCCGAGATCATCGTGTCGCTCGAGACCCGCATCGCCGAGCTGACCGAGCGCGTCGATGGGCTCGACGCCACGGCCGCCGATCAGGACCGGATGCGCGTCGCGTCCTACCGCTGATGGAGCGCGGAATGATGGATAATCCAGGCGTGCTTGGATCCGTGGCGATGATTCTGATTGCGGTTGTCGTGCTGTCGGCGGCCGCGATCACCGGCGATACCCTTCTGTTGGTCGCCGGCCTGGCACTCAGCGCTATCACCGCGCTCATGACGCGCCGACTCGTTCGGCAGACAGAGGACTGACATGGCACTCCCAGTTCGAGGCGACATCATCGAGATTAAAGAGGGCGACATCATCACCGGCTGGGTCAATCCACACACCATCTATGGTCGATACGCAGGAAAGAGTGTCATTCGGTGGGACACCTTTCAGGTGGACGAGAAAACCGCCAAGTTTTTCGGGCGATATATCGTCGTCTTTGTGAGCGAAGAGACTTATCGCGATGGCGTTCCGTCTCAGTTCCTGGCGGCCGTTCGCCAGGACAAACCAACGGAAGAGATCCTGTTTTGGATCGATGACGAACGACAACCGCGCCGATTCGCTGGACCATTCGAGCACGTCGACGTGATCCCGGCGCCCAAGGGTGGGCGCAACAAGCACAAGGAGTCGGCACAACCATGACAGACAACAAGACCAATGCTATGCCCAAGGGAAAGCGGGTTGTCTACCTTGTCGGCGAGGGCCCCGATGGACCTGGCGATGAGTTCAAGCCAGACGCGATGTATTTTGACCTCAAAACGGCAAATACTCACGCGTCTGCGATGGGTGTCCGCGTCGAGAAGTACGTTCTCTGGACGGCACTCCCGCCGGAAATCAAGCGCGGAAACCAGCGCTTCAAAGTGTACGTCAATGGACCTCCCGGAAATCTCAAGGCCGACGACATGGCTTTTGGGGCAGGGATCAAGGCGAAGAATGTCAGCGCAAGCTTTGACGGAAAAAACATCTTTGCAACTGTCTGTGTGTGGGCCAAGAACAAGAAAGACGCGCTCAGGCTTGCGTTGCAAAGAACCCGCGAGCTTCTTCCAAAGCTTGTGAAAACAAAGAAGCACTACGTCGAAAGCAATAACGGAAAAGTCGAGTGGCGCTAGGAACGAAACGCTTTGCGATGATTTGGCAGCATTTGTAAAACTGCGCCAAACAATAGCAGGAGGCCACCATGTCCAAAGGACGCACCATCGCCGTCATCCCGCAGGTCGGTGACATCGTCACCCTCGAGGAGGGAGTCGAGTACCAGATTTTAAAGCCGTCCGACGACGAGCCACATGGCTGGAAGGACTGGCAGACTATCACCTACCGCTGGATCGACCAGGTCCTCCCGATGAAATTCATCGTGCTGCTGGTCGAGGAGCGCGGCAACACCAAGCGCGGATACTCGCCGCGCCTGGTCGTGCATGCGGTGAGCGAAGAAACACCGCACGTTCTGATTCGCTCGATCACGCCTTACAAGTATTCAGAGGTCCGGCCCGGCTTCTGTGCCTACGTCCGCGAGTCTCCGCCTCTGCGCCACTGGGGCCGGGCGGAAAGCATCCCGATCTATGAGGGTTTCCCGCGCCAGATCAACGTCGTCTGCGACCGCGAGCACATGACCGACGAGCCGTGGAAATGAGAAACTTCGCGATCGTCCCCGCGGCAAACGTAAAACTGCGCGCTGGCATGCGAGAACGGCTGGGCTATAATCGCCGCGTGGTTCGTCGCCCTCCAGCCAAGCGTGTCATCCGGCCCCACAAGGGTGGTCGCACCGAGTCGTTCCCCGGTGTGCGCGCCTCTGCTGAGACGCTGGCCACGGTGCGCACGGTCTGCGACGTCCTGGGCATCACCGTCGGCGACTGGATCGAGGCCCATGCCGCGGCCGACGCTGCGAGGCTCTCGGTCATCCGCGCCACCGGGCGCGAGCCCGACCTTGAGTCGATCCTCGGACTCTCCAAGCCCGAATAGAAAAGAGGCCCGTCCATGATGGCCGGGCCTCTTTTGTGCGTCTATGGGATCACCCAGGCGCCGGATTGTCCCCAGCCCTCATGATAGGGATAACGAACGGGCCACGGCACCGTCTGATACGGGAACGGCTGGCCGACGATGGCCTCCCCGATGAAGTAGTCGCGCCCCAGACAGGCAGCCCAGGCCTCATCGCGCGTCAGGAACACGCCGCCCAGCTCCCAGCGCCCGTCGCCGATCAGCTTGCCGACCACATAGACCGTGTCTCCGTTCTGCATGGCGTCCTCCTGCCCCTATTGTCGCGCATCAGCCCGCGACTGACCAGCCCGAATCAACGGTCACGACCTGCCCGGTGAAGGCGGGCGGGGCGGCGTAGAGCAGCCAGGCCACGACGCGCGCGATCTCCTCGGCGGTGGCCATCCGCCCGAGCGGACCGACGATCTCCGACTCTTTGACGATCCCGCGGGCGATGTTGTCGCGCGTGCGCGGGGTGTCGACGGCGCCCGGCGCGATCGCGTTGACCGTGATCCCGCTCGCCGCCCACTCGACCGCGAGCCCGCGTGTCATCCCCTCGAGCGCGGCTTTGGTCGTGGCGTAGTCGGCCTGGCCGGCGCGCGGGGCCTGGGCGCGGATCGACGAGAACAGCACGATCGAGCCGCGGCCGGCGTTCTGCATGCCGCGCACACGGGCGTCGATCGCGCGGCGGGCCAGCACGACGTCGATCTCGAGCTGCTCAGAGAGCGGCGAGCCAAGCGGGGCGGCATGGCAGCAGACCAGGCCGAGCGCGCCGTCGGTGCCGGCCAGGGCGTCGTCGCGGTGCAGGCCGGTCGCGCGCGTGCCCGCCTGCGCGCGCAGAAATGCCATGACGGCCGAGCCGATGCCGCCGCCGGATCCGGTGACGGTGACGGGGTCAGTCAGGTGGATGGTCATGAGGTCTCTCCTGGGGGCCGTGCAAACGGCACACGCGGCAGATAGGGCCGGGTCTGGTCGCCGACCGGCCGGACGCTGTAGCCAGCGGCGATGTTCTCCGAGCAGCGCACGGCATACTCCCAGGACCTGTAGGTGCCGTAGGCGATGTCGTTCTCGGATCCGCGCACGACGAACGCCGGACGCGCCCCGCAGTCCCGGTACGGCTGGATCGTGTCGCCGCGGCCATGCCGGTAGATGTCGGCGCCGCGGCTGTACCTGGACTGGTTGTAGAAGTGGATCGATGGCGCGTCGCGCTCGGTGTAGAGGTCGACGATCTCTCCGGGCGGCGGGAACACGCCGACGCATGCGAACTGCTCCCACGAATAGCCCTTGTACCACTCCTGGTACACCTCGCGCCCGGTGGCCAGCGCCAGGCCCAGCGCGACGAAGTTGAGCCCGCGCAGCGGAGTCGTCACCTGACTATCGAACCCGCCCGACAGGCGCGCCGTACACTCGAGCACCACCGGCCCGCGCGCCCCGACGACCATGTCGCACTTGAACACGCCCCTCTCGACGCCGACGGCATCCGCCGCCGCTTCGGCCAGCTCGTAGAGATCCTCCTGGCTGACATCGCCCTCGCGCTTCCAGGCCTTGAGCGAGTCGCGGGTCTTGAGGCTGGTCGGGTTGAGGTGGCCGAGCTCGAGCACCGGGTTGACCGTGTCGAACACGCGGTCGACGATGTTGAGACGCGCCCAGGAGTCGCCGACGCGCGCGATCTCGACCGAGTGTTGGGTGCCCGCCACGTACTCCTCGACGATCACGGTGTAGTAGCCGGTCGACGACGTTTTGGCGTGCTCGATCGCGGGCTGCAGGTCCTCGAGCTTGCGCACGATCTGCACGCCGCGGCTCGCACTGTTTCCGATCGGTTTGACGACGAGCGCGCCGTCGCGTCCGAGCGCTACGAGGAGCGGCGCCTGGACGTCGGAGGAGTCGCCGACCAGCTGCCATTCGACCTTGAGACCGGGCGCCCGGCCGAACACATCGAACGCCATGCGCATCAGCGACTTGTCCCGGCAACGCTCGGCGGTGTGGCGGCGCAGACCCGGCAGGCCGCAGCGCTCAGCGACCGTCGCGGCCGTCACCTCGGCGTCGATGCCGCCCACGAAGATCCCGGCCACGGTGTAGCCAAACTTGCGCAGGTTCTCGACCACAGCCACATGCGCCTCGGCGTCAAACACGTCGGCGTCGACGAAGAGGTCGGCGTGTTTGGCCATGAAGCACTCAGAGTTGCGGTCGGTCATCACTACCCTGAACCCGAGCAGCCGCGCCTGCACGAACGACTCCCACTGCATCAGCCCGCCGCCGACCACGATGACGACGGGCGAGTCGAGCGTCGGCTCCGGCAGATGCTCGGCGCCAGGCCGGTAGGTGATCTCGGTGCGCGAGACGCCGAGGATGCCGTCGCGGATCTCGCGCATGCGCTCAGCGCTGAGCGGGTTGGGGGTCATGCGGACCCCTCGCCGTGGAACTCGTCAGGCTCGGCGGCCGGCTCCGGCGCGGGCCGGTTGAAATCCTTGAGGAGCCGCGCCGAGCAGACGCCGTGGAACGGCATGCGATTGACCACGCCCGCCATCAGGCGCGACAGGAACTCAGCCGCCTCCTCGCGCGGGAGGGTCATGCCCATCACGCAATAGCGCATCGCCTTGGGCAGCGACTCGTCGGCGCTCGGCTCGCGGGTGGTGTCAAAGGCATTGACGACCAGCGAGCCGTCGGGCAGGACGCCCCAGGCGTAGAACACAGGGTGCGGGAACTCGAGCACATCCTCGGGCGGTGTGGGGAGCGTGTCGTCAGGCATAGTAGCCGTTGTCCTTCGCGCGTTTGGCGTAGCGCTTCTTGAGCTCGGGTTGGCCGGCGTAGAACCAGACATAGCGGAGCCGCGCCTCGAGCGGCGCGCAGATCGGATGATGTCCGAGCGGCACGCGCACCTCGTCGCCGTTGTGCAGCGCGAGCACGTCGTCGACCGCGGATCCGTCCACCATCAGGCCGCGCCGCCGCAGGATGATCTCCGCGCCTTTGATCGTCGGGACGATCGGCTTGGCGAATGTGTAGAACACCTCGTCGAACTGGGTGGCCAGCTCGGGATGCTCGTCGAACTCGTGATGCGGCCAGGACGACCAGACGCCGGGCGCCTGCTCGGTCTCGCCGCAGCACAGCCGGGTCGTGACGTTCTGGCTCTCGCCGACGATCTCGACCACCGTGCGCGCATAGTGCGCCTCGCCGACAATGTGCGTGCGGATGTCGCCGGCGCGGATGACGGCGGTGCGCGTCGTGTGCGCCTCGGGCACGCCGGTCGTGGCGATGACGATCTCGGCCGCGTCGCTGATCGGCGTCAGCTCGACATACGAGCCGGGCGCGAGGACCAGGGCCTCGGGGCTGCCCGAGAACACATCGCCGCGCGCCCCGATCTCGGCCGACAGGTTCTGCAGGCCGGTCCGGCCCGAGGCCAGCACGCGACCGGTGAGGGCGAGCACGATCGCCTCCTCGCGGTCGCCGAGCCGCAGCGCGACGCCCTCGGCGCCGCCGAGATGCGGCTGTTTGGTCAGGAACCATCGCTGGGCACTCAGGCGGTAGTCAATGGGGGCGGGCTCGGCCGTCGCCAGATCAGAGTCGACGACGGTTTCGCCCTTGTCGGTTTCGTAGTGTTGCAGGATGAAGTCGGTCATGGTCCTTATTCTTTCACGCAGATCGCGATGATCTCGCGGCCCTGCCCGGAAAGCGCGAGTCGTTGGTAGAAGCCCTTACGCCATGCGCGGCTCTTGGTCAGCCGGTCGAAGTCACGGACGTCCGCATGCAGGGCTGGCCCGAGTTGCGGGTTGGCCGGGTAGTCGATCCCGCCAACGACGAATCGCTCCATGGGGTACATGGTGGTCAGCGCAGCCACGCGGAACCCGTGGCGGCCAAGGAGGCCCGCGAACGTTGCTGGCGTCCAGTAGTTGAGGTGGGTCGGGTCGATCCACCAGTAAGGACGAGCGCTCAGCCCCTCGTCGACGACCTTGAGCTGCAGGGCATTGAAATCCGACGGCACCGCCGCCAGGAACACACCGCCCGCGCAGAGCTGGGCGCGCACGTTCATCAGGAACTGCTCGGGGTTGAGGAGGTGCTCCATGACCCAGAGTGCCGAGACCATGCGATACGGTTCAAACGACTTTCGAATGGGCGCGTTGACGATCGAGGTCTGTGCGACTCTCCAGGTGTGCGGGCCGAGTTCCCCGGAGATCTTGAGCACGGCGGCCTCCGCGCTGACCGGTGTTCCGCAGGCCTCGCCCAACACAGCGCACGACTCTTGAATGGCGTAGGCGCTCGGATCGACGCCGGCGACGTCGAGGCCCTGCAGGAGGCCGTAGCGCATCCAGTATCCAAACCCGCAGCCGACGTCCAGCAGGCTGTCGATCTTGACCTGGGCGACCTTCTGGGCCAGCTCGAGCCAATCGCCGTAATGCAGATCCCACCATGAGGCCTGCATGCGGCGGACCTGGCGCTCGTCGCCTTTGTCCGCCCAGAACGAGCCGCGATAGAGTCGGTCGATCTCATCCTGAGATGGCAGCGGATCGAGCCGGGCGTAGCCCTTGTTTGGGTCGAACACCACGCGCAGGCCGTCGCGCTCGCCGAGGATGTTATTCACGCTGGCCAACCTTTCCGTTGAGGCGGTTGACGATGTCGGCCGCGACTCGCGCAACGCCGTCGCCGTCGAAGTTCAGGCGGAGGTGTGCGTCGACGAACGGCCGCGGCTCATGGGCCACCGGCTCGGCTTTGTCGATCAACTGATCGAGCACATCCGCGTCATACTTCCAGGCCATCCCGGCGTTGAACACCGTCCGGCCGTCGACCAGCGGCAGGTAGCCGACGGCGTGATCGAGCGACCAGGAGTAGTAAACGCCGGGCACGCAGGCGCGTAGCACCTCCCAGGTCGTGATGCCGAACGAGCCGACGAACGCACGGGCGCGCTCGCGCACGATCGACGGCAGGCTCGTGACGCCCGACAGGAACTCGATCCGCCCGCGCCACTTCGGCGCCGGCCCCCAGGTCTCAGGCCAGACGATCAGGGCGTTGACCCCCCGATCGACCAGGTAGCCGAGGACGTCGAGCGTCAGCGCCTTGCCCTGCTCGGAGCCGCCGAACGAGACGACGATGTGCGAGCGGTCGCGCGGGCCGTCCGTCGGGTTGCGGGCAATGATCCAGCGCCCGCCGGCATAGGTCACGGGCAGGCCGTTGCCTTGCAGCTCGTCGTTCTGCGCGCGCTGCAGGTAGATCGCGGCCGCCCGGTTGAGGCGCATCTCCGAAAGCGCCCCAAGCTCTGAATACGAGCCGGCGATCGCGAACACAAACGGGTAGGCGTACTCGAGCGGTCCGGGCGTGGTGCCGTCGCAGACCACGGCCTGGATGTTTCCGGTCGGCAGCTCGTCCGCCTCGAACTCCGCAACGTCGAGCCACTTGCGGCCCGGATGCTCGCGCAGGCCGTCGTTCCGGCGCAGCCAGCCGACCGTCTCGCCCATGATATCCTGGATCGCGGCGCCGAGCAGCGCGAGCCGCGACAGATGGCCGTAACCGACGCCGGGCCCGTAGGCCGCGTCGAGCAGGATGCGTGCGTGGCTCACAGTGCCTCCGTCGGCGCTGTCGTGCGCGTCAGGCCATCCGGCCCGACCCTGCACGCCCAGTCGCGATTCTGAACGTACCAGTCGATGCAGCGCTGCACGCCCTCGGCCAGCGAGGTCGGCGCAAACGGCAGTGGAGTCGAGTAGGTCAGGGCGGTGTCGGTGCGCGGGTCGCTGCGATAGATGACGCGCGCGGTGCGGCCGGTCAGCTCCTCGACGACGCCGATGACGTCGCGCACGCGCCGCGGCGCTCCGGTGCCGACGTTGAGCACGGCATGGTAGACCGGCTCGGTCAGCAGCTCGCGAATCTCGCGGACGACGTCGCCGACATAGGTGAAGTCGCGGCGCTGCTCGCTGTGCCCGTAGATCGTGATCGGCTCGCCCTCGAGCACCTGGCGCACGTACTGGAAGACCGACGCCCGGCTGTCCGGCCGGCCAGCCTCGCCGTAGACCGAAAAGAAACGCATCCCGATCGAGCCTTTCTCGTAGGCCTGGCTGTAAGTGTCGGCCATCATCTCGAGGATGCGCTTGCTGGCCGCGTAGGGCGTGCGCGGGCTGTCGTCGTGGCGCCCGACGTAGCTCGGCCAGCCCTCGAGCGAGACGGGGTCGACGGGGCTTGTGTAGACCGACGACGACGAGGCGTAGAGCAGGCGGTCGGTCACCCCGGCCCGCAGCAGCTCGAGCACGCCGATCATGCCGGCCACGTTCTCGCTGAGGTACTCGCGCGGCGCAGTCATGCTCTGCCGCACGCCGGCGCGCCCGGCCAGGTGGACGATCGCGTCGAACTCGCCGACCCTGGTGCCGTAGGGGTGCAGCTTGCCGGCGTCGACGACGTGCAGGCGGAAATTCGGATGCGAAAAGAACCAGCGCAGGCGGTGATCCTTGAGCGCGCGCGGGTAGGCGTCGTCGAGGTTGTCGATTCCCTCGACCGTGTGACCGTCCAAAAGCAGCGATCGCGTGAGGTGCGCGCCGATGAAGCCGGCGCAGCCCGTGACCATATAGCGTCCCATCAGTCCTCCTCCAGATGCTGCTGGATGTACGGGCGCGCGATCGCCCAGGCGCCCAGGCAGTGCAGGCTCGGCATGCGGCCGTCGTTCATCAGCTCCTCGATGTCGCCGACTCCGACCAGCCCGACGTCGATCTCCTCGGTGTCGTCAGGATCGGGGTCGGTGCGCTTGTCGCAGTCGAGCGCCACGCAGACGTGCAGGACCGTCAGCCCTCGCCCTGGCTCGCGGTAGAACGAGCCCAGGTACAGCCAGTGGTCGGAGGTGTGGCCCGTCTCCTCGTGCAGCTCGCGCATTCCGGCCGCCACCGGGTCCTCGAGTTCGTTCTCGAGATACCCGGCCGGGAACTCGACCGTCACGCGCCCGATCGCGTGCTTCCACTGGCGGACGGTGAGCAGCTGCCCGTCATCGTTCATAGCCACCACGACCACCGACGAGCGATTGTGGCTGACGAACATGTTGCGCGTGGCGCCGGTGCGCGGAAACTCAACGCAGTGTTCGCTGACCTGGGTCCACTCGTCGGCCTCGATCTGGCTATCGACCGCCGTGATGCGGGCCGGGCGCGGCACGACCAGCGTGTGAGTCTCGGGCGCCGTCTCGCCAGTCTTGAACGTGATGTTGATGTCTTGCATCTTGAGTCCTTCACCAAAGAGCCCATCGACCGTCTGGCGATCGAACAGGCCACACCCCGACCAGGACGATTCGAAGATCTGGCAGGCTGAGGCGAGCACCGCCTCCTCGACGTGTTTTCCGACCTCGGACATCGGCCACGGTTCGATCCGGCCCTGACCCACCAGAGTCGCCTCGCCATCTGAGGCCGAGGTCACGCCGAACGTCGTAAAGCGCACGCGGTAGATATCGGTGGGAGCGCTCGTCGAGGCGGATAGTTGACCGGATCTCCACAGACGGATCGGCTCGCCGTCTTTGACGGTCACCGCGTCGCCGGCGCGGATCTCGCCGTGCTCCCGCGCAAACCGGATGGCGCGCTCTGAGACATCCTCGACCCAGCGCCAGCTCCGCGAATAATCGGCGGCCTGGTCCCCATAGAGCCGCAGGAACGTCACCGGGTCGCGTCGGAGGTCGTCAAACGTCGGTCGCATCAGCCGCCGCAGCACGCCCCAGAAGCCCACGACGTCGTCGGTCTCGACGTCCCCGCTGTAGTCAGCGGCGGTCACGGCACCACTCCCTGGCGGATGTGCGCCATCACGTCGACGACGGCCAGGCCGTCCTGCAGGGTGGCGAGGCGCGCGTCGCGCTTGCCGGTCTGCATCCAGTCCAGCCAGGCGCGCAGCTCGGAGCGGTACATCTCGTCGTCGGGGTAGAGCAGGCGGTCCGAGAGTCGGCTGAGCCGCGGCCCGCAGTCCATGCGCTGATCGATGATCGTGCGCGCCCCGGTGATGTGCTCGAGCGCCCCGCGCAGCCGCACGCCGTCGGTGACGAGCGCCTCGCGCCACGTCTCGCCGGCCAGGAACAGCGCGAGGTCGATCGCGTGACTGCCCATCGTCTCGACCACCGTGCGCCCGTAGACGCCGACGAGGTCCTCGTGCGCCTCGAACTCATAGACGCGCTCGTAGCGGTCGGCGGCCGCCATCAGGTGCGCGGTCACCGGGTGAAAGCGGTAGTTGAACCCGACCGCGCAGCCCTCGGGTGCCTCATCGACGACCGACTCGAAGTCGGCGACCTGGCCGAGCCCGACCGGAGGTTTCTCGACGAGGTAGGGCACACGCAGGCCGTTACAGCGCCGCATGGCCTCAAGGTGCGCATCGGCAGGCGTCGCGATGATCGCGGCATGGCAGTATCCGAGCGCGGCGTCCATGCTCGGCGCTTCCAAAATCCGGTCGTTTTTGGTCGGGTGAACGGAAGGGTCGTAGACCACCACCTCAAGGTCGTCGCGCAGGGCGAGCAGGTTGTCGAGGTGGCGGCGCCCGATGCGCCCGAGCCCGAGCAGTGCAATCCTCATGCGTTTCTCCAGTAGTCGCTCACCGCACGTCCGAGGCGGGATACGTCATCCATGGACGGAATCACGACAACGTGGCCCTGAACGATCGCGTGTACCCCGTCGATCACGGCCACAAAGGGCAACACAAAGCGGTCGCCGTTCGACGCCAGGTAGACGCCGCGCGCCTGCCAGAACGCATCGAGCGCCATGCGCAGGTCATCGGTGTCGAACGTATGGCGCGGGTGATAAAGCGCGCCGCCGATGACGCAGAACTCCCGGCTGACGTAGCCGACCTCTTTGAGTTGGATCAGACTGTCAGGCCGATCGAAAAGACGAAACTGGCCGCGCGCCGCCATCATCGGGTCGTAGTTCACTCGTCGTCTCCTAGCCCATCGGCCTGCGCCGGCAATTCACGGACTCGCAGATCCTCGGGGATGTCCTCGAGCGCCTCGCCCTTGCCGGCAACGCCCAGTTCTTTCGCGAGCGCGCTGCCGAGTTGCTTGAACCAGAACGGGATGCCGTACTTGTCGCACTGATCGCGGAGATCGCGCGCCCAGGCCAGCGACATCGGCCGCGCTCCAGGGCCTGACTCGCCGCCGCAAATCACCCAGTTGAGAGTCTGGAAGCGGTAGAGGTCGACCGGACCGAGCATCGGCTCGACCGAGAGGCCACGGAACGCCGCCGGCACGCTCATCAGATGCGGCGCGCGTCGACCGAGCAACTCCTGACTCTCGGCCGTCGTCAGCAGCCAGACGTTCTCGGGCATCCGGCCTCCGTCGTCCTCATCCGTCGACCACGCCTGCGGATAGAACCGCTTGATGTTCTGTGGGCGCTTGGTGAGCAGCAGCCAGTCGAGCGAGGGCGTGCGCTCGATCGTGGACCAGAGTCGCTGGCGCGGTGCTTCCAGATCAGGGTGATCCTCGAACACGTCGGCCATGGATGAGCAGAACACGCGCAGCCGCCGATCCTCGGCGACCGCCTGCGCGTTCCAGGCAAACGGTTTTTTCCAGTACGAGTCAGACATCTGCCGGCGCGGCTTGTCGGCGCCCCAGACATCGAAACCCCAGCGGTGAGAGAGCGTCTCGGCGTAGCAGTTCTGGCAGCCCGGCGACACGCGCACACAACCCCAGACAAGGTTGAACGTCGCGTCAGTCCAGTTGATGGTGGTGTGGCGTCCCATGTTTAGCGATGCCTCCGTTCAATCGCGACGATCACAACCAGGCCGACCACCATCACGCTCACAAGGAGCAAGAGCGGGGCTGCTGCGATCGGCCACGGCCAGGTAATCACGTTGTATGCACGCAGGGCGACCGGGGCGAGGACGATGACGATCACGACGAAACAGACTCGCAGGACGGTCTGGTCATTCATGGTGGAGGAGATGGGCGGCGGGCGCGGTCTGCATGGAAATCAGAGAGAGAGGTGAAAAAAGGTTCGCCGCCTTGACACATCCCGAACGAGTTGCGCGCCTTTCAAACGCGCCTGGCGCAGACCGCGCCCGCCCTCCAATCGGCGCCGGACCCACTCCCTAGGCCGTTGCAGCCATTCTTGAGTCCGGCGCCGTTATCCCTAAGACGCCGCACAGCCTCGCCGCATTACACCTCGAGTTTCGGGAGCGGCAGCAGGCCGCAGCCGACGGTCGTGATCTCGCGGTAGCGCCGGCACAGCCAGCCGGCCTCGAGCCCGGCCCGCGGCATGAACGCCGACACAAAGATAGCCTCCAGCCGAACGCACAGGCTGTAGATCGACGCAAGCTCGACCGCCTCGACCACGCCGCCCTGGTCGGCGCGCTCGACGAGTTTCACCGCACGCAGGATGGCGACATGTACCTCGCGCACGGTCTCGGCGGTCATGACGGTGCGCAACATCCGGGCGTTGACCAGGAACCGCAGCGAAGCCGCCGCCCATTCGCCGGGCGTGGCTGGCCAGGAGCCGAGCGCGTACTGCTCGCCGCCCGGCGTCGGCCAGGGGACCGGGTCGAATGTCATGCGCCCTCGGTCAGCCGCGCACACACCCGATCGGCGGCCTCGAGGGTCTGGCGGACATGCGCGTCGGTGTGCGCGAGAGTCGGGAAAAACGGGCGGTCGACGATCACGCCCTCGGCGATCATCAGGCCACAGAACCGCCGGCGCAGGGCCTCGTCCTCGAACACCATCACCGAGCGCTCGTATTGCCCGATCATCCGGGCCGGCACATGGTGGCGCTCAAACACATCCTCGAGGCCGTGGAACAGCTCGCCGCCGATCGTCTGCAGGTGACCGCCGGGCCCGTAGACGGTGTTGGAGGCCGCCAGGAAATCGACGGTGCGCGCCGCGATGCGCACATTGAGCGGATGCCCGCCGAAGGTCGACGAGTAGAACACGTCCTCGGCGAGCCGACGGACGAGCGGCTCGAGCCCGATCACGGCCGAGACGTTGCCGAGCATCGACATCGCCTTGCCGAGCACCACCATGTCGGGGATCACGCCGTAGCGCTCGAGCGAGCCGCCGAGCGCGGTGCGGAACCCGCAGACCACGTCGTCGATGACGAACTTCGCGCCGTAGGTTTCGCAGGCGACTTTGACCCAGCCCAGGAACTCGCGCGCCTCGGCGTCCGGGCAGGGCGGAACCTCGACGATCAGGGCCGCGCAGTTCATCGCCAGAAACTTGAGCGCCGCGGTGTCGCCCCACTCAAAGCGCTTGTGCAGGTCGACCATGGTCTGCGGGGTGCCCAGATACTGCGGGTAGTGGGCAAAGTCGGCATGCGCGCCGTGATAGCCATAGGACGCGATCGCGTCACGGCCCGTCGCGGCGCGCGCGATGCGGGCGGCCGCGCTGCAGGCGTCCGAGCCGTTGGTCCAGAAACGCACGCCGAGCGGCCGGCCCTGGTAGAGCAGGCCGTAGACAGCGCCGAGCGCGTCGGCCAGGTCGTGCTCGGCGGCGTGGCCGTAGCTGCCCGGCACGTCGAACAGCGACTGCACGTCGAGATCGTTGTATCCGCCGAGGATCGCGTTCGGGAACAGCGGCCCGCCCCACAGCAGCCCGCCCTGCCCGACGACCCACGTCAGACAGTCGCGGCCGTGCCAGACGTTCGAGTCGACCGGCCGGAACTCGACGCGCTCGGTGACGCCGATCGTGCGCACGGTGCGCGCCTCCGCGATGCCGTCTGGAAGCGGGCGGCGCGCCCGACTCTGAGTCGAGGCCCCGCCGACAAGCGTGGTGCTCATAGATCCCTGCCTTTCGGTCCGTTGACGCGCCGCACGAGATCGGCGAACTCCGACTCGGTGAGCGAGTGTGCGCCCTCCGGATCGTCGTGCGACAGCGCAAAATGCTTTTCGCAGAACTCGGCGCCCAGGTAGTCGGCGAGCGCCACATCCACCCAGCCGGGCGCCGCGGTGTGGCTCGACCAGCCCCAGGTCGGGATGCCGGCATCGCGGAACGTGTCGGCCGCCGAGATCACGGCGTCAATCGCGCGCCCCATGCCCACCGGGTACTCGGCGACCGTGGCAAACGGCGTCTCGTAAGCCGGCGCGGTGCGCCACACGTCGTCGACGATCAGGTTCTCGGAGGTGCGGAACACCTCGAGGCCGCGCTCGAAAGCGGCCTGGCGCGTGCGACCGATCAGCATGTACTGGTTCCAGCGGCTCGCGGCCAGCTTGAGCGCGCAGGGGTAGCTGCCCGGCTTTCCGGTCGTGGCGACCAAATCGACGGCCTCGGGGTCGAACACGCTCGCCATCGGGCGCAGGTCGTGGCGCTGGCAGGCCTCGACGAACTCGCCGAAGCGCTCGCGCGGGAACTCGAGCGGGCGGCGATCTTCGCGCATGGGCTCGGGATAGATGACGTCGGTGCGCCAGAGCTGCACCTTGCCGTAGCGGGCGCCGGCGCGCCGGGCAGCGGCGCAGAACGCCTCGAAGTCCCAGCCGTAGGCGGCCGGGTTGGATCCAAATTCAGCGATGAAAATCATTCGTCGTTCTCCTCGATCGCAATCGCCTCGGGCACGATTCGCGAGCAGACGAGTCGGTTGCACAGCATGTCGAGGTCGAGCAGGCTTTTGAGGTTAGGCAGCGCGACGCCGCACTGGCCGACCTCAAGCGTGACGAGCACGCCGCTGTCCAGCCAGGTCACGCGGACGCACAGCTCTGAGTCGATGCGCAACTCCAGCGACGGACGCTCATCGGTCAGCCACTGATAGGGCTCGTCGATCTTGCCGACCACGTAACCCGGCATGCGCTTGTTCGCCACGAGCGCCCGCAACGATCCGCGCGACTCGATGTTGGCGATGGTGATATCGTCCTGGTTGGGTTGCATAAGTCTCCTAACTCACGAGCGCCGCGACATCGTCGGCGCAGGCGCGCAGCTCGTCGGCCGTGACGCGATCGGCGGTGTCGGATGCGAAGGGTTGCTCGAGCATCTGACTGAGGTAGCTGATGTCCTCGCCCGGCCAGCGCCAGACCGAGCGCAGATCGTCGGATGGCGCGACGGCGTAGCACTCCGAGCCTCGCCAGGCGCGGCCGATCTCGTGGGCGGCGACCATGACCTCGGCCAGCTTGTCGCCGGGCCGGGTGCGGCTGTCGTCCTCGAGGCGCACATCGAGTCGGTCGGCGACCGCCATGGCCAGATCGCGCAGCGACCAGGCCGGCACGACCGGCACATAGGTCGATCCGGCGACCATGGCCTCGAGCCGCCGGCGCACGAAGCCGACCCACCACGCCATGCGCATGTGGAACCGCGTGACCGCGGCGCCGTTGTGGACGGTCAGGCGGCCCTCGCGTTTGATCTGCTCCGCCCAGACACGGCCAACGCTGCCGGCCGAGAGCCAGACGTTGCCGCCGCGGACCGCCGCGAACGCCGCGCGCCGGCGCGCCCCGCGGGCGTTGGCCTGGATCCACAGCTCCTCGGCGACCGCCTTGGTCTTGCCGTAGGCATTGAGCGGATCGACGGCCTTGTCGGTTGAGACGAACAGGCACTGCACGTCGCCCTGGTCGATCGCGGCGCGGATGACGTGCTCGGTGCCCTGGATGTTGACCGCCACGAACTCGGACATGTGGCGCTGGCCACCGGGCACCGTCTTGAGCGCGGCTGCATGCACGACGTGCGTGCAGTCAATCAGGGCCTCGCGCACCCGGCGCTCGTCGCGCAGATCGCCGAGGATGTACGTCAACCGCTCGGAGGGCGGCAGGGCGCGCGCCATCGCCTCCTGCTTGTGCTCGTCGCGGCTGAAAACACGGACATGGGCGCTCGTCGTGGCGATCAGATGCTCGACCAGCGCGCGGCCCAGCGAGCCCGTCCCGCCGGTGACCAGGATGGTCGGGTTGTGGCGCGGGATATGCGGCGGCAAATAGGTCCACCGCTCGATCGGGAACTGCATCGGCTCAATGTCGATCCTGGCGATCGGCCAGCGCTTGAGCTGCTCGGGCGATATATAGCCGCCCATCTGCGGACCCGACGACCCGGAGTTCATGAACATCTGCATCTCGCCGGTCTCTGGATCGCGATGAGCCGCCACGAACGGTCTGGCCGTCACCGAGTCGGGGCGATGGTTGGTGTCGGGCTCGTCAGTGCGCGTTTCGCGGTGCGTCAGGTCGGGGTTGTCGGTCAATCGAGGCCTCGCGCGGCACATCCGCGCCCGGATCGGGCGACCCGGCACCTCGACTATTGCAGCGACGATTTTGTGCCGCGCATTTCCAAAGCAAACCCAACCGGCCGGGGTTGGGATACGGGGGAGGAGCGGAGCGCAGCGACGCCCGCGCGAAGCGCGTACCCTCCAGACTCTAAGAGACTCCTGGTTGTATAAGACTCTGAGTCTGTAAGATTCGGTCCAAAAATCCCTCATCCCCCCAAAGTTACCCAACGCTTTTTCAGGGAAATACCCACCTGCCTAAAAGTTAGTGGGGGGGATGCATAAATTCTAGGCAACCCCAAAACCCTCGAGAAAACGAGGGTGCATGATTTTCGAACCACCTCTCCAGATCAACGGACAGGTGTCGAATTTTTATCCGTTCTCAGGCGTTCGCTTTGGCCGAAGCCAGCGACTCGCCCGTTCCTGCTTCGTCGAGGAGCACCTGGCCGCTGTCGTAGCCAGCCATGCAACTCTCCTCTCCACAGGCGTCAATTTCCGCGGAACTCGCGGTATTCCAGGTCTCAGTCCACCAGTTGACCAGGTTGTGCGCCGCATTCAGGTCGCGATCGTGATGCGCGCCGCACTCCGGGCACGTCCATTCCCGTGTGCTGAGGTCGAGTTTCTTGAGCAGAAATCCGCATCGATGGCAGGTCTTGCTGGACGGGTAGAACCTGGGCGCCACCATCAGCCAACTGCCATACTGCACGCTCTTATATCTGAGCATGCGCCGAAACTCTCCAAAGCTCGCGTCACGAATGGATGCCGACAGGTTGCGAAACTTGCCCATGCCGCGCACATTCAGATCTTCGATGACGACCACCGACTTGGTTTTCGCCAGCATCGTCGTCGTTTTGTGCAGGACATCTTTGCGGATGTTCGCAGCCCGCAGGTGAAGCCGTGCGGCCTTGAGAGCCGCCTTATGCCAGTTTGCGCCGCCACGCTTGCGCCGACTCATCTGTCGATTTACCCGGCGCAGTCGCTCGGCCGTCTGTTTGAATGCCTTTGGATTTTCGATCCGTGTGCCATCGCTGATCGTGGCCAGAGTCTTGACTCCGAGGTCTACACCGACGATCGGACCACCCTCGGTCGTGCGCTCCGGAAATTCCTGCTCGACATGCACATGCACGAACCACCGACCCGCGCGCTCTTTGACAGTCGTCGAGATGATCCTGACACCGGGCGTCCTTTCGACGGGGATATATCCGCGCTCTTTGAGTCGGACGTGGCCGATGTTCGGGAGTTTGATGTGTTTCTCGAATACCCTGACCTTGGTCGGGAACGTGAAACTACTCAGGCAACGTTTGCGCGCGCGATACCCAGGAAAGCCAACCTTGCCTTTCAGCTGACCGGATTTCTTGAGGCTGGCTCGGCGAAAGAAACTCTCGAACGCCAGGTGCAGCTCGCGCAACGCCTCACGCGAGGCATGCGTCGATACCTCTGTGATCCAGGGAAACTCTTTGGCTTTGATCTTGTTGAGTCGCACAGACAGGGCGAAGTTGTTGGCGTATTTCTCGCCGCGTTTTTGCCCTTCGATGTTCTGGTTTAGGCCCCAGTTATAGACAAACCGCGCGACGCCTGCATGGCGTGCGCACAACTCCCGCTGCTTAGGGGTGGGGTCGAGTTCGGTGGCGTAGGTGCGAAACAAGTACATCAGTTGGTGCGCACATTCTAGCACTTGTGTTCTACGCAGTCAAGGAATGCGGCCATTTCGTGACAATTTTGTCCTCCAGAGATGTGTCGCTGGCCGTCTTTTGCTTTACCGTAATGAATACTTGACGAACCCGGCTATAATGACTTCGTGCGCACCAACTCAACCCGCACACTGGAGGCCACCATGCACACCGACCGACCCTCCGCGCTGGCCCGCACCGGCGCTTTCGTCCGCGCGCTTGAGCACCGCATCATCGACACGGTCTCGGCGACCACGCCCTGGCTGGCGCCGATCCTGCCGGCCTACATGGTCTACTCGAGCGTCGAAACCCGCCTCGACTTTCCGGCCTGGGTGGCGATCGCCACCGGGCTCGCGATCGAGTTCCTGGGGCTCTCGGCCGTTCACACCACGTTCCAGCTGTGGTCTTGGAACCAGAAGGCGGCCGAGGCCAACCGGGCGCCGGTCTGGGTGGCCGGGCTGACCGGCACGTTCTACCTGGCGGTCGTGCTGACCGTCAACGTCGTGCTCGATCTCGGCCGCGCAGACTGGCAGTCGATCCTGGCCAAGGGCCTGCTCTCGACCGTCTCGATCATCGCCGCGATCGTGCTCGCCGTCCGTGCCCAGCACTCGCGCCGACTCTCGGACCTCGCCGAGGCCTCCGCCGAGCGCAAGGCCCGGCGGCACGGGGTTCCGGGGCAAGGAGTGCGGCAGGTTGAGGAGGTCGAGCGGTCGGCCTGGCCCAACGACTGGCGCAAGCTCGGCGACGACCAGCGCGACAGCCTGCGCGGGCTCTCGGCCAGCGAGATCGTCGAAGTCACCGGCGTCGATGACCGGACGGCGCGCAACTGGGCGGCGCGGCTCCGGCCTACGGTCGTCGAGCCGCACACGAACGGAGTCGCCCATTGAGGAAAGTTTCCAGGGAGCGGCCGGAAACGTTCCAAAGTTTCGGTAAGTCTTGAGGAAAGTTGTCAATATGGACCGGAAAGTGACCGGAAACACGGTGGAAAGTCCTGGACCGGCGCGGAAAGAGACCGTGCGGCCGTGGATCCTGGCCGGCACGACTTTCGTGGCCGGGCTGGCTCTTTCCGCCCTGGCCGTGGCGGCCTGCTCGCCGCTGAGCACAGCTGCGCCGAGCGGAACGACCGATCAGCCGCTTTCCGTCCGGCAGACCGAGGCCGCGATGTTCGGCAACCAGGTCAACCAGGACGTCGCCGCGGCGACCGCCTGGGCGCAGGCCACCGACGACGAGGCGGCGCGCATGGAGCAGCGCAACCACGCCGTCGAGACCCAGCAGGCGCTGGCGCTGCAGGCGATCACGGTCACGGCCGAGGCCGCCCGCGCCAACCTGCAGATGCAGGCCGAGGCCTACTCGCACACGCTGGCCCTCAGCGAGGCGCAGACCAAGTCGGAGATCGAACAGCAAACCTACGCCGACACCCTGGCGGCGCAGAAGGAGTCGGCGCGCGTGATCGCCGAGGGCGAGGCGACACGCTCGGAAATTTCCGGCTGGATCTGGCTGGGCGGGGGGCTGCTCGTCCTCGGCCTGGCGGCCGCGATCCTCGTCGCGCTGCTCTACTACGTCGTGCGCTGGGTGCAGAGCGGGATGCGCAAAATGCACATGACCGAGCTGGCGCATGCGCAGGCGCTGAGCCGCGCCCTGCCAGCCGGCGACGTCTGGATCCCGTTCGACCGCAACCCCTACCGGACTTTGATCCGGGTTGGCGGCGAACTGCAGCCGGCCTATGAGTTTCTCGGTCTGCCGGCGCCCGGCCCGGACGAGTACAACCAGCCGGTCTCGCGGCGCGACACCATCCCGACTCACGGGCGGAGCGGGGAGGGCGAGCTTGATCGCGAGCCGACGCTCGACGCGCAGACCGAAACGATCCTGACCGTGCTCAAGAACTGCGAGCTGATGGTCGGCAAGGGCGCGACGCGGCTCCCCACCCGGCGCGCCTATGTCGCCCGCTGGAACGCGAGCCCGAACACCTACCAGGACGTCGTCAACGCCCTCGCCATGCACCTCGAGGGCCGCGGCAAGGACGGCACCGTGATCGTCTCGCGGCGCTGCCCGACGCTTGGCGAGCTGGTCCAGGGCGTGCGCAGCGGGCAGATCCGGCCGGGGCCGTCCAGGGTGGCGCTTGTGCCCAGCGACCAAATCGAGATCGTGGAGTCGGGTGACTGAGCGCGAGATCGGTCGCCCTGCTCCTTTCCTCAGCAACCCCAAAGAGTGCCCAAGAATATCAACAGTTGATATCTCCGATATCGTTGATATTTTCTGATATCCAATGATATTGGCGGGATATCAAAGGATATCATCGGAAAACCCCGCAAGAATCGGGGCATGAGCCGCCACACCTCCACCGCACCCCTTTCGCTGTCTGCCGACGTCCTCGCGCTCAACCCGCACCTCAAACCAAAGGATCTCAAGGCCGCCAGGTTGGGCGCCGAGCACAAGAAGGGCCGGAAAGACCCGCTCGTGCTCAACGGCCGGCCGGTGCGCTCCGACACCGAGGAGCGGGCCTACGCCTTCATCCCGAGTTATTGGCCGGGTGCCTGTCACATCCTCTACGAGGCGTTCTCGTGCCACCTCGGCTCGACCCGCTATACCTGGGACTTCACTTTCCAGGTCGACGACGAGCGTGGTGGCATTGCGACCTACGCGGTCGAGGTCAAGCCGGAGCGCTGGGACATCCATCCATCGGGCCGCGCGGCGCTGCGTTCGATCAAACAGGCCTCGTCGTTTTATGGCGCGCACTTTACGTTTGTCGGGCTGCTCGAGCAGGTCGACAGCTCGTGGGTCGTGCAGCTCTTCGAGCACGGCGAGATCACCGAGGAGGATCGGGTGCCGTGTTTCAGGGTGTAATGCGCGAGCAGGGCGGGGCGTCTTAGAAACATGAAAGGCATCAGCTTCGACGCCGAGTCGGTTCGGGCGTTCCCCCTCAAGACGCAGACGCGCCGCGTCATCGACCTCAAGTTGTCGACGCGCGAGTCGATCCACGATGCGCACTCGATCTGCAAGGACGGAGAGGGCGACTGGATCGCGTGGTTTGGCCACCGATTGAGCAGCGACTACGCGGCGTTCACCCTTGAGAACTATCGCAAAGGCGGCGGGTTCAAGTGCCCCTACGGCAAGCCCGGCGACCGAGTCTATGTGCGCGAGCGCCTGATCCGCTGGGACCAGGACGGCACGGCGCCGCTCGCTCTCTACGACGCTGGCCGCGATGTCGCCGGCGGACGGACGGGCGGACACGCATGGATCTGGAAGCGTGCCACGCTGCCGGCGTGTTTCATGCCGCGCCATCTCTCGCGCTTCACCCTCGAGCTCCTCGACGTGCGTGTCGAGCGCGTGCAGGCGATCAGCGAGCTTGACTGCGAGGCCGAACTCGGCAAGCCCGCCTATTCGCTGCGCGGCCAGGCCTGTGCGCTGTTCCGCGAGCGCTGGAACGGGATCAACGCCGCCCGCGGTTTCGGCTGGGATGTCAACCCCTGGGTCTGGGCCCTCACGTTCAAGGTGATTGCATGAGCGACTCTTTGTTTGACGAACTGGCCGCCGGCGCCAACCCCGAGATCGCCGCCTGGGTCGCGCCGCTCACCGTCTACAAGGCGCCGCAGCCCGGCACATGCCCGCGCTCGCCGTTCGCTAATGGCTGGCACCGGGTGGCGGTGTTCAAGTGGCTCTCGACGCTGGACGGCGCGCTGCCTGGCGTGCGCCTGCGCAAAATCTGCTTGCACTGCGGGCGGATGTTCGACGCGCACGGCTTCATCCCGCTCCAGCAGCCGCGCGCCGCGGGCCGGGCGAGCACACGGCGGGCGAGCGCCCGGTGGGCTTGGCGCTGACGTTCACAAACGTCTACACCTGCGCGTCAGTGTAGGCGTTTGCATACAGAGGAGGACGGATGGCTCGACAAACGGTGTGTGACGTGTGCGGCAAGGTGACGAACGCCGACGATGGCGGCGACTGGGAGTGGACGTTTGTGGTCCTGCACAGCCGCTCCGGTCTGCCGCGCGAGATCAACATCTGCACGACCTGCCTGCCGACCGAGTCGGAGCAGCTCGCGCAGGCCGCTTTGTCCGTGATGCGCCGGGTGCTCGCTCGAATGCGGGGGAGGGCGTGATGGGCGCTCATACCCTCGAAAACGAAAAGCCGGTCCGTGCGGTGCTCACGTTCCCGGACGGTATGTTGTCCTTGCCGGCAGGCACCCGCTTTGACCTGATGGCGTGGTCGCTGACCGTCAACCACGCGACGGAGTTCGACGACTTTGGGCGCGTGGTGTACAGCCAGAATAGCCGCGGCCGCCGCGACATCACCGTCTCGTGCGAAGTCGAATCGGTCGTAGCGGTTCCGCCGACCGAGCCCGCAACCTGGTCGATCATCGACCTGCATGGGACATTGGTCAGCCGGGCTCTGAACGAGGCCTCTCTCGCCGCGCTGGCCGACCTTTACCAGTGTCCGGCCAAGACTCTCCTGGAGGCGTATCGTGGGTTGGAAGCAGACTACGACACCGACGAGATCAGCCTGCCCACATTCTGGCGCGTCCTGCAATTCGTCGCCGGCCTGCCCGACCGACCGGCTCTGACTGGCGATGCGCATCAGATCCTCGTCGACTCTATCCACATCCTGCCCGGCGCCGAGGAGTTGCTTGCCCGCCTGGCCGAGCGCGGGCCGGTCATGTTGGCCACGAACACCAAGCGCGAGCTGTTGGAGTCGCTGCGCACCAAGTTCCCGACACTCTTTGAAAAGATCGCGCTCGTTGTGCCCAGCTATGAGCTGCGCTGTCGCAAGCCGTCCAACGAGTTTTTTCTGCGCGTGCTCCTCAAGCTGCGCGATCGCGGGGTGGGGGGCGACGCGCGCCCGCTGTGGATCGACGACGACGTACTGGTTTGCCGGGCGGCTGAGCGCTTTGTGTTCAGGCCGATCCATTGCACGTCGGCGCTGCAGGCGCTGCGCGAGCTTGACCGCTACGAGATTGCCGAACAATAGCGGATTTATCAAGGGTAATCCTATGAAGTGGTCAGCCAATCTCATCCAGCGGCAACTTGGCTGGAACATCTTCAATCGCGGGTCGCTGCTTGTCATGCCAAACACGTATTGGACAGGCAACGAAATCGACCTACTAGTGGTGACGATGAACCGCCGGGTGATCGACTGTGAGATCAAAATCAGTAGATCGGACCTTCGGGCGGATCTCAAGAAACACAAGTGGTATCACGCCTGGGACTGGAAGACGGACGGACCATGGCACCCAGGCGTGAAGGGTAAGCCGCGCGAGTGGCCGAAGAACGTTTGGAAGCACTACTACGTTCTACCGCGCGACATCTGGACTGATGACCTGTTCGAGTCGATCCGGCCAAACAGCGGCGTGCTGTTGATGTATGAGCTTATCACGCACGACGGCTACAACCACGGCGTCCGCATTGACGTGAAGCGCAACGCAAAGCCAGACCGAACGGCGGAGAAGATCAGCGCGGAGGATGCGCTAGACATCGCCAGGCTCTGCAATATGCGGATGTGGTCAATGATGTCTCAGCAGTGGGCGGATATCCGCCCGGATGGCGAGACCATCGAAGACGCCGAAGCCGTCCCGACTATGTAACAAAAGTGCGATTATCACGAGTAACGAGGGACACGATGAACAAGAAATCCAAAACACCCAAGCTCGAACGCGGGCCTCAGATCATCTCAGAGCATCTGTGGTACTACGAAACGAAGGATGGAATCAAGGTTGTCAAGCACCTTGAGAAGGACGGGCACACTACCGGATACGACTTCAACGTCATCCCGTGGTCAAACATTGCCGCCTCAGTGAAGCGCTTCATGGCGGTCGATCGGTCGAAGAAGGCCAAAAGCGAATAGCCCTTTATAAACTCTCTTTTGTTCAGCAATCGGAGCGAGAGATGGATAAGCAAAAGATGTGCGACAAATGCGAAGAGCACGAAGGAACCCATCGCCTGTTCTACGAAATGTTGTGCGATGAGTGTTACCCGCGAGCAAAGGCGCTGAGCGACGCAGAGCGACGGGCGTCTGGCAGGCAGATTGACTATGCCGAGCTGGCCCTTGGCATTGAGGAGCGCGACGCCGAGCTGGCCCGCCTGCGCGCCGAGCTTGAGCAGGCCCGCGTGCAACTGGCCGGGTGCTTGTGCGCCTCCGAGGGAACCGGAGACGCCGACAAGGTGAAGCAGGGCGACTACGCCTGGACGCCTGCGCTACAGCGCACGGTCGAACTGCGCGCCGCCCTGGCTTCGGCCGAGCGGGAGCGGGACGAGGCGCGGAAGCAGCGCGACTTCGCCAAGGACGGCGAGGACAACATGCGGTTCCTGAAAGCGCTATGGGAGAACGAGTGCGGATTCTATCGCGCTCAGTCGGTCGCTCGGCTCCATGAGATAGACATGAGCCGCCGCACCATCGGGCTTGTAGTCGTGGCGGCGCGGGCAATCAAGAAACTGTTGTGGCTCCGACTTGCGCGAGACATTGTGAAGTTAGACAACACAGATGACCCGGACGAGCTTGTAAAGCAAATGCGCGAAATGGTCGAAGCCGAGCGCCAGGGGAAGGGGTGAGGCGATGAAAGCAGCCGACATGATGTTGACTTTGCTGGGAGTAAAGGAACCGAGCGTTTGGACGCTCTCGGGAGAAATATCGTTGTCCGTCAACGAGATCGACGCAAAGGCAATCAAACTCCTCAAGTTGATGATGGAGAACTATCCAAACATCACACAAGGAGAGATGGACGACATTCTTCATTCGGCCGTATGGTGGAACACATTCTTTGGGTCATTCGCAAAAAGACCAGAGCCAAACGCCGAAGCCAAATAACCCAACCGATAGCACACGATGGGGACCGTTCGTTGACTGGAGGACACTGACATGCTGCACGCCACTGCCCGCTACGGCGCCGCCTTGCAACCCAACAACCAGGCCGTCCACCGCATCGCCAAGATGATCGGGCGCACCGACAAGAAACGCGGCTGCCGCTTCGAGTTGATCTCCTGCCCAAACGACGACTATGAGCGCGGAGTCTGGTTCTGGCCGATCGAGGCGCTGATGACCGTCGCCTACGCCGGATTCCCGGAGGGCACACGGCTCCAGGATCATCGCGGAACGACGTACACCGTGCGCGGGCGCGAGATCGTCGACGCCCGCGGGCGAGCGCTCGACTCGGACATCTATCATCAGGAGATGGCCTCGACCTGGGTGGTCGTCTCGAGTGTGCGACCTCCGTATCATCGCGGCGATATTTTGCGCACCGAGGACGTCGCCGAGGCGCTGCGGCATGGGACGCTCGAGGGCGCGCGACTCGTGGTGCCGGTGCGCGCGGTGCAGAACGCCGGCGAGACGGTCACGGTCCGCGCCGGTCGGCTGATGCTCGCCGACGATCAGGAGCTGCGCGGCGTGCGCCTCACCGCGGCCGGCAAACCGAAAGCCAAGCGGCCCGGCGCGCCGGCAATGGGGCAAAAGGGCAAAAGGCTCTTACAATAGGGGTGTCGGACCGTGGTGGCCCCGACAAATGCCTGGAGGTGGTGCTCCAGGCGAGAGGCGGGATGGAGGCAACTCCATCCCGCTTTTGCGTTGCGGGCTCACGGCACCTTGTCGAGCATCTCGGTGTAGATGTTCCAGAGGTTGGTGGCGGCGTCGTCGAGCTCGGTCACGGAGTTGTCGGATTTCTCGGCCAGGAACGCCAGGAACGCATCGATCTGCTTCTGCATCGCAAAGGTCGCGTATTCGTGCGCATCGCGCAGCGCCTTACAACCGCCGTCGACGTCCGCCGCTCGGCGCCGGATCTCCTGCAGCTTGGCGATCTGATCGGCGAGCTGGATGCGCGGCGTCTGGTTGGCCAGCGTCACGGCATCGTCCCACTCGGTCAAAATCGGCCTGATCGTGTCGCGATAGGCGGCGACGTCGCAGGCATTGGCGGTCGGGGTAACGGTCGGCAGGGCAGAGGGCGCGCAGGCGGACAGGCCAGAGAGGGCGATGACGATCACGAAAGCGACCAGCCACTGGGAGAGCGCGCGAGCGGGCGTGGGTGCTGGGTGAGTGCCCGAGCGACGGGACGTGGCGCGCCGCGAGCGGTGCCGGCGCGAGCTGGCGCCGGCTGCGCGGACGATATCCATGGCGCCGCGCAGATGGTGCGCGGGCAGAGACCGGATGAGGTCCTCAATCGCCGCGCGCAGATGATCGCGTGTCTCGTTTGTGGCCATATATCGATTTCAACTCCCTGAGCACACGAGCATACTGCTCCGGGTCCAGTTGATAGACCAGAGCGATGATCTGTTCTCGTAACTCGTCGATATCTTCTGGGATCGGCTTCCCCAGCACCTCATATATTTCGGCCTGCGGGACGTTGAATACCGCAGCCAATTTCGCGATCGCGGAATGGCTGGGCTGCGCGTCCTCGTTGTACCAACCCGAGATCGCAGCCGGCGATATCCCCGACTCGCGTGCCAGCTTGGCGCGGCTGTACTTATGACCGCCCCTCGCGAACATCTGATCCCGTAGCCACAACAGGAAATTGTTCATAAACACCGATCATAGACGCGCGATTGGGTATTGACAACTGTTCAGTTCCGTACTATTGTCGGTTCTGATGACTATTCAGAACCGAACGAACGACCGAACTGAACAACCCCGCCGCGCGGACACTCGCAAGCGCAATCGTCGTTTTGCCATGGTGGATCTCACCAACGATCCCCTGGTCGATCAGGCCATCGACAAACTCGCCCGACGGTTCCCCGGCAAAAACAGAAAAAAGAACCGCAGCGCCGCCATTCGAGCCGCTGTTCTTGCTGCCGCTCAACGCGAGGCCTGATATGCGATTGACGTCGTCCAATGTCCGGTGCCCCTCCGTTATAGAGGACAACGCCTCGGCTTGTCCAGTAGGACACGGGTCAGGGGGCGTAAAAAGCTCATTAAATCTTTTGTCAGAACTTGACGAATACCGGGCGGTCGTTCTCCGCGGCTCGGAAATCGATGACATGCTCGCCGGCCTCACCACAGGCCGCGTGACCTGGGCGCAGCTCGACACCGCGCTCAAAACACTCGACAGCGAGTCGGCTGTCGACTACCTCACCCAATCAGGAGCTTGACACCATGGCCACCACCACCTCTCACGGTCTTGTTCTGCGCCGCAAGCAAGGCGCGTGGATGCACGGCGCTCGCGTGCTCGCGGCGCTCGTCGTCCTGGCGCTTGTCTGCGTTGTGGTTTTTGCGGGCCTCTGGCCTTACCTGGCCGTGGCCGCGATCGTCGGGGTTTGGGTCAGCGACTTGATCGCCACCTGGCGGGCCGCTGCCGCATCCAGCGAAGGGGAGTAGGGCGATGAATCACAAAGTGAGCACGCGATGGCGCGTGGCGACCACCCGCACGGACGATGGTCAGCACGTCGGTTTCGGCGTCTATGACGCCCAGGACGGGCGCACCCCGCAGCTCGTGTCGATCGCCGAGGACCGCTCGCGCGCGACGCACGTGGCCCATGCGTTCGAGGCCTTCGAGACGCACGGGCTCGGCCGCTTCACCCCACACAGCCTCTTTATTCGGCGTGCGGAGCGCGTGAGGCCTCAGTAGTTCCGGGTGCGACCTTCGATCGCTCATGCAAACACCGTACAGCGGATTTCCGTTTATGACACATTTCTCGCCGGTCTTCGTCGGTCAGGCTTTGGTTTGTGCGGGCTTCGTCGTGGTCGGGCTCCTGCTCGGCCATTACCTGCCCTGGCTCCTCATCAAAGGCGGCTCGCCCAATTCGCAGATCGAGCGCTACGTCTGGGGATCGGTCTGGGTCGCGGTTCCGACCAGCCTGTCCGCGCTCGTCAACGGCTGGAGCGGCCCGCAGGTCGTGGCGTCGTTCTGGCTCTCGCTGGTCCTCGGCGGGCTGGTCGTGGTCGGCGCCTATGCAGCCGATGAGTACCTGCGCGAGCGGACCCGGCAGCGCGAACACGTCGAAATCGCGACGGCGCGGCGAGGAGGCGAGCGTGCCTAGAGTCAGCGACGCCCAGGAACACCTCATCGCCCAGATCGAGGCCTCGATCAACGGCTGCACGGCCGCGATCACCGAACTCGCGCTGATCGAACTGCGCGCCCGGCAGGCGATGGGCCGCACCGATCTCGCCGACGACGTGCTCGCCCCGATCCGCGAACACACCGCGCTCGTCAAACTCGCCCTGGCCGACGCCCAGGCGCAGCTCCGACTCTATCTCGAGGCGACGGCGTCGGACGTCGCCAAACACTATCAGGATCAGGGTCGGCCGGACGCGGTCCAGCCTGACCGCGTTGGGGGCGACTTGTGATGGCGACCACTGAACGTACTCAACTCATGCTGGCGATCCGCCGGTGGACGATCGCGTCGGCGCGCGCGCGCGCCATGGGCCGCGCCGATCTCGTGGCCGAGCTCGACCCCGACAATTTCCTCGACTTCTATCAGGTTCAATCCAGCGCTGCTCTGCTCGAGACGGCGCTCCAGAGTTACGGGCAGGGATGCCCGGAGGTGACGATGCCCGACAAAATGCCGACGCCGCTTGCGGTCGCCGTCTCGTTTGCACTCAATCAACTGCGCCGCCCCGTGGTCGTGGTCGGCATCGCCGTCGCGCTGCTGATCGGCGCGATCCTCATTTTTGGACGGTGACGATGGCCGATTATGCCAAGGGTCGGCTGGTCGCGCGCTGGGGCTCCTGGTACGGAGTCCCTGACGCCTACCACGCCGTGATGCCGCTGCTCTCGGGCGCGGCCTGGAAGATCCTGACCGATCTCTGCTATCGCAGCCGGGCGGTGGACAGCCTGTTCCCCGGCCACCGGGCGCTGCAGATCTCGTGCGGGATCGAGAGCCGCGACACCATCGCGGCTGCGATCGACGAACTGGTCGTGGCGACCGTGCTCACGGTCACGCGCCGCGAGGGCGCCACCCATGTCTACGGCCTGCAACTGCCTGTCGCGCCGCTGCGGGCCGAGGAGCAGCCGCTGGCGCAGTCGACGGCGCAGATGGCGTTGAGCGCCGCTGAGTACAGCGGGGTCGAGGCCGCGGCGCCACGGCTCTCGATCGAGGAGCGCCTCGACCGCCTCGCGCGCGCCCGCAAGGTGCGCCGCATCAAGGCCAAACTCAAGCCGGCCGCTACGCCCGCCGTGCCCGCTCCTGCGCCCGACGTCGCCATCATCCCGGCCAACCATCCGGCGATCAAAGCCTGGCACACCGTGGCGCGCCGCTGGCCGAACAAGACGCTCTACCCGGCGGTCGTCAAGTTTCTCGGCGAGCACCCGAACATGACGCGGCTCGCGGAGGTCTATCAGGAGTGGGTCGGACGCGGTTACAACCCGTCCGCCGTCCTGCGCGTGCTCGACGTCTACCGCAACGGCTGGCGCGACGACAAGGCGATCAAGCCGAAGTCCGCCGGCGATCTGGATGCGTGGATGGCTCAGACAGGAGCGCGACTCAATGGCTGACAAACACGATCTGGCGCGTGCGTTTTTCATCGTCACCCGCAGCTACCCCGAGCACCGCTTTCCGTCCGACTCGATGACGGTGTTTGCCTTGCAGCTGCAGGACATGGACGGCGATCTGCTGCTGGCGGCGGTGCTCAAGGCCTGCCGCGAGATCAAGTTCCTGCCGAGCGTGCGCGAGATCCGCAAGGCCGCGGTCGATCTGATCGTCGAGGAGCGGCCCTCCTCGCCCGGCCTGGCCGAGCGGCTGTGGATCGGCGAGCCGATCTGGTCGCATCTGCTGCCGGTCAATTCGCGCAAAGAGCTCGACACCGCCCGCGCTCAGCTCGCGGCGCCGACCGGAGGTTCCCGATGACCGCTTACGTCCAGACCGCGCTGGCCGACACCCGTGCCCGCCTGGGGCGTCTCGCGCCCAGCCTGCGCGCCCGCGCCTACTCGCGCTCCTCCGCGATCGGAGCGCTCGACCCCGAGGATCTGGCGCAGAGCATGGCGCTTCAGGTCCTGATGGGCGCGCACGTCGTGCATGACGGCGCCGCGCTCGATTTCGCCTGGCGGCGCGCGCTCGACTCAGTGCGCTCGGAGGTCCGCCGGCAGGCCAACGTCGCCCTGCAGCTGGACGCCGACAGCGACGAGGTGCATCTGGTCGTGGCCGACCGGCAGCAGACCGAGCGCCTTGACGAGGCCCTCGACCACCGCGCCTGGCTGGCGGCGCTGCGCGCCACTCTGCCGGACTGGGGCGGTCAGATGCTCGACCTGCTTGCGCAGGGCTACCGCATCGACGAGATCGCGCAGCTGACCGGGATCACGCTCAACAACGCCCGCCAGCGTCTGCACCGGATCAAGGCCGCGGCCAAACGGCTGAGCGCACAGAGGGGCGATTGAAAACACCCCGGCTCCCGGCCACGCGGGGTCTGACTCATCGTCAGCGGCAGCGATTCCTGATTTTGATCGCGCAGGCGGCGATGGTGCGTGCCGCCCGCGCGATCGGCGCGCGCGATGAGGCCGCGAGGGTCAGGGCCGACGGCGCACTCCGTGAC
>JBGAHO010000012.1:0-88798 GCA_044226195.1 Steroidobacteraceae bacterium
GCGCCGGCCGGAGCGCGCTCGCCGACGACCACGAGGCCGGCAAGGTTTGCCATTGAGCCCAGGCCCGCGAGACCTTCGAGCATGTCCTTGCCGTACCAGCGATCCACCACTGCGAGCCAGCGCGCGCCGGCATCGCGCAGCACGCCGTCCACGTCCGCCGGCCCCAGGTTGTGCACGAGCGGCAGCACGGTCGCGCCCGCGCGCAACGCGGCCACGTAGAGCGCGGCCGTCTCGACGGAAGTCGGCAGTTGCAACGCGAAGACGTCACCCGCTCGCAGCCCCCGCACTTGCAGTGCTGCCGCGACCGGACCGCTCGCGTCCCAGATCTCGCGTGCCGTCGCCGCGCGCAGTCCGCGCAGGGTGTGAAAGTGCAGCGCCGTGTCCGGCCGCGCCGCCACAGCCCGGCGCAACGCTTGAGCGAGGGTCTCACGCCGGTAATAACCCACGCGATACCAGTGCTCGCAACGCTCCGCGTACGCCTGGCCGGTCACACGGGCACCCGCTCCAGCAGGCGCCGTCGCGCCAGCTTGCCCGTCGGTCCCAGCGGAAACTCGTCGACGGTCACGATCCGCGCCGGACGCTTGTAGGGCGCGAGCCGCTCCGCCGCCGCAGCCTGCAGCGCCACCTCATCACGCGTGGCGTCGGGCAGCCATTGCACGAACGCGATGACCTCCTCATTGCCATCCGCCTCCGGCCGCCCCACGACCGCGGACTGGTGCACGCCCGGCAGCGCATTCAGCACCGTTTCGACTTCCGCGGGATACACGTTGAAGCCGGAGCGGATGATCATCTCCTTGCGGCGGCCCACGAGCTGGAACGAGCCGTCCGGCAGGCGACGCGCGAGATCGCCGGTCGCGAGCCAACCGTCGTCGCGCAGGATGGCGGCCGTCTCGCCCGGCTGTCCGAAGTAGCCGAGCATGCGGGTGGCGCTGCGCATCATCAGTTCGCCCGTGTCCCCGCCCTCGATCTTCATCTCGACGCCGGCCTCGGGCCAGCCGATGCAGTCTGCCGAGGCGTTCACGTCCGGTCGGGTTCGACTCCCCGGCGCGCACTCCGTCATGCCGTAGCCGTTGACGAGCCGCAGCCCGAGCAGGCGCTCGACACGCGCCTTCAAGTTGGGATCGAGCGGTGCACCACCGCAGCTGATGTACTTCAACGCGCGTCCGAGCAGCGTACGGCCGGTCGATTCGAGGTGATCGCACAGGCGCAGGTAAGCCGTCGGCACCAGCGAGAGATGCGTCACCTCGCCGGCTTCGATCGCTGCGGCGAGCGCCGTCACTTCAAGTCGCGGCATCAGTTGCAGCGTGGCACCCGCATGCAGGGCCGCCGCGAAGTTCGCGACGCCCATGATGTGGGAGAGCGGTCCTGCGCATTGCACGACCGATCCGCGGGCGGTGGCTCGCGAGATCGACAGCACGCGCCCCAGTTCGGCGAGGCCCGCGTGCGTCCACATCACCGCCTTCGCCCGCCCGGTGGTGCCGGAGGTGAAGAGCAGCAGTGCCACGCCGTCACTGCCCTCGGGCCGGCCGATCGTCGGTGCCGCCTGCGCGACGTGCAGTTCGCCCCACGCGCGGTCCTCGTGTCGCTCGGTGGCCTGCGTGCGAGCGAGGCCGGCGGCCGCGGATCCTTCCGCGGCGAAGACGACGAGGCGCGGATCCGCACAGGCCCGCAGCGCCTCGAATTCCGCCGGGCCGACCCGGGCATTCATCGGGGCCGGCCAGGCGCCGAGACTCTGCGCGGCCAGGATCAGCAACGGCGTGGCGACGTCGTTCTCGGAGACGATCAGCATCCGATCGCCGGCACGCAAGCCGCAGCTCGCGAGCCATTGCGCAAGCGCCTTCACGGCGACACCGGATTCGCCGTACGTCAGCGCGCGGCGCGCATCGCGAAACGCGACCTCGTCCGGTGCGGCCGCGATGCCCGCGCGCAGCAGCGCAGGCAGGCTCACGCGCGGGCCTGCCAGAGTTCACGCAAGGCCTGCTTGCGGATCTTGCCGTTGGCCGTCAGCGGCAGTTCGGCGACCTGCACGACGTGCTGCGGCACCTTGTAATGCGACAGTCGCGCGCGCAGGAACTCGGACAGCTCCCGGACATCGAGCCGGTCGTCCGCCACGCGCGCCTCGACGAATGCGACGATGGTCTCGTCGCCCGACTCCGCTGGAATGCCGACGACCCCGGCCTGCCGCACGCGCGGATGCTCAACGAGCTGCTGCTCGACCTCTTGCGGGTAGACGGTGAAACCCGAGCGCTTGATGAGGTCGCGCGCGCGGCTGACGATGCGCAGCGCGCCGTCGGGCTCGAGATGGCCGAGGTCGCCGGTGCGCAGCCAGCCGTCCGTCGTCAGGGTCCGTGCGGTGAGTTCCGGATCGCGGTAGTAGCCGAGCATCGTGCCCGGACCGCGCACCCAGATTTCGCCCGGTACGCCGGGCGGCGACTCGCGCTCGTCGGGACCGACGAACCGCACCTCGCAATCCGGCGCGAGTTCGCCGGGCAACGCATCGTGGCGGGGCCGGTCCACGTGCGTCACGAACATCGAGCCCGCGTACTCGGTCATGCCGTAGCCGTGGTGCAGCGGCAGCGCGAGTGCCGCCTCGATGCGTCGCTTCAGCGCGGGATCGAGCGCGCCGCCGCCGGCGTAGGCATAACGCAAGCCCGGGAACGGTCCGCGCAGACCCTCCCGCTCGAGCCGATCCAGCAGGCGCACGTACAGCGTCGGCACCCCGTGCAGGACCGCGAGCTGTCCTCGGCACAGCGCCGCGACCGTCGCGTCGGCATCGAAGCGGGATTGCAGCAGGATGGACCCGCCGGCGGTCAGCGTCGTGAGCAGGATCGTCGCCACGCCGAAGATGTGCGACATCGGCAGCGCGCCGAGGACGGTCTCCCCGGGCTGCAGCCGTCGGATGGCCGCCGAGCGAGCCGCGAAACTCAGCAGCCCGCGATGGGTCGCCAGCACGCCTTTCGGTGCACCGGTCGTCCCCGAGGTGTAGATGAGTGCGCCGACGTGCGCGGCCAGGCTGCCTGTCTCGGCCATCGCCGCCGGGTCGCCCGCGCTGAACGCGCACTCCGAGCACGGCGACGGCGACAGGCTGGTATAGGTCTCGACCAAGTCACGAGCCGCATGACCGCGTGCCTCGTCGGAAGCGCCGGTGCCGTAAACCACGACCCGGGGCCGGGCGTGGGCACGAATCGCGGCAATCTCGCGCTCGCTGGCCCGCGCATTCACCAGGGCGGGCCAAGCGCCCAGCGCACCAGTCGCGAAGAATGCCGCGATCTGCGCGAGACCGTTCTCCGCCACGATCACCACGCGATCTCCCGGACCGACGCCTCGATCGGCGAGTCGATCCGCAAGCTGCGTGGTCGCTTGCTGCAACTGGAGATAGCTGACCGTGTCGCCGCCGTCCCGCAAGGCCACGGCCTCGGGCCATCGGCGCGCGGAGTGCTCGAGGATCTCGCAGACGCGTTGCGGCTGGTCCGTCACGATGCCCTGCCCCGTCCGCGTGCCCGCGGGACCCCTCAGCGGCCCTTGAAGCGCGGCCGACGCTTTTCCCGGAACGCGAGCTTGCCTTCCTCGTGGTCCTCCGACAGCCACGCGTAGGGCTGCAGGTCGATCTCGGCCTGGATCATCGCCTCGAGTCCACGGGCATACACGGACTTCATCAGCGCGAAGGCGATCGGCGGGCTCTCCGCATACTGGCGTGCAAGTTCCTGGGCCCGGCGCAGCGCCTGGCCGGGCTCGACCACTTCGTCCACGAGCCCGAGCCGCTCGGCGCGCTCCGCCTTGATGTCCTCCGCGAGCGCGATCAGCTGCTTGGCCTTCGTCACCCCCACGCGATTCGGCAGGGAATACATCAGCGCCATGTCCGGGATGAAGCCGACGCGCGTGAACGCGCAGCAGAAGCGCGCATTGCTCGCGGCGACGACGTGATCGGCCGCGCAGGTGAGCGCCAGTCCGGCGCCGTAGGCGAAGCCCTCGATCGCGGCCACGATCGGCTTATCGCCGCCGATCATCTCGCGCATGATCCGAGTGCCGCCGCGACGCAGGCGGGCCCGGCATTCCTGCAGGGTCTTCTCCCCCCAGCCCGCCATGTCCGCGCCGGCGCTGAAGTTGCCGTCCGCGCCCGTGAGCACGATGGCACGTACCGAAGCATCGTCGTTCAGCCGCGCAAAGGTATCGCTCAGCGCATCGCGTATCGCGAGCGACATGGCGTTGAGTTTGCCCGGATTGCTGAGCGTGAGCGTGACGATCGCGCCGTCGCGCGCCTCGAGCAGCATGCCCGTGTCGCCACCCGCCGCCTTGGCCGCCCGCTTCTTCTTCATGTCATCGCGCCCCGCACGTACGCATCGATCGTGCCGGCGCAACCGATGTGGTCGTCCTGGCCGGTCACCTGCGTGTAGCGCACGATGGTATCGAGAATGGTCGGGCCGTGGCGACCGCACTCGCAGCGGCTGGAGAAATCGATCTGCACCTTGTCACCGGTGATGAGGCCGCCCCAGCGGCCTTCGTACATCAGGTCGAGGAAGCCGAAGCGGCCCTCGACGACTCCGGCCGAGCCGACCGCGAGCGAGATCAGCTTCTCGCCCGGCTGGTCGAGCAGCAGCATGATGAGGCCCGGCGGACAGTGGTAGCGCCGCTTCTCGCAACGCGGGAAGAGCTGCAGCATCTCGGTCATGCCGTAACCGGTGCCGCGGATCACCTTGCCCCAGAAGCGGTCGACCTGCTCGACGTAATCAGGCGGCAGCGACACGCCCTTCACGCCGCCCCCGGAGGAGATGTAGCTCTTCGGATGCCACGCGCCGTCGGGGATGCCGAGCTCCCGCGCACGGCGAATGATGGCCATGTGCTGCGCCCACATGCCGGTGAGGATGATGGGCTGGTCGCGGTGCGCGAGGATCGTGTCGACGAGCTTGTTCAGCGCATCCATCATGCGCACGCCCTGCTCCTGCGCGCGCTTCTCCATGTCGGCGATTTCCTGCGGGGTCGCCGTGCCTTCCTGCATGCGCTTGCGCAGCGCCGCCATCGCACTCACCTCGGAAATCTTCAGCGGCTCGTCGGTGAGGAAATGGATCGAACCGGGCTTGCCCCACAGCTCCGCACCGATCTGCGACGCCTCGATGGCGCTGTTCGGCCCCTGGCTCGGGCCGAGGTTGAACACGACGCGGTCCTTGTTGGGCGTGAGGTACGGCCAGCCGAGCGTGTGCTGCCAGTGCCGTTTCTTCATCTCGAGGTCGCCGCGCGTCGAGTTGAGAAACGACACCTTGCCGCTCGAGCCGCTGGTGGCGAGCAGCAGGTGGCCGTTGGCGCGCATCGTGTCGATCCAGTCGTCGACGTTGCGCACGCCCGAGACGTCGACGGTAGTCGGATCTTCGACCGACAGCGTCTTGAGCCAGCGTCCGAGCGCCGACCACTTGCCCTGGTCGACTAGGTTCTGCGGGTAGGACTTGTAGACGGTGTGGGCGAACAGCAGCGGCACGAGGTCGTGGAAGCTGCGGATCTCGGTGACACCCGATTCCTCGGCGCGCTTGCGCAGCACGGGGATCTGCTCGCGGCGCTCGGCGAAGAGCTCGCGCGCGGCCTCGAGGCGCAGGGGATCGAGTTCCGCGGCCGGCAGGTCGTACCGGTCCTCGCGCGTGATCATGTCGAGCAGCTGGCGGCGGATCGGGCCCATGGTGACCTCGCTGGGTGAAGCGTTCACATTTGTGTATCCTGTTCAATAATACATCAGCCGACCGGAAACGCCCCATGCCCGCTGCCGCGACGCCGGTGCCCGCCTACGCCGGGCCGATCTTCGACGCCGACACGCACGTGATCGAACGCGACCTGGCGTTCTTCCAGGATTACCTGCCGGCCGACCTGCACGAGCGCTGGCTGCCTCGCATCGGCGACGGTCCCGAAGGCTATGGCATGTACGTCGGGCCGCGCAGGGTGCACAACAACGAGTCGAACCCCGACGGCCTCGTGCCGCCGCCCGGCCGCCTCAAGGAATGGCTCAAGGCCATGAAGGAAGGCAAGTCGAACGTGGACGGCTGGATCGCGCCGACTCCCGACATGTGGGACCGCGATGCGCGACTCGCGAAGCTCGAGGAGTTCGGCGTCGAGGGTTCGGTGCTGTACCCCGGCTCATTCATCTCGTCGGTTGGGCACTACAGCCCGGACCGCGACGGCAACGCCGTGTTCCACGCCTACAACCGCTACCTGCACGAGCAGTGGGGCTTCAGCACCGACGAGCGCATCTACTCGGCACCACTGCTCACGCTGTGGGACCTCGAGACCTCGGTGCAGGAGGCCGAGTGGCTGATCCGCGAGGGCGCACGCGTCGTCTGCATGCCCATGGGCCCGGCCAACGACAAGTCACCGGCCCACCCGGACTTCGACCCCGTCTGGGCGCGGCTCAACGAGGCCGGGGTCGTCATCGCCTACCACGTGTCGGAGGCGACCTTCATGCACCCGCTCATCCATGCGTTCGGCGAGAAGCCGCTGCAGGCGCGGCGCACGGGCCAGACCGCGTGGCAGTGGATGTTCTGCTACAGCGAGATCCCGGTGCAGATGGTGCTGGCCAACATCGTCTATCACAACTTCTTCGCGCGCTTCCCGAACCTGCGCATCGTGAGTGCGGAGAACGGCGCCAACTGGCTGCCGGGCTTCCTCGACAAGATGGACAAGATGCGCGGCATGGCCAAGAACGGCTACTGGCCCTGCGGCCAGCTGAGCGAGCGACCGAGCCGCATCTTCCGCCGTCACTGCGCGGTGGTGGCCTACCCCGAGGACGACGTGAAGGGCATCGTCGAGCGCATCGGTGGTTCCGAGTGCCTGCTGATGGGTTCGGACTATCCGCACGCGGAAGGCGTGCCCGCACCGCGCGATTTCCATACGGAGGCGCTCACCGAACTGCCTGAGTCGGACGTGCGAGCGATCATGTACGAGAACGGCCGGCGGCTGCTGCCGCGGCGTTCCTGAGTCAGGGATAGGACACGCCGGTCAGCCGCTCCGACTCCTGCCACAGCCTCGCCGCCACCGCGGCATCGTTCGCCTGCGGCGGCACCTTCGCCGGGACCACGGGACCCTTCATCTCGTTCGCATTCGCCGGGCCGTAATACCCGCCGGGTTGCGCTTCAGGCGCGGTCGCGGCGTACAGCAGCGGCAAGGCACCGTCCGCCGCCGACTGGAAGAAGAACGCCTTCGCCAGTGGCGACAGGATGCGCTTGGCGATGAAACCACCCGGCGTCGAGAACAGGTTGGTGCTGGAGGCCCCGGGGTGGGCTGCGATCGCCTGCGTGGCGAGTCCGGCGCGGCGCAAGCGGCGCTCGTACTCCATCGCGAACATCAGGTTGGCGAGCTTGCTCTGGTTATAGGCTTTCCACTCGTCGTACCTGCGCTCGCCCATCAGGTCGTCGAAGTCGATGCGCCCGGTGCGCGCGGCGATGCTGGCCACCGCAACGACGCGACTGCCGATCCGCGTGCCCATCGCCGGCAGCAGCAGGCCCGCGAGCGCGAAGTGCCCGAGGTGGTTGGTGGCGAACTGCATCTCGAAGCCGTCGACGGACCGTGCGCGCGGCGTCGCCATGATCCCGGCGTTGTTGACGAGCAGATCGATGCCCGGGAAGCGGCCGCGGATCTCGTCGGCGAACGCCCGCACGCTCGCCAGTGAGGACACGTCGAGCGTGCCGCACTGGACGTCGGCCCGGGGATGGGCGGCAACGATCGCTGCACGGGTCGCCTCGGCGTTGCGGACCGACCGGCACGCGAGGATGACCGTGGCGCCGTGCGCCGCGAGCGCGTGCGAGACTTCGAGCCCGAGGCCGCTGTTCGCACCCGTGACGATGGCGATGCGGCCGGTCTGATCGGGGATATCCTTCGTCGTCCACGCCTGGGCCATGCTGTGCTCCGTGTCGGGAGCCGATCCGGCCGGTCGATTGACAGCGCCCGGACCCACCCCTAGGATCGTTCTCAATTTGAAATGCCGTTCCATTATATGAACCGTCGCCGACGCTGCAACCGCGTTTCGCCCTGCGAGCGCCCGGGTCACGCCGCCGACGGGACAGGAGCCCGCCCATGAGCGCCCATCCTGAGACCGCGTCCCTCGTGTCGGTGCCACACGTCCTCCAGGGCGAGGTCGTCACCGGCACGGCCAACGTCTACGGTCCGGCCGGCGCGCAATTCGCCACGCCGCGGCTCGACCTCGACCGGCTCGTGTGGCCGCGCTCCGAGCCAGGCCCCGCGTTCGACGTGCCGCTCGCCGAGATCATGGACGTGCTGGTCGCCACGGGTGAACGCATGCTGCGCGACCCGGACGGCATCCTCGCCGAAGCCTGCGAGCAGATGAAGAAGACCAGCCCGCTCGACGACGCGTTGCTCGAGCGCGATTACGCGGGCCTCGGTGCGCACCTCAATCGCGCGGCGATGCAGACGATGGTCGACGCCGAACTCGGCGGCGCGGACGTGCTGGACGGCTGGCGCGATCTCGTCACGAGCTACGGTCAGAAGGCTCGCGTGCGCGCCTTCCCGCCCCGCCTCGTGCACATCCTCGCGGGCAATGCTCCCGGTGTGTCGGTGCTGTCGATCATGCGCGGCGCGCTGGTCAAGGGCGTGCACCTGCTCAAACTGCCGTCGAATGACCTGTTCACCGCCACGGCCACGCTGCGCACCATGGCGAAGGTCGCGCCGAATCACCCGCTCGTGCGCTCGTTCACGGCCGTGTACTGGCGCGGCGGCGACGCCAACGTCGAGAGCCACCTGCTGCGCCCGCAGTTCTTCGACAAGCTGGTGGCCTGGGGCGGCGAGTCGGCCCTGCGCAGCGCCAAGAACTACATCGGCCCGGGCTTCGAACTGGTCGCCTTCGATCCCAAGACCTCGATCTCGTTCATCGGCCGCGAGGCCTTCGCCTCCGAGGCCACGCTCGCCGAAGTCGCGCGCCTCGCCGGCGACGACTCGACGCCGTTCAACCAGGGTGCCTGCGTCTCGAGCCGCATCCAGTACGTCGAGGGCACGCCCGAGCAGATCGACCGCTACTGCACGCTGCTGCACGCGCAACTCGGCCTCGAGCGGCCGATGTGTCCGGCGATCGGCCAGCCGGTCACCGGCGAACTGCGCGAGCAGATCGAAGCGGTGTCCATGCTCGAGCCCGACTACCGCGTGTGGGGCAAGTTCGACGGCAGCGGCATCGTGATCCGCTCCGAGGAGCCCGTCGATTTCTACTGCGACCTGAAGACGGTCAATGTCGTGCCGGTGAAATCGCTGGCGGAAGCCGTGCGATTCGCGAACGTCGCGACCCAGACCGTCGGCGTGTACCCGCCCGAGCGCAAGGCCGAAGTGCGCAATGCGCTCGCCTCGGCCGGCGTGCAGCGCATCGTCAGCCTCGGCAAGGCGATCGGACCGGGGCCCGGCCTGCCGCACGACGGCTTCTACCCGCTGCACCGCTTCGTGCGCTGGGTGAACGACGAGGATTGAACATCGCCGCGCGCGTCGATGAACAGGCCGCGACACCGGAGAGAGCCATGGGACTGAAGCTCGGCGAGGGCGACGAGGGACTGCACCCGACCGGGTCGGCCTCCAACTGGAACGAAAGCCGTTACATCGACTTCTGGGACCGTCGCCAGCGCATCGGCGGCTGGTTCCGCATCGGCAACCGGCCGAACGAGGGCCACGGCGAAGTCTCCGCCTGCCTCTACCTGCCCGACGGGTCCATCGCCTTCTGGTTCGAGCGCGCGGCCATCACGGCCAACACCCTGTCGAGCGGCGGCCAGTCCTGGGAAATCGTCGAGCCGTGGCGGCGCAGCCGCGTGCGCTTCCAGGGCGAGATGATGACCCTGCCCGACTGCTGGCAGTTGAAGGACCCGAAGCGCGCCTTCACGACGGCCGCGCGCGCGCCGGCCGACATCGACCTCGACGTGCAGACGACGGGCCTCGATGACGTGATGGGCTCGGACCAGGACCATATCGACCGCATCTTCGTGCCCGGCCAGGCCGACTGCCATTACCAGCACCTCTGCCGGGTGCGCGGCACCGTGCGCCTCGGCGATCGCACGTGGACGGTGGACGGGCCCGGGGGCAAGGACCACTCCTGGGGCCCGCGCAACTGGCACGCGAAGATCTACCTGCGCTGGATCATCTGCGCCTTCGACGATGCCAACGGCTTCATGATCGTGCGCGCGGTCGGGCCCACCAAGCAGACGCGCGGCGGCTTCGTCCTCGAGAACGGCCGCTTCCACCTCGTCGACACGTTCGAGATGCGCAACCAGTACGCGGGGCCGCCGAACTTCGAGCTGCAGCGCCTGAACGTGAAACTCCACTACGACGGCCGCACGCTCGATGCGAGCGCGACACCCCAGGCTTTCGTACCGTTGCGCCACCGCAAGACGGGGCGCGACGGCAATCCCGTGCTGCTGCGCATGGTGAAGTCCCCGCTCGAGTGGACCGACGATCGGGGCCGCAGCGGCGTCGGCCACACCGAAATCCAGGACACGCTGATCGACGGCGTGCCCTGCGGGATCGGCGACTGATGAGCGGCACGGCGGCGACCGGCATCGATCCGGCCGCCACGGAAGCGTGGCTGCGCGCACGGGTGCCGGACCTCGCGGCGCCGGTCACGACCGAACTGGCGGCGGGCGGCCACTCCAATCTCACCTTCCGCATCACCGATGCCCGCGGGCGGAAATTCGCGCTGCGCCGTCCACCCACCGGCACGCTGCCGCCCGGCGCGCACGACGTGCTGCGCGAGCATCGCATCCTGTCCGCATTGCAGGGCTCGCGCGTGCCCGTGCCGCCGGTCATCGCGGCTTGCGACGACGCGAGCGTCAATGGCGCGCCGTTCTACGTCATGGGCTGGATCGACGGACCGATCGTCGACGATCCCGCTCGCGTCGAGACCGTGCTGCCGACCAACGCCTCGCGACGCGAGGCGGCCCTCCGGCTGGTGGACACGCTCGCGGCGCTGCACCAGGTCGACGTCGACGCCGTCGGGCTCGGCGATCTCGGCCCGCGCAACGACTATCTCGCGCGCCAGCTCGCGCGCATGCACCAGGTCTGGCAGCGCACGAAGACCCGCGAGTATCCGCTCATCGACGAACTGCACGCGCGCCTCCAGCAGGATTGTCCGCCGCAGGTACACACGGGCCTCGTGCACTCCGACTACCGCTTCGGCAACGTGATCCTCGGGCTGGACGGCGGGCCGGCCGCGGTGCTCGACTGGGAGCTCTGCGCACTCGGCGACGTGCTGGTGGACCTCGGGTTCCTGCTTGCGAACTGGGACGCACCCGACGATCCCTGGCCGAACGTCTGGCTCGCGATGCCGCCGACTCGGGCCGGCGGGTTCCCGTCACGCGCGGAGATGGTCGCGCGGTACGAGGCCGCGACCGGCTGGGACGTCTCGCGCATCCACTACTACCGCGCGTTCGTGCTGTGGCGCATCGCGATCATCGCGGAGGGCATCAAGCGACGGTATGCGAGTGGCGCGATGGGCGCCAAGCAGGGCGATCTCGACGTACTGGAACAGCGCGTGCGCGACCGCGCCGAACTGGCCGCGCAGGCGCTCGAGGCGTCGGGCGCGGCGTTCTGATCCCGGGCGAGCGTCAGCGCGCGGTGGTGCGTCGCGCTGCGCCGGCCGGTGCCTTCGCCGCAGGCGCGGGCGCCGCTTCCGCCGCCCGCATCATGCTGCGCGTCGAGCCCGAGGCGCGACCCGCGATGTCCGCGATGATCGGCCGCAGCTCGGCGAGGCGCGGCTCGAGCCGGCTCACCGGCGCACCGATGGCGATGGCCGCGATGTTCTTGCCGTCCGCGCCGAAGATCGGCGCGGCGATGGCGCCCGACTCCGGGAAGGTCTCGCCCATGCTGATCGAGATGCGCGTCTTGCGGATCTTCTCGAGCTCCTCGCGCAGCGCCTTGCGCGAGCTGATCGTGTACGGCGTGTACGCCTCGAGCTTGATGTTGCGCAGGTAGTCTTCGAGCCACTGCGCGTCGGCATACGCAAGCAGCACGCGCCCGGCGGCGGTCGAGTACAGCGGGCGGGCGGCACCGATCGGCACGCTGAAACGCACCGCCTTCGGGCTCTCGATCGAGTCGACGTAGGTGATGACCTTGCCGCCCATGTCGAGCACGCCGAGATAACAGGATTCCTCGGAGCGCGCGGCGAGTTCCTCGAGGTACGGCCGCATGGTGCTCGAGAAATTCCACACCGACATGATGTTCGCAGCGAGCCGGAACACCGACGGCCCGAGCCGGTAGCGGCCGTTGTCGCAGGCGAGGTAGCCGTCACCCACCAGCGGCCGCAGCAGGTTCAGCAGGCTGCTCTTCGGCGACTGCAGCGCCTGGTTGAGTTCGGCGAGCGTCATGCCGTCCTTCGTGCGCGCGAGCACGTCGAACAGGCCGAGCAGCCGCGTCAGGGAGCGAGGACCCGTGACTCCGGTCGGAGCGTCCTTCGCAAGGCCATTTCTCGCCATCGAACCACCTTCGCGGGAAATCTGCCCCGCGTTCACATTTTAGTACGGCTCGGCGCGGCGATTCAAATATTTGAACGCCGGATCAGGCCAGTTCGATCAGCCCGTTGTTCAGCACGACGGCACTGCGCGCATCGACCGTTGCGCGCAGGTGGAAGCGGCCCTGACCGCCATCCCAGAACTGGAAGCGCACGGTCTCGCCGGGCAGCACGGGCGCGGTGAAGCGCACGGCGACGCGCCGGATGCGCGACGCATCGTAACGGCACGCGGTTTTCAGCAGGGCGTGGGCCGCCATGCCGTACGTGCACAAGCCATGCAGGATCGGCCGCGAGAATCCCGCGGCCTTCGCCACCGCCGGATCCGCGTGCAGGATGTTGTAGTCGCCGCTCAGGCGATAGATCAGCGCCTGGCGCTCGAGGGTCGGCAGCGCGACTTCGATGTCGCTCGGCCGGTCCGGCACGGCGGGCAGCGGCTCGGGACCCGGGTCGCTCCGGCCGCCCTGCTTCGAATAGCCGCCATCGCCGCGCAGGAACGTCACGTTGCGCCCGCGGGCAATCAGCGTGTCCGTCGCCTGGTCGCGCAGTTCGCGCTCGATGACCGCGACCGCGCCCTTGCCCTCGCCCTTGTCGGTGATGGCCACGACGCGGTTCACCGCGACGATCGTCGCAGCGGTCGGCAAGGGCTGGAACAGCTGCAGATCCTGCTCGCCGTGCACCAGCTTGACCCAGTCCGCGCCCGTCGCCGGATCCTTCCACCAGAAGCCCGGGCTGCCGAGCACCGTGGCCATCGTCGGCACGGCCTGCAATTCCTTCTCGTACACGAAGCGCAGCTCGCCTTCGTCGAGCGGATCGGCGCCCATCCCGAGCCCGAGCGCGTAGAGCATCGTGTCGCGCTGCGCGTAGGTGTGGACGATGCGACCGAAGTCGCGCTGGCGGACGGCGTCGTAATTGAGCATCGGGATCCCGCTACGTTACAGGGTGGCCGCGGAACCGAGCACCAGCACGGCTTCGCTCGACAGTTCGCCGCCATTGCCCTGCGCGATGGCGACCTCGACGTCCTTCACCTGGCGCTCGCCGCACACGCCCTGCAACTGCTGCGTGGCTTCGACCATCGTGAAGAGACCGTACATGCCGGGGTGGCAGTACGAGAGGCCGCCTCCGTTCGTGTTGACCGGCAGGGCGCCGCCCGGCGCGATGTTCCCGTTCGACACGAACCGGCCACCCTCGCCTTTCGCGCAGAATCCCATGTCCTCGAGGAACAGGATCGTGTTGATGGTGAAGGCGTCGTACAGCTCGACCACGTCGACGTCGGACGGCTGGATGCCGGCCTGCGCGAACGCACGACGCGACGCCTCGGCCACGCCCGTCGTGGTCAGGCTCGGCATGCCCGCGATCTCGCGGTGCGTGGTCTCGTGCGCCGCGCCGAGCAGGTAGGCCGGTCGGCTGCAGAGATCCTTCGCCCGGTCCGCGCGCGTCATCACGACCGCAGCCGCACCGTCGGTGACGAGGCAACAGTCGCGCAGGCCGAAGGGATCGCACACCAGGCGCGCGGACAGGTAGTCCTGCATCGTCAACGCGTCGCGCATCGTCGCCTCGGGATTGAGTCGTGCCCAACGGCGCGCGGCCAGGGCCACTTCGCCGAGCTGCTCCCGGGTCGTGCCGAACTCGTGCATGTGCCGTGCGGCGGCCATCGCGTAGGAGGAAATCGGCCGCAACGGACGATAGGGCGCTTCCCACGGCGAAGACCGGGCGCTGGTGATCAGCTTGCCGGCGGCGCTGCGCTGGTTGCTGCCGTAGGCGATCAGCGCCACGTCGCACTGGCCCGAGGCAAGCGCGAGCGCGGCCACCGAGGCCTGGATCTGGAACGACGAACCGCCGGTGCGCACGTTGTCGTTGAAGCGCGTGCGCACGCCGAGGTACTCGGCGAAGTTGAGGCCCGAGAGCGTCTCGTCCATCACGACGCAGAAGAGCGCGTCGACGTCCTTCGGCTTGAGGCCCACCTGGGCCAGCGCCTGCACGCCGGCATGCGCGGCGAGGTCGAAATTGGAATAGCCGGGAGCGGTCCCGACGCCGAAGGTGGCGGCACTGACGATCGCCGTCTGGCCGCGGGGAAAAGCATCTTTCATCGCTGGGTGTCCTTGCTCAGGCCGGCTCGAACACCAGCACGGGCTTCTCGCCCTCGCGGATGACCTTGGCGCGCACGGCCATCCCGATCTTCACCGCCTCCGGCGCGACGCCCTCGACGCGGCTCATCATGCGCGGGCCCTCGGCGAGGTCGATCAACGCGAGGTTGTAGTTCGGCGTCGGCGGCTTCTGGCGGATCACGGTCGTCGAATAGACCGTGCCCTGCCCGCTCGCCTCGACCCACTCGAGGTCGGTGCAGCCGGTGCCCGGCTCGGCGACGCGCGGGAACCAGAAGCAGCGGCCGGTCTCGCGGCTGCGCAGGAGCATGAAGCGCCCTTCCGCGAGGAACGCCTCGTACTGCAGTTCCGGCTGGATGGCGCTCATGGCCGCGTCAGCCGTGCATCGTCAGGCCGCCGCTGACGCTCAGCACCTGGCCGGTGATGAAGTCCGACGCGGGCGACGAGAAGAACAGGATCGACTGGCCGACTTCGCTCGGCCGGCCGAGCCGACGGAACGGAATCGCGCCGATCAGGGCTTCCTGCAGCTTCGGGGCCGTCGCATCGCGGAACAGCGGCGTCTCGGTCGGGCCCGGGGCCACGCAATTGCAGTTGATGCGATAGCGCGCCAGCTCGCGCGCGAGGCCCTTGGTGAAGGCGATGATCGCGCCCTTGCTGCCGGAGTAGAACGTCTCGCCGCTGCTGCCGACGCGACCTGCGTCGCTCGCGACGGTGATGATCTTGCCGCCGCTCCCCGCCTCGATCATCGAGGGCAGCAGGCGGTGGATCATGCGCACCGGCCCGACGTAGTTGACGTTGATGATGATGTTCCAGTCGGACGGCTCGTTCTTGAGGAACGGCTTGATGATGTCGATGCCGGCGACGCTGGCGACGATGTCGACCGTGCCGCCGGCCTTGTCCTTCACCGTATCGACGAAGGCGTCGATCGACTCCGGCTTCGTGAGGTCGAGCGGAATGAATTCGGCCTTGCCGCCGGCCGCACGCAGCTCGGCCATCGCGGCCTCGCCCGCCGCGACGTTGACGTCGCCACCGAAGACCGACGCGCCCGCCTGCGCGTACAGCGCAGCCGTCGCGCGGCCGATGCCGGATGCACAGCCGGTCAGCAGCACGCGCTTGCCCGCGAGATTCGTGGCCTGCTGCCAGGTGAAATCGTTGCCTTCCAACATGGTGTCTCCAGTCCTACTTGGTGTTGCGGGCGAGGAAGTCGCCGATCAGTTGCTGCGTGCGGGGTGAATCGAGCAATGCGCCGCCGAGGTCGCGCTCGAGCTGGAAGCCGAGCGTGCCCGTGTCCCCGAAGCCGCGGATGCACTGCTTGGCGACCTTCTGCGCGTGGGCCGGCATCGCCGCCAGCCTGTCGGCAATCGCCCGCGCGCGCTCCGCGATCTCGGCTCGCGGCACCACCCACTCGACCAGGCCGAGCGAGGCCGCGGTCCTGCCATCGATCGGCTCGGCGGTGAGGATCACGCGCGCTGCGATGCCGCGTCCGCACAGGCGCGTCAGCCGCTGCGTGCCTCCCGCGCCGGGGATCAGGCCGAGGCCGACTTCCGGCAGGCCGATCTTCGCCTCTTCCGCGGCGATGCGCAGGTCGCAACTGAGCGCGAGTTCGTAGCCACCACCCATGGCCGCGCCGGCGATCTCGCACAACGTGACCTGCGACAGGCTCTCGAGACGGTAATAGAGTCCCTGCAGCCGCTCGATGTAGGCGCTGAGCGCGCCACCCGGTGACGGGGCGTCCTTCCACGAACGGATCAGCGCCAGGTCCGCGCCGGCCGCGAACACCTTCGCGTTGCTGCGGATGTGCAGCACCTGGAAGTCCGGCTCGGCGCAGAGTTCATCGAGCGCGCCGTGCAGTGCGGCGATCATTGCATCGTCGATCGCATTGACGGGCGGGCGATCGAGCGTCAGCTCGGCGACGCCGCCCCGGCGGGAGATGGCCAGCATGCGATATTCCTATATGCGAACAGCGTTCATATTGTAAACTGCCCCGGAACCGCCGTACAACCGCCGTCCCGCGCCCCGGTGCGCGCGGCAGCACGGTCAGCGCAGGGGCCGACATGAAGCAGGTCATGTTCCTCAAGTCCGACGGCCCGACGACGGCGCTGCGGGACACCCTGCTCGCCCGCTTCGCCTCGGCACCGCCCGCCGGTTGCCTCGCCGCGGCCGTCAACGTCGTGCAGCCCGGCGCCGAACCGGTGCCCTGGGACATCGTGCTCGAAATGTGGCTCGACCGGCGCAATCCGGCGGCGCCCTTCGCGCTGTTCGGCGTGATTCCGCCAGGCACGCGCGTCGCCACCTGTCTCGTCGAGGAACTCGTCGAGAAGGACGCGGGCCCGGCCCGCGGCTGGCCGACGCCGGGCATCAAGATGATCGTGCCGTGGATCGGGCGCGCCGACGTGCCGCCGCACGAGCAGCGTCGCCACTGGGACGAGCACGTGCCGCTCGCGAATCGCATCCACGTCGGCGTGACGCGGTACGTCCGCAACTGGATCGAGCAGTCCACCGCCTCGGCACCATTGCCGACGCCCGCCTGGCAGGGGATCGCGATGCAGTCGTTCGCCAGCGAGGCCGACCTGCGCGACCGTCTGTTCGATCGACCGGAGAACGTGCAGGTGATCCTCGACGACGTGGCGGAGTTCATCGCGTCCCACGACGCGCTGGTCGTCACGGAATACCACGTCACCGCGCGCAACTGAAACTGGCTGAGGAGCGAGAATGCGCCACGGGTGGATCGTCCTGCTCTCGCTGGCCTGGCTGTTCACTGAGACGGCCGCTGCACAGACGGGCCTCCCCGTGCCGGACGCAACGTTCCCCGGCAAAGTCGGCCGCACCTATAAAGAGTCCGATCCGCCGGTCTACCCGCGTCCCGTGCGGCCGCCCGCGGGCGCGCCGAACATCGTCGTCGTGGTGCTCGACGACGTGGGCTTCGGCCAGTACCAGACGTTCGGTGGGGCCGTGCCCTCGCCCAGCCTCGACGCGCTCGCAGCCGAAGGCCTGCGTTTCAACCGCTTCCACACGGCCGGCATCTGCTCCCCGACGCGGGCCGCGCTGCTGACGGGACGCAATCCGCATCGGGCCGGCTTCGGGCTGGTTGGTGAACTCGCGACCGGCTACGACGGCTACGTCGGGTTCCTGCCGCGTTCGACGGCGACGGTGGCCGAGGTACTGCGCCTCAACGGCTACGCGACCGCGATGTTCGGCAAGAACCACAACACGCCAAACTGGGAAGGCGGCCCGGCGGGCCCGTTCACGCACTGGCCGACGGGGTTCGGCTTCGACTACTTCTACGGCTTCAACGGCTGGGGCACCAGCCAGTGGAACCCCGTGCTGTTCGAGAACACGCGCCCCGTCGTGCTGCCGCATCGCCCCGGGTATCAGCTCACGGCCGACCTCGCCGATCACGCGATCGCCTGGGCGCGCAACGAAAAGGCCACGGACCCGTCGCGTCCGTTCTTCCTGTACTTCGCGACGGGCGCGACGCATTCGCCGCACCATGCGCCACCGGAGTGGATCGCACGCTTCCGGGGACAATTCGATCGCGGCTGGGACGACTACCGCGAGCGCACCTTCCGCCAGCAGCGGAAACTCGGCGTGGTGCCGGCCGACGCCCGGCTCACCCCACGACCGGCCAACATCCCGGCCTGGGATTCGCTGTCACCCGAGCGTCGCGCCATCGCCGCACGGCAGATGGAAGTCTTCGCGGCCTACGGCGCCTACGCCGATCACGAGGCCGGCCGCATGCTCGCCGCCGTGCGTGCGCTGCCTGGCGCGGAGAACACGCTCGTCGTCTACCTCGTCGGCGACAACGGCGCGAGCGCCGAGGGCGGGCTCGAAGGCTCGCTGAACGAGATCGCGCCCATGCACGGGCTCGAGGGCAGACTGCCGTTCACGCCGCAGGTGCTCGCGGAACTCGGCGGGCCGCGCTGGGACAACAACTACGCGATGGGCTGGGCGTGGGCGATGAACACGCCCTTCCAGTACTACAAGCAGGTGGTCTCGCACCTCGGCGCCACGCGCAATCCACTGGTCGTCGCCTGGCCGGGCCACGTCGCCGACCGCGGCGGATTGCGCAGTCAGTTCCTCGACGTCACGGACGTCGCGCCGACGCTGCTGGCGGCCGCCGGCGTCGCGATCCCATCGAGCGTGAACGGCATCGACCAGAAATCGCTCGACGGCACCAGCTTCCTGCCCCTGCTCGCGGAACGCGACCACGCCGAGATCCGCACGACCCAGTATTTCGAGGTCTTCGCCAATCGCGCGATTTATCACGACGGCTGGCTCGCGGCGGCACCGATCACGGTCGACGTGTCGCGACCCGATCGCGCGCAGCTGGATCCCGACAAGGTCACCTGGGAACTCTACGACCTCGCGCACGACTTCTCCGAGTCGCGCAACCTCGCCGCGCGCGAGCCGGAAAAGCTTCGCGCCCTGCAGGAGTTGTGGTGGTCCGAGGCGGCGCGCAACGACGTGCTGCCGCTCGACTGGCGCGCCGGCGAGCGCACGCTGGCGGCCGAGCGACCGAACCCGTCGGCGGGCCGCACCCACTTCACCTATTACCCGGGACTGATCGCCCTGCCCGGCGCGCTCTCACCGCGCACGCACAACCGCTCGTGGACGGCCACGACCACCGGAACGTTCACGCGCGAGGACGAGGGCATGCTCGTCACGCAGGGCGGCCTGACCGGCGGCTGGGCGCTCTACCTGCAGCAGGGTGAACTCGTGTTCGACTACAACCTCGGTCTCGCCGCGCACTATCGCGTGTCCGGGCAGCTGCCGGCGCGCGCGACGACGCTCGAGGCACGCTTCGAGTTCGACGGCCAGGGTGGCAAGCCCCCGGGCGCGGGCGGCACGCTGCGTCTGTTCGCGGACGGCCAGCCGCTCGCGAGTGGGCACCTCGAGCGCACCCTGCCCGTCGTCTACTCGATGACCGACGGACTCGACGTCGGCGTCGACTCCGGTTCACCGGTAAGCGACCGATACGATCCGCCCTTCGCGTTCACCGGCCGGCTCGACCAGGTGGACATCGACCTGCACTGAAACCTGCCCGAGGCACCGACATGAAGCAATGGAGCGACTACCTCGACCTCGCCAAGCCCGCCGGCGAAAGGATCCAGCAGGCCTGGGCACCGAACGATCCGCTCGTGCAGGCCGACCTGTGCCGGCAGCTCGCGATGAACATCGCGCAGGGCTATTTCCTCTATTGCCAGTCGACGCCCGAGCACCCGGACTTCGCGCCCTTCGAGAACTCCGTGTTCATGCTGCAGCCGAACCCGGACGCCGTGTACCACTACGCGCCGGTCGACGGGCGCGGCACCTATCGCGTCGTCGGTGTGCGCGGCAGCGTCCCGGTCGCAGGCTTCGCCACCGGCAAGGTGATGATCGGCATGGGCCTGCCGCCCGGACCGGGTTACGGCAATTACGACCTCGACGACCTCAAGCTCGACGCCGACGGCTCGTTCGAGGTGATCTTCAGCACCGAGCGGCCGGCGGGCCACACGGGCAACTGGCTGCACCTGCACCCCGAGGCGCGCTTCATCCTCTTGCGCCAGTTCTCGTACGACTGGGGGAACGAACGCGACGTGCGCGTCGCGATCGAGCGGCTCGACACGCCGCCGCTCAAGCCGCGCTGGACGATCGAGGAGACGGATCGCCAGCTGAAGGCGCTGTTCGGCACCTACACGGGTTGCCTGACGCAGACCGCGCTCGGAGCGGTGCAGCGCGTGGTCGCGAGCGGCGCCGTCAACCAGTTCAAGCTGCACGACTTCCAGGACCTCGGCAACAGCAAGGACTGGCCGCAGGCCTACTTCGAGTGCGTGTACGACATCGCGCCCGACGAGGCGCTGATCCTCGAGACTGAACTGCCCGCAGAGCGCGTCTACTGGAACGTGCAGGTCATTGACGGGCTGTGGAACCAGGTCGAGCTCGTGTACCGGCAGAGCAGCCTCAACGGGCACCAGGCCCGGATCGACGCGGACGGTCGGTTCCGCGCCGTGCTCTCGCTCGAGGACCCGGGCATCGCCAACTGGCTGGACCCGGGCGGTCACACCCACGGCATGATGATCGGCCGCTGGTACCGCTGCAGCTCGCACCCGACGCCCACGCTGACCAAGGTCAAGTTCGCGGACCTGCGTCGCCACCTGCCCGCGTCGACGCCAACGATCAGCGATGCTGACCGCACGGTGCAGTTGCGTACGCGCCGGCTCGGCGCGCAGCTGCGCCGGCGCTGGTGACGCTCAGCGCTTCGGCGGGTCGCCGAACATGCGCAGGGCCGACTCGGGTGCCGGCACCGGCAGGTGACCCTCGCCGTACGGCCACTCGAGGAAGCCCGCGGCCGCCATCGTGCCGCCGTCGACGTGCAGGGTCGTGCCGGTGATGCAGCGCGAGAGGTCGGAGGCGAGAAACAGCACGGCGTTCGCGAGATCGTCGGGCATCGGCGGCGCCTTGAGCGGGATGTAGACCCCGTAGACCTGCCCCCAGATCTCCGGCGGCACGCTCGCGAACTTGCTGCGGGCCGGCTCCGGAATGGCGTCGACGTTGCCCTGGCTCGGCGTCGTGTCCGGCGCGAGCGTGTTGACGCGGATGCGCTCGGCACCGAGTTCGACCGCCACGGCGCGGGTGAAATTCGTCAGCCCCGCCTTGGCGCCCGCATAGACGGCGAAGCCCGCCGCGCCGCGATGCGCCTCGATGGTCGTGAAGTTGATGATCGAGCCGCCGCGGCCCGAGCGGCGCAGGAGCGGCACGGCCAGCCGGACCGAGTCCAGCACGTAGCCGAAGTTGCGGCGCAGGTCGGACGCGAAGTCCCCTCCGTCCATGTCCATGAACGCCTTGCGCACCGTGCCGCCCGCGACGTTGACGACGATGTCGAGCTGGCCGAACTCCGCGCCGATCGCGGCATAGAAGCGCTGCAGGACGTCGACGTCGCACGCATCACCCCCGACGCCGAGCGCGCGCCGACCGAGCGCACGCACCTTTTGCACCGCATCCGGCACCGCGTCCGCGCGGATGTCGCACAGCGCCACGTCGACGCCCGCCCCGGCCAATGCGAGGGAGACTGCCTCGCCGATGCCCGTGGCTCCGCCGACCACCGCGGCGACCCGCCCGGACAGGTTTGCACGACCCTCGAGATTGACCATTTGCCGCCCCTTTTCGACCGTTGACGCCGGTCTCGGACGATGTTCATACTAGCGCACAGCGTTCAATTATACGACCACCCCGGCACGGGCGTGGTCCGGGAGATCGGGCTTGGGCAACATGGTGGAAGGCAAGGTCGTCGTCGTCACGGGATCGGGCGGCGGCATCGGTCGGGATTTCGCGCTGGCTTTCGCGGCCAACGGCGCCCGGGTCGTGGTGAACGACGTGGGCCCGGGCGCGGCCGACAAGGTGGTGGCGGAGATCAAGTCGGCCGGCGGCGAAGCCGTGGCTGCCACGGACAGCGTCGCGGCACCGGAGTCGGCCGCGAAGATCGTGCAGGCCGCCGTGGACACCTTCGGGCGCATCGACTGCGTGGTGAACAACGCCGGCATCGTGCGCGACCGCTTCTTCTTCAACATGTCGGTCGACGAGTGGAAGGCCGTGGTGGACGTGCACCTGAACGGCTCGTTCTTCGTCGCCCGCGCCGCGGCCCCGCACTTCAAGCAGCAGGCGTCCGGCTCGTACGTGCACATGACCTCGACGTCGGGCCTGATCGGCAACCTCGGGCAGGCCAACTATTCCGCCGCCAAGATGGGTGTCGTCGGCTTGTCGAAGTCGATCGCGCTCGACATGGCCAAGTTCAACGTCCGCTCGAACTGCATCGCGCCCTGGGCGTGGACGGCGATGACGGCCACCATCCCGGCCGACACGCCGGAGAACGTCGCGCGCATCGAGAAGATGAAGAAGATGGAGTCGGCGAAGATCGCGCCGCTCGCCGTCTACCTCGCGAGCGACAAGGCGGCGAAGGTCACCGGCCAGATCTTCGGCGTGCGCGCCAACGAGATCTACTTCTTCAGCCAGATCCGCATGACGCGCTCGGTGCATCGCTCCGAGGGCTGGACGCCCGAGTCGATCGCCGAGCACGCCATGCCGGCCTTCGAGTCGAGCTTCTTCCCGAACGTGCCGTCGATGGTGCTGACGCCCTGGGATCCCCTCTGACCATGAGCGACGCAATCGAAACCGTCGGCCTCGGCATCCACTTCGAGGACCTGCCGCTCGGCCGCAGGTTCAAGACCGTGGGCCGCACGATCACCGAGACGGACATCGTGCTGTTCATCAACACCATCGGCATGACCGAGGTGCTGTTCACCAACTACGAGTTCCTGAAGCACGAGTCGGACATCAAGGGCCGCGTGTCGCCGGGCTCGCTGGTGTTCTGCATCGCCGAGGGCCTGCTGACCCAGTCGACCATGCAGGGCACCGGCCTCGCCTTCCTCAACATGACGCTGGACATCAAGGGCCCGACCTTCGCGGGCGACACGATCCACGTGGAGTGCGAGGTGATCGAGTCGCGGCCGTCGAACAGCCGGCCGGGCCGCGGACTGGTGCGCACGCGCAATCGCGTGGTCAAGCAGGACGGCACCGTCGTGATGGAGTACACGCCGCTGCGCATGGTCAAGTGCAAGAACGCCCCGACGAAGTCCTGAGATCGCGCCCACGCATGAGCACCGGCAAGCAACTTCCCGGCCAGCCGAGCGGACCCCTCGCGGGCGTCCGCGTCGTCGACCTCACGGTCAACGTGCTCGGCCCCGTCGCCACGCAGATCCTCGGCGACATGGGCGCCGACGTGATCAAGGTCGAGACCCCAGCCGGCGACCCGAACCGCGACACCGGCCCGCGACGCAATCGCGGCATGTCCGCGATGCACCTCAACGTCAACCGCAACAAGCGCAGCATCACGCTCGACCTGCGGAGCGACGCGGGTCGCGAGGCGCTGATGAAGCTGGTCGAGACGGCGGACGTGTTCGTGCACAGCATGCGGCCGGCGGCTGCCAAGCGGCTCGGCATCGGCTACGACGTGATCTCGGCGCGCAACCCGCGCATCGTCTACGGATACGGCCCGGGCTACCGGCAGGACGGCCCGAATCGCGACTACCCCGCCTACGACGACGTGGTGCAGGGCGAGAGCGGCATCGCCTCGCTGATGGCGCAGGTGAACGGCAACGGACCGCGTTTCTACCCGACCGTGATCATCGACAAGCTCTGCGGCTACGTGCTCGCCTCGAGCATCGGCATGGCGCTGTACCAGCGCGAGCGCTCGGGCCTCGGGCAGGAAGTCCAGGTGCCGATGTTCGAGACCATCCTGGCGTTCAACTACCTCGAGCACCTGTGGGGCGGCGCGTTCGAACCGCCGCTGCCACCGGGCATCGGCTACGTGCGCCTGCTCACGCCGCACCGTCGCCCCTACCCGACGCAGGACGGCCACATCTGCGTGCTCGCGGTGAACGACGACCAGTGGCGGCGCATCTTCCCCGCCCTCGGCCGGCCCGACCTCGTCGACGACCCGCGCTTCGCGACCACCGACGAGCGCGTGCGCAACTATGACGAGCTGTACGGCATCGTCGGCTCGCAGCTGAAGCAGAAGACGACCGCGGAGTGGCACAAGCTGCTCGACGAGGTGGACATCCCGAACGGTCCGGTGCACTCGCTGCAGGAACTGCTGCACGATCCCTACGTCGAGCAGACCGGCTTCTTCCAGCGCTACGAGCACCCGACCGAGGGCGCCGTGGTGACGCCGATGGTGCCGGTGCACTTCTCCGCGACGCCGGGCGGCCTGCATCGTCCGCCGCCGCGCCTCGGTGAGCACACGGACGAAGTCCTGCGCGAACTGGGCTTCAGCGACGCAGAGATCGCGCGCGCACGCGGCTGAAGCCGCGAGTCGTCACTCGCCGGGCATCCGCTCCGCCAGCATGTGCTGCATCTCGGGCGCGTCCGGCCCGGCATGCAGCTCGCGCGCGCGCTGCTCGATGCGCCGGTCCGCCTCCGTCGCCCGGTCGCGGTGACGCAGGTACTCCGTCCACGATCGCACCACGAAGCGCTCCGCATAGCGCTCCGGCTCGCCGAGGTCGCGATACACGCGCCAGAACTGCGCACCGTCGCGCTTGCGGGCCCGACCGAGCGCGCGCATCGCCGCGAGGAACTCCGTGCGGTCCTGTGAGCGGATGCGGTAATTGACCTGCACCGCGATCGGGCCCTCCTCCTCCTCCGGCGTCAGGCCGACCTCGGGCGAGCCTGGCGATGGCGACGGCGTCGTCGCCTCGACTTCGCCGAGCCGCGCCGGCAGCCACTGCAGCAGCGCCGCGGACGCGGCGAGCGCGACGACACTGACGAGCAGGGCTCCCTGCAGCCCGAGATGGGTCGCCACCGCGCCCCACAGCGCGCCGCCCGCCGCCATCGCGAGATTGAACACCAGCAGGTAGACGGCCATCGCGCGCGCCCGCACCCACGGCGGGATCGAGGTCTGCAGCGTCGTGACGTTGACGTTGCCGACGACCGCCCAGCCGGCGCCGGCGAATCCGAGCGCCAGCCAGACGACCGGCAGGACGACGGTTTGCGCCACCACGGCGACCGCGGCCGCATACAGCGTGGCCGACACGACGGCGACGGTGTTGATCGACCAGTACCGGCGCAGGCGCACGGCGGAAATGGCGCCGATCACGGCGCCCGTGCCGAGGCACGCGAGCAGCAGCCCGTAACCGTCCGCGTCGAGATGCAAGCGCTGGCGCGCGATCAGCGGCAGCAGCGCCCAGATGCCGCTCGCGGCACCCACGAAGGCCAGCGTGCGCAGCAACTGCACGAGCATGTCCGGCGAGTGGCGCGTGTACTGCAGCGCGCTGCGCAACCCGACGAGCACGCGCTCCGGTGGCAGCGAACTCTCGCGCGGCCGGTAGCGCCAGCGCAGCAGCGCGAGCGTGGCCACCGTCATCAGCACGGCGCAGGTTGCGAACACCGTCACCGTGTCGGTGAACGCCACGATGGCACCGGCGAGCGCGGGACCCACCGCACGGGCCACGTTGAAGGACACGGCGCTGAGCGCGAGCGCGGCGAACAGCAGCGGTCGCGGCACGGCTTCCGCGAGCGTCGTGTGCATGGCCGGCGCCTGCAGCGCGTACGCCGCGCCAACCGCCGCGGTCATCAGCAGCAGGAGCACCGGCGTCATGTGGCCGGTGCCGGTCGAGACGGCCGTGACGAACGTGGCCACGCCGATGGAGACGTAGGTCGTGAGCAGGAGCACGCGACGATTGACGAGGTCCGCCAGCACGCCGCCCGGCAGGCCGAACAGGAAGATCGGCCCGCTCTGCGCGGTCTGGATCAGCGCCACCATCAGCGGCGACGGCGCGAGCGTCAGCATCAGCCAGGAGGCACCGACCGTCTGCATCCACAGCGCGAGGTTGACCGCGAGGCCGGCGCACCACAACAGCCGGAAGTCCGGCAGGCGCAAGGGAGCGGCGGGGGAATCTTGGCCGTCGGTCATCGGGATCGCGGGGTCGGATATGCGAACGTCATTCGATTATAGTGCCCGCATGACGCTCGACGTGACGCAATCGGACGGCGTGGCCTGCCTCGCGCTGCGCCATCCACCGGTGAATGCCCTCGGTCTCGAACTGCGCCGGGCGTTGGTGGAAACCCTCGAGCGTGTCGATGCCGACCCGTCGGTCTCGGCCGTCGTGCTGCACGGCGCGGGCAAGGGATTCTGCGCAGGAGGCGACCGCAGGGAATTCGGCACGCCCGCCGCCACGGCGCGGCCGACGCTGTCGCGCGACGTGCTGAGTCGCATCGAGGCCTGTCGCAAGCCGGTGGTCGCCGCGATCCACGGCTTTGCGATGGGCGGCGGCCTCGAACTGGCCCTCGCCTGCCATGTCCGTGTCGCGGTCGCCTCGGCCCGCGTGGGACTGCCCGAAGTCGGCATCGGGCGCTTTCCGCTCTCGGGATCGCAGCGACTGCCGCGCCTGCTCGGCGTCGAGCGCGCGGCGGCATGGATGCTGCGGGCGGAGACGATGGCCGCCGCGCATCCCGACGCCGCACCCCTCTTCGACCACATCGTCGAACACGGGGACGATCTGCTGCCCGCGGCGCTCGAGTTGGCCCGTCAGTCGCTGCGTGCACCACCGCAGTTGCTGCGCCATCGCCCGCTCCCGGACGCGGATCCACTCGCAGCGCTCCGCAGCGTCGAGGCTCGAATGACGGGCGATGCGCTCTCGCCCGCGCATCGCGCGCTGCTCGCAGCACTGCACGCGGCGGTGGAATCGCCGGACTTCCAGGCTGGGCTGGATCGAGCGCAGGTCCTCTTCGACCAACTGGTCGGGTAGCGCCCCCGCGAGGTCCGTCAGGCGGGAACGGCGGATGCGAGCCGTCCGTGCACGATCGCGCGCGCCTCGGCGACGATGCGTCCGATCAACTCTCCGCAGGTCGGCAGGTCGTTGACGAGTCCGACCGACATGCCGAGCGGGATGGCGCCACCGTCGACGTCGCCGCGGGCCATGGCTTCCATCCAGCGTGCGGCGCCGATGACGGGCAACAGGTCCTTGTGCGTGACCCCGCCCTGCTTCTCGCGCTCCAGCACCTGAGTGCTCACGGCATTGCGCATCACCCGGCTCGAGTCGCCGTAGGACCGGCCGATCAGCACGGTGTCGCGCTCGCTCGATTCGAGGAACTTCGCCTTGAGCGTCGAGTGCAGCGGTGATTCCTGCGTCAACAGGAATCGCGTCCCCATGTTGATGCCCTCGGCCCCGAGGGCGAGTGCGGCGACGAAGCCACGTGCGTCGGCGATGCCGCCGCAGGCGACGACCGGGATCTTCAACTTCGAGGCAGCCGACGGGATCAGCACCAGCCCCGGCACGTCGTCCTCGCCCGGGTGTCCGGCGCATTCGAAGCCGTCGATGCTCACGGCATCGACGCCGAGGCTCTCGGCCTTGAGCGCATGCCGCACCGTCACGCACTTGTGCACGATCTTCACGCCTGCCGACTTCAGTCGCTCGATGTACCTGGACGGATTGCCGCCCGCCGTCTCGACGGCCGCGACACCCTCGTCGATGATCGCCGACACGTAGCCGTCGTAGTCGAGCCCGGTGTTGGCTGCCAGGATCGTGAGGTTCACGCCGAGCGGTCGGGAGGTCAGTGCGCGGGCCTTGCGGATCTCGGCCACAAGGTCCTGCGCGGTCGGCTGCGTGTGCGCCGAAACGAAACCGATGCCGCCCGCGTTCGCGACGGCCGCGGCCAGTTCCGCGCGCGCGGCCCAGCGCATGCCGCCCTGCAGGATCGGGTAGTCGATGCCGAGCAGTTCGGTGATTCGCGTCTTGAACATTCCGGCTTCCTCAGCGCCCCACGAATTGGGCGTCGCGCTTCTCGAGGAAGGACTGCACGCCTTCCTTCGCGTCCTCGGAGTTGTAGAGGCGGCGCTGCGTCGCGGCGATCTGCAGGTACGCCGCCTGCCAGCCGTGGGTGCCGGCGACACGGGCGTTCTCCATCGTCGCCTGCACGGCGAGCGGCGCCTGGCGACAGATCTTCTCGGCCAGTTCGATCGCGCGGGTCAGCTCCCGCCCGGTGGGCACGACCTCGGTGACGAACTTCATGCGCAGGGCGTCCTGCGAATTGAACTCGTCGCCGGTCAGCAGGTATTTCATCGCATCGCCCCAGCCCGCGCGCTCGACCATGCGGAAGGTCGCGCCACACCCGGCCATGATCCCGCGCTTGACCTCGAGCTGCGAGAAGCGGCAGTTGTCAGCGGCGATGACCACGTCGGCCGCGAGCATCAGCTCGATGGCGACGGTGAAGCAGATGCCCTTCATGGCGGCCACGACGGGCTTGGTACGCAGCGGCGGCCGAAGGCTGAACGGATCGACCTCGCTGGTCGGCAGCAGCGGCTTGCCTTCCTTGCGCAGCGGCACGATGGTCGGCATGTCGAGGCCGGCGGTGAAGTGATCGCCTTCCGCGTACAGCACGCCGCAGCGCAGGTCGGCCGATTCCTCGAGGCGCGTGTAAGCCGCGGCCAGTTCGTTGAACATCTTCGGCGTGAAGCCGTTGCGCTTCTCCGGCCGGTCGATGCCGATCAGCAGCAGGTTGCCGCGCTGCTCGGTCCGGACCTGTCCCAGCGGATCGCGTTCGGTGCTCATGGCCTGCCCTCAGTTCGAATAGTTGGTGCCGGAACTCAGCGCTTCCCAGGCGGTGATCTCGTCACCGAAGCGTGCCAGCTTGTTGCGTGCCGCAGCGACCGCGTCCGGGCCGAGCACGAAATGCACGGGCGGCTGCGGCGCATCGACGATCGCAATCACCGCGGCGGCGGCCTTGGCCGGATCGCCCTTCTGCGTGCCGTGATAATGCTCTTTCATGGCGCGCGGACGCGCGGCCGGCGTGCCGTCGTATTCCGGCAGCGTCTTCCTGGCGAGGACCAGCGAGCCGCCCGCGAAATTCGTGCGAAAGCCGCCCGGCTCGACGACCGTGATGCGGATGCCGAACGGGGCGAGTTCCCCGGCGAGGGCTTCGCTCAGGCCACTGACCGCGTGCTTGGCGGCGCAGTACAGGGCGACGCCCGGGATGCCGAGGATGCCGGCCATGGACGAGAAGTTCACGATGTGACCGGCCCGGCGCGCGCGAAACTGCGGCACCACGGCCTTGATGAGGTTGAGCGTGCCGAAGAAGTTCGTCTCCATGACGTGCCGTGCCTCGGCATCGTCGATCTCTTCGACCGCGCCCCCGAGGCCGTACCCCGCGTTGTTCACCAGCACGTCGATCGGTCCGACCTTTGCCTCGACCTCGGCCACGAGCGGCGCAATGGCCGCGGCGTCGGTGACGTCGAGGATGCGGCCGTGGGCCCGGCCCGGTGCCAGCGCCTCGAACGCCGACAACTGCGCCTTCTGGCGCATGGTGCCGATGACGGTGTCGCCGCGGGCCAGGATGGCCTGCGCGAGTTCGCGACCGAAGCCGGAGGACACGCCGGTGATCAGCCAGGTTCGGGTCCGCGCAGTGCTCATGGGAACGCCTCCGGAGGGACCGCCGCGCCCGCGGGCCGACGGCTTTGACAAAGTTCAGAAATGCGTACAATGTTCGAAAACATGTTACCGGCCGCCCCGCGGCCCCGCAACACGGACCCGGCCATGAGCGAACCCCGCGAGCTCGATGAACTGCGCCGCCGCATCGATCGTATCGAATCGATGCAATCGATCCAGCAGTTGCCCATCCGCTACGCCATCGCGGTCGACTCGCGCGACCTCGACGCCTGGGTCGGCCTGTTCGTCGAGGACGTGAATTGCGGCCGGCTCGGGCGGGGACGCGCGGTGCTCAAGGGCATCATCGACCCACAGGTGCGCACCTTCTACCGCTCGATCCACCAGATCTGCGGCCACCAGGTCGACTTCGTCGACGACGACCACGCGACCGGCAAGGTCTATTGTCGCGCCGAACACGAAGACCGCGGCCGCTGGGTGGTCATGGCCATCTGCTATTTCGACGAGTACGAGCGCCGCGATGGGCGCTGGTACTTCGTGCGCCGCAGGGAGCGGCACTGGTACTCGACGGACGTGCTCGCGCGCCCCGGCCAGCCGGTGTTCCAGAACTGGGACGCCTGGCCCGATGCGAAGCCCGAGCTGCCGCATGCGTTTCCGAGCTGGACGGCCTTCTGGAATGAAGGCGATCCGGCCACACCCGGCGTGCTGAGCAGCGCGCCCTGATCCACGATCCGCGGGGGACGACGATGAGCGACAAGTGGCAAGCCGGTCACGACCTGATGGTGAGCATGATGGGCCCGCAATTCGCGGCCGCCGTCGAAGGTGCGGCAAATGCCGGAAACTTCGGCGCCGACATCGCGCGCCTGGCGATCGAGTTTCCGTTCGGCAGCGTGTGGGGCCGACCGGGCCTCGACCGCAAGAGCCGGAGCATCGCGGTCATCGCCTCGCTCATCACGCAGGGCATGCCGAACGAGCTGAAGAACCACGTGCGCTTCGGGCTCAACAACGGACTCACGCCGGTCGAACTGCAGGAGATCCTGATCCAGGTCCTGCCCTACGTCGGGTTCCCGGCCATCGCCGAGGCCACGACCTCCGTCATCGAAGTGCTGCGTGAGCGCGGGCTCGACGACGGCGTGAAGACGGCGGCCGAAAACAAGACCCTGTAATCGGCGCGCGACATGAAGTCGCTGGTCGTACTGGCGGCGTTCGGCTGTACGGTGGCAGCCGCGGCGGACCTGCCGCCCCCGTCCTGGCCGGCACTACCGAAGGCGCCGCCCGGTGCACCTACGGTCGTACTGGTCATGACGGACGACGTCGGCTTCGGTGCCTCGAGCACCTTCGGCGGTCCCGTCGCCACGCCGACCCTCGATCGCCTCGCCCGCGACGGCGTGCGCTACAACACGATGCACACGACGGGCATCTGTTCGCCGACGCGGGCCGCGTTGCTCACCGGCCGCAATCACACGGCGGTCGGCATGGGAAACGTGACCGATGCAGCCACGGGCTACGAGGGCTACACGAGCATCATCCCGAAATCGGCCGGGAGCGTCGCACGTGTGCTGCGTGACGCCGGCTATTCGACCGCGATGTTCGGCAAGAGCCATGGCGTCCCGTCGTGGGAGACCGGCCCCGCCGGGCCCTTCGAGCATTGGCCGACGGGTCTCGGGTTCCAGCACTTCTACGGTTTCCTGAGCGGCGACACCAACCAGTTCTCCCCCGCCCTGTACGACGACACGCGCCCGATCGATCCGTCGCGGGATCGCCCCGACTACATCCTCGACCGGGACCTCGCCGACCAGGCCATCGCGTGGATGCGCCAGCAGGCGGCGGCGGCACCGGGCCGTCCGCAGTTCGTCTATTTCGCACCCGGCACGTCGCACGCGCCGCACCACGCGCCGCGCGATTGGATCGAGCGATATCGCGGCGCGTTCGACGCCGGCTGGGACGAGACGCGCCGGGCCACGCTGGCGCGCCAGAAGAAACTCGGCATCGTGCCGAAGGACACGCATCTCGCAGCGCGCTTCGAGCCGATCCCGGACTGGTCCGCGCTGACACCGACGCAGCGACAGGTCTACGCGCGCGAGATGGAGGTCTACGCCGGGGCACTTTCGTTCGCGGACCACGAGATCGGTCGCGTGATCGACGCAGCACATGCGCTCTTCGGGGACAACGTGCTGGTCATCTACCTGCAGGGCGACAATGGTGCCAGCGCCGAGGCCGGGATCGACGGCACGCTGAACGAGCACGGCATCCTCAATGCGATCAACCTGCCGGTCGAGGCCATGGCCCGGCACCTCGACGAGATGGGCGGGCCGCTGACCTACGGCCATTACTCGATCGGCTGGGCGAGCGCGATGAACACGCCCTTCCCGCTCGCGAAGCAGTTGCCGTCGCACCTCGGCGCCGTCCGCAACGCCATGGTGATCGAATGGCCCGGGCACACGACCCAGCCGGAGCGGATCCGCTCGCAGTTCGCCCACGTGACCGACCTCATGCCGACGATCCTCGACGCCGCAGGCGTGGCGCTGCCCAACGCAATCGACGGCGTCGAGCAGCAGCCGCTCGACGGCTTCAGCCTGCGCCCGACGTTCACCGATCCGTCGGCGCCCGAGCTGCACCGGACGCAGTTCTTCGCGATCTGGGACAACCTCGGGCTCTATCACGACGGCTGGTGGGCGGGGACGTGGCCGCACGCGTTTCCTTGGGTCTTTCCGCCCTACGCACCGACGCAGATCGACGGTCGGCAGTGGCAGCTGTTCGACCTGCGCCACGATTTCAGCCAGTCGCGCGACGTGGCGGCCAGCCACCCGGAGAAGCTCGCCGAACTGCAGCGTCTGTTCTGGGCGGAAGCCGAGCGGGCCCACGCCTTGCCGATCCATCGCCACGAAGGGCGCGCAGGCATGCCGTCGAACTTTACCGGGGCGACTCGCGTGAGCTTCACGGGTCCGCAGGCGCGTCTGCCCGAAGAGGCCGCGCCGTCGCTGATCGCGCGCTCGTTCGTGCTGAACGCCCGGGTCACGATCCCGGACGGTGGCGCGCACGGCGTGCTGATGGCCATCGGCGGTCGTTTCGGCGGCTTGAGCTGGTACCTGCACGACGGCCGACCCGCGCTGCACTACAACCTCGCGGGCGTGCAGCGCTTCGAAATCCAGTCCGGTGATGCGCTGCCGGCGGGCGAACACGAATTGGGGGCCGAGATCGTGGCATCGCCGCAGCGCGGCGGGCCGGCGACGATCACCCTGCGCGTCGACGGACACGTGGTCGCAAGCGGAGCGATTCCCCGCACGCTGGGCTTCCGCTACTCGCTCGACGAGACGCTCGACGTCGGCAGCGACGAAGGGACGCCGGTCACCGAGGACTATGCGTCACCGGCGCGATTCTCCGGCGAACTGCACGAACTGACGATCGACTTTCCGGCCGTGGCGCAGTGATGTGCGACCTTCGCGAGCCCGGCGCCGATCCTTCAGGCCTTCGGCCGGTATGCGTCGGGCCAGAGGATCTGCACGATCGGGCTCTCCGGCGCGTAGGAATGGCACGAACCGACCAGCCCGCGGCTGCCCTCGCCGCGCGTACCGTACGTATCGAGCAACGCCTCGCGTCCCTGGTTGCGCTTGCTGCCCGCGACCGCCTGCACGGCCACGTTGGCCATCGTGTCGATCAGCGCGAGGATGTGCGTGCAGCCGGCGGTGCCGCCGACGCGCGCGCGGACTTCCTTCTTGAATCCCCCGGCCACGCTGAGCCCGACCAGCCGCCGCATATTGGGCGGGACCTCGCGACAGCGTGGATACGGTGCGGCGTCCGTGCTGCAGGCCACCTCGCGGATGGTGAGCTGGTCGTCGACCGTCAGGCGCAGCCACATCTCGTGCGCCGGGTCGCCCCGCTTGACCGTGCCGCGCCAGTCGTTGCTCGTGTCGTATCCGCGCACGTCGGTCAGGTGCCCCTCGATGTCGACGAGCCCGTCGTCCCGCAGGTGGCCTTCGCAGGTGATCGTCCGTCTCGTCAGCAGTTCGCGCGGTCGGGCAGCGGGCAACGGCATGGGCACAGGTCTCCATTCGATGGCAAGGTGGCGCGACGCGAACCCGATCGCCCACGGATTCTAGCGTGTCGCGGCGAATCGTCGCGCGCCAATGCCTGCACCGATGACCGCCATCCCCGGGCACGAAGGAAGACACTCGAATGACGACCGACCAGTCTTCGCGCACTCTCCTGTGGATCAGCGGCGCGACGCAGGGCCTCGGCCTCGGACTGGCGCGGAGGCAACCCTACGCGGACGCGCGGATCATCAACCTGTCCCGCCGCGCGCATCCGGACCTGGAGACGGTGTCGTTCGACCTGCGGCAGCCGGAGACCTACGCCGCCGTGCAGGCCAGCTTCGAGCGCGAACTGCGCGACTTCCGCGGCGAGCGCGCCGTGTTCGTGCACAACGCGTACTACCCGGGACAGCCCGGCTTCGTCGGCGAAGGCGACCCGGCCGAGACGGCGCGCTGCATTCAGGCCAATGCCGCCGCGCCGCTCATCCTCGGCGAGATGTTCCTGCGCGCCGTGAAGCCCGGCTACGAATCCGGCCTCGTGCTGATGTCGTCGGCCGCGGCGCGACATCCCTTCGCTGGCAATGCGAGCTACTGCGCGGCCAAGGCCGGGGTCGAGATGTGGGTGCGCACGGTGCGTCGCGAACTGAAGGCACGTGGCCGCCGCACCTGGGTGGTCGCCGTGCGCCCCGGCTTCGTCGACACGCCCAGCACCCGGCACATTGCGACACTGGCGGCGGAGGAATACCCGGTCGCACCGCAGATGGCACGACAGTTCGAGACCGGGCAAGGCGTGCTGTCGCCCGACCAGGCCGCGCGCGACATTTGGGCGGCGCTGCCGCCGAAGGGCGACGAATCCGTGCTGCTGTTCGGCGAGATGGTGCCGGACACCGCGGCGAAGGCCGGTTAGTCCAGCCATTCGCGCAGGCCCGCGAGATAGCGGCGCAGGCGCATTTCGGCGAGCGAGGCGTTGCCGGCCAGGATCGCTTCGACGATGGCGGCGTGCACACGCCGGATGCGCGCGACACCCGCGGCGCGCTCGCTGCGCGGACGGCCTGAGAACGAGGCGTGCTCGTCCGTGAGCCGCAGGGCGACCGTCAGCAGGAACTGCAGCGTGGGATCGCCGCTCAGTTCGCCGAGCAGCGCATGCAGGCGCTGCAGGTCCGGACCCGTGGCATCGGCATCCAGTCCCTGCTCCCACTCGATCACGGTCCGCAGTCGACGCCCGCCCGTGGCGGTGAGGCCGGCGCAGGCGAGACCCAGCGCCGCCACCTCCAGCAACTCGCGCAGCTTCATGATGTCCTGCGGCCGGATCGCGCTGCGCCGGCTCAGGCGTCGCGGCGCCGCAGACAGGCTCGGCGACTTGCGCCGTCCGCGAGCCACGCTGCGGGCCGCATCGCACCGCCGACGGGCCCGCGCACGAAAGGACTCGACCTCCTCCGCGGGTACGACCAGCGTCAGGGTCACGAGTCCCGCATCTCGCTGTCGCGCCCGCAGGCTGGCCATTCTCTGCGCCGCCGTCTTTGCCATGCGCCCGCCCTCTTCGTTCACGCACGGGATCGTAACATGTGACGCATTGACGGCCCGCGTCCCGGGCCGTTACGGTCGACCGGCTGCGTGATCCGCGTGGCCTTGCGCCAGGAGCTTCCATGAGCAGTTCGAGCGACCCCAAGCATCCTTCCGGCCTGCTGCGGCGCGGCGACTTCGGCTGGCAGGCGCTCTGCAGCGCCTTCGAGCCGACGCTCGAGGACATGATGTCGGACCGGGCCTATTTCGGCATGGTGCCGGAGGCGTTGTACCTCTGGGGCACGTTCCGCGACGAACGGGGCGAGATCCATTGCCCGATGCGGCGCATCCCCTACGGCCTGCCGGGCGCGGCCAAGGACACGCGGCGGCGGTTCTTCCTGAGCTCCACACTCGACCACACGGACGGCATGCACATGCACCCGGCCGGCCGGAACTCGGTGCCGAACGACAACTGCACGCGCACGCTCGAGGACGGCCGCGTGCACTGGCGCAGCGACCCGGCACAGAAGGGCAACCCGTTCCATGTCACGTGGTCGCCGGACGAGTGCACCTGGATCGAGGCAGGCGCGATGGAGATCCACGGCCGGCTGGTGAAGCCCGGCATGCACTGGTACCTGCCCGGCCGCGACGCCGGCATGTACTACGTAGCGAACATCTTCGAGATGGAAGGCACGATCCTCGGTCGCAAGGTGCGCGGCATGATCGGCTTCGACCCGATCTACATGTACGAAGGCGGCGAGATCTATCGGACCAGAGACGCACTGGTGCAGGAGAAGCTCGAACTCGTCTGGTACACCTGGGCGACGCGGTACACGGACGGCAGCATCGACTTCGGGCACTTCACGCTCGGCAACGACCAGTTCGGCTTCGCCATCCTCGGCAACGAGAAGGGCGAGGTGCGCTACACCTACGACGTCGACGGCGTGGTCGACTTCGGCAGCAACGGCTACTGGCAGGACGGCATCCGGTACTCGGCCTTCGGCGAGCAGTGGGAATTCCTGCCGGACCCGAAGGGCCGGCTCCTGGGCCTCGGCGAGCTCAAGAATCCGCAGGTCGACGGCCGCTGGTGCCGTGTCGGCGAAACGCGCGAGCCGGACGTGTGGTTCGCGTGGGGCGAAGCGGCCCCGAGCCACGGGTACCGGCCGGTCAATCGCCTGCCGGGCACCGGCACGCGCGTCGGCGTGAATTTCCGCAAGTACTGACCGGCTAGCGCCCGGAGAACTTCGGCGGGCGCTTCTCGAGAAAGGCCTTGGCCGCCTCACCGAAATCCGCGGAATTCTGCAGCGTGGCCTGGTAGGTGATCTCGGCCTGGATCGCGTCGTCGACCGTGTCGGCCTCGGCATTGAGCGCGGCACGCAGCAGCGCGTTCGCCATCGGCGGATTGGCCGCGAACTTCTCGGCGACCACGAGCGCTCGCTCCAGCGCCTTGCCGGGCTCGCAGAGCTCGTTGACCAGTTGCATCTTCAAGGCCTCCTCGGCGCCGAACGGCTCGGCGAAGGCGGCGAGCTCCATGGTCTTGCGGTGCCCGATCTTGCGCGGAATCGACCAGAGGCCACCGACGTCGGGGATCAGGCCCACCTTGATGAAGGCGATCTTGAACTTCGCATCGCTCGCCGCGACGCAATAGTCGCTGGCGGCCGCGAACGACACGCCGCAGCCCGCGGCATTGCCCTCCACCGCGCACAGGAACGGCTTCGGCCCGGTCACCAGCAGCCGGAAGATGCGCGTGGCCAGTTCCATGCGGATGCGACCCTTCAGGACCGGACGCGACTCCATTTCCGTGATGTCGCCGCCCGCGCAGAGATGGCCGCCCGCGCCCGTGAGCACGATGGCCCGGATGTCCTCGTCGGATTCGAGTTCGAGCAGGCGGTCCCACATCTGCTGGCGCATCGCGAGCCCGAAGGCATTCATGCGCCTCGGGTAGTTCAGCGTCAGGATCCCGATGGAGCCCTCGCGCCGCACCAGCACCCGGTCTTCCGTCGCTTCACTCACAGCAGCGCTCCGTACAGCTCGAGGTGGGTATCGACGTCGCCGTGGGTCAGGTCGATGACGACCAGTCGTTTGAAGTACCAGCCGACCGGCAGGTCGTCGGTCATGCCCATGCCACCGTGCAACTGCACGGCCTGCTCGCCGACGTAGCGCCCCGACTGGCCCGCCATCACCTTGGCCGCCGAGACGGCGCGACGCCGCTCGCAGCGATCGTCGTCGTCGATCTTCGCGGCCGCCAGCAGGGCTGTCGAGCGCGCCTGCTCGATCGCGATGGCCATGTCGGCCGCGCGGTGCTGCAGGGCCTGGAAGTTGCCGATGGCCTGCCCGAACTGCTTGCGCGTGCGCAGGTGCTCGGCCGTCATCTCCAGCAGCTTCTCCATCACGCCCACGGCCTCGGCGCAGAGGCCGGCCGTGCCGCGATCGATCGCGCGTTCGAGTTCGTCGTAGCCCCGGTGCAGGGGCCCGACCCGCGCGCCCTCGCCCACCTCGACGTTCGCGAGCGTCACCTCCGCGGCATGTGCGCCGTCGATCGTGGGCTTGTCGTCGATCTCGATGCCTGGCGCATCGGCCGGCACCAGGAACAGCGACACGCCCGCCGCACCGCGGGCGGCCCCTTCGGTGCGCGCGGAGACGATCAGCGCATCGGCACCCGCCGCGCCGATCACGGCCGTCTTGCGGCCATTCAGCACGTAGCCCGGTCCGCGCCGCTCGGCCCGCGTCTCGACGTGATCGAGATCGAAGCGCGCGCCCGGCTCGTATGCCGCGACCACCACACGTTTCTCGCCGGCAGCGATGGCGGGCAGCCACTGCGCGCGCTGCGCATCGCTGCCGGCCCGCGCGAGCAGAGGCGCGGCGACCAACGCGGTCTGCAGGTAAGGCTCGACGGTGAGCGCGCGGCCGAAGGCCTGCATGACCAGCAACGCCTCGATCGACGAAGCGCCCATGCCCCCGTCCGCCTCGGGCACGTTCAGTCCCAGCAGGCCGAGATCGGCGAGCTGGCGCCAGTTGGATTGCCAGTTTTCCGCGCCCGAGGCCAATCGGCGCCGGCGCGTGAAGTCGTAGTCGGTCTCCAGCCAGCGGGCGACCGCCTCGGCCAGCATCGACTGTTCGTCGCTGAGCGTGAAGTCCATGGTCAGAGCCCCACGACCGAGCGCGCGATGATGTTCCGCTGCACTTCGTTGGTGCCGCCATAGATGGCGACCTTGCGCAGGTCGAAGTACTGCGCTGCCAGCCCGGCCAGCTGCGCGCCGCCCGGCATCTCGGCGCCATGATTCGCCTCGAGCCACTCCGGCGAGTACTGGACCGCATTCGGGCCCGAGCACTCCATCAGCAGCGCGCCGAGGGCCATCTGGATCTCGGAGCCGCGGATCTTGAGCATCGAGGCCTCGCTCGACACGTCCCGGCCAGCCTGCTCGAGCGAGATGACGCGCATCAGCGACCACTCGTGCGACAGCACCTGGATCTCGAGCCGAGCGACCTTTTCGCGGAAGCGCGGATCTTCGATCAGCGGCTTGCCACGCTTGGTCTCGCGAGCCGCGAGGTCCTTCAGCCGGCTCAACAGGCGCTTGCACATGCCGATGCCGGCGATGTTGGTGCGCTCGTGGCCGAGCAGGTACTTGGCGATCGCCCAGCCGCGGTGTTCCTCGCCGACGAGGTTCTCCACCGGCACTTCGAGACCGTCGAGGAACACTTCGTTGACGTCGGCGCCCTGGTCGAGCGTCTTGATCGGCTGCACCTTGAGGCCCGGGGTCTTCATGTCGATCAGCAGGAACGAGATGCCCTGCTGCGGCTTGCCCTCGGCGTTCGTGCGCACGAGGCAGAAGAACATGTTCGCGTAGTGCGCGAGCGTGGTCCACGTCTTCTGGCCGTTGACCACGTACACGTCGCCGCGGCGCTCGGCACGCGTCTTGAGCGACGCGAGATCGGAGCCTGCGCCCGGCTCCGAATAGCCCTGGCACCACCAGTCCTGCAGATCGAGGATGCGTGGCAGGTAGCGCGCCCGTTGCTCAGGCGTGCCGAATTTCATCAGCACCGGACCGAGCATGGACAGGCCGAACGGGAGCTGGCGCGGCGCGCCACCGACGTAGCACTCTTCGTCGAAGATCGAGCGCTGGCGCGAGTTCCAGCCCGTGCCGCCGTACTGCACCGGCCAGCCGGGCGCGGCCCAGCCCTTCGCGTGCAGGATGCGCTGCCACGTGACGTAGTCTTCGCGCGGCACGCGGCGGAAGCCGCGCACGCGCTCCCGAATCTCGGCCGGCAGGTTCTTCGCGACGAACTCGCGCACTTCCGCGCGGAACGCCAGGTCTTCGGGGGATTCGCGCAGGTCCATGGGGCCCTCAGCGACCGGTGAACTTCGGCGAGCGCTTTTCCTTGAAGGCGAGCTTGCCCTCCTGGAAGTCCTCGCTGACGTTGGAATCCATCATCTCGGCGCTGTCCGCCATCACCGCCTCGTGCAGTGACTGGAACGGCAGGTCCCAGAGCTGGCGCTTCAGCGAGCGCGTGGAGCGCGGCGAGACGTTGTCCGCGATGTCCTTCGCATAGGCATACGTGGCCTCGGCGAGCTGCGCCGCAGGGACCACCTGCTGCGCGAGCCCGAGACGCTGCGCCTCCGGTCCCTTGATCTTGCGCGCGGACAGCAGCAGGTCGAGGGCCGTGGCATGCCCCGCCACGCGCTCCAGGATCCACGCCATGCCGTACTCCGAGGCGAGGCCGATGCGGGCGAACGCCGTGGTCAGCGTCGCTTCCTCGGCGACGAAGCGCACGTCGCAGAACAGCGCATGCACGAGGCCGAGCCCGGCCGCGGCGCCGTTGATCATGCCGATGATCGGCTTCGGGATCGCCGGGAAATACGTGGCGCGGCTCTGGTAATCGGGGCGCCGGCTGAAGTCGTAGGCCCGCGGCAGCTTGTCGATCAGCCGGCGCGGGTTGTCCGACTTGAAGCCGGTGATGTCGCCACCCGCGCAGAAGGCGCGCCCGGCGCCGGTCAGCACGATGACGCGCACGCCATCGTCCGCGCCAGCCGCGTGCATGGCCTGGTAGACCTCCTCCGCCATGACGTCGGTCCAGGCATTCAACTGCTCGGGCCGATTGAGGGTGATGGTCGCGATCCGGTCGCGGACCTCGTACTGGATCTGCTGGTAGCTCACGGGCTCTCCTTCAGACGGCGCCTTGCGCGCGCAGGCCGGCGATGGCCTCGGCCGAATAGCCGAGTTCACCGAGTACCGCGTCCGTATGCTGGCCCAGCGCGGGCACCGGGTCCATCCTCGGCTCGACGCCGTCGAGCCCGGCGGGCGGCCGCAGGGCCGGCACGACCCCCTTCTCGGTCCCGACGGTCGTCCAGCGACCACGCGCTGCCAGCTGCGGGTGCTGCCAGACCTCGGCGATGTCGTTGATGCGGGCGTTGGCGATGCCGGCCGCGTCGAGCCGCGCGACCACCTCGGGCGCGCTCAGGTTTGCGAACGCCGCGTGGATCACTTCGTCGAGCGCCGCACGGGCGCCCGTGCGCAACGCATTGCTGGCGAACCGGGCATCGGTCGCGAGGCCCGGCTGCAGCAGCACCTTGTCGCAGAAGATCGCCCACTCGCGCTCGTTCTGCAGGCCGAACATCACCAGCCTGCCGTCGCCGGCACGGAACGGTCCGTACGGATAGATCGTCGCGTGCGCGGCACCGGTGCGCTTCGGCGGCGCCGCGCCTTCGAACGCGTAGTAGAGCGGGAAGCTCATCCACTCGACCATGGTCTCGAGCAGCGCGACGTCGATGTGCGAGCCGCGCCCGGTCTTGCCCCGCTGCAGCAGCGCCGCGAGGATGCTCGAGTACGCATACATGCCGGCCGAGATGTCGGCGATCGAGTTACCCGCCTTCGCCGGCGAGTCCGGCGTGCCGGTCACCGAAAGAAAGCCCGACTCGCTCTGGATCAGCAGGTCGTAGGCCTTCTTCTGCGCGTATGGGCCATCGGCGCCGTAACCGGAGATGTCGCAGACGATCAGGCGCGGGAACCGCTGCGAGAGTTCGTCGTAGCCGAGCCCGAGCCGCGCCGCGGCGCCGGGCGCGAGGTTCTGCACCAGCACGTCGGCCGATTCGAGCAGTTTGCCGAGGATCTTCTTCGCCTCGGCGTGCTTGACGTCGAGGGTGACGCTTTCCTTCGAACGGTTGGTCCAGACGAAGTGCGAAGCGAGGCCGCGCACCCGCGTGTCGTAGTCGCGCGCGAAGTCGCCGGCGCCCGGACGCTCGATCTTGATGACGCGGGCCCCGAGGTCCGCGAGCTGGCGCGTGCAGAACGGCGCCGCGATGGCGTGCTCCAGCGTGACCACGGTGACGCCGTCGAGGGGGCGCATCGCGGCCTGCTCAGAAGGAACGCGGCAGGCCGAGCACGTGCTCGGCGATGTACGACAGGATCAGGTTCGTCGAGATCGGCGCCACCTGGTAGAGGCGCGTCTCGCGGAACTTGCGCTCCACGTCGTACTCGCAGGCGAAGCCGAAGCCGCCGTGCGTCTGCAGGCAGGCGTTGCCCGCCTCCCAGGAAGCCTTGGCCGCGAGGTACTTGGCCATGTTCGCCTCGGCGCCACAGGGCTTCTTGGCGTCGTACAGCTCGCAGGCTCGGAAACGCATCAGGCTCGCCGCCTCGACCTCGATGTACGACTCGGCGAGCGGGAACTGCACGCCCTGGTTCTGCCCGATCGGGCGGTCGAACACGCGACGTTCGTTGGCGTACTTCGAGGCGCGCTCGACGAACCAGTAGCCGTCGCCGATGCACTCGGCGGCGATCAGCACGCGCTCGGCATTGAGGCCGTCGAGGATGTACTTGAAGCCCTGACCCTCGACGCCGATCAGGTTCTCGGCCGGGATCTCGAGGTCGTCGAAGAACAGCTCGTTGGTCTCGTGGTTGACCATGTTGTCGATCGAGCGCAGCGTCAGGCCCTTGCCGATGGCCTCGCGCAGGTCGACGACGAAGACCGACAGCCCTTCCGACTTCTTCTTCACTTCGCTGAGCGGCGTGGTGCGCGCGAGCAGCAGCATGAGGTCGGAGTGACGCACGCGCGAGATCCAGACCTTCTGCCCCTTGACCACATAGCGGTCGCCCTTGCGCACCGCGGTGGTCTTCAGCTTGGTCGTGTCGGTGCCCGTGGTCGGCTCGGTCACGGCCATCGACTGCAGGCGCAGCTCGCCGGTCGCGATCTTGCTGAGGTAGTCCTGCTTCTGCCGTTCGTTGCCGTGCCGCACCAGCACGTTCATGACGTACATCTGGCCGTGGCAGGCGCCGGAGTTGCCGCCGCTGCGGTTGATCTCCTCCATGATCACGGAGGCCTCGGCGAGGCTGAGCCCCGACCCGCCGTACTCGTGCGGGATCAGCGCCGCGAGCCAGCCCGCCTTGGTCAGCGCGTCGACGAACTCGCTCGGGTAGGCCCGCGCGAGGTCCACCTTGCGGAAGTACTCGTCGGGGAACTGGGCGCACAGGGCGCGCACGCCGCTGCGCACTTCCTCGTAGTTGTCGTCTGGTCTCATATGTGAATTATGATCGAATATGTGAACGCTCGTCCAGTTCGCGGCCCGGTGCCGGGCGGATCCGGATCAGGCGCCGGCGACCGGCCGGGCGAACTGCTCGCGCAGGGTCACCTTGCTGATTTTGCCGCTCGGCAGGCGCGGCAATTGCGGCAGGAATTCGATGCGTTTCGGGCACTTGTAACCGGCGATGTGGCCGCGGCAGTGCTTGATGAGGTCGGCCGCCGCCACCGCCTGTCCCGGCTTGGTCACCACGACGCCGAGCACCGCCTCGCCCCATTTCTCGTCCGGGACGCCGATCACGGCGGCGTCGGCGACGGCCGGGTGGGACATCAGCGCCTCCTCGACCTCGCGGCTGTACACGTTCTCGCCGCCGCTCACGATCATGTCCTTCTTGCGGTCGACGAGGTACACGAAGCCGTCGTCGTCCATGCAGCCGACGTCGCCGGTGTGCAGCCAGCCGTGGCGCAGCGTCTCGATGCTCGCGGTCGAGTTGTTCCAGTACCCGGACATCGCCGTGGGGGTGCGGAAACAGATCTCACCGATGACCCCGGGCGCGACCTCGCGATCGTGCTCGTCGAGGATCGCGACGCGCGTGCCGGTCGTCGCCTGCCCGACCGAGGTGAGGCGCTTCAGGTCGCGCGCGTCGCCGTCCGGCCGGTGGTAGAACTTCTTCAGCACGCAGCCCGCGCCTTCGGTCTGGCCGAAGCCGTTGATCATGATGCGGCCGAAGCGCTCGAGCGCGCGACGCAGCACCGTGTAGGGCATCGGTGCCGCGGCGTAGTTGAGCGTCTTGAGCGACGAGAAGTCGTGGCGCTCCTGGCCCGGCAGGTCGAGCACCTGCTGCACCAGCGTCGGCGCGAGGTGCAGTTGCGTGATGCGCTCGGCCGGGATGGTCTCGACGATCTTCTGCGCCTCGAACGCACGCAGGATCACCATCGTGCCGCCGACGTATGTGAGCGCCCCGCCCTGCGAACGCGACCCGATGTGGAAGAACGGCATCGAGAGCAGGATCTTGTTGCCCGCGTCCGCCTCGAGTTCGCGCGCCCAGTCCGCGATCAGCGCGAGATACGCGGCGTGCGTGATCATCGCGCCCTTGGGCCGGCCGGTCGTGCCGCTCGTGTACATGATGGCGTGCAGGTGCTCGGGCCGCACCTCGAGGCCCGGGCCTTCCGGCGCACCCTGCGCCAGCACCGACTCGTAATCCTCGGCCCAGTCGGGCGCCGCCCCGCCGATGCAGACGTAGCGCCGGACGCTGGCCAGCTGCTCGCGCATCCCGGCGATCGTCGCCTCGTACTGCTTCTCGAAGAACAGCACCGTGGGTGCCGAGTCCTTCAGGATGTACTGGATCTCGGGCGGCGCGAGGCGGAAATTGACCGGCGTGACGATGAACGGCGCAACCTCGCCGACGCCGTAGATCTCCAGGATCTCCGGGCAGTTCATCGCCAGGAACGCAACGCGGTCCTGGACCTTCAGGCCGCCGCCGTGCAGCGCGCTCGCGAGACGCCTGGCGCGCTCGGTGAACTCCCGGTACGTGGGCCGACGGTCGCCGAACACCAGGTAAGGCGTGTCCGCGTGCAGCTTCGCGTTGCGCTCGACGAGGTCGAGCAGGGTTCGCATCGACTCCGCCTGGGCCAGCATCGATCGCGCCTCAGGCCTTGGTGTCGACCGGGAACGACGCCGCGCGCTTCTGCAGGAACGCGTCGATGCCTTCCTTGCCTTCGGGGCCCGCGAAGCCGATGAACTCGAGCGCCAGTGAGGCCTCGAAGATTGGCGCGGCTTGGCGCAGCCAGTAGTTCAGGGTGTGCTTGGTCCAGCGGGCCGCGGCTGGCGCCAGCTCCGCGAGGCGCGTGGCGACCTCGATCGACTTCGCCTCGACCTGGTCCGGCTCCACGGCCATCGAGACGATGCCCATGTTCGCCGCCTCCTCGCCCGTGAAGGTCTCGGAGAGCAGCAGGTAGTACTTGGCGCGCGCCATGCCGCACAGCAGCGGCCACAGGATCGTCGCGTGATCGCCCGCCGCCACGCCGATCTTGGCGTGACCGTCCGAGAACTTCGCGTCCTTGGCGGCGATCGAGATGTCGGCGAGCAGCGCCGCTGCGATGCCGGCACCCACGGCCCAGCCGCGCACCGCGCTGACGATCGGCTTGCTGCAATTGATCATGTTGAGCACGAGCTCGCGCGCTTCCTTCATGGCCTGCATGCGCATGTCGTAGTCGTCGCAGCACTTGCGTTCGTGCGCGAGATCGCCGCCCGCGGAGAAGGCCTTCTCCGAGCCGGTGATGATGGCCACGGACACGCTCGGATCGGCGTCGACGTCCTTCCAGACCTCGGAGATCTCGCCGTGCAGGCGCGCGCTCATCGCATTCATCTTCATCGAGGAGGCGATGGTGATCCGGAGCACGCGCGGGTGCGGACGATCGAACTTGAGTTCCTGGTAGCGGGCATAACGGTCGGACATGGCGGTCTCCGGATCAGTGACGGTTCGGGCGCAGGGCGATCAGGGCATCGACGGCGACGATGCGGTCGCCGGCGCAGATGAGCGGGTTCACGTCGAGCTCGGCGAGGCGGCCAGCCTGGTCGGCCGCCAGCTCCGAGAGCCGGCAGACGATGTCGGCGAGCCGATCGAGGTCCACGGGGGCGCTGCCCCGGAACCCGGTGAGCAGCTTCGCCCCCTTCAGCCGGAGCAGCATGGCACGCGCTTCGGCCGGGGTCACCGGCGCGAGTTCGAGCGACGTGTCGCGGAGCAGCTCGACCAGGATGCCGCCGAGCCCGGCGACGACGAGCGGGCCGAGCTGCGGGTCGACGCGGGCGCCGACCATGATCTCGACGCCCGGCGGAATCATCGGTTGGACCAGCACGCCCGTGATGCGGGGCGGCGGCGAGACCTTGTGCGCGTTGGCCATCACCAGTTGGTAGCCGGCCCGCACCGCCGCGGCATCGCGCAGGTTGAGCTTCACCACGCCGGCCTCGGTCTTGTGCGGCAGGTCGGGGGACTCCACCTTGAGCACGACGGGATAGCCCGCCGCCTCGGCCGCCGAGACCGCATCGGCTTCGCTCTGCACGAGCCGCTCTTCGACCACGGGGACACCGTAGGCCGCCAGTACCTGCTTGGCTTCGCGTTCCGCGAGCGTCGTGCCCGCGGCCCGATCGAGCAGCGCAGCGGCCTGGGCGGCGGCACCGACGGGCGACGTGCGGCGATACTCGCGCGTGCCCGCCTGCTGCCGGTCGTAATACTTGTGCCAGGCGGCGATCACGCCGAGGCAGCGGTCCATCGAGCGGAACTGCGCGACGTTCGGATTCGTCTCCGCCTCGAGCGCCCCCGGGCCCTGCAGCCACTGCGAGATCATCACGTTGCAGGTGATCTTGCCGTGCTCCTCGGACAGCTTGCCGAGCGCCTCGATGCGCGGCGTGTGGAACGCGAAGGCGACCGGCTGCGGCATGATGATCGCGCCGTACTGCGGGTCGCTGATGAGCGCCTCACCACAGGCCCACAGCGACTGCGGGTTGTTCACGACCTGCGCGGTGACGTCGCAGGGATTGCGTGCGGAACCGAAGTCCGGAATGTGCTGCAGCAGCACGGCCGTCGCCTCGGGACGTGGCTGCGGCATCGGCACGCCGTGTTCCTCGGCCTTGTCGGCCGCCATGATCGCGGCACCGCCCGAAGTGGCCACGACCGCGACGCCACGCGCCTTGGGCGCCGGTGCCTTGGCGAAAAACGCCGCCGCCTCCATCAGCGCCTCGAAGTCGGGCACGAGGATCGCGCCCGCACGTTCGAACGCCGCGAGATACGCCGCATTCGAGCCTGCGAGCGAACCCGTATGCGACACCGCCGCCTCGGAGCCCAGCTGGCCCGTGGCGATCTTGTGGATCAGCAGCGGCTTGCCCTGGCGGAGCGCGAGATCCGCGGCTTCGAGCAGCCGCTGCGGCCGGCTCATGCCTTCGAACACACAGACGATCGCGCGACACGCGTCGTCTTCGGCGAGGTAGGCCACGAGGTCCGCCACGTCCACGTCCGCCTGGTTGCCGGCGGAGAACGCGTGGCTGACGGCCACGCCGGTTTCGATCGACTGGGCGAGCGACTGCGACAGCGCACCGGACTGGCTTGCGATGCCGACGGACCCGCGCCGCAGCGGCCGGACCGCAGGATACTCGGAGAAGCTGATGCGGGCCCCGAGCGCGTAATTGGCGATGCCGAGGCAATTGGGACCGAGGATGCGCAGCCCGGACTCGGCGGCGATGCGACCGAGCGTGGCCTGCTGCGCGACGCGCTCGGGCTTGCCCGTCTCGGCGTACCCGGAGGCGAACAGGATCACGCCGCCGGCCTTCACCTGGGCCGCTTCGGCGACCACTTCTTCCGCGCCTTCGCGCGGCACGCAGACCACGACGCAGTCCGGGCTCTCCGGCAAGGCGGTCAGGCTCGGATGACACGGGCGGCCCGACAACTCCGGATACTTCGCATTCACGAGGTGGATGCGACCGCCGAAGGTCTCCAGATTGTTCAGCACGCGCTCGCCGAAAGAACCGGCGCGCGACGACGCCCCGACGATGGCGATGCTCGCGGGGTGGAGGGCGCGCGCGAGGTCGGCGTGGCGGTAGACCCGCGCACGCGGCTGGGCCGGCGAACTCATTTGCCCGTGAACCTCGGCGCGCGCTTCTCGCGGAAAGCGTTGACGGCTTCCTGGTGGTCCTGCGTGCGACCCGACAGCGCCTCGTAGGCGAAGGACGCGTCGATGACCGAGACCAGCTGCTGCTTCAGCGTGACGTTCACGGACAGCTTGGTCCACTGGATGGCGAGCGACGCGCCGTTCGCGAGCCGCTGCGCGAACTCGTCCACGACCTTGTCGAGTTCCTCGGCCGGCACCGCGCGGTTGATGAGACCGATGCGAGCGGCCTCCTCGCCCGTCAGGTGGTCGCCGGTGAGCAGGAACTGCTTGGCGCGCGCCGGACCGAGCAGCGCGGGCCAGATCACCGAGCCGCCGTCGCCGGCCACGTAGCCGACCTTGACGTGCGGATCCGCGATCTTGGCGTGATTGGCGGCGAAGACGAGGTCCGAGAACAGCGCGATGGTCGCGCCGAGACCCATGGCCGCGCCGTTGACCTTGGCGATGATCGGCTTGGGGCAGTCGAGCATGCCGAACAGCAGCTTCTTGCCGTTGCGGATGCCGTCGAGGAACAGCTTCGGCTCGTTGATGACCGTCTGCATGTGCTCGATGTCGCCGCCCGCACTGAACGCCTTGCCGGCGCCCGTCAGCACCAGCACGTTGGTCTCGTCGTCCGCGGCCACCTCGCCGAACAACCGTCCGACCTCCGCGTCGAGCACGGCATCGAAGGCGTTCAGCACCTCGGGGCGGTTGAACGTGGCGTGCAGGACCTTGCCGTCGCGACGGAAGGCGATCGCCTGGTAGGAAGAGAAGTCCATCGAACCCCCGTCAGCGGTAAGTGAATGCGATGCGGTCGAGGTGGAAGTCGACGTCGCCCCAGAGCTTCTCGGTCACGAGCAGGCGCTTGAAGTAGTGCCCGACCTGGTATTCCTCGGTCATGCCGACGCCACCGTGCAGCTGAATGCCCTGGCCGCCGACCACGCGGCCGGCCTCGCTCGCCACCACGACCGCCGCCGACACGGCGGCATTGCGCTCCGCCGGCGGCGCATCGACGTGCGCGAACGCGTGATACAGCGCGGAGCGCAGCTCCTGCACCTTCACGAAGCTCTCCGACATGCGGTGCTGCAGCGCCTGGAATGCGGCGAGCGGCTGCCCGAACTGCTTGCGGTTGCGGATGTGTTCCGCGGTCAGGTCGATGACGGCTTCCATCGCGCCGAGCGCGTCGGCCACCTGCACGATCCTGAAGCGATCCAGCGCCTCGTCGAGCACAGCGGCGCCTTCGGCCGGGCCGCACAGCAGCGCGTCCGCACCGACGCGCACGTCGCGCAGGTCGAGGTCCGCCGCACGCCGGCCGTCGATCAGCGGATAGCCTCGCTGCTCGAGCCCTGCGGCCTGGGCGTCGACGAGGAACAGCGCGCAACCCGACTCGCCGGCGACGCTCGCGCTGACGATGAACTGGCGGGCCGCCGCCGCGTCAGCCACGACGATCTTCACGCCGGACAGCAGGTAGCCGTCGCCGTCCCGCCGTGCGCCTGTCGACGGCGCATCGAGCGCGTAGCAACGGTCGGGCTCGAGGCAGGCGAGCGCCACCCGCGCCTCGCCGCCGGCAATGGCCGGCAGCAACGCCTCTCGAGCGGCAGCGTGACCCGAGCGCTCGATCAGCCGCGCGCACAGCACGGCCGTGGTGGCCACGGGCTCGAGCACGTTGCGCCGGCCGAGGGCCTCGTGCAGCAGCGCCGCTTCGATGACACCGGCGCCGAGACCACCGGCCTCTTCCGGCACGGTGAGCGCGAGCCAGCCCATTTCCGCGAAGGCGGCCCACGTGGCGTCGTCACAGCTCGCGACCGTGGCCGCGGTGGCGCGGCGACGCTCGAACGGATAGTTCTCCTGCAGGTAGCGCTCCGCACCCTCGCGGAGCATCTGCTGTTCGTCGGTGAGCGTGAAATCCATGCCGCGACCCGTCAGAAGCCGAACGCCAGCTTGGCGATGATGTTCTTCTGCACTTCGCGGGCGCCGCCGTAGATCGTCGAGGCACGCTCGAACAGGTACAGGTTCGTCGGGCCGACCGTGAACTCCTGCCAGTGCCGGCGCAGGTCGGCCTCCTCGGTGTGCGGCTGGTCGCGCTCGAAGTGACGCACGGCGCGGGGACCGAGCGCGTCGATCTGCAGTTCGGTCACGCGCTGCTGCATCTCCGACCCGCTGATCTTGAGCGCCGAGACGACGGCATTGAGGTCGTATTTCTGCGGCTCCTCGGCGAGGATGCGCAGCACCGACCAGTTGAGCGCATGCAGGTCGGCGTCGACGCGTGCGAGCTTGCGCGCAAATGCGCGATCCTCGAGCAGCGGCCGCCCGTGCACGAGCGTCTGGCGCGCGATGTCCTTGGCCATCTCGAAGCGCCGACGGTTGAAGTACAGGAACGCGCTCGCCGTGCGTTCCTTCTCGAGCAGGTACTTGGCGTAGGTCCAGCCCCTGCCGGGCTCGCCGATGAGCTGGTCCGCGGGCACCCGTACTTCGTCGAGGAACACCTCGTTGAGGTCGTGGCGGCCGTCGATGCCGTGGATCGGGCGCACCGTGATTCCGGGCGTGTCCATCTTCACCGCGATGAACGACAGGCCGCGCTGCGGCTTGACCGTCGCGTCGGTGCGCACCAGGAAGAAGCCCCAGTTGGAGTCGGCCGCGTCGCTGGTCCAGATCTTCTGGCCGCGCAGCACCCACTCGTCGCCGACGCACTCGGCCGTCGACTTGAGGTTGGCGAGGTCGGACCCCGCGCCGGGCTCGGAGAACCCCTGGCACCAGAAGTCCTCGCCCGTGAGCATGCGCGGCGCCCAGCGACGGCACTGCTCCTCGGAGCCGAACGCGAACAGCACGGGCGCCATCATGTGCAGCCCCTGCCAGCCGAAGTCCGGCGCATCGGCGCGATAGAGTTCTTCGAAGAAGAGGTGCTTGCGCAGGGCCGACCAGTCGGTGCCGCCCCACTTCGCCGGCCAGTGCGGTGCGCCCCAGCCGCGCGCCGCGAGGATGCCCTGCCAGCGCCGGAAGTGTGCTGGCCGCGGGTTCACCCAGCGCTTCGTGTCGGCCGCGATCTCCGGCGGCACGTGGGTGCGCATGAAGTCGCGCACTTCCTCGCGGAACGCTTCGTCTGCTGCCGTGAACCTGAGGTCCATAGTGACGTCTACCAGGGCTGTCGGCCGGGTCGCGGGCCAGCCACCCGAGCTTTACACCGGCCCGCTGGCGCAGGCCAGTACGGCGGCATAGAATTCTGTTATGTGAACGATATTCAATTTATTGCCACGGGTCAATGCACGCACCGACACCCCCCGACTGGACTCGCGAGGAACTGGAAGGCCGCCTGCGACGGCCGCCGTTCAACGCCTGGCTCGGCCTGCAACTCGTCGACTGGAACGCCGACGGCGTCACGCTCGGACTCGACGCGCGGCCCGAGATCTTCGGCCATCCGACCGTGCAGGCGCTGCACGGCGGCGTGCTCGCCACGCTCGTCGACGTCGCCTGCTCGTTCGCGGTGATCGTGCGCACGGGCGAGTCCCTGTTCACGGTCGACATGCGCGTGGACTACCACCGCCCGGCCACCGCGAGCGCGTATCGCGTGGAGTCGCAGGTGGTGCGCGTGGGAAAGACGCTGGCGACGTCCGATGCGCGCGTGATGACCACGGAGGGCGTGCTCGTCGCGAGCGGCCGCGCAGTTTTCCAGCACTTCCCGCACGCCCGGTCCTGACGGGTGCGTCAGGCGCTCCAGGCCCAGAAGACCCAGTCGAGCACCGGTTCTTCCTTCTCGGGTTCTCCACGCGCGGCCCAGCTCTGGGCACGCAGCTTGAGCAGGGCCCCGTGCGTGACCGCCTGCTTCTCGAGCAGCGTCACTTCCGTGCGGATCCGGTCGTTCTCCACTACCGGCGCGGTGTGGTCGCACGATTCCCACGCGAGCAGGGTCAGCAGGTTCGGGAACGCTCGCGTTACCTGCGCGAAGGCCAGCGAGATCGTGTGGCCGCCGTAGACGAGGCGGTCGTCGAGATACGACAGCCGTGCGTCGGTGTGCGTCATCGCCATGTTGAGCGTCAGGCGCACGAGTTCGGGCGCCATCGTGACTGTGTCGCGCGACTCCACCACGAAGCGCATGCCGGGCGCGACCGATTCGGCCTTGGTACCGAGCCAGTCCCGGGCAGCCTCATCGACGTGCCACGGCGGGAGCGCCGCGCGCACCTCTTCGATGGTGACGGACCGGCCGATCCGCTCGAGGTCGTCCAGGCGGCCCGTGCGCGCCTCGGGATCCCGGCAGGGAATCATCGGGCAACGCCAGAAGTGCAGCACTTCCTGGCCACGCTGGTTGTACGTCGTCATCTCCAGCGCGACCACGCCGGTGGCGGGCCGGCCGGGCTGCGGTCGGTTCTGGCGCAAGCCCACCACGCGCGTCACCGTACGCAGCGTGTCGCCGAGCAGCACCTGCCGATGCAGCACGAGGCCGCGATAGAACAGGTTGGCCTTGACGCGCTGCGAGGCCCACGTGGTCTGGCCGATCGCGAGGTTGATGACGAGCAACGGGTGCGCGAGCGGGCGGGCCCGCCCGGTGACGCGCCGGGTCGCGTAATGATCGAGCGGCAGGCGCAGGCGGTCACCCGTCAGCGCCTGCTGGAGGGCGGCGTGTCCCGCCGTGACCGTGACGGCCGGGGCATCGAACGTGTCGCCGTGGACGAAATCCTCGAACCACGGGCCGCCGACGGCGTGTACCGACTCCTTCGTCATGGCACACGCCGGCGGCCCGCGCCGGTCAGGCCTCCATCATCGCGAAGTCGCTCTTGCCCGCGCCGCAGCCCGGGCAATACCAGTCGGCGGGAACGTCCTCCCACTTCGTGCCTGGCGCGATGCCTTCGTCGGGTGCCCCGGCGGCCTCGTCGTAGATGTAGCCGCAGAAGAAGCACTGGTATTTCTTCATGGATCCTGTCTCCTGGTCGTCATCCTACCGTCCGTCCGCCCGTCAGGGGAACAGGAACTCGTCGCGCAGTGCGCGATGCATGTTCGAGATCGCCACTTCCTGGACCGGGCTGGTGCGGTTGCCCGGGAAGCCGTGCAGCTTCATGCCCATCTGTACCTGCTCCATGTTGAGGAAGTCCTGCTCGAGGATGATCGACACGGGCCCGACGCCGCGCCAGTCTTCCTTGCCCATGAACTGGTGCCGCACCAGCGCGGGCTGGGCGCCGTCCGCGTAGCGCTCGAGGCCCCAGACGTCGTAGATGCACGAGTCCGGGTTGTCGCCGTCCGGCCGCGAGCGGTAGACGATGCAGCCGTCGAGGTACGGCAGCGTCACCATGTTCGGGAAGATGTGCCAGTCGAGACCGGCCCTGGCCATCTGCTCCGGCGTGATCGCCGGCCAGCCGGCACCGGTGGCGATGGCCGCTTCCTTCTGGAACTGCACGGTCTTGCCGAGCAGGGCCAGGTGCGGTTCGTCGGCGGAAGCCTCGGTGCGCAGGCGATGCGTCGCTGCACCGTCGCGAATCGAGATGAGGATCGGCAACTCGCGGTTCAGCCGCTCGAAGTACGCGATGATGCCTTCGCGCACGTCCGCGAGCGGCGGCTTGTTGAGCCGCGGCGAGGGCTGGCCCGAGAGCGCCTTCTCGTACGGGTTCATGAACATGCCGTGGCGCCCGTGCGCGAAGCTGCGCGTGTAGTCGTCGCCCATGTTCTCGAGCAACTGCGGGTGCGTCGCCGCGACGTGGTAGCCCTCGTCGAACGCTTCCTGCGCCACCTTCCAGTTGCAGGGCAGGCGGAAGGTCGCATAGAAGCGGAACTTCATCTTGCCGTACTCGTACGGCGCGAGGATGTCGCCCACCGGGTCGAGATGCTTCGCGAGCGGCTCGCAGTTCGGGTCCGGGTTGATGAACACGAACCCCTGCCAGGTGTCGACCTTCACCTCGCGCAGCTTCAGGTCGCCGTCGGCCATCGACTGGCAGCCGTGCCAGTCGTGGCGGTCGAGGACCGTGCGGACGGTGCCGTCGAGGTTCCACTGCCAGCCGTGGTAGTTGCAGTAGAAGCGCGCGACGTTGCCGGTCTTCTCGGTCAGCCGGCGGCCGCGGTGCAGGCACACGTTGTAATAGGCGTTGATCTTGTCGGGCGCCGAGCGCACGACGATGAACGACTGGTCGCAGATGTCGTAGGTGACGAAATCGCCGACCTTGGCGATCTCCTCCTCGCGGCAGGCGAGCTGCCACACCTTGGTCCACAACCGCTCCTTCTCGAGCTGCGCGAACTCGGGCGACACGTAATCCGAGGCGGGCACGAAATCCGGCCGTACCTTCTCGGCCCGCAGTGCGGCTTCGACGTCCTTGGAAACGGGCATGTCAGTAAACCTCCACGTGATAGCGACCTTCTGAGACGAGTTGCGGCTGGAGCTGATCCCAGTCCGCGCCGGCCGACCGCAGGATTTCGGTCAACGCGTCGTGCACGCCCTTCTCCATTGCGGTGAGGCCGCACAGGTAGACGTAGCAGCGCTCGCGCAGGATCAGGCGCGAGACGAGTTCGGACTGTTCGCGCAGCAGGTCCTGCACGTAACGCTTCAGCTGCCCAGGCACACGCGAGTACGCCAGGTGCAGGTCGACCAGGCCCGCAGGCAGGGCCTGCAGGTCGTCGTGATAGGGCAGTTCGGCCGGGCCGCGGCCGCCGTAGAACAGTGCCATCGGCCCGCCGAGGTGGCGCGGCAGGCGCGTGCGACGCTGGATCATGCCGCGCATGGGAGCGATGCCGGTGCCGGTGCAGATCATCAGCAGGCTGGTGCTCGGTGCATCCGGCATCAGGAAGGTGTCGCCGACCGGACCAGTCACGCCGACCTGGCTGCCAACCGGCAGGTCGCACAGGTAGTTCGAGCACACGCCGCGAACCGCCTGCCCGTGGTGGTCGGCCAGCACCCGCTTCACGGTGAAAGCGACGTGCGGCTGGCCCGGCTGCTCACCGTCCCGCGCGCTCGCGACCGAGTAGAGCCGGATGTGATGCGGCCGGCCGAGGTCGTCGAATCCGGGCGGGATCACGCCCACCGACTGACCCTCGAGGATCGTACACGGCGCGTTCTCGAAGCCGAGCACGATGTGGCGTACCTCGGCACCATCGTCCGGCGAAGTGAGCGCCCGATTCTCGACGATCGTCGCGAGGCCCGGCTTCTGGATGGTGTAGGTGCCGATGACCGGCCGCGGCGCGCTGGGCGGTGCATGGTTGCGGCGACCCGCCTGCTCCACCGCATCGCGCACCGCGTCCGACTCGATGTCGTCGCCGAGCGGCAGCGGCGGCGGCAGCTCGATCCACTCGAGCTGCTGCTCCACCGTGTACGCGGTGTCGACCCGCACGACGCGCCAGTTGTCGATCGCGCCGGTCGAGCAGCCCTTGATGCAGTCCATGCGCTGGTCGCACTTCTCGACGTCCACCGCATAGCAGCGGTAGTCGTGCTGGATCGCCTGGCGCGTGCACGCCTCCTCGCAGCTGTTGCAGCGGGCGCACAGCTCGGGATCGATCAGGTGCTGGCGAAGAAAGCCGGCCGGGAGCGTCATGCCTGCCTCACGCTCCCCACTGCAGTGGAAGGTAGCGCACGCTCTGCACCTGGCCCGGGCTGAACGACACCTTCTCGCCGTACTTGATGTGGAACTTCGGGATGCGCTTGATCCACTCCTCGAGGAACGCACGCAATTCGGTGCGGGCCAGGAACGAACCCGGGCAACGATGTGCGCCGGCACCGAAACCGGCGTGGATCGTGTTCTTGCGCGAGAAGTCCACCTCGAGCGGTCGGTCGAACTTGCGCTCGTCGAGCCCGTACAGGGCGCCGAACACGTACACGCGGTCGCCTTGCTTGAAGTGGATGCCCTTGTAGTCGAAGTCGCGCGTCAGCACGCGACCGGTCGCGCTCACGCCGAAGCGGCGCAGCATCTCGTCGACCGCGTTCGGAACCAGCGCCGGCTGGTCGACCAGCTGCTTGAGGTGGTCGGGGTGCGTGGCGAGGAAATGCGCCATGAAGCCCATCGTGCTCGCGACGGTATCGAGACCGCCGAACAGCACGACGCGGCACATCGCGAAGATCTCGTCGTCGGTGATCGTCCGGCCGGCCACCTTCGCGCCGACGATGGCGCTGATCAGGTCGGTGCCCAGGTTCGACTTGCGGGCAGCCACCAGGCCACGGATGTACTCATCCATGCGCAGGAAGCCTTCCTGGTGCTGCTCGACCGTGCCGCGCGTGACGTACTCAGTCCACTCGAGCAATTTCAGGCGGTCGGAAGCCGGCAGCCCGGTGAGCTTGAGGAAGATCGCAATGGGCAGTTGCAGGGCGAAGTCGCGGATGAACTCGCACTCGCCCTTGGCCTGGAACTCGTCGATCATCTCGACCGCGAGCGTGCGGACGTCCTGCTCCAGCGCACCGATGAACTTGGGCGTGAACCAAGGCGTGACGATCGCCCGGTATTCCGTGTGCTCGGGCGGGTCGGCCTCGAGCGGCAGGAGCCGATGCACGGGCGAGCCCTCCGGCAACAGGGCCTTCTGGAACGACGCCTGGGTCATGGAGAACGGATCGTGGTTCTTCTGGATGAAGTCGATGTCCTCGCCGCGGGTCACCAGCCAGTGCCCCTTGTGGTGCGGCGTCCAGACGATGTCCGGACCGTCCTGCAGCTTGCGCCAGGCCAGGTGGACGTCCTCGCGTCCGCCGGGCGGATTGAGGATGTCGAAGTCGACCACGAGATTGGCCGGCACGTTGTCCGGACGCGTTGCGAGTGCAGCGGTATGCATGTCGGTCAGTTCCACGTGACGTGCACGGCATCGGCGCCGCGCAGGGTGTAGCCGAGGATCCTCGGGGCCGGGAAATCACCGTCGAGCCGCAGGTCCGGGAAGCGGTCGAGCAGCGTGTTGAGTGCCATCTGCAGTTCCATGCGCGCGAGGTGCTGGCCGATGCAGACGTGGGGTCCGTAACCGAACGCCACGTGACGCTGCGTCGGGCGGAAGATGTCGAACTTGTGCGGGTCCTGCCAGCGCGTGTAGTCGCGGTTGGCCGCGGAGATGCCGACTGTCACCAGCACGCCGCCCGGGATCTTCACGCCCCCCACTTCCGTGTCGGCCGCGCAGCCGCGGTAGATCGAGCCGATCGGACCGGACCAGCGCAGCCCCTCCTCGATCGCCTGCGGAATCAGCCGGCGGTCCTGGCGGATCGCCTCGAGCTGTTCGGGGTGGTTGAACAGCGCCGCGAGGATGTTCGAAAAGCCGTGGTAGCTCGTGTCGCCGCCCGCGTTCATGAGCTGGCGGAAGAAGGACACGATCACGTTCTCGGGCAGGCGCTGGCCGTCGATCTCGGCATTGGCCACCGCGCTGACGAGGTTCGATTCGGAGTCGAGGCCGCGGCGCTCCTCGATCAGCTTCGACAGGTAGTTCCAGAGGAACTGCGAGGCGCGCACGCCGTGGTCGTGGTCGAAGGTGACGCACATCTGCGCCATCGCGATCTTGTGGAACAGCGGACGCTGCTCCTCGTCCATGTCCATCAGGTCCATGATGAACTGGAACGGGAAGTGCAGCGCGAGGTCGTGGACCAGCTCGGCCCTGCCCTTCGATTCGAACTTCGCCACCAGTCGGTCGATCACCGCCTGGAAGCGCGGCTTCAGCGCCTGCAGCATCTTCGGCGTGAACACGGACTGGAACAGGCGGCGGTACTTTGCGTGCTCCGGGCCGTCCATGGTGGTGACGGAGTCGCCGAAGGTGATACCGAGGTTGCGCTGGTAGATCGCGTTCGGGAATCGGGCCGCATCCATCAGGACTTCCGACACGGCGTCGAAGCCGAGCACGGCGTACTGCTCGAGGCCGTCCATGGTCTGGTCGGGCAGCACGCCGAGTTGCTCGCGCAGGTTCGTCTTCTGCACGGGGCCGCCCGCGCGCAGCAAGCGGTCGAAGACCGAGTACGGGTCGGCCATGTGTCCTTCGTTGCCCGCCTTCATCAGCGCGGTGAACGGGTCGAAGTCGTCGTCGAAGTCCTCGATGCGCAACTTGCTGGCAGCCATGATTCCTCCAGGCGTCCTTGTCAGGTCTATGAGTGGCGGGCAGGCCGCCGCGCAGGGGAAGCGGGCCGGTACTTCCAGCCGCGCAGAAGAATGTCGAGGCGCATGCGCACGAACTCGTCGAGCGCCTTGCCGCGCAGCGGCGGCTCGTACATGAAGCGCATGCCGCCCATCGCTGCGGTGCTGAACATCTCGGCGGCGTCTTCGGGATCGGCGATGTCGAGCGAACCGTCGGCACAGCGCTTGCGCAGGTAATCGGCGAGCGGGCGCAGGTATTCGCGCGTGTCCTCGCGCACGGTCGTCGCCAGGTCCGGGAACAGCGCGGCCTGCGTGATGGTCATCGACATGACCGCGAGCGCGCGCGGTGTCGTCAGCGTGCGATGCAGGCGGCGCATGACGGCGGCGAGCGTCGCCTCCACGTCGCCGTCGATCTCGCTCATCGGCATCTCGGCCCGCGGCACGGACTCGAACGAATGCAGCACGCTCTCGCGGTACAGCCGCTCCTTGCCGCCGAACTGCCGGTAGAGCGTGTCCTTGTTGACGCCCGCCGCGCGCGCGATGCCTTCGATGCTGGCGGCGCCGAAGCCCTTCGCGAGGAACTCCTCGAGGGCGACCACGAGGATGCGCTCGCGCAATTCGACGGCATCGCTCTGCGTCGGCCGACCCGGCGCGCGCTTGGCCATCACCTTGCCTGTCCTGGACGGCGACATCGCGTGTCCGGCCCCTGCCGCTCCCCCGAGCATTAATCCGACGGTGGCGTCGGATTATTCGCAACCGGACCCGCCCGACCAGTACGGGAAAATGCCTACGAATCGCGCCCAAACCCCTGAAAAATCAGCAAGTCCCTGAATGCCTGACAATTTCTGAACATTGTTCTACTATGTAAATCGTTCTCATCGGACTGCCGCAACGCAACAGGAGCCGCCTTGAGCACCTCCCACGACCGCCCGCTGCGCATCGGGATCATCGGCGCGAACTGGAGCCTGAAAGTGCACGGGACGGCCTGGCGCCTGTTGCCGGGCGTCGAAGTCGCCGCGGTCTGCACCGCGCACCAGGAGACGGCGGAGGCCGCCGCGAAGATGTTCGGCGTGCCGAAGGCGTACTGGAACGTCGCCGACCTCGCCGCGGATCCGACACTCGACATCATCGACGTCGGCAGCCGGCCGTCGTTCCGCTACGACATGGTCATGGCGGCCCTGCAGGGCGGCAAGCACGTGTACGACGCCCTGCCCTTCGCACTCAGCGCAGCGAAAGCGCGCGAGATGCTCGATGCGCAGCAGCGCGCGAAGCGCGTCGGCATCGTCGATGCGCAGTTCCGCTGGGTGCCGGCCGGCATGCACATGAAGAAGCTGGTGGATGAAGGCTTCATCGGCCAGCCGCTGGGCTTCAACGTGCAGCTGCTGATGCCGCTCATGCGCCGCAACGACCAGCCCTACCCGTATTGCGCGTTCCCCGAGGGAGGCGTGAGCCCGTATCACTGGCTTGCCGACGCGACGAGCGGCGGCGGCGGCTGGCGCAACTTCGGATCACACACCGTGCTGTTCCTCACGCACCTGCTCGGCCCGGTGGACCAGGCCGTCGGCGCGACCGCCACCGGCGTGAAGCAGTGGATCCTGCCCGACGGCACGCAGCTCACGCCGGGCACCGAAGACCTCGGCAGCGCGACGCTGCGTCTCGCGAATGGCGCCATCGGCAACGTGCAGACCGGCTGGTGCGTACCGGACGCGGCGTGCCTGCGCGTGGAGGTGTGGGGCGATCGGGGCCGCCTGCTGCTCGAGGACCCGACCTTCGGCGACGGCATCTCCGCGCGGCTCTATGCCGCCAAGACCGGCACCAACGAGTACGGCTTCCCGATCGGCCAGGTGCTCGACATACCGGCCGCGTACTACGAGGTGCCCGGCACGCCCTTCAAGAAGGAAGGCGCCCCGCCCTACATGGTGTCGATGGGCTGGATGTTCCACGACATGGTGCGCACGATCCGCGAAGGCGGTCCGGGCTCGCCGAATTTCGCCGAGGCACATCACGCACAACAGGTGGTCGAGGCAGTGATCGAATCGCAGAAGTCCGGACGCTGGATGCGCGTCGCGGACATGGGCTAGAGGAGCCAGCGAGATGAACGGACCGACCGGCAACGGGCTCTACGCCGCCCGCCATTTCCAGAATGCGTATACGACCCGCGACGTCGATGCAGCCGCGCGGATGTTCGCCGAGCGCCACGGCGTGAAGACCTTCCACTACATGCGCGACGTGCCGTTCGGCCCCGGCGCCACGATCCACATCGGCCTCGCGTGGGCCGGCGACGTGATGATCGAACTGATCCAGCCCGACGGCGGCGACAACCTGTACACGAACTGGCTGCCGCCCGCGGGCCAGCATCTGCGCTTTCACCACATGGGACACCTGATCGCCGACAAGGCCGAGTTCGAGCGCGTCAGCCAGCTCGGCACGCGCAGCCTGCCAGTGGCGATCCAGGGCGTGAACCACGGCGTGCACTACCTGTATCTCGACGCGCGCGCCGAGCTCGGCCACTTCCTCGAGTACGTCCACCTCGAGGGTGATGCGACCCACCTGTTCGACCCGGTGCCGCGCTACTGATCCTCAGCGCAGCGGCCGGAAGCAGTCCCGCACCTCGCGCACGAAGGCTTCCGGCTGCTCCAGCGCGGCGAAGTGCCCGCCGCGCTCGAGATCGGTCCAGTGCACGATGTTCGTGAAGGTCTCGGCGGCCCAGTGCCGCGGAGCCAGGAAGATCTCCTTCGGGAAGCGGCTGAAGCCCGTCGGCAGGTCGGTCACGAAACGCGGCAGCTTGCCGAAGCTTTCCCAGTACAGTCGCGCGGACGACGCGGCCGAGTTCGTCAGCCAGTAGAGCGTGATGTCGTCGAGCATCTCGTCGCGGGTCAGCACCGACTCCGGGTCGTCGTGGCAGTCGGTCCACGCCCGGAATTTCTCGTAGATCCACATGGCCTGCCCGACCGGCGAATCGGCCAGCCCGTACCCCAGCGTCTGCGGCCGCGTGGACTGCTCGATCGCGTAGCCGTTTTCGAGCTTCTGGTAGCGATCGAGCAGCGCGAGCGCGCGGCGCTCTTCCTCGTTCGGCTCTTTCGGAAACACCTTCGGGAACGCGGCGACGATGTTCATGTGCACGGCGGCGAGGCCGGCAGGCTTCAGCCGGGCCAGTTCGCCGGTCACGGCCGCGCCCCAGTCCCCGCCCTGCGCGAAGTAGCGCGTGTAGCCGAGACGCTGCATCAGCGCGTGCCACGCCGTGGCGATGCGCGGGATGTTCCAGCCCGGAGCGGTGGGCTTGCCCGACAACCCGTACCCGGGCAAGGACGGCGCGACGACGTGGAACGCGTCCTCCGCGCGCCCGCCGTGGCGCTGCGGCTCGGTGAGTGGCCCGATCACCTTGTGGAATTCCAGCACCGATCCCGGCCAGCCGTGCGTGATGAGCAGCGGCGCCGCACCGGGATTCGACGAGGGCACGTGCAGGAAGTGCAGGTCGAGCCCGTCGATCACCGTGCGGAACTGGCCGAAGCCGTTCAGCATCGCCTCGCAGCGGCGCCAGTCGTAACTCTCGCGCCAGTAGTCGACCAGCGCCTGGGCCCGGGCGAGCGGCACGCCCTGCGACCAGCCCTCGCCGGTCTCGCGCTCGGGCCAGCGCACGCGGTTCAACCGGTCGTACAGGTCGTCGAGATCCGCCTGCGGCACGTGCAGGGTCCAGGGGGTCACCGCATCCGTCATGTCCGTCCCTCCACGACTGCAACCAGCGCGCGTCAGACGATCGCGCGGATCTGTCCGCCATCCACCCGGTAGTTGCTGCCGGTCATGTAGCCCGACAGCGGGCTCGCCAGCAACGCGACCATGCGCCCGATGTCCTCCGGGCGTCCGAGCTTGCTCGTGCACAGCGGAATCAGCTCGGAGGTGAAGCGTCGCTCGATCTCGTTCCAGTCGGTGCCCCAGTCGTGCTGGCTCGCGACGTGCGACAGCCACGCCTCGACCGCGGGCGTCAGGATCGTGCCGGGCATGACGGAGTTCACCGTGATCCCGGTGCGTGCCAGCGCACGCGCGAGACTCACCGTCATGTTCACCATGGCCGCCTTCGGCGCCGAGTACTCGCCGACCGTCGCCTCGGGCTGCGTCGCCGATGCGCTGGTGATGTTGACGATGCGGCCGAAGCCGCGCGCCTTCATGCCCGGCGCAAAGGCATGCACCAGGCGTACTGCTGCACCGACGTTCTGTTCATAGGTGCCGAGCCAGTCGGCCCACGGCACGTCGAACCACGCCGGATTGCCCGCGGCGGTCTTGCCGCCCGCGTTGTTGACGAGGATGTCGATACCGTCGGTCAGGCGCAGCACTTCGTCGGCGACGGCCGCGCTGCCCCCCGGCGTCGCGAGGTCGCCAACGACGGACCACGCCTCGGCTCCGAACCCGGTGACGCGTTCCGCCACGGCCCGCGTGCGCGCCGCATCGCGGCCGTGCACGACGACCCGACAGCCCTCGCGCGCCAGCACCTCCGCGATCCCCGCGCCGATGCCCGAGCTGCTGCCCGTGACGAGGGCCTTGAGCCCCTTCAACTGCAGATCCACGTGCCCCGACCTCGTGTGGCGTCCGCGCCGGCGGACACGCTATCAATATTCAACTATTCGAACGTTGATTTCTTTTCTGAACGGGCCAAGAATCTCCCCTGCGACGCGCGATGTCCAGTACCGCGCGGACGAACGGCCCACCGGGCCGACACCGGAACCAGGGGACGCACGTGTCGACCATCGACCTCCAGCAGTACTGCGCCGAGCGCAGCCTCGCCCGCCACGAACGCCTGATGGCGGAAGACCCGCAGTACCGAGGCGCCGCCACGCCCGATGCCGTCGCGGCCGCCAAGAAGGACCGCTCGCTGCGCATGCCGCAGATCATCGAAAAGGTGTTCGAGACCTGCGCGGACCGCCCGGCCCTCGGCCGGCGCGCGACGCAACTGGTGACAGACCCGAAGACCGGCCGCCGCACCCTGCAACTGCTCGACGAATTCGAGACCACGACCTATCGCGAGGTGTGGGCCGACATCCGTGCGCTCGCGAGCGTGTGGCAGCACGACGTGTCGGTGCGCGTCGGGCCGGGCGACCTCGTCTGCATCCTCGGTTTCGCCGGCGCGGGTTACGTGATCGCCGATCTCGCCGCCACGCACGTCGGTGCCGTCAGCGTGCCGCTGCAGACCAACGCACCGACGCCGCAGCTGACGCAGATTCTCAAGGAAGCCGAACCGAGGAGCCTCGCCGCCAGCATCGAGTGCCTCGACATCGCCGTGGACATGATCCTCGGTGGCCACGCGCCGGCCAGCCTGCTGGTGTTCGAGTACTGCGCGGAGGACGACGAGCAGCGCGAGACCTACGAGCGCGCGGTGCGGCGCCTCGCAGCGGCCGGAGTCGCGACGAAGCTCGACACGCTCGTGGCGACCTGCCAGCGTGGCCGCACGCTGCCGCCGCCGACCCTCGTCGTGCCGGCCGCGGGTGACGACCCGCTGATGACCATCTACTACACCTCGGGCAGCACCGGCTCGCCCAAGGGCGCAATGCTCGGCGAAGGCATGGCGAGCGTGGCATGGCGCGCGCCCGACCCGCGCCCGATGATCACCGTCAACTACATGCCGATGAACCACTCGTTCGGGCGCATCCTCGTGTTCCGCACGCTGGCCGCGGGTGGCGTCTGCTATTTCGCCGCGAAGAGCGACCTGTCGACGCTGTTCGACGACATCCAGCGCGTGCGCCCGACCTTCATCAACGTCGTGACGCGCATCTGCGAGATGATCCACCAGCGCTACGTCGGCGAGCTGGCGGCGCGGGGTCCCGGCGCGAACCCGGACGAGGCGATGGCCGACGTGCGCGAGCGCCTGATGGGCGGACGCCTCACGGCCGCAGCGTTCGGCGCCGCGCCGATGACGGCCGAACTGCGCGCCTTCATGGAAACCTGCCTCGAAGTCGCGTTGCCGAACGGCTACGGCGCGACCGAGGTCATGGGTGTCACCATGGACAACAAGGTGATGCGCCCGCCGATCATCGACTGGAAGCTGATCGACGTGCCGGAGCTCGGCTATTTCCTCACCGACCAGCCCCACCCGCGCGGCGAGCTGCTGGTGAAGTCGTACACGGTGATGAAGGGTTACTACAAGAACCCCACGGCGACCGCGTCGGTGTTCAGCGAAGACGGGTACTACAAGACCGGCGACGTGATGGCGCAGATCGGCCCCGACGAACTGGTGTACGTCGACCGGCGCAACAACGTGCAGAAACTCGCCCAAGGCGAGTTCGTCGCCATCGCACAGCTCGAGACCACGTTCACGGCGAAGCATCCGCTCATCCAGCAGATGTACCTGTACGGCACCAGCGACCGCGCCTTCCTGCTCGGCGTCGTCGTCCCGGACCGCGCCGCCTGCGCCCGCCTCGGCCTGAAGCCCGACGACGTGGCGGAGATCAAGGGCAAGCTGCGCGAGGCGATCCAGGAGGTCGCGCAGGCCGAGCAGCTGCAGTCCTACGAGGTGCCGCGCGACTTCATCGTCGAGATGACTCCGTTCTCGGCCGAGAACGGCCTGCTCACCAACATCGGCAAGCCGAAGCGCCCGTCGCTCAAGGCGCATTACGCGCCGCGGCTCGAGGCAATGTACGACGAGATCGCGGCCAAGCAGGCCGGCGTGCTCGATGAACTGCGCCAGCACGGGCGCGAGGCCGCGACGCTCACGACCATCGCGCGCGCGGTCGAAGCCACGCTCGGCATCGAGGCGGTGGACCCGAATGCGCCCCTGAGCTTCGAGGATCTCGGTGGCGACTCACTGTCGGCGCTGTCGCTCTCGATGCTGCTGGAGGAAATCTACGACGTCGAGATCGCGGTCGGCGTGATCACGCACCCGGCCGGCAGCCTGCGCAAGCTGGCCGACTACATCGACGAAGCCCGCCGGTCCGGCGGCGAGCGACCGACCTTCAGCGCGGTTCATGGCCGCGGCGCCACGGAAGCGAAGGCGTCCGATCTGGGCCTCGAGAAGTTCCTCGACGCCGGGACGCTCGAGCGCGCCGCACACCTGCCGGCGCCGTCGAGCGCGGCCCCGAAGACGGTGCTGGTCACCGGCGCGAACGGTTACCTCGGCCGCTTCCTGTGCCTCGAATGGCTCCAGCGCCTGGCGCCCGTCGGCGGCAAGGTCGTCTGCATCGTGCGTGGCGCGGATGCCGATGAGGCACGCCGACGCATCGACGACGCCATCGGCACGGCCGATGCCGACCTCGCTCGCGACTTCGCATCCCTTGCCGCGTCCCATCTCGAGGTCTTGGCCGGCGATCTCTCGGAGCGCCATCTCGGCCTCGATCACGACACCTGGCTGCGGCTCGCCGAGACCGTGGACGTGATCGTGCATCCGGCGGCCCTCGTGAACCACGTGCTGCCCTATGCGCAGCTGTTCGGGCCCAACGTGGTGGGCACGGCCGAACTCATCCGCCTGGCGCTCACCTGGAAGAAGAAGCGCTTCGTCAACGTGTCGACGGTCGCGGTGGCCTTCACCGGCGATGGCCGTCGGCTCGGCGAGAGCGAAGACGTCCGCTCGGCCTGCCCCAGCCGGTCACTGGCGGACGCGGGTTACGCCAGCGGTTACGCGACCAGCAAGTGGGCCGGCGAGGTGCTGCTGCGTGAGGCGCACGAGCGATTCGACCTGCCGGTGAGCGTGTTCCGCTCCGACATGATCCTCGCCCACCGCAAGTATCGCGGCCAGTTGAACGTGCCCGACATGTTCACGCGCCTGATGTTCAGCCTGGTACAGAGCGGCGTGGCGCCGCGCTCGTTCTACCAGCCGGCCGAAGGCGAGGGGAAACCGCATTACGACGGCCTGCCCGTGGATTTCACGGCGGCCGCCATCGTCAGCCTCGGCGAGCAAGTGCAGCGCGGCTACGAGACCTATCACGTCGTCAACCCGCACGACGACGGCGTGTCGATGGACGAGTTCGTCGACTGGATCGCGGCCGCGGGCCACCGCATGCAGCGCGTCGACGATTACGCCGACTGGCTCGGTCGCTTCGAGACGGCGCTGCGCCTGCTGCCGGAGAAGCAGCGACAGCAGTCCTTCCTGCCTCTGCTGCACCAACTCGGCCGGCCGATGTCGGCACATGCGGGCGCGTTGGTGTCCGCGGAGCGCTTTCACGCGGCCGTGCGCCAGCACGGCGCCGGCAGCGACCACGACATCCCGCACCTGTCCGCCGACACCGTGCGCAAATACCTGGCGGATCTCGTCGCCGTGGGGCTGCTCGACGCGAAGGCGTGAGCGGGCGCGGCCGCGCAGCCGCAGACTCCGGTACAGTAGCGCCCCCGCCGCTGTACCGACGCCCCCATGACCTCGACCGGATACGTTGCCGTGCTGCCCGAGTCCGACCTGCGGGCCGGTGACATGCGTTGCGTGGACGTAGGCGACACGCCCGTGCTGCTGGTGCGCACGAAGGAAGGCAGCCTGCACGCGCTGCACAACATCTGCACGCATGCCCACACGCGCATGGACGAAGGGCGGCTGCGCGGGCATCGGCTCGTCTGCCCGCTGCACGGAGCGGGCTTCGACGCGCGCACGGGTGCCGTGCTGAGCGGGCCGGCCACCCAGCCCCTGCCCTGCTACCCGGTGCGGGTGACGGGCGGCATGATCGAAGTCCAGCTGCCGGCCGCCTGATCCCGCCACGAAGTCAGCGCGACGACGACGTCACCAGTCGCGGCCGACGACCCGGCTGCAGTTCGACCACGCGATGGACGTAGCGCGGCACATCCTCTCGGTGGTGCGTCGCGACCACGAGTTGCGTGCCGCCGCGCGCAGCGGCATCGACGAGATCATGGGCCCGCGCACTCACCTCGGGATCGAGTCCGTCGAAGGGTTCATCGAGCAGCAGCAGGCGACGCGGCTCGATGAGCGCGCGTGCGAACAGCGCGAGCCGCAACTGGCCGTAGGAGACCTGGCGTGCCCGCCGCTGCGCGAGTGGCAGCAGGCCCGCCGCCTGCAATGCACGCCGCGCCCGTGCACGCTCCACGCGCCCCGGAACCTCGTTGAGCCCGATACTGGCGTGCAAACCGGAGATCACGATCTCCTCGAGTGTGCAGGCGGTCGCCGCGTACGTCGCCTGCAGTTCCGGCGACACGAGCCCCACGAGGCGCTTCCACTCGCTCACCGGCGTGCCCGGTGCGAGCGCCCGCCGCTCGACCGTGCCGCCGAGCGCGGGCCACAGGTCCCCGTAGAGCAGCGCGATCAGCGTCGACTTGCCCGATCCGTTCGGACCGGTGATGCACCAGTGCTCGCCCGACCGGATCGTCCAGTCGAAGGCCGGCACGGCCTTGCGGTAGTCGCGATACAGCGCGACCTGCGTGAGGCGCACGAGGTCGTCGCCGCCGATGCGCGCCGGCCGCCGACGCACGCCCGCCCCGGGCGCCGCCGGCCGTGCGTCGACGCCGAACAGGTCGCCGCGCACCTTGCGCCACGGCCCCGAGTCGACGAGGCGGCCCGCCTCCATGCGGGCGGCATGGGTCAGCCCGGGCGGGAGATCGGCCCGCCGATGGCTGCTGAGGATCCACGCGGCCCCGGGCCGTGATGCCCGACGCAGCGCCCGCACGAAGGCACGGCGCGACCCGGCATCGAGGCCATTCAGGGCTTCATCGAGCAGCAGCACGTCGGGACCCCGGACCAGCGCACGCGCGAGCAGCACGCGCCGGCGCTGCCCGTAGGACAGCGTGAGGAATCCCCGGGTCGCGAGTCCCGCGAGCCCGACACCCCGCAGGGCCTCGAGCACCGCCCGCTTCTGGCGCGCGTTCGGCTGCTGCAGCAGCGTGTCGGTCTCGAACAGGCCGGTCGCCACCACGTCGAAGACCGGCAGGTTCCACTCGTAGCGTTCGTAGCGGTCCTGCTTCTCCGGCCCGAGGTACGCGATGCGATCGCGCGCGAGCGCAGGCTGCGCGAGCTTCGCGCGACCGAGGCTGTAGGTACGCGCCTCGACGCCGGTCGGCGTCGGCCACACGTCGCCGCGCAGCAGCTTGAGCAGCACAGTCTTGCCCGCGCCGTTCGGTCCGGTCAGCAGCCAGCGCTCGCCCGCACGGATCTCCCAGGAGACATCGCGCACCGCCCAGTGCCGGCCGTACCGCACGCTGACCCGTTCGAGCCGGATTCCCCGCAGCCGCGCGCCGCTCACGGACCCAGCCACGTCCAGAGATCGCCCGCGTGCGTCGCTCGCCCTTCTTCCAGCAACTTGATGGCGTGCGCCAGCAGCGAATACCGCGCGAGGCGGTGCAGCTGCACGGGCGTGTCGTCGTAGACCTCCGCCAGCACGTCGTCCAGCGACGCGCTGCCGCGACGGCGCAGCGCCGTCACCAGCTTGTTCTCGCGCGTGAGGCGATGCGCGATCACGCGCTCGATGTCGGCCTTGGCGTGCGAGATCACGGAGCCGTGCCCCGGGGCGAGGGACTCGACGGGCAGCGTCAGCAGGTGTCGCAGCGAGTCGAGGTACAGGCGCATCGAGCCGTCGGGCGGCAGGATGACGACGGTCGAGCCGCTCATCAGGTGGTCGCCCGTGAACAGCATGCCGTCCGCCGCGGTGAGGAAGCAGACGTGGTTGGACGCGTGGCCCGGCGTGTGCAGCGCGCAGATCGGCACGCCGCCGGCATCGATGATCTCGCCCTCGTCGAACCCGCGGTCCGGCGCGTAGCTCGCGTCCTGGAACGTGTCGTCCGGCGCCGGCAGGCCGCGCACCGGCGCGCCGGTCCTCGACTTGAGGAACGCGGCGCCGGGCGAATGGTCGGTGTGCGAGTGCGTGCAGAGGATCTGCTCGATGCGGCCGCCGGCCACCGCCAGCACGCGCTCGAGGTGCGCCTGGTCGTCGGGACCCGGATCGATCACGACCTTGGCCGTGTCGCCGACGACGTAGGTATTGGTGCCGGGCCCGGTGAGCGCGCTCGGGTTGGGCGCCACGATGCGCCAGACGTGCGTCGCGATGCGGTCGACGCCTCCCGTGCGGGCCGGTGCATGCAGGTCGACGTTCATCGCTCGAAAACCGCCGCAGGATGCATCGGCCGGCCCCTTTGCCCGGGTTGCGCTAGACTTTGACGGCCCCGGAGTCTTTCATTCGCGCCCGGGTGTGTCAAAGCCCGAGGTCGATGATGAGCGGTGGCCAGGATCCCGTCGGCACCTTGGATGTCGCGCTCCAGCACGCGACGCGCCTGCTCGGCGAGGCGCCGGCGCTCGCCATCGAACAGGCCGATGAGATCCTCAGGCAGGTGCCGCGCCATCCGCTGGCGCTGCTGATCCAGGGTATCGCGAAGCGCAAGCTCGGCGACCTCGACGGCGCACTCGCCGTGCTCGAACCGCTCGCCGCGTCGCAGCCCGGCTGGGCACCTGCGCATTACGAGCTCGGCGTCACGTTCGGTCAGCTCGGTCGTGGCGATGCCGCCATCGCCGCGTTGCATCACGCCGTGCGCCTCAAGCCCGACCTCGCCGATGCCTGGCGCCTGCTCGGCGACCACCTCGCCGCGACGGGCGACGCCGAGTCCGCGGACAAGGCGTATGCCAACCACATCCGCATGTCGACGCGCGACCCGCGGCTGCTGGAGCCGGCGGCCGCGCTGTGCGAGAACCGCATCGCGGTCGCCGAGACGCTGCTGCGCGACCACCTCAAGCAGTTCCCGACCGACGTCGCAGCCCTGCGCATGCTGGCCGAGGTCGGCGCGCGCCTCGGTCGCCATGCCGACGCCGAGATCCTGCTGCGCCGTTGCCTCGAGTTGTCGCCGAGCTTCGACGCGGCCCGCCACAACCTCGCCATCGTGCTGCACCGACAGAACAAGTCGGCCGAGGCCATCGGCGAACTCGACCGGCTGATGGCGAAGGAGCCGAACAACCCGGGGTACTGCAGCCTCAAGGCCGCCGCACTCGCGCGCATCGGCGAGTACGCGCAGTCCATCGACCTGTATGCGACCGTGCTGAAGCAGTACCCGCAGCAGGCCAAGGTGTGGATGAGCTACGGCCACTCGCTGAAGACCGCAGGCCGTCCGGCCGAGAGCATCGGGGCCTATCGACGCTGCATCGAGCTGACGCCGGGTCTCGGCGAGGCGTACTGGAGCCTCGCCAACCTCAAGACCTTCCGCTTCGGCGAGGCCGAGCTGCAGACGATGCGCGCGCAGCTCGCACGTGAGGACCTCTCGGACGAGGACCGGCTGCACTTCCACTTCGCGCTCGGCAAGGCCCTCGAGGACGCGCGTCAGTACGACGCGTCGTTCGAGCACTACGCCGAGGGCAACCGGCTGCGCCTCGAGCACACGCCGTACGATGCCGACGAGACGACGCGGCAGGTCGAACGACACCGGACCCTCTACACGCCTGCCTTCTTCGCCGAACGCCGCGATGGTGGCTGCCCTGCGCCGGATCCGATCTTCATCGTCGGCCTCCCGCGCGCCGGCTCGACGCTGATCGAGCAGATTCTTTCCAGCCACTCCGCGATCGAAGGCACGATGGAGCTGCCGAACCTCGTCGAGCTGGTGCGCGAGCTGTCGGGACGCAGGAAGAAGACCGACCCGTCCGCTTACCCGGAGATCGTCGCCACGTTCGATGCGGACCGGCGCCGCGAGCTCGGCGAACGCTACCTCGCCGAGACGCGCGTGCAGCGTAAGACCGGCAAGCCCTACTTCATCGACAAGCTGCCGAACAACTGGCTGCACACGGGACTGATCCAGCTCATCCTGCCGAACGCGAAGATCATCGACGCGCGCCGCCATCCGCTCAGCTGCGGATTCTCGGCCTTCAAGCAGCACTTCGCGCGCGGCCAGAACTTCAGCTACAGCCTCGAGGACGTGGGACGCTACTACCGCGACTACGTCACGCTCATGGCGCACTTCGACGCGGTGCTGCCGGGCCGCGTGCATCGCGTGATCTACGAGCGCATGGTCGCCGACACGGAGAGCGAAGTGCACCGGCTGCTCGACTACTGCGGCGTGCCCTTCGAAGACGCGTGCCTGCGTTTCTACGAGAACGAGCGCGCGGTGCGCACCGCGAGTTCGGAGCAGGTTCGCCAGCCGATTTACCGCGATTCCGTCGATCAGTGGCGCAATTACGACACGCATCTCGAGCCATTGCGAACGGCTCTCGGTCGCATTCTGTCAGCGTATCCCGACGCACCCCCCCTGTAAGCGCGACACGGTGCGGGACTAGAATTGGCGGGCTTGTTTTTACCTGCCAATCAGGGGTTCATGATGCATTCATCACAGCAGCTTCGATCTGCTCAAGCGGCCATCCTTCGCAAGGGCCTGCCCATCTCCATGGGCGTGCTGGCCGCCGTTCCCGTTGTCGATGCGCAACAGGCGCCGACGACCACGAGCGGAGGCCTCGAGGAAATCATCGTCACGGCGACGAAGCGCGAAGAGAGCATGCAGTCCATCCCGATCTCCATCCAGGCGATCGGCACCGAGAAGCTCGAGCAGCTGAACGTCTCGCAGTTCGACGACTACGTGAAGTACCTGCCGAGCGTCTCCTTCCAGAGCGCGGGCCCGGGCTTCGCCCAGGTGTATTTCCGCGGCGTCGCGAGCGGCGGCGACGGCAACCACTCGGGCTCGTCCCCGAGCGTGGGCATCTACCTCGACGAGCAGCCGATCACGACGATCCAGGGCGCGCTCGACGTCCACATGTACGACATCGCGCGCGTCGAAGCGCTGGCCGGCCCGCAGGGCACGCTGTACGGCGCGAGCTCGCAGGCGGGCACGATCCGCATCATCACCAACAAGCCGGAGATCGGGAAGTTCTCGGCCGGCTACGGCGTCGAAGGCTCGGTCGTGTCGCACGGCGATGCCGGCTACCTGCTCGAAGGCTTCGTCAACCTGCCGATCAACGACCAGATGGCCGTGCGCCTCGTCGGCTGGCACCGCCACGACCCCGGTTACATCGACAACGTGAAGGGCGGCCGCAAGTTTCCGGACCAGTACTGCAGCGACCCGCAGGATTCGAGCACCTGCGTGCAGCTGTGGGGCGGCACGGACACGAACGAGGACGTCGCCAAGGACAACTACAACGACGCGGATACGACCGGCATGCGGGCCACGCTGAAGTTCGACCTGAACGACAACTGGACCATCACGCCGCAGGTGATGGCGCAGCGCCAGAAGGAAAACGGCATCTATGGGTACGACCCGGGCATCGGCAAGTACGAAGTCCTGCACATGTACCCGGAATGGTCCGACGACCAGTGGGTGCAGGCCGCACTCACCGTCGAGGGCAAGATCGGCAACTGGGACCTGCTCTACTCCGGCGCGTTCCTGAATCGCGACGTCGACACGCGGCAGGACTATGCCGACTACGCGTACTGGTACGACGTGTACGCCGGTTACGGCCAGTACATGTACGACAACGACGGTAACCTGGTCAATCCGAGCCAGTTCATCCACGGCAAGGACCGCTACAAGCGCGTCACCAACGAGGTCCGGCTCGCTTCGCCGGGCGACCTGCCCGTCAAAGGCGTGGTGGGCCTCTTCGCGCAGCGGTCCGAGCACGGCATCCAGCAGCGCTACATGGTCAAGGACCTGACCGAGGACTTCTGGGTCACGGGCTGGCCGGACACGCTGTGGCTGACCGAGCAGCTGCGCGTCGACAAGGACATGGCGGCGTTCGGCGAGATCACCTGGGACATCAGCGACCACTGGTCGGTCACGGGCGGCATCCGCGAGTTCAAGACCGACAACTCGCTGAAGGGCTTCTTCGGCTTCGGTCGCGGCTTCAGCAGCAAGACCGGCGAGGCCGCCTGCACGATCAACACGCCGAACGGCGCGGCCGGCCCGGACTTCACGGGTGCGGTCGATCGCGCACCGTGCAAGAACGTCGACAAGTCGACGGACGAGACGGGCAACACGCTCAAGGCCAACATCACGTACAAGTTCGACGACACCAAGCTCGTGTACGCGACGTACTCCGAGGGCTTCCGTCCGGGCGGCATCAACCGCCGCGCCACGCTGCCGCCGTACAAGGCCGACTACCTCTACAACTACGAGGCGGGCTGGAAGACGACGTGGGCGAACAACACGGTGCGCTTCAACGGCGCCGTGTTCCAGGAAGACTGGAAGGACTTCCAGTTCTCCTTCCTCGGCGCGAACGGCCTGACCGAGATCAAGAACGCGGCGCAGGCCCGCATCCGCGGCATCGAGGCCGACCTGAGCTGGGCCGTCTCGGAGCAGTTCAACCTCACGACGGGCGCGTCGTACCTCGACTCGGAGCTGACCGAGAACTACTGCGGCTTCACCGACGACAAGGGCAACCCGGTCACGGCGTCGAACTGCCCGTCCATCGACCCGGACACGGGCGACACGGTGTTCAACACGCCGCAGGCCAAGAAGGGCACGCAGCTGCCGGTCACGCCCAAGTTCAAGGGCAACGTGACGGGCCGCTACGAGTTCCCGATGGCCGGCTTCAACGCCTACGTCCAGGGCGCGGCGGTCTACGTCGGCAAGCGGCGCTCGGACCTGCGCGATTTCGAGAACAGCATCGTGGGCGACGTGGGCGCGTACACGCTCATCGACCTGTCGACCGGCATCGGTCGCGACAACTGGAACCTCGACCTGTTCATCAACAACGCGTTCGACGAGGACGCGACGCTGTACCGCTACGCGGAATGCGCCGAGGCGGTCTGCGGTGCGCAGACGTACAACGTCAACTCGACGCCGCGCACGATCGCGCTGAAGTTCAGCCAGAAATTCTGAGCTGACGCCCGCCGCCGCACGGGCGGGTGACGACACCGGGGGGCGGATCCGCAAGGGTCCGCCCTCTTCTTGTCAGGGCCGGGCTACTGCAGCAGCGCCTGCCAGTAGCCGACGTCGATCCACTGGCCGAACTTGAAGCCGACCTGCTTGAAGTGCGCGACCGGCGCCATGCCGAACTTCTCATGCAGGGCGACGCTCGCCGGGTTCGGCAGCGCGATGCCGGCGATCACGGTGTGCTTGCCGCGCACCCTCAGCTGGCTGAGCAGTACCTCGTAGAGCTGCGTGCCGAGCCCGCGCGCCTTGGCCTCGGGCGCGAGGTAGACGCTGACCTCGACCGAGAACCGGTAGGCACAGCGCCCCTTCCAGCGCGACGCATACGCGTAGCCGACGACGCAGCCGCCTTCCTCGTACACGATCCACGGCAGGTGCTCCTGCTCGGTCTCGGCGAGGCGGCGCGCCATCTCCTCGACCGTGATCGCGTCTTCCTCGAAGGTGACGATCGAGTCGCGCACGTACGGGTTGTAGATGGCGGCGATCGCCGCGGCATCGTCGACGGTGGCAGGGCGGATCACGGAGGTCCCTCGTGTCTTGAAGCTTCGAGTCGTCGGGCCATTTTGTGCTGGATGAGCTGGATGGCCTTGAGCGGCCGCAGCATCACCTTGAAGTCGACGATCTGCCCCGCCTCGTTCCAGGTGATCATGTCGACGCCGTTGACGAACACGCCGTCGATCTCCACCTCGAATTCCAGCACCGCGTGCCGACCCTGCACGACTTCGCGCACGTAGCGGAAGCCGTTCGCGAAGAACACGTGGAAGGCGGCCGTGAGGTACCACGTGGCCAGTTCGCGGCCGCGCTGCGGCGTGTGGACCACCGGCGAGTGGAACACCACGTCGTCGGCGAGCAGGGCCGGCAGCCCGGCCGCATCGGCCGTCTTCACCAGCCGATGCCAGGTCTCGAGCGCGCTCTCGCGGGTCATGCGCTTACCTCGCGGCCGGCACCGCGGCCGCCGGCGGAGTCGTCGTCAGCCTGTCGCCCGTGTACGGGTTGAAGTTGTAATTGCCGGGGAAGCGCTCGCGCGTGGCCGCATCGTACTTCGCGGGCAACACGCTGCCGAGCGGCAGGCGGTAGCGGAAGCTCTTCTCGGCGACGTCGACCTGCAGCACGCCTTCGTGCGTCGGATCGGCCAGCGGCGCACCCTTCTTGTCGGCGGCCGGGAACAGCAGGAAGTGCATGTTCTCGCCCATCGGGCCCAGCATGTTGCCGATGATGGGCTTCAGCATCTGCAGCAGGTTATTCGCATCCGGACTGATGGCCGACTCCGGCAGCGGCGCGTAGCTCTCGCCCTTCGCGTCGCGCAGCAGCACCGACGCGCGCACGACCTCGTCGGTCTTGAAGGTGACCCCGCCGAACGCCCCCATCCTGCCATCGACGACCGCGATCATCGTGTATGGCCGGATGATCTTCAGCAGTTCCTCGATCTGCGCCTGGGTGATGCCCGGGTTCATGGCCATGCTCGCGGCCTGGACCGGCGCGGCGACGCACGCGAACGCCCAGCCGGCGAACAGGGACGCGGCCAGATGTGCCAGGCGCGATGCGGTACGAACCTTGGTTTCGCCCATGTGACGCCCTTTCTGTGAGCAGCGGTTCGACGGACCGCCGGCGCGTGTCAGGCTCCGAGCCAGCGCAGCGCAGCCTCGAGTTCCTTGAAGACCTTCACCGTCAGGCCGCGGTTGACCGCGACGTTCTCCCAGAACTTCGCGTCGTCAATGTATTGCGGATTGCAGACGAGCGCCACCTGCGCCAGTCGGGGCGCGGCATCGGCGATGTCGCTCGCGATCTGGAAAGTGTCGATGGTGCTCAGGCGGTACTCGAGTGCGCGCTCGTCGCAGAGGATGCGCGTCGCGCCCAGTCGCAACGCCTCGCCGATGACCCACATTCCGTAGTCGCGCGCCTGCTCGATGCTTTCGTCGAACCCGACGGTGGTGACGACCAGCAGGCCATCGTCCATCGTCGCCGAGTATTCGATGCCCATCGAGACTATCCGTCTTTCTTGGTATGGAATGCCGCCGTGGGCGCCTGCCCCGGCATCGGGCCGCAATTAAGCACAGTCGGCGACGGGCGCCTATCGGGGAGTGCCGTCACGACAGGAGTTCGCGGCGGGTACCGCTTCGGGCACGCACCATTGCGGGGCGAAGATCACGACATTAAGTTAAATGGATCGCGACCGCCAGACTCGCCGCGAACCGGGAGCGCATCGTCCGCGCGGATCGCTCACAGTGTCCGGACATCGTGCCACTCGTCGGTGACGCGCACCTGCCGATCCGTCGCATGCATGGATAGCGAACGGAAAGCGTCGCGCACGGAGTCCGACTCGCGCATGAGCTGCGCGATCGACCGCGTCGAGCTCGCGATGGACACGGCCACGTAATCGCGACCCCGGACGCACGAGACCCAGAAGCAGCCGACCGCCACATGCCCGTCGCATCCGGACGGCGGATCGGTGCTCGCCTCATCGAATGCCACCAGCGCAGCGTCGGCCGGAAAGCGGATCGTCACGCACTCCTCCCGGGCACGACTGTCGCACAGGTCCGCGAGACGCGTTGCCAGTACGGCCTCGAGGTCGCCATGTGTCACGGCGGACTCGCCGACGCCGACTTGCACGACGCGTCGGGCGAAGTCGCGGATGAACTCCGCCCATTGGTTCGTGGCAACGGTCAATTCGAAGGCGGCGGAGTCGGACACGGCGGCAGCAATCCTCGATCGGGTGCTCTCATGACGACGGCGGGCGCGAACCGTCAGGCCGGTGTCTCGACGGGCTCACGCGTGGAACATCGGCAACGGACGCCACGGCGAACGCGCGAACTGCCGCAGGCTCAGCGCGACGAGCCGCCGATGAAAGCCGGCATTGGGCAGCGCCCGTCGGACGGAACGAACGAACTCCCGTGGCAACCCGGACCGGATCGTGCCCAGCGAGACGTCGACGAGGTCCGCCCGACGGAACGTCTCGACGGTCTCCGCGAACTGCTGCTCGTAGCGCCCGAGCTTGTGGTGCTCGAAGATCAGGGCGCGCACCTCGGCGTCCAGTTCCGGTCGACCGATGGCGGAGAGGTGCCGGCTCGCGAGGTCCATCGACGGCGCGAGGTAATCGAAGGTGCGGTGCGTCCAGATGCCGAGGTCGTGGAATGCGCCGGCAATCAGCACGGCCTCGGGCACGGCCGGTCGTCCCGACAACGCCAGGTAGAAATTCAGGACGCGCGTGACGTGGTTGCGATAGGCCGCACGATCGCGGCCCAGTGCCTGGGCGTGGTCGGCGAGGATCGCATCGACCGCCGGAAATGCGTCGGTGACCGTCATGTCCCGGCGCCGGTGCGACGGAGGATGGCATTGCCACGCACCGTTTCATCCGGGTGCCCGACCAGTCCGAGGCAGACCGCCTCCGCCCGATGCGGATCGACGTCGGCCGCGCCCATGCCCACCACGATCGGCACGTACCGCAACTCGGCGGGGTCGCCACGCTGCAACACGTGCTCGACCGCCGCTTCCGTCCAGCCGTCGGCAAAGGGATCCATGGAGTGCCGGCCGTCGTCGTCAGTCCTGCCGGTCGTCACGATCCTTGCGCTCGCTCGACTCCCGCTTGCGCTGCACGCGCATGACGAGGATGACGAGCACCACGGCGAGCAGGATTCCGACGATCTTCACGCAACGATCCTCCCGGTCAATCGGGCCTCAAGGCGCCCGCTGCCAACGATTCTTGCCTTTGACGTGCGGCGCGACCAGTGCACGGATGCGCGCCCGCGTTTCCTCCGGTATAGACGCCAGCGGCAGCATCTGCGCACGGCGCGTGCCGACGAAGAAGAACAGGTACGACGCCGTTTCGACCACGCGCAGCACCGCTGGCCACTTGGTCATCGACGAGACGGCCTCGCCTTCGACCTGCATGCCTTCGTCGGAAAAATTGAACGTGAAGGGCCCACGGGCAAAGGCATTGCGCTGCCGTCCGAGCCAGAGCGCCAGGAGCAGGATGATCGGAAACATCGCCATCGACAGCAGGATGACGAAGATCTCGCCGAAACCGATGGCGCCGGTCGCCACGATCCGTGGGCCGAGCAGGTACAGGACGAACGCCGGCGCGAGGAAGATCGCGACGAGGCTGAGCGGCAGGAAGCGGATCATCTCCAGGTTGCCGCGGTAGGCGACCCAGAAGGGATAGTCGACCTGCACTCGAATCGTGTCGCTCATCGGTGGCTATTCTCGCCGATACCTTGCACGGCGGAGGGCCCGTTACGCCCGCTCGAGTCGGCGCCGCATGTCTGCGTACGCCGCCTCGATGAGCCGCCGCAGGGCCGACTCGTCCACGCCGCGCCCCGGGGCGAGCTTGACGTGTCGCATGAACCGGCCGGTCCCTTCCAGCAGCCCGTCCGGATCCGGCAACTCGGCGCCGCGGAAGAAGCCGACGTTCACGTGCGCCCGGAAGGCGTTGACGTAACCGAAGGCGGCATCCGTCACGCAGGCCGTGGGATGGCCGTCGTGCAGCAGTTCGCGGACGTCCGGCCCGCACCCGCGCATCACCGCGAACCATCGCTCGGCCAGCGCGCCGAGATCCGCCGAACGCGTCTTCATCCACGCGTCCACCGCCGGATCGCGCGGCACGGCCGCCGGGAAATGGAACAGCGAGTCCATGCGGGTCACCTCGTGCCGCACCCTATCACGGGACGGCCGCGGCGCCGACCGGCACCTAGCGGAAATGCTCGATGTCTTTCGGCACCACGACCCAACTGTGCATCCTGTCTTCGTAGACGGAGACCCAAGGCGCCGGGAATTTGGGATCTGCGAACGCCCCGACCGGGATCGCAATCTCGTCGTCCTTCCCAGTATTGGTGTAATACACCGTGGCACCGCATGTCGGGCAGAACCGGAACGTCGCCTTCGAGCCTTCGTCGCCGACGCGCTCGAATTCCGTCGCCCGGCCGGTGATCTTCGCCCGCGCCCTCGAGAACCGGGCCTGGGTTGCGAAGACACTGCCACTGCGGCGCTGGCACGCGAGGCAATGGCAGACCGACACGCGAAGGGGCTCGCCTTCGACCTCGACCGAGAGCTGGCCGCAGCTGCAACTGGCGCGTCGGATGCTCATGACTGGGCTCCTCGAGTGACGTCGCAGGCTACTGGCCCGCGGGTGGTTGCCAGAGCTCGACCTTGTTGCCTTCGGGATCCATCACCCAACCGAACTTGCCGTACTCGGAATCGTCGGTCTTCTCGAGCACCTGGCAGCCTTCATCGCGCAGGGCCTGCAGCAGCGCGGCGAGATCCTCGACGCGGTAGTTCACCATGAAGGACGACGTGCTGGGCGCGAAGTGGTTGCCGCCCGCGGCGCCGATCGACCAGACGGTCATGCCACCCACCGGCTTGCCGGCGTCGTCGGTCCACGTGAAGGCCGTGCCGCCCCACTCCTGCACGTCGATGCCGAGATGGCGCTGGTACCAGGCGCGCAGTGCGACCGGGTCCTTCGCGTTGAAGAAGATGCCGCCGATGCCCGTCACTCGCTTCATGGGATCCTCCCTGGAGATGAGTCGTGAACGTTACGGTACTGGAGCATGGCCACGATGAACCATTGGCGAGACGTCAGCCGATGCGATTGCTGTAAACGAAAAATGCGTCGTTGCGCACCCACCCGAGCTTCTCGTAGACCGCCTGCGCCGTCGTATTGGTCCGCGCCGTGGAGAGTTCCATGCGTGCCATGCCGCGCTCGCGCGCGAGCCGTTCCGCCGCGCGCAGGAGCGCGCTGCCGGCACCCGACCGCCGGGCCGAAGCGTCGACATAGAGGTCGTACAGCACGTACACCGGCTTCGCCTCGACCGAGCAGAACGTCGGATACAGTTGACAGATGCCGACGATGGCCTGATCGGCGTTGCTGGCCACGATCACGACCGATTCATCACGCTGGAGCCGCGCCTCGATGAAGCGTCGAGCGAGGTCGAGATCTGCGGGCTGTTGGTAGAACTGCCGGTACGCGTCGAAGAGCGCGGCGACCGCGTCGAGATCGGCGAGTGTCGCGAGTCGGGTGGTAATCACGGCGGCCCTCCATTCACCGGGCCTTTGACGGCCGGAGTTCGCACGGTAGCACGCAGGGCGACCGACGATTCAACCTGTCGACCTGACCATCCGGAGGATGAACTCCGAACAGGCGGCAATGCGGTCGGTGAAGACGCTGCGTTCGTCACCCGGAGCACGGCCGACGACATAGTGCCCCTGCTCCTCGATGAAATAGTCGGCGGGCGTGCCACGCTGGTCGGCCGACCAGTGCAGCCATTCGTCGACCAGTGATGGATTGGCGGCGAGCACTGCGGCGATCGACGTCACGGACAGAGCCTGCGGATCGATGCCCACCTCGCGGATCAGTCGATGCGCCGAACGACCGCCTTCGCGCTGTTCCACCGGCAGCCAGCAGAGACGTTCGATCGAAGTCGGCGGGGAGGACGATCGCACCGTCGGATCGGCGCCGTGGCGCACACTCTCAGGGCGTTACAGACCGGGACAATTTCAGCCGGCGCGAGGCGCCCAGGACCACGAGCAGCGTCACCGCGATGGCTACCCCGTTCGCCTGGCCTCCGTGCGCGGTCAGATATCCCTGGATGCCCAACGCAGCGATACCGGCCAACACCGCGACCTGCGCCAACACGACGGCGATGCGACTGCTCGGCACGATGACCTCCCTGCCCGACCGGCGCGATCACAAGGATCGAGCTCCTACCCTACCCTTTGTCGCCGGTCGCGCGCAACGCGCGGAGGCGGTCGGACGGTGGTGCGCTGCGCCGCGATGACCGAGGCGTCAGGCATCCTCGGCGTAGGGGCGATACGAGTAGTACTTCGGCCGCTCCTCCATCCGGACGTGCAGCCAGGCCACGCCACCGCCCGCGGTGCTGATCCAGGTCGGCGTGTTCGCCAGCGCGCTCCGGCCCGTGGAGGACAGGCCCTGCCAGAGCGCGCGGACCTGGGGCCCCGGTGCGCCTCGCAGGAATGCAGCAATGTGCGCGTCATGCTCCGCGCGGGAAATCTCCTTCGGCACGATCAACGTGGCGTTTCCGCCGAGGTTGGGAACCGCCCGGACCGTGACCGTCTCGTCGGCGTCCGCAAAGCAGGAGCCGAACGAAACCCTGTCCGGCGACCGATTCAGGCAGGGATCGTCGACGAGCACGAACTCGAACGGTCGCGCCGCATTGGCTCGCGTGATCGGCGGCATCTCCCAACGAAAGGCGCCGTACTCGCTACCCGCCCGCCGGGCATGTCCTCACGTTGGAATGCAAGGGGTGCTGTCATCGTGACGGTCGACGTCTGAGCGGAAAATCCGACCGCGGTCCATCCGGGAGGCGTATCAGCCGTCCGGTGAGTGGCAAACCGCTTCGACGTTGTGTCCGTCGGGGCCGATGACAAAGGCGCCGTAGTAGTTCGGGTGGTAATGCGGGCGCAGCCCCGGGGGCCCATTGTCCGTCCCACCCGCTGCCAGCGCGGCTCGGTAGAACGCGTCGACTTCCGCGCGAGTCGCGGCAGCGAAGGCGATGTGCAGGGGGGTCGGGCGCTCCTTCGTCGTGACGAGCCACAACGACGGCTTGTGGTTCCGACCGATCCCGACACCGTAGGGGCCCTCCATCACGACCGTTGCCTGCAACGGCGCCAGCGCCTGGAGAAAGAAAGCCTTGCTCTCGGCAAGACGGGTGACGCCAATTCCGACATGATCGAACATCGTTCCTCCGCACTTGCCGCTCCTCGTGGGACATCGGAGCGGGCATTCGCATTCTATTGCGTCAGGACGACCGCCTCGAAGACCAGCCACGGCGCCGCCAGCAGTGCGGCAGCCGAGATCCACATTGCGGCACCTGCCCTCGCGGGCGGCGGCCCGTACGCGTTGGTCCCGGCCTCGCCTCGTGCCCAGATGAGATAGCCGAGCAGCACCAGCAGGACGGGGCCCATCCCCAGCGCCAGCCAGAACGCGAGAAACGTCTGCCAGCCCGGTCGCCCCAGGTCATGACCGCGGAGCGTCGATGCGTACAGCGCTCCAGCCAGGCAGAGGCCGATCAATACGAACAGCACCGGCTGTGCGTTGGCGGCGCTGCCTCTCCCGTGCGTGGCCAGGCCGAGCGCGTACAGGGCCAGGGCGCACGCATTCACGGCCGACAACACGCCGAACGCGATGAACCTGGCAGGGTCGAGTCTCTGCGGCATCGGGGGTTACCTGGCTACGGCACCTCGACGTAGTGCGCCACGGTCGGCATGGGGTCATAGAAGCCGTGCAGCAGTGCCTTCCAGCGCTGGTACGGTTCCGACTGCCGGAACCCCACAGTGTGGTCCTCGAGCGTACGCCGCCGCACCAGGAGCGCGTACTGGTTCAGGACTTCGAGGCAGCGCTGCAGTTCGAGTCCCACGAACCCGGGACTGGCGCTGATGATCGCGCGGGCCTCGCCAAAGGCCGCCTCGAAGGACGACTCCTGGCCTGGCCGCACATTTAGGATCGCGACTTCAAGTATCACTGTCGACCTGCCATGCGGATGAACCGGTCACTCGGCGCGTGATCGATCTCATCGTACAACGCCTCCACCTCGTGCACGTTCACCGTTTCATCGAAGGCGGGCGTGAAGCACGTCATGGGGCCCCGGGCACGTCGTCAGTGAACATGCTCGCGCATCCTGGCCTCGATCGCGAGGTGCGCCAGCGGGATCAGCGCCGGTGACCCAAACGAAAGCAGCCCGACACCCCATTCCCACAGCGAAGTCGATCCCGGAAAGGACGGGTCCGCCCAAACGACGACGAGGCCGAGCAGCGCCAGCGCGGCCCCCATCCCCACCGAAGCCCACTGCGTGCGGGAGCTGGCACGCAGTGCTCGCTTGCCGCCCCGAACGAAGCGGAAGACCAGACTCCACAGCGCAAACAGTGCGGCCAAAGCCGCGAAATCCAGCAGCAGCGGCATGCGGCGGATATGGCCGATTCCCTCGCCAATGCCCGCGTCGATGAAGAAGACGGAACCGTACAACGCCAGCAGCGTCGTGGGCAGCAGGATGACCAGCGCTTCGATGACGAGCAGGACGCGGCTGAGGGACTCGGGCATGCGGATCATCGTTTGCGGTGAGGCGGTACCGCGGGCGACTCGGTTGGCGCGCCGTGCGCCGACGCGACCTCTGCCGGGCGATGGAACGACATCACTAGCGGATCGTGCCGCCGGATGCGGCCACCCGATCGAGAATGAAGGCCCGCATCGGCTCCGGCAACTCGGCCACCGGCAAGGTGATGAACTGGGCTTTCGAGAGCAGGAGCAGCCACACCGACTCGAATCGCCACACTTCTTTCACGAGACCCCACTTCAACGAACCGCTGCCGTTGTCCGCGGTGAGGGTGATGGCATCGTCGTCGACCACCAGTTCCGCGAGAGGCCGTGACATCTCCCGCAACTTGCCCATCGAGTTGCGGTAATGCACGACGTACACGACGACCGGCATGGCCAGCCCGAGAAGGACTGCCGCAGCAACGACCCCCACGACCCAAGAGCGATCCCCCTCCAGCAGACGCCAAGCCAGGAATGCGGCCATCGCGGCATCCACCACCAGCAGTCGGACATCGATCGTCCGGCGCCAGTATGAACGCACCGCCTGGACGACCAGTTGTTCCGTGTACCGAAGCGTCGTGCGGTATTGCACAGGTGTCTAACGTCCATCCTTACGAGCGCGCGGCCGGCTGGCGCGCGCACACGCCGCGAAACGGCTTTTCGCGAGCGGATTCATTGAGGTTCGACGAGCTTTCGTTCCGCCCTCACTTTGAACGAGAATCCATTTCCCTCGAGCCACGGCCTGCACTTCTCAATGAGTTCAAAGATCACCCGATCGGAGTCAGGATGTATGGCAATCAGCAGGTGCGTATTGTCCGAAGTCGGCTGTCCGTACTTCTGAAGGGATGCATCGCTGTGACGGTCCGAGATGTAGTCTTCGAGCTTCTGCAGCAGACGCTGCTGCGATCTCTCATCCGCTTTCAACGGCGCGGCGACGACTAGACCGTAGTGCAGCTCTCCTTCCTGCGTCTCCACCAGCACATCTACCTTGCCGGGATACGGAACCGGATGCGTCGGATCCTCCTCGTTCCAATCAGCTGGCAGGCTGGATCGACTCACGGTCCGCTAACGCCCGCACCGGCCGGCGCGGTATAGGCCGTTCGAGGGGCATGACAGCCAAGTGGTGCCTTGGCGCATGATGCTATTGCCCCCCGCGCTCAGTCTTGCACTTCGCCCGAATGGTTGGCGCCATTGACTCCGCCAGGTCACCGCGGTTCTGATGATCGAGCAGGCCATCCAGGTAGCTGATTCGTGCACTGCCGTCCTTATCCAGGATAGCTTGGTACGCTTTCAGTACACTTTCGACGCCCGCAATCTGAAGACGAATGATGTCCTTCACGTCGGGGTGCTGAATCTGATAAGAGACATTGCCGAACACTTGCTGGACCAGGAGCTCGTTCCCGTACTTTGGTCTTCCGCTGGGAATCGGGCCGAGAATGTCGCAGACCACGACGGCGTAATCCGGCGTCTGCTCAACCCACGTCAAGAGCTGCCGACGCAGCTCAGGCGCGTCCGCCCCCAGCGGATGGCTCTCCAACTCCCGGGTGTATCGGACGACGTTATCCAACGTCAGTGATGCAGGCGATTCGGCCGAGAGCGCAGGCGAACCACCAGCAAGCGTCAGCAGCATCCACGCCGCTACTAATGAGCGCATCGGTCCTTCTCCCTGTCTGACGTTGGCAACCGGCTCACGCCGACGCCTCGTTGTAGGCCTTCTCGAGCCCCGCCACGTCGAGCTTCACCATCGTCATCATGGCGTCCATCACGGCCTTCACCTTGCGCGGATCCTCGTCACGGATCAGCTCGGTGAATCGCCGCGGGACGATCTGCCAGGAGAGGCCGAACGGATCCTTGATCCAGCCGCAGGCCGTGGGCGTCGCTCCCGCCTTGACGAGCTTGTCCCAGTATTCGTCCACTTCCCGCTGATCCGCGCAGTCGACATAGAGCGAGATACCTTCGGAGAAGCTGAAGTACGGACCGCCGTTGTAGCCCAGGAAGCGCTGGCCACCCACGACGAACTCGGCGGAGCTGACGGGACCGTCCTGGCCCGTGCGGGCGACGTTGTGCACCTCGGAACCCGGAAACGTCGCAGTGTAGAACCTGATGGCCGCTTCGAGCTGGTCGTTGAACATGAGGAACGGTGTCACTTTGTTCACGGCATTACCTCCGCTGTCCGGCCGATGATCGTGCCTGCCCATCGTCGAAGCAAGGCGGGACCGATGCTTCGCGAGATCCGCCCGCTCCGTCAGGAAGAGATGCACGAGGTCGGTGCTCTTGCCCGCCTTCTGGCCGAATGTGACGCCCGGCGGCAGCGGCTCCAGCCACTGCCGGTACCCGGGCGGCGCAGGTCAATCACGGGCAGGGGAACGGATGACGGGCCGCGGCACGTCTTCAAGCGGCCGCAACACCGCGATCTCGAAGCTCCTTGCGGAACGCCTCCTTGTCCCGCGGCGACACCATGATTTCGGCGCCTCCGCGACGTCGGATCCGCATGCGATCCAATGACAGCGCCGGGCTGGACAGCGGATTGCGCGTGGGCTCGATCGCGACAATGTCGGACAAGGGAATTCGCCACCGGAATGGCCCGGCGCTGACGACCAGTTCTTGTCCATCAATCGTGTAGTGGGTCCCCACGAGAAGCCAGACGGGCAGGATCAGGCCAAGCAGCACAACGACGGCGAGAGCCGGCCAGCGACCTGGGCCAGGTACTGTCAGCAGGACGAACCCACCATAGATCGAGGCGCCTGCCGCCACGATGAGCACAGTGCCCAGCCAGACGTCGATCCTGGAACGGTAACGCTGCAACATTTCTGGAACCTACAGAGTGCGCATGCGCTGACTGTTCAAAGGACCTGGCCAACCCGAAGCAAATTGCCATCTTCGTCGACGATGGCGAACTCCCTCATGCCCCACGGCTTGTTCCCGATGGCGTCCATCCGCGGAATGCCTCTCTTGGGCAGGCCGGCGGCCAGGAAGGCTTGGTACCAGGGCTCGACGTCGGCGACACGCAGGTAACAGCCCGCCCAGGACTCGGCCGGCACCAACTCGGTGTGCCGAAAGAAGTGAAGTTCCAGATCGCCTCGGGCGAGGATGGCATAGGCATCGCCTTCACCAAGAATCTCGCCCTCGAATCCCAGGCGCGCGTAGAACGCCAAGGTGTCCGGCAGGGACCTGCTTGGAAGGATGGGAATGGCGAGATCGTTGGACTTCATCGGAGGTGAATGTAGGTCGAGCCGGGGTATCGCGCTGCTAGTGCTTGCCCCAGCCCGGAATGGCGGCCGCTTGCTTGATCCACGTGACCAGTTGCTCCTCATCGAGATCGGACGCGTGCACATCGATCCACCGGGCCTCCTTCGCGGCGCCTCCGGGTGGTGGTGGGTTCAGCGACGTCCCCTTGAAGAAGGTGACTTTGACGGCCCGGGTGAACACATGGAGGCCGACGAACCAGCCCTGGCCCGGGATGCCGTACATCGGTGAGTTCCAGCGCACGGCCTTGCTGACGGACGGCACGGCCTCGACGATGAGTGCGTCGATGCGACGAACGACGTCCTGCCTCCAGCCTGGCACCGCCGCAATGTAAGCCTGAACGGGGGCATCGCCATCGGCCTTGGCAATCTGCGGATTGCCACCCGCGAGCAGCACCGGGCCGGATTTGGGGGCGGACTGCTTCGGCGGCCTGGGCCTCATTTTGGCGCTCGACGCTTTTTCGCCCCCGCCGGTGACTTCGCAGGTGAGCGTGCAGCCTTCTTCTTCGGCTCCGGCAGTGCCCGCGCCGTGACCCGCAACACCGCGCTCAATGTATCCGGGTCGTCGATCTCCGACGACAGCAAGTAATGGTTCTTGGCGCCGGGATAAGGGGGCGCCTCACGCACGCTCCCCAGGAGCTCTTGACCTTCCGGCGTGGGCTTCAGAAACAGCTGGTCGTCGCAGACCAGGGCCACGACCTTACCATCCAGGTAGAGGGCGTACTCTCCAAACATCTGTCTGAATGTGAGCCTGCTGCCGAGACCGGCTTGATCGCAGATGAACTCAACCGTGCCGATGCGGGTTGACATGTTGGTTCCCTCTAACGCCCGCGCCGAGCAACGCGCTGATGGACGATGGGTCTTGGATCAGAGAGTTCGACGCAATAGCTGCAGCGCGTTGCTAGTCTGGCGAGCGACGAGCTTTCGGCCGGGTGCGCTCAAGCGTTTCCGCCATGCGTGTTTGCCATCCGGGCCCGGATGCCTTCCCAGTTGGCGATGACGTCCGGCGGAAGCCGCAGCGAGAGCAAACGCTTGGGCTTCTCGAGCTTGGGGCGCCCGCGACGCACGAGTTTGGTTCCCTCGTAGTCGTCGGCCCCCTCGATCCAGTCTCGATCGAGTTCCGGCACCTCGTCCGGCTGAGGACAAGTACGGACGGAAGATTCTCGCTTCGCGCTCATGACACTGCCTCATGCCGATGATGCGTCGTGCCTTTCCCCGCCGTGTCCAACCATCCGACGCTGATGAATCGAGCTTCGCCATAGTCCTTACGCAGATCAGGACGGGTGACGTGCGGTCCGGCGAAGACTTCCCGGGCACGCCGCATGTCCAGCCCACGATCCTGCAGCGTCAGCGACCGTTTCCGCTGATTGCAAGTGATACGCACGACTTTACCGTAGCCACGCTAAGTAGCACCGTCAAGCCTTGATAGCGACGCGTTGGACGGCATGCGCCTTCTTCCTGCGTGGCCGCTGTTTCCTGGAAATGGACTTAATGATCGTTGGCCCACGCCCGGAACTGGGCAGTTGGCACTTTCCAGCGTCTGCGGCGGCCGAAATCAGACGGGCAACGGCAGGGTCTTTAAGGACAGCTGCCGTGGGGAGGCGGATGTATCGATTTTGCTTTCCCGCGCCCTGAAGCAGGCCATCGGGGTCCTCGAGTCTGGATCCATAGTAGAAAGACAAGGCAACGCCATTTGCCGCCGCCGCCAGGGAAACAATGCAGTCCGACGCCCGGTCCGTTGATGCGTACCCAATGACGAAGAAGTTGTAGTTGTCGTAAACGAGTTCGACCGCGGTGGGCAACTGGCGTCGAAGTTCTCTCCTGCAACTGCGAATGAGCGATGCCATCTTTGGATCGAACTTGGCAAGGAAGCCAGCGATCTGCGACGGCATGGTGCCGGAGCGCACCGACCGTGACACTTTCGCCACGCGTCTGGCCGGAGTACCCGACTTGGCTGTGGCCTTACTCATGCCGCCTGTCGTACCGTCGGGCGGCGCGGGAGCGCGTAGCACGGAGGCGTCCGCTCCAACGCCCGGCTAGGCGGCATGGGCACCGCCGAGGGATGGTCGACGACGCACCAGCATGCTCGCAAGCCGCTTGGCCTCCGCCTCCTGGAGCGCTGCGCCAAATCGAATGGTTCTTGAACCATAGTCAAACTGTAGTGCGCCACCCGCGATGCCACCAAACCAGTTGATCGTTCCAGCCCCGAAGCGTGTCGGGCCGAATGCACTCGGTTGCAGGTGGGTGACGGCCAGAATGTCGTATTCCCGGGTGCGCCTGACGCCCAGGATATCGCGAGCGATGGCAAGCGACGATGTACCCAGAACCACCCGCTCTTTTCCAAAGAGCATCCAGGCCCAGGTGTACATTGCGACACCGCCTCCGATGGTCCACATCCCGAGCCAAGCAGCGAGAAACAGCTTCGGGGCGTTCGGCTGCGTGGGATTCATGAGCTGCAGGACGACGGCGCCCTCACCAAAGGCCCAGCCGGCGAGCCAGAACGTCAGGAACAAGACGATGAATAGGTTCCGCCTGGCGGGGATGACGACCTCAAGTCCGCCCAGAGTATCCTCGGTCGTCGCGATATCGCCGGGGACGGGGACAAGTGCCATGGGTGAAGTCCATTCCAGCCTATGAGCTGGATCGCCTAACGCTCGCGTTGAGCGGCCGCGAACCGCTGTTGGCCAAGTGACGCGGGCGCATACTCTCTTCGCGCCCGCGGCACTGAATGCTGACGCATGACGGTCCGCTTCAACGCTTTGTTAGGCCGCGGACACAGAGAGCTTTACGCCAAGACTCTGAAGCACTCGCAGCACCGTGTCGTACCGCGGCTTTGCGCCGGGAGTGAGGGCTTTGTACAGGCTTTCTCGTCCAAGGCCCGTACTATCGGCGATTGCGCTCATGCCCCGTGCCTTTGCCACGTGTCCTACGGCGGCAAGGAACACATCCGGGTTCGGATCCTCGAGCGCTGCGGTCAGGTACTCGGCAACGACCTCGTCGCTGTCGAGGAACTCGCTCGGATCGAAGGGTTTGACCTTAGGCATATCTCAGTCCTCTCGGATCTCGAGCAGCAGACGCTTGGCCTTGTCGATATCTTTCCTCTGTGTCGCCTTGGCGCCGCCACAGAGCAGAAGCAAGACGACTTTTCCTGTCTGTGCAAAGTACACCCGATATCCGGGTCCGACGTGTACCCGCAATTCGCGAACTCCATCACCCACGCTCTTCGTATCGCCGAAGTTTCCCTGAGTGAGCGATTCCAAACGCGACAGGATTCGCGCCTTTCCTTTGGCATCGCGCAGTTTGGCTAGCCAGTCGGCGAAGACGTCGGTTCGCTGGACCTGGAACATGTCATAATGTATCCGCTTGGATACAGTCTGTCAATGTGGCAGCGGCGGTGGGTTGCGGCCTAACGCTCGCGCGTACCGGCGCGCCGCAGGCTGGCGCGGCCTTTGCCCTGCAAAGGGCGTGACAGCCAAGGCGCGTCCGTGTTGAGCGCGTAGTTAGGAAGCATGACCTGCCTCCTCCCATCGAATGACCTTTACGGGTAGTTCTCCAGTGCTTGAGTGGTCAACAAACTCCAGAGAAGCGATCTCCGAGTTTC
>JBGAHO010000013.1:0-84105 GCA_044226195.1 Steroidobacteraceae bacterium
AATAGCGCTTCGTCCGACCACTTCGGCGACGCATCTCGCCAGACCCACCCCAAGTCGGCGTCATCTTCGTCCAGCGGTTCCGCTAGAGCACCCAACTCATTCGCGAGAAGGGCCTCACGTTCGACCGCGATCGACGGCAGCGGAGCGCGACCTCGGAGCAGGATCTTCTCGGCTACGGCGAGTAAACCGGCCGAGTGCTCCTCAGGCTGCGCGGTCTCGCGCTTTCGGGCCTGCAACAGCAGTGTCTGCGACAGAAGCCGCGTTACGGTGGGCTCGGCGAGCTCCCGATCGAATAATGTCGTGGCGGCCCCGACGGGTACGTATTCGGCTGCCCAGTGGGATCGCCCTCTTCGATCGCGCCACTGCACCGCCGTAGCGAGTGTCGCGGCATCCGACCGGCTGGAATTGTCCCTCTGCGCGCCTTGCTCGTCCGCTAGATCAAGCGTGCCTCGGCAGGCCGGGAACGTCTTGCAGCCCCAAAATTGGTTGCCCGCATTGGCACCCTGCCTCGCCGTTCGGAGGATCATCGGGCTTCCGCACGCAGGGCACATAGGTCCTGGGTCATCACGGACGCTTGATGCCGAATGGTGCGGCGGGATGGAGCCAACCGCGGCACTCGGCTTCACGTATTCGCCGCTCAGAGACCAAGTGTACGTTTGATCCTGACGGACCCGACCGCCAAGCCGGTGATACAGAATCTGGTTGACGACGCTGGGGTCGACACCAAGTCGTTTCGCGATCTCGCGAGCCTTGAGAGGGCCCGACTGCGCCAGCAGGTCAAGCACACGCGCTTCTAGGTCGCCTTGCACCTATGTCAGCTCCATCTGCGCCGCAGTTCGACGGCTTCGTCCCGGCCCCATTGCGCCCCAGACGCTTCCTTGCTTGGTTATTCTGGACCACGCAACCCTACTGGACGTTCGGTGCGGGTCGCAAGTTCGGGATACACGGGATCGTGAACTGTTTCCAATTAGACGCGGACGCGCTACGTGGGCCCCTGCACTTGGCCAGTATTTACGCTGCTCACTCCCGCCTACAGACTCCGGACGCGCAGCCTGGTCCGCTCACCTTTGGGTTCGCATACCGCGAGGCAATCGGTTCGCAGAACCCGAGCGGGCACACGGCCGAGTCGCGGCAACTAGAGTCGGCTGCAGCAGGCTCACGCTGTGAGCATTGGCCAATGCACCATGGGATATCGCGGCGGGGAGTTTCCGCGCACTCAGCGGGCAACTAACTTGAGGAGCCGTTGGCATGTCAGATTCCTCTGGCACGGTGTCGCTTTCGCCACACGATCTTCTACATTGGATCCTCGGTTTGTTCGATCAACCGAAGTTCGCGGCTTTCGCTACGCGCAGGTAAGCGACTTTGTTTTCCAGTTAAGGACTTTGTTTTCAGTAAACGACTTTATTTTTAGCGCACAACACTTTCGTCGCTCACCGTGACCGCTATTCGACCGTCACGCTCTTCGCGAGATTCCGCGGCTGGTCGACGTCCGTGCCCTTGAGGATCGCGCAGTGATACGCGAGCAGCTGCAGCGGAATCGTGTACACGACCGGCGCCTGGAAATAGCTCACGTGTCGCGGCATTTCGATCACGTGCACGCCGTCGGATGACGTCATCCCCGATTCGGGGTCCGCGAACACGTACAGCTCGCCACCGCGAGCGCGCACTTCCTGCAGGTTGCTCTTCAGCTTCTCGAGCAGGTCGTTGTTGGGCGCGACCGTGATGATCGGCATGTCGGCATCCACCAGCGCGAGCGGGCCGTGCTTCAGCTCGCCGGCCGGGTAGGCCTCGGCGTGGATGTACGAGATCTCCTTCAGCTTCAGCGCGCCTTCCATCGCGATGGGGTGCATCGGGCCGCGGCCGAGGAACAGCGCGTGGCGCTTGTCGACGAATCGCTTCGCGAGATCCTTGATGACCGGGTCGAGCTTCAGCGTGGCTTCGATCAGCGACGGGATGCCGAGCAGGCGGTGCACGAGGCCGCGTTCGCGCTCCGCGTCCGCGCTGTGGAACTTGGCGAGCGCCACCACCAGCATGTTGAGCGCCGCGAGCTGCGTCGTGAACGCCTTGGTCGAGGCGACGCCGATCTCGGGGCCGGCGCGCGTCAGCATCACCAGCTCGGACTCGCGCACCAGCGAGCTCTCGGGCACGTTGCAGATGGCCAGCTGCGAGAGATAGCCGGCCTGCTTCGCGAGACGCAGCGCCGCAAGCGTGTCCGCGGTCTCGCCGGACTGCGAGACGCTCACGAACAGCGTGTTCTTCGGCACCACCGGGTTGCGGTAGCGGTACTCGCTCGCGATCTCCACCCAGCACGGCAGGCGGCAGATCTGCTCGATGAAATACTTGGCGACCGACGCAGCATGGAAGCTGGTGCCGCAGGCGACGATGCGCACGGCCTCGGTCTTCGCAAACACGGCCTGGGCCGCGGGGCCGAACGCGGCCTCGAGCAGCTTGCCGCCCGCAACGCGCTCTTCGAGCGTCTGCGCGACGGCGCGCGGCTGCTCGTAGATCTCCTTCAGCATGTAGTGCGGGAAGTCGCCCTTCTCCGCGGCGTCTGCCGACAACTCGCTCTCGTGCACCTTGCGCTGCACGGTATTGCCGTCGTGGTCCAGCACGCGAACGCTCTTGCGGCGGACCTCGGCCACGTCACCTTCCTCGAGGAAGATGAATTTCCGGGTCACGGGCAGCAGGGCGGCGACGTCGGAGGCGACGAAGTTCTCTTCCTCGCCGAGGCCGACGACCACCGGGCAGCCTTCGCGCGCGAGCACGAGGCGCTCGGGATCGGCCTGCGAGATCACCGCGAGCGCGTAGGCGCCTTCGAGCTCGGCGACCGTGGCGCGCACCGCCTTGAACAGGTCGTGCGTGCTCTTCAGGTGGTGGTGAATTCGATGCGCGATCACCTCGGTGTCGGTCTCCGACGTGAACTCGTAGCCGAGCTTCTTCAGCTCGTCGCGCAGTTCCTCGTGGTTCTCGATGATGCCGTTGTGGACGATCGCGATGCCGTCCTTCGAGATGTGCGGGTGCGCGTTGCGCTCGCTCGGCACGCCGTGCGTGGCCCAGCGCGTGTGCGCGATGCCGAGCTGGCCGTGCGTGGGATCGGTGTCGAGCGCGTCCTGCAGCGTGCGCACCTTGCCGACCGTGCGCAGGCGCTTGATCTTGCCCGTGCCGTTCAGGACGGCGACGCCCGCCGAGTCATAGCCGCGGTACTCGAGCCGGCGGAGTCCCTCGATCAGGATGGGGACGACATCTCGTTCCGCGACGGCTCCGACGATTCCACACATGGCGGGTCCTTTCTCTGCGGGGGCGCGAGGCTAGCAGTTTTTGCTGGTGCATCAAAGACCTACGCTGCCTTCCATCCTGGCCGCGCAGGTCCGTCGAGCCGAAATTCTAGGATTCTCAGCGGATTACGGAGGTGCGGGACTTAACATTTCAGGCTCCCGGGCGGGATCTCTCCACGGATGGAGTCATCATTGTGATTACTCCATGAATGGAGTATGTTGGCCCCAGGAGAACACCATGCGCCGCACCCTGCCTTCGACCGTCCCGGCCACCCGTCCCGTCCGCGATCTCTCGGGGCCGGCCCTGCGCGCATTCTTCCGGATCGCCGATTCGTGGCACCTGAGCGCCGCGCAGGAACGCGCACTGCTCGGCAATCCGCCCGCGTCGACGTTCTTCAAGTGGAAGAAGGCGCAGTCGGGCAACCTCTCGCGCGACGTGCTCGAGCGCATCAGCTACGTGCTCGGCATCTACAAGGCGCTGCAGATCCTCTTCCCCGATGCGGCGCGTGCGGACGCGTGGGTCACCCAGCCGAACGCGGCGCCGCTGTTCCAGGGCCAGAGCGCGCTCGAGCGCATGCTCGGCGGCAACGTTGCCGACCTGTTCGTCGTGCGCCAGTACCTCGACGCGCAACGCGGCGGGTCGTGAACCCCGCGCTGCCCGAGCGCATGCTCGACGGGCGGATCTTCCGGCTCGTGCCGAGCCGCTTTCCGCCGGTCGGCCCGTGGGACCGCATCGCCTCGCCCGACGACTTCGAGGCGCTCGCGGAGATCGAGAGCCTCACCAACGCCCGCATCCGCGACGAGCTCGGCGCACTGGCCACCATCCCGCGCGAGCGTCGGGTCAGCGGCGCGGGCACCACGCCGATCATGGCCGCGTTCACGCACCTCAATCCGGAGGGCTCGCGCTTCTCGGACGGCAGCTACGGCGTGTTCTACGCCGCGCTCGAACTCGAGACGGCGATCCGCGAGACGGTGTTCCATCGCGAGCGCTTCCTCGCGCGCACGCGCGAACCGGCACAGCAGGTCCAGATGCGCTGCTACGTCAGCTCGGTGCGCCGTCCCCTCCACGACATCCGTGGCGGACACAAGCGGCTGCACGATGCTGACAGCTACGCGGCGAGCCAGGCGTTCGCCCGCGACCTGCGTTCGACGAACTCCAATGGGATTGCGTACGACAGCGTGCGACGCGCGGGCGGCCAGTGCATCGCGGCGTTCTGGCCCGACGTGGTGGCGCCGTGCTCGCAGGGCAAGCACTACGCCTACGCCTGGGACGGCCGTGCGATCTCGAGCGTGCTGGAGCTGTCGGCGGTCGAGTTCTAGTCGGGCGGCGTGATCCCAAGTCGGTCGAGTTCCTCGGGCTCCGCCATGCCGGTCAGACGCCGGTAACGTTGCCGTCGCGCGCGCGCAGCAACTTGAACCGGTGGAACCCGAGGCTCTCGAGGTGATCCAGGTCGAAGTCCTGCATCCCGAGCAATTCCCGGTACTTCAGCTTCTGTGAGCACGCGAACAGCGAGCGGTCGCCGGTCTTGTTGGCCTTGGAGATGCTCGGATAGCAGATCTTCGACGGGCAGGTGAGCGCGCAACCTGCATTGGCGAACAGCGTGATCTGGTCCTTGTTCTCGATCGACGCCAGGAACGCCTCGTCCTGGTTGGCGCTCATCGGCAGGATGATGCTGTCGTACAGTCCGGCCACCCGGGCGATCTTCGCCAGGCTGTCGATGTTCTTGATCACGCTGGCCTCGAGACGGTACTCGGGGAAGTCCCTGCGGATCCAGCGCGCCAGGTCGTCGTTGGTGAGGATGATCGAGTTGCCGGGCCGGTGATGCTTCTTCAGCATCGGGAGGTTGGCCTCGTACTCCTCCGGCGTGGCTTCGTGGTTGGTGAGCGGCAGCCGCAACCCGATGCCCATCTTGTACATCGACTTGAGATCGTACGCGCTCAGTTCCGTGCCCCCGTAGAGGCGGCCACCGTACAGCGTGCTCTTCTCGGTGGTGAAGCCGAAGAAGCTGTCGATCTGGCCGACCGGGATGTCGCCGAAATGCTGCTCGATGAACATCTGGATCGGCATGGCCGCGGGCTTGCCGCGCGCCGAGATCGTGAATTGCCGGGTCGTCGAGGTCATGGCGGCAGGTAGTCGAAGATGAACGTGATGCGGTCCTCCGTGCCGCCATTCATCACGCTGTGCATCTTCTGGTTGTTGATTTCATAGGCCTGGCCGACCTCCATGCGACAGGGCCGGCCGTCGATGGTGAAGCGCACGCGCGGATTGGTGGTGATCGGCACGTGGATCCGGTGACCCGCGGCGAACGACGGATGCGTGTCGCGGTGGGGCAGGATGCGTCCCCCGGCCAGCAGCTTGGCCGCCATGGCGCGCAGGATCCTGCCACCCGGCGCGTAGTGTCGCGTGAGGATCTCCCGCATGACCGGCTCGGCCACCGGGCCCAGGCGGTCCCAGCCCTGCTTGCGGGTGATCGTGACCTCCGGCCAGGCCTCGACGTCGGCAAACAGCAGCACGATCGAACGGGTCTGCTCGTGAACCTCGTAGTCCTGTTGCCGCTGCGTGTTCTCGTTCCACGCGGCCTCGTCCTGGGCCAGGATGGCCGCCGACAGGTCCTGCATGGCAACCTGCCCGAAGCATCGGATCGGCACGTCGATGTCCATCGACGTACGCTACTGCAGGCGGCGCCATTGGGCAATTTGGGTCCCCGGTGCTTTTTGCGGATGCGGTACCGGACGCATCGTGAGACCGGTCGTTCGCGGGAGGATGTTCGCATGGGTCTGTCCCTTGGTCGGCTGCAAGTCCGGGTTGCCCAGTGCACGGTGCTGCTGCTCGTCGCCACGACCGCTGCCGCGGCATCGCGCGACGATGCCGGCATTGGTGCTGCGCTGGCGGCCCCGACCGCCGAGCAGCGCGAGTCGGCGCTGGATCGGCTGATCGCGTCCCCTGATGTGTCCCCGGCGACGCTGTCGCGCATCGCGGCACTGCTCGACGACCGCGACCTCTACGTGGCCGGCAAGGCCGCGAGCGCACTCGCCGCCGCGGGCGTCGATGCCTTCGACACCCTCGAGCGGATCCTCGCGCAGGGCACGGCGCAGCAGCGCTGGGCCGCGACGGTGGCCCTGTACCAGTCCCACGCCGCGATCGACCGCTTCGTCCCGACCCTGGCCCGGCAACTGGCACAGGACGACGAGCGCCTCGTGATCGCCAGCCTCGCCGCGCTGGCGCACACGCGGTCGCGCGGCGTGGCCGCGGTCCCTGAACTGCGCACGCTTTTGTCGAGCCCGCGGGCCGACGTCCGCCGCGCGACCCTGGCCACGCTCGGAAGCATCGGCCCGGCTGCCCGCGCGGCCGTCCCGGAAATCACGGCGTCACTGCGGGACACGCAGGCCGACGTCCGGCTGGCCGCCGCCGCGGCCATGCAGAGCGTCGTGCCGCCGACACCCATCAGCGACGAGCGGTTCCGCGCGTACCGGGCGTGGCTGCAGCAGCAGGTGCCGGTCCTGATGAAAGAGCACCACGTGCCCGGGGTGTCCATCGCCATCATCCAGGACGGCCGTGTGCGATGGGCACAGGGCTTCGGCGTCCGCGATGCCCGCCGCGGCGACCCCGTGACGACCGATACGATCTTCGAAGCCTGCTCGATGTCGAAGCCCATCCTCGCGCTCAGCGCGCTGCAGCTGATCCAGCAGGGACGGCTCGACCTCGATACGCCCCTCACCCGGTACCTCGGTCACGACTACCTGCGCGATGAGCCCGGGCAGCACCTCGTCACGGCGCGCATGGTGCTCACGCATCGCACCGGGCTGCCGAACTGGCGTACGGGCGACGACGAAATGGGCGGGCCGCTGCCGTTGCTGCTGCCGCCGGGGTCCGAGTACACGTATTCGGGCGAAGCCATGCTGTTCCTGCAGCGTGCCGTCGAGGCCATTGCCGGCATGAGCCTCGACCGCTTTGCGAACCAGGGCCTGTTCGAGCCGCTCGGCCTGAAGCACACGAGCTACGTCTGGACGCCGGCCATCGAGCAGGACCTCGCGAGCGGCCATCGCGAGGACGGGGGCTTCAAGGACCGGACGCACTACCGCAAGGCGAACGGCGCCTACTCGCTGTATACGACGCCGACCGACTACGCGGCCTTGATGTTGAGCCTGATGCGCCCGGAGTCCCTCGGCGCCCACGCCTTTTCGCCCGACAGCGTCGAACTGATGCTGCAACGCGCCGCGCGCGTGGACGACGCTGATGCCTTTGCGAGGCCCGGGCTGGCGCGGGCGGTGGCGACCTACCGGGCGCTCGGCTGGAGCATCGACGTCGGCGCCGAAGGCGACATCGTCCAGCACTCCGGATCGAACAGTTCCGGCTTCCGCACGTTCGGCCAGTTCAACCGCGCGAAGGGTTCCGGCCTGGTCATCTTCACCAACGGCGACGGCGGCTCGCGGGTGCGCGACGCGATCCTCGCGCAGATCGGCGACCTGTGAGCCCGGCGCTGCGCGCCGTCCGGTCTTGGATCGGTTCACGCAGCATCGTACATTAGCGGACTCCCCGCGCCGCAGGATGTCCATGATCGCTACCCCTTCCCCTGGTTCTCCGGACGCGAGTCGCGCGCGATGAAGCCCGTCCGTCCGGCAGCGTCGGCCAAGGACGCGAGTCTCGCGGCCGCGCTCGAGGCGCTGCAGGGGAACCGACCGTTGCGGGCCGAGGAGATCTGCCGCGCCTACCTCGAGTCGAGCCCCGGATGCGTCGAGCACCTGCGCCTGCTGGGCAACTCGCTCAGCAAGCAGGGGCGCTACGCCGAATCCGAGCAGACGGTGCGCCTCGCCATCTCGCTGCAGCCGGATTTCCCGCACCTGCACGAGGACCTCGGCAGCGTGCTGGCGTTGCAGCAGCGCTACGAGGAAGCCGTGCCGTGCTTCGAACGGGCCATCCAGCTCGAGCCGCGCCTGCCGCTGGCGCACAAGAAGCTCGGGCAGGCACTCGCCGCGCTGGGCCGCGGACAGGACGCGGACGCCGCGTTCGAGGAATTCTTCGAGCTGGACTCCGAGCGTGGCAAGGTCGCGCTGGCGCTCGATCACCTGCACGCCGGGCGCAAGACCGAGGCCATCGCGACGCTGCGCAGCGCGCTGCGCGAGAACGCCAGCAACGTGGACGCGATGCGCTTCCTGGCGCAGATCTACTGGCGCGACGAGAAGCAGAAGAGCGATGCCGAGGCGCTGCTGCGCCGCGCGATCGCGCTCGCACCGACGTACACGGCCGCGTGGATGCTGCTGGGCACGATGCTGCACGAGACCGAGCGCCCCGCGGAATCGATCGAGTGCTACCTCGCGGCCACGCGGATCGAGCCCGACAACCCCGCCGCCTGGGCCGGCCTCGGCAACGGCTACGCGCACGTCGGCGACGTGGAGAAAAGCATCGAGGCGTTCGAGCGCTCGCTGCGCCTGGAGCCGGATGCACCGAACGTGAACCTCAGCTACGGCCACGTCCTCAAGACGCGCGGCGACCAGGAAGCAGCGCTGCGCGCCTACCGGGCCGCGATCGCGGCCCGGCCGGATTTCGGCGAGGTCTACTGGAGCATGGCCAACCTGAAGGTCTTCCGCTTCGAGCCGCAGGAGATCGCCGAGATGGAGCGGCAGGTGCAGCGCGACGACCTGAGCGAGAGCGCCGACATCCACTTCCGCTTCGCACTCGCCAAGGCGTACGAAGACGCCCGCGACTATGACCGCGCCTGGCACTACTACGACACCGGCAACGAGCGCCAGCGCAAGCGCGTGTTCCACGATCCCGTCGCGATGGAACTGCGGCACGAGCAGATCGCGAACGTGTTCACGCGCGAGCTGTTCGAGAAGCATGCCGGACAGGGCTGCGACGACCCGGCCCCGATCCTGATCGTGGGCCTGCCCCGCTCAGGCTCGACGCTGATCGAGCAGATCCTGGCGAGCCACAGCCAGGTCGAAGGCACCGCGGAACTGCCGGTGCTGATGCGGCTTGCCTACTCGATCGGCCGCTACCGGCCGGACCAGAAGCGCTATCCGGAGTCGGTGGCGGACCTGCGCGGCAAGGACTTCAAGGCCTACGGGCGCCAGTACATCGAGGAGACCCGGGCGTTCCGGGTGACCGGCCGGCCGTTCTTCACGGACAAGCTGCCGAACAACTTCTCGCACGTCGGCCTGCTGCACCTGATCCTGCCGAACGCCAAGGTCATCAACGCACGCCGGCATCCGTTCGACAGCTGCCTCGGCGGCTACAAGCAGCTGTTCGGCAAGGGACAGAACTTCACGTACGACATGGCCGATCTCTCGGCGTACTACCGCCAGTACCACGAGACGATGCGGCACTGGCACCGGGTACTCCCGGGCAAGGTGCTCGACGTGCACTACGAGGAGACGGTGACCGACCTCGAGACGCAGGTGCGGCGCATCCTCGACCACTGCGGCCTGCCGTTCGAGGAGGCGTGCGTGCGGTTCCATGAGAACCGGCGCGCGGTCAAGACAGCGAGCTCGGAACAGGTGCGCCGGCCGATCTACACGGACGCGCTCGGGCACTGGCGCCACTTCGAACGGCACCTGGGCATGTGGCAGGAGGATTTCGCCGACATCCTCGCGGAATTGCCGCCGGCGGTCCGCGACGCCGGGCTCTGACGCCCGGGGGGGCGATCAGTCGTAGGGCCACACGGCCAGGCCGTGGATGGCGTTGCGGACGTCCATGGTCAGGTTGACGGCAAGCAGCCGGGTGTTGGCCGCGAGGTCATAGACCGAGACCGTCGACGGCGACGAGCCGCCGGCGACGACGGAAGGCGACAGGACGCAGAGTCCGCGGGCGAAGCCCTGGCGCGCGATGCTGGTCTGGTCGAGGTCCGTGTTGAGCAGTTCGCCGGCCGGATAGCGCGGCACCTTCATCGCGCGGTCCTCGCGGCCTTCACCACGCCCAGAGTACCGCAGCACGTCCGCCTCGGTGTCGTTGAACAGCACGCCGTCGCGGAACGGCTGGGCATTGTGGGTGCCGGGCGGCAGTTCCACCGACATCTGCACGCGCGTGCCGTTGTAGAGCAGCATCCCGCCGGTCTTCAGGCCGGTGACGTACAGGCCGCCCTCGGTGCAGTGCACGCTGTTCAGGTGCAGCTTGTTGAGCGGCAGCGGGCCGTCCGGCGCGCGCGGGTCGAACACGTTGCCCTTGAACTGGAACTGGTGCGACGCGAGGTGCAGCGCCCAGCAGAACTCCCGCGCGTCCAGGTCGAAGCCGAGCACGGTGTCGAACGCGGTCGAGGTCAGGTACAGGCGCCGCTCGTGGACCGCGATCTCGTGGCAGTGGCGCAGGTAGGGGTTGCGCCACGAACCGATCAGGCGGAAACCGGGCGTGTAGGCGAACAACTCGTCGCTGGCGGCGATGTAGACGGTCTCGCCGTCGAACGCGATGCCGCGCAGCCCGCGGTCCCAGCCACGGCCCTGCCAGTCGATGTCCACCGTGTTCCAGTCGAGCGTCTGGCGGACCTGTCGGCTTTCCAGGTCGATCAGGAACACGCCACCGTGGCTTTCGCCCTGGTGGCTGCCGCGGACCACGGACGTGGTGACGAGCTTCATGCGATCGGGCGCGCCACGCGCGCCGCTCCACCGTTCACCCAGTCCCGGCCATCACCACTTCTTGGTGAACGTCAGGCTGATGGTGCGCGGTCGCTGCAGGCTGCGGACGTACTTGAAGCGCGGGTCGCTCCAGCCGATGGCAGGCGAGTCGCCGTAGTTGTTGCTGCTGATGTAGTTGTAACCCTGCTCGTCGAAGAGATTCCGCACGATCAATGCGGTTTCCCATCCGCTGTCGGCCGTGAATCCCAGCTGCAGCGTCGAGGTCGAATACGATGGGAGCAGCAACTCGCGCGCCGCGGCCTTCTCCTCCGGGGTCGAGGCGTCCACCCAGTCGGCGATCGCGCCGGTGCTCTTCCAGACCTCGGACTGGTAACTGTAGGAGAACCGTGTCCACGCCTTGCCGTCGAGGCCCATGAAGTTGGGCAGGGTGTAATCGAGCGCAGTCCAGTATTTCCGCTTCGGCGAGATCGGCATGACCGTGCCGGCCGGGATGGCGAGGCCGCCGTCGGGGTAGATGGTCTCCTCGGAAAACTCCGGGTCGGCCAGGAACGCGCTCGCCTGGATCTGGAACTGCGGGGTGACCTGCCAGGCGCCGTTGATCTCGACGCCCTTCTGCTCGGCCTTGCCGCCGTTGAAGGTGCCTCGCATCCAGAAGGGGTTGTTCGCCGCACTGCCCGACGCGTTCAGCTGGATGTCGTGCCACTCCATGTAGAACAGCGACACGTTGAGCGTCACCGAGTCGTCGAGCCACTGGCTCTTGAGGCCGGCCTCGTAGTTGCTCAACGTGTCCGGCTTGTAGTTCAGCGGCAGCAGGCCGCCCTCGGCAGCCCGCGGGCTGTTGCTGCCGCCGAGACGATAGCCTTCGCTGTAGAGCAGGTAGACCATCGCGTCGTCATTGAAATGGTACTCGGTGCCGAACTTGAACACCGTGTCCGATTCCTTGCCCGAGCTGGCGTTGATGCCGCCGCCCTCGAAGTCGCTGCCGATCGGCAACCCGAGCGGGATGTTGTAGACGTCCCGCTGGTCGCGGTCGTATTCGAACCAGCGCGCCCCGCCGGTAATCGACCACCGGTCGGTCAGCTTGAAGGTGACTTCGCCGAACAGCGCCGTCTGCTTGATCGTCTTCTTGTACTTGTCCGAGTAGTACCAGTCGGTATCCTTGAGCGGGCACTGCACGTCATAGCCGAGGTCGGCGTAGTAGCAGGCGTAGCTGTTCGCCACGTCCCACGCGGTCGTGCCGGTCAGTCCCGGCAACCGGGCACCGTAGTGCCAGGAGTCCTGGACGTCCTCGAAGAAGGCGCCGGCCATCCACGCGAAGCGGCTCTCGCCCTTCGAGGTGAGGCGCACTTCGTACGCCGAGCGCTTCTGCTTCTGGTCGTTGAACGTCGTGCCGATCAGCACGCCGGTGTTGTAGATGTTGTCGAGGCCGGTGCCATACTCCGGGTCGAAGCCGCCGTAGTAAGCGCTGCGCCACTGGCTGTAATTCGCATTGTCCCACTCGTACTTGATGCTGCGATCGAAGAACGAGGCCGTCGCGGAAAGCTCGGCGAAGCCGAGGTCGCCCTTGACGTTGAGCGAGGTCTGGTACCAGTTGTCGTCGCGGTATTCGTCGAAGAAGCGCGTGATCTTGTAGTCGCCGAGCGCGGGGTCCGATTCCCAGGCGCCGTCCGCCTCGCTGTACTGGGAGATCAGGCTCAGCGTCGATTCCCACCGGTCGCTGATCTGCCAGCGCGCGGCAATGCGCCCGCCCCAGGTCTTGTAGTCGTTCCAGTTCTTCTCCACGACGTCGGCGTTGTCGCGGTCGCCCGCCAGCGTCCGGCCGAGGACGTTGTCGACGTAACCGCCTTCGACCGAGTAGTAGCCCACGGCACGCACGGCGAAGCTGTCGCTCAGCGGGATGTTGAGGTGGCCGCTGACGTCGTAGCTTGCCTCGCCGCCCTTGGTGGTGCCGAGCTCGGCATCCAGCTGCGAGGAGAATGCCCTCGTGTCGGGCTTGTTGGTGATGTAGCGGATCGTGCCGGACTGCGAACTCGAGCCGAACAGCGTTCCCTGCGGACCCGGCAGCGCCTCGATGCGGGCCAGGTCGATCGTGCGGACTTCGACCTGCGTCGAAATCGACGTCATCGGCTGGTCGTCCAGATACACGGCAACCTGGCTGTCGGTACGGTATTCGGACGAACCCGTCGAAACGCCACGCATGACGATCGCGTTGCGGCCCGGCATCACGGCGACGAGATTGACGCTCGGCAGCGCCGCGATGACGTCGGCGGCGCCCTGCATCGCCAGCTTGTCGATGTCGGCGGTCGAGAACGCCGTGACGCTCTGCGGGACGCTCTGCAGGTTCAGGTCGCGCCGCGTCGCCGTGACGACGATTTCCTCCAGCTGCAGGGATTCGGGACGGCTGGCCTGTGCCAGTGTCAACGTACCCGGGTACAGCACCGCGAGAATCGCGGCGGTGAGCGGCGACATCGCGCTGCCCCAGCCCGGCGCAGCCGCCGTCTTCGGAGTCCCGCGTTCTGTCGAAATGCACGCACGGCTCACGTTCTTCTTTTTCATTGCGCCCCAACTCCCATTCGTCTTGGCGACGATTATGGTCGGCCAGCCTATAGCAAGCGTCGTGATTCAAGCAACAAGTTGCGCACCTGCGACATACCGAGACTCGGTTCAGTAGGCCGACTCGCGCGATGAACGCAGCGTGCCCGCCTCGACGCTCAGCCGGTAGGCCAAGCCGCCCTCGCCCTTCCAGGCCGACAGGTCGAACGTGCCGCCCGGGCCCAGCCGGTAAACCTCGACATCGCGGATCGTCAGCGGCTGGCCGGGTACGCAGCGGTCGGGCGGCCGGCTCGAACTCATGAAATAAGCGTACGGGGTCGGGTGATCCGCGGTCGCGAACACCTGCGCAATGCCCGTCAGGGGGTCGATGTGGACCGCGGTCTCCCGATCGGCGGCGATGGCGCGCGCCTCGGGTGTCCAGCGATCCTGCAGCAACCGGGCCAACAGGGCGACCGTGCGTCCGATCCGGTCCCGCTCCTGGAGATGCTGGTCGGTGATCAGGCCCTTCATGCGCGGCAGGGTCAGGAAGTCGCGCTCCAGCGTGACGTCCGCGGCGTAGGGATCGGCGAGAGCCGTCGCGCTGGTCAGGCTCGCCTGCGTCATCGACGAGTACGAGAATTCGCCCAGGATCGCCATCCCGGCGCTGGTTCCCCCGATCGGCGCCGGCTTCGCGGCAACGAAGTTGATGGCGTCCTCGAGCGGCGTGCCCTTCCAGAACCGAACGTAGTTGGACTGGTCGCCGCCGGCGATGAACAGCGCCTCGGCGTTGCGGACCGTCTCGACGACGTAGGGATCGAACGCGGCTTCACGGCTGTCGACGACCAGGGTTTCCACCGAGTCGCAATGGCACAGCCCGTAGATGTAGTTGTCGTACTCATCGGCGCCCGTCGCGCGCAGGACCACGAAGTCGCCGCCGCCGCCGCGCGCCCCCATCCGGATGTAGTTCTCGTCGACGTCGTCACCCCCGCCCTGCAGCACCAGCAGGCCGGAGGTCGGTCGGACGACGTCGGCCGCGTTGCCGGTCAGGTAGTGCCGGAAGCCGGGTGGCGTGCCGTCGGCGTGCGCAGCGCCCGGCCCGCCGACCAGCACGAGGGTGACCGCGGCAATCTGCCAGCGACGGCGGAGGATGGAGTCGGTGCGCATGGCTGGAGTTCTCACGCGGGTTGGCAGCGGCGACGGGGCCGGCGCACAGGATAGCAGCCCGATGGTCGTGCCAGGCGGGCGAGGCGGGGATGCCGACTCGACTGGGGGTGCTTACTCGCGTGGGATTCTCACGGCGCATGGCCCGGATAGAAGTCGGCAGCCCAGCGACGGCAGAGCGCGTGGTCGAACGCCGGGCGCGGGCCGACGCGATCGCCGAGTTCCAGGATGTGCGGATCGCGTTCGTCGTAGAGCGGCCATTCCCGGCCCGGCCGCCCCGTGCGGGCAAACGTGGCCCACGCATCGAGCATGCGATCGGTCAGCGCGAGATCGGCGGGCCCGGTCGGCAGCCACGCATCGTGCGTGCCGAACACATACGGAATCTCCGCCCCGTGATAGGCGCCGAGCGCCTCGCCACCCGGCCCGCTGCGCACGCGCGTGAAGTGATAGATGAAGGCGGCGTGGCCATTGCGTCGTGCTGCATCGGACATCAGGTAACCCGGGCACACCATGTTCAGATGCGTGACGGCACGATCGCGACCGCGGCGCACGTCACCTTCGCGGGCCGCGCGTTCCTGCAGCGCCTGTCGGGCCGGCGCGGGCAGCGCGGCAAGATCCCGCGCGAGTCCGTCCGGGCTCGCATCGACGTACATGTACCACTCGTCCGCGTTGCTGCCGATCAGCAGGTCGTGCGCGATGCCGTCGCGCGCGTATGCCTCCGACGGCGCCGCGAGCACGGAACGACCATCGACCACCGGCGTGTAGTCGTGTCCCGGCAGCGCTTGCAGCGCAGCTCGCCACACGACGTCGCTCGGCAGCTCACGCAGCGCCGCGAGGTCGGGTTGGCCAGGCAGCGTGGCGCTCAGGGCGGCCCCGGTGGCCTCCGAATAGGCGAGGCCCCGCCGGTCCTGCATCTGGAAGCCGCCGCTCTGGCTGATCGCGCGGCGGAACAGCGGCTGCGCGAGCGGCGAATTCAAAAGGTAGCCAAGATCGCTCGCACCCGCCGATTCGCCGAACACGGTCACGTTGCGCGCATCGCCCCCGAAGGCCGCGATGTGGTCGTGCACCCAACGCAGGGCCGCGACCTGGTCGAGCAGCCCGAAGTTGGTCGGGTGTCTCGCGCCGCGCAGACCGGGATGGCCGAAGAAGCCGAAGATGCCGACGCGATACGCGGCGGTCACGACGACAACCTGCCCGCGCTGCGCGAGGTGCTGGCCCTGGTAGTTCGGCTCGAAGGACCAGCCGGCGCGGTTGCTGCCACCGTACAGCCACACCATCACCGGCAGGCGCGCGTGCGCGTCGAGCTTCGGCGTCCAGACGTTGAGGTAGAGGCAGTCCTCGCTCACCGGAGGATCGACGAACACGGACGGCGCGGCGCCGAACGCGGCACCGACGCGCCGGTACCAGTCCATGTTGTAACTGTCCTGGAAGCAGGCCGGCGCGAATGCCGTGGCCTCCTGCACGCCGGCCCGCGCGGAATGCGGCTGCGGCTCGCGCCAGCGCAGCTCGCCCACGGGAGCCGCCGCGAACGGGATGCCCTTGAATGCGGCCACCTCGGGATGCTGCGCATCGAACGCGCCTTCGAGCACCTCACCGCCGGCATGCACGCGGGGCGTGGCCGGACCGGCGGCCGTCGCAACCTGCGCGATGACGAGGTACAGCGCTGCGCACAGCAGGTGCCCGAGGCGCACGTTGTTCTCCCGCTTCAGTCGTCGAGCCAGTTGGACAGCGACTCGGTGTGGCCGTCCACGCCGAGGATCTGGCCCGAGATCATCCGGCCTTCGCGCGAGGCGAGGAACAGGGCGGTGTTCGCGACGTCGTCCGCCTCGACGAAACTGCGCAGCGACACCTGGCGTTCGTAGACCTTGCGGATCTGCGCCGGAGTCATGCCGCGCGCCGCCGCATCCCGCTCGATCACACCGTCGATGCGGGGCCCCTGGATGCTGCCCGGCAGGATCGCGTTCACGCGCACCCCCTCCGGACCGAGTTCCATCGCGAGCGTCTTCATGAAGCCGAGCAGGCCCCACTTCGCGGCGGCATAGGGCGCGCGCAGCGGGAAGCCGCCGAACGCGGCGCTCGACGAGATGATCAGGATGGAGCCGCCGCCCGCCCGGCGGATGAGCGGCACCGCACGACGCGTGCAGTAGAAGTGGCTGTGCAGATCCACCGCGAGCGTGCGGTCCCAGTCGGCAGGTGCGATGTCTTCGACGCGGGCCGTCGGCCCGGCCATGCCGGCATTGTTCACCAGCACGTCGATGCGCCCGGCCTGCGCCGCGATGGCATCGAACCAGGCGTCGACCTGCCGGGGATCGGCCACGTCGACCACGTCGGCCACGGACGCCGGATGCTCGCGACGGTAGGTGTCGACCGCGGCGGCGTTGGCGTCGCACACGAAGGTCCGATAGCCGACGGCCTCGAAGCGCTCCGCCAGCCGGCGGCCGAGTCCGGTCGCCGCTCCCGAGATGACCATGACCGGAGCGTCGCTCATCCCTACTCCCCTGCGGCGCCCGCGCCGCTATTTCTTCGGCTGCTTCTCCGGGCGCTTCCAGCCGTCGAGCGTGACCTGCTTCGCGCGCTCGAGCGTGAGCTTGCCGTCGGGCGCGTCCTTGGTGATCGTCGAGCCGGCGCCGATGGTCGCGCCCGGGCCGATCTTGATGGGCGCCACCAGCATCGAGCCCGAGCCGATGAACGCGCCGTCGCCGATCTCGGTGCGCCACTTGTTCGCGCCGTCGTAGTTGCAGCAGATCGTGCCGGCGCCGACGTTCACCTTGCGGCCGATGTCGGCGTCACCCACGTAGGCGAGGTGGTTGGCCTTGCTGCCGGGGCCGAGGTGGCTGTTCTTCACCTCGACGAAGTTGCCGATGTGCACGCCGGCCTGGAGCGTCGAGGTCGGACGGAACCGCGCGAACGGGCCGATGTTGCACTCGGCGCCGATGATCGCGCTGTCGATCACGCAGTTCGCGAACACCACGGTGTCGTCGCCGATGGTCGCGTCCTTGATGACGACGTTGGGCCCGATGCGCACGCGATGGCCGAGCTTCACCGTGCCCTCGAGCACGACGTTGACATCGATGAAGACGTCGCGACCGACTTCGACGGGACCCCGGGCATCGAAGCGCGCGGGATCGGCCAGCGTCACGCCCTGCAGCATCAGAGCGGTGGCGCGACGACGGCGGTACACGGCCTCGACCTCGGCGAGTTGCACCTTGTCGTTGACGCCGAGCACCTCGTCCTCGCGGTCGGCCAGCACGGCGTTGACCTTGAGTCCCGCCTTCGCCGCCATCACCACGATGTCGGTGAGGTAGTACTCGCCCTGCGCGTTGTCGTTCCTGAGCTGCCCGAGCCAGTCGCGTAGACGCTGCGCGGGCACGGCGAGCAGGCCGGTGTTCACTTCGTCGATGGCGCGTTCCTTGGCGTTCGCGTCCTTGTGCTCGACGATGCGCGCGACGTTGCCGGCGCGGTCACGGATGATGCGGCCGTAGCCGGTCGGGTCCTGCATCCGCACCGAGAGCACGCCGATCGACGTGTCGCTCGCTGCATCGACCAGGCGACGCAGCGTGGCAGCCTCCACCATCGGCACGTCGCCGTAGAGGATGAGCGCCAGGTGATCGTCCGGCACTGCCGGCATCGCCTGCATCACGGCGTGACCGGTGCCGAGCTGCTCGGCCTGCAGCGCCCAGGTGAGGTCGGGGGCATTCAGCGCGTCGCGCACGCGCTCGCCTCCGTGGCCATAGACCACGTGGATGTCCGCCGCCTGCATCTCGCGAGCGGTGTCGATCACGTGCTGCAGGAGCGGCCGGCCGGCGAGCGGCTGCAGCACCTTCGGCAGGTCGGATTTCATGCGCTTGCCCTGGCCGGCGGCCAGGATCACGACGGAAATGGGCATCGGCGGGTCCTTGGTCTTGCGGGATGCTTCTGTCGAAGTGTCGTGGGCCGTGCGTGCGACGTATGTCGCTGGGTTCAGGCCGCCAATTTGACGCGGATACTGCGGCCCAGTGCGACGGCGGCACGGCTGATCGTGGCCAGGGTCACCGACGGATCGTCGGCGTCGAGCAGGCGATGCACCACCGCGCGGCTGGTCTTCATCCGTCGCGCCAGCTCCGCCTGCGAGACATTGCCCTGCTTCATCGCTCGCTCCAGTTCCCAGGCAAGGACACGCTTCACCGCCAGCGCCGTGGCGGCCTCCAGCCGGCCGTCCTCCGCCAGGAACTCCTCGAATCGACTGCCAACATGTGGATTGCGTTTCTTGCGAGCCATGTAGCACTTCCTAGAGCGACCGTCATTTGGCAGCATCCTTGAGGCGCGCCAGCCGCCTGCTTGCGGTCGCCAGCTCGTTCGCCGGGGTCTTTCGACTCCGCTTGATGAAGCCATGCAAGAGGACGGCTTCATCCCTGGCCACCGTGAACAGTACACGAGCGGTTCGACCCACCAGCTGCACTCTGATCTCCCACAGGTCCGGCTGGAGCTTGCGCACCAGCGGCATGCCGATCGGCCACCCGAACTGCAGGGCTCGAATGTCGTCGCCGATGCGATGTCGCTCTGCGGCCGGCAGTCCCCGCAGCCAGTCGCGCACCGGCTCGACGCCTGCCTCCGTGCGGAAGAATCGGCACTTCAGCCTCGGCTGCTCCATCCCCGGACCGTATCAAAATAGATACGGCGCCTGCCGATGTCAAATCTGGCGAATCGAAACGGAAAAAGCCCTCTCCCGCTCGCGCGGAAGAGGGCTTCAGGGGGTTGGCGCGGCTCAGCTGCGGATCTTGCGCAGCTTCTGGATCGCCGCCAGCTGGGCGGTGAGGGACGACAGCTCGGCTTCGACGCTGGCGATGTCCTGCTTCTCGCTGCGGGCGCGCAGGGCTTCTTCGGCCACGCGCTTCGCTTCGAGCACCTTCGCCTCGTCGAGGTCCGCGGCACGAATGGCGGTATCGGAGAGCACGTTGATGTGGTCGGGCTGCACTTCGAGGAAGCCGCCCTGCACGAACACCATCTCCTCTTCGGCCTTGCCGGGCACCTTGATGCGCACCGTGCCGGCCTTGATCTGGGTGATCAGGGGGGCGTGGCGCGGATAGATGCCGAGCTCGCCCATGATGCCGGGCAGCACCACGAACTCGGCTTCACCCGAGTAGATGCTCTTCTCGGCACTCACGACGTCGATGTGCATGGTGGCCATGGCGGTTCCTTACTGGAGCGTCTTCGCCTTCTCGACGGCTTCCTCGATCGCACCGATCATGTAGAACGCCTGCTCCGGCAGGTGGTCGTACTCGCCGTTCACGATCGCCTTGAAGCCGCGGATCGTATCCTTCAGCTGCACGTACTTGCCCGGGCTGCCGGTGAACACTTCGGCCACGTGGAACGGCTGCGACAGGAAGCGCTGGATCTTGCGGGCGCGGGACACGGCCAGCTTGTCCTCGGGCGACAGCTCGTCCATGCCGAGGATCGCGATGATGTCGCGCAGTTCCTTGTAGCGCTGCAGCACGGCCTGCACCGCGCGGGTCGTCTCGTAGTGCTCTTCGCCGATGACGTTCGGGTCGACCTGGCGCGACGTCGAGTCGAGCGGGTCCACGGCCGGGTAGATGCCGAGCGCCGCGATGTCGCGCGAGAGCACGACGGTCGCGTCGAGGTGGCCGAACGTGGTGGCCGGCGACGGGTCGGTGAGGTCGTCCGCGGGGACGTACACGGCCTGGATCGAGGTGATCGAGCCGACCTTGGTCGAGGTGATGCGCTCCTGCAGCTTGCCCATTTCCTCGGCGAGCGTCGGCTGGTAACCCACCGCCGACGGCATGCGGCCGAGCAGCGCGGACACTTCGGTGCCGGCGAGCGTGAAGCGGTAGATGTTGTCGACGAAGAACAGGATGTCGCGGCCTTCGTCGCGGAAGCGCTCGGCCATGGTGAGGCCGGTGAGCGCCACGCGCAGGCGGTTGCCCGGCGGCTCGTTCATCTGGCCGAACACCATCGCCACCTTCGACTGGCTCAGGTCTTCCTGCACGATGACCTTGGCGTCCGACATCTCGTGGTAGAAGTCGTTGCCTTCGCGGGTGCGCTCGCCGACGCCGGCGAACACGGAGAGGCCCGAGTGCTCCTTCGCGATGTTGTTGATCAGCTCGAGCATGTTCACGGTCTTGCCCACGCCGGCGCCGCCGAACAGGCCGATCTTGCCGCCCTTCGCGAACGGGCAGATCAGGTCGATGACCTTGATGCCGGTCTCGAGCAGCTCGACCGACGGCGAAAGCTCGTCGAACTTCGGCGCCGGCTGGTGGATGCCGCGGCGCTCCTCGGCCTGGATCGGGCCGCGCTCGTCGATCGGGCGGCCGAGCACGTCCATCACGCGGCCGAGCACGCCCGGGCCGACCGGCACCGAGATGGCGGCGCCCGTGTTGCGCACCTTCATGCCGCGCTGCAGGCCGTCCGACGAACCGAGCGCGATCGTGCGCACGATGCCGTCGCCGAGCTGCTGCTCGACTTCGAACGTCAGTCCCTTCTCGACCAGCGGGTTGCCGCTGTCCTCGAGAACGAGCGCGTCATAGACCTTGGGCATCGCGTCGCGCGGAAACTCGATGTCGATGACCGCGCCGATGGTCTGGACGATGGTGCCGGGAGCTTGTGACATGATCGTGTGCCTTCGTTGAATCTGTTGCTGTCGTCGCTGAATCTGGATTCGTGCCGGGCGCCGTGCTACACGGCCGCCGCGCCGCCGACGATCTCGGAAAGTTCCTTGGTGATCGCCGCCTGGCGGCTCTTGTTGTAGACGAGCTGCAGCTCGTCGATGATGTTGCGCGCGTTGTCGGACGCGGCCTTCATCGCCACCATGCGGGCCGACTGTTCGGAGGCGATGTTGTCTGCCGCCGCCTGGTAGACCACGGTCTCGAGGTAGCGCACCAGCAGCTGGTCGAGCACCGACTTCGGGTCCGGCTCGTACAGGTAGTCCCAGTTGCCTTCGCCGACCGTCGTGTCCTTCATCACTTCGCCGCTCGGGAGCGTCCACTCCTGCGGGATCGGGATGATGGTCGAGTTCAGCGGCTCCTGCTTCATCGTGTTGATGAAGCGGGTCGAGAACACGTGCACCTCGTCGATCTTCCCCTCGAGGTAGGCGTCGATGAGCATCTTGACCGGGCCGATCAGGCGCTCGAGCGACGGGTGGTCGCCGTAGTTCGTGACCTGCGAGGCGATCTTGCCGCCCATGCGGTTCACGAAGCCGACGCCCTTGTTGCCGATCGCGCAGTACTCGACCTCGACGCCCTTCGCCGTCCATTCCTTGTGCTGGTTCAGCACCAGCCGCAGGACGTTGGTGTTGAGGCCGCCGCAGAGGCCCTTGTCCGTCGTGATGACGACGGCGCCCACGCGCTTCACGTCCGCGCGGCGGGTGAGCAGCGGGTGCTTGTACTCCGCGTTCGCGCGCGCCGCGTGCATCGTGATGTTGAGGATGCGCTGCGCGTACGGGCGGCCCGAACGCATGCGCTCCTGCGCCTTCTTCATCTTCGAGGCAGCGACCATTTCCATCGCCTTGGTGATCTTGCGCGTGTTCTGCACGCTCTTGATCTTGAGGCGGATTTCCTTGGTTCCGGCCATGTTCGGTTCCTGTGCGGCGGACGAACGGGGTTAGTAGGCGCCGTTCTTCTTGAAGTCCTCGATCGCGGCGGCGAGAGCCTTCTCGTCGTCGGCGTTGAGGTCCTTCGTGGTCTCGATGCGGTCGAACAGGTCCTTGAACTTGCTCTTCACGTGGGCGCGCAGCGCCGACTCGAACGCGAGCGCGCGCTTCACTTCCACGTCGTCGAAGTAGCCCTTGTTCACGCCGAACAGCGTGATTGCCTGCTCGGCGACCGACAGCGGCGAGTACTGCGGCTGCTTCATCAGCTCGGTGACGAGCTTGCCGCGCTCGAGCTGCCTGCGGGTGGCGTCGTCGAGGTCCGAGGCGAACTGCGCGAAGGCCGCGAGTTCGCGGTACTGCGCGAGCGCGAGACGGACGCCGCCACCGAGCTTCTTGATGACCTTCGTCTGCGCCGCACCACCCACGCGCGACACGGAGATACCCGCGTTGATGGCGGGACGGATGCCGGCGTTGAAGAGGTCGGTCTCGAGGAAGATCTGGCCGTCGGTGATCGAGATCACGTTGGTCGGCACGAACGCGGACACGTCGCCCGCCTGCGTCTCGATGATCGGCAGCGCGGTCAGCGAGCCGGTCTTGCCCTTCACGGCGCCCTTGGTGAACTTCTCGACGTACTCCTCGTTGACGCGCGCCGCACGCTCGAGCAGGCGGCTGTGGAGGTAGAACACGTCGCCCGGATACGCCTCGCGGCCCGGCGGGCGGCGGAGCAGCAGCGAGACCTGGCGGTACGCCCACGCCTGCTTGGTGAGGTCGTCATAGATGATGAGCGCGTCCTGGCCGCGATCGCGGAAGTACTCGCCCATGGTGCAGCCCGAGTACGGCGCGATGTACTGCATCGCGGCGGATTCGGAGGCCGAGGCGGCGACGACGATGGTGTAGGCCATCGCGCCCGTTTCCTCGAGCTTGCGGACCACGTTCGCGATCGTGGAGGCCTTCTGGCCGATCGCGACGTAGATGCAGATGAGGTCCTTGCCCTTCTGGTTGATGATCGTGTCGACGGCCACGGCGGTCTTGCCGGTCTGGCGGTCGCCGATGATCAGTTCGCGCTGGCCGCGGCCGACCGGCACCATCGCGTCGATCGACTTGAGGCCGGTCTGCACCGGCTGGCTGACCGACTTGCGGGCGATCACGCCCGGCGCCACCTTCTCGATGACGTCGAATTCCTTCGCCTCGACCGGGCCCTTGCCGTCGATCGGCTGGCCGAGCGAGTTGACCACGCGGCCGATCAGCGCCGGGCCGACGGGAACTTCGAGGATGCGGCCGGTGCACTTGACCGTGTCGCCTTCGGTGATGTGCTCGTATTCGCCGAGGATCACCGCGCCGACCGAGTCACGCTCGAGGTTGAGCGCCAGGCCGTAGGTGTTGTTCGGGAACTCGAGCATTTCGCCCTGCATCACGTCCTGCAGGCCGTGGACGCGGACGATGCCGTCCGTCACCGTCACCACGGTGCCGACGCTGCGCGCCTCGGTCGCCGCCGTGAAGTTCTGGATGCGAGCCTTGATCAGTTCGCTGATCTCTGAAGCCTTGATGGACATGTAGGCAATCCTCTGCAGGCCTGGGCCTCGTTGGCCGGCCGTTGGTGCTGTGTCAGCCAGTCAATTCCGTGCCGAGCTTGGCGAGCTTGCCGGCGAGCGACCCGTCGATGAGCATGTCGCCCGAGCGCACGACCGCGCCGCCGACCAGCGAAGGGTCGACAGTGCAATGCAACCGCACGTCGCGGCGCAGTCGTGTGCGCAGCGCGCCGGCGAGGCGCTGCTGCTGGGCGTCGCTCAACGAGACCGCCGAGACGATCTCGACGTCGGCGACGTTCTGGTCCTCGGCCTTGAGCTCCTCGAAGCGCGTGGCGATCTCCGGCAGGTAGCCGAGGCGATCGTTCTCCACCAGCAGGTCGAGCAGGGCGCGGCCGTGCGTGTCGATCCGCTCGCCGCAGACGCCGGCGATCAGCTCGAGCAGCTGCCGCTCGCTGATGCCGGGGCTGGCGGCGAGCTTGGCGTACTCCTCGCTCGCGACCACGCCGCGGGCCGTCTGCAACCAGGCGGACCACTGCTCCAGCGCGCCCTTGTCGCGCGCGAAGGCGAAGGCCGCCTTGGCGTACGGACGGGCTACCGTGGCTCTCTCGGCCATGCTGTCACTCCTCTCGGGCTGCCGCGGCCATCAGGCCTTGGCGCCCTCGATTTCGCGGGCGAGCTGCTCGATCAGGTCGGCGTGCGCCTTCGGGTCGATCTCGCGCTGCAGGAGCTTCGAGGCACCGGCCACCGCCAGCGTCGCGACGTCCTTGCGGAGCGCGTCGCGGGCCCGGGCCTGCTCGAGGTTGATCTCCTGCTTGGCGTCGCCGACCAGCCGCTGGCCTTCCGCAATCGCGGTGCTGCGCGCCTCGTCGACGATCTCGCCCGAGCGCTTGTTCGCCTGGTCGATGATCTTCAGGGCCTTGTCACGGGCCTCGCTGACGATCGACTGGGCCTGGCCATGGGCGCTCGACAACTCGTTCTGTCCGCGCTCGGCGGCAGCGAGGCCTTCGGCGATCTTCTTCTGCCGGTCCTCGACCGCCTTCATGAGGGGCGGCCAGATGAACTTCCAGGAGAACCAGATCAGGATCCCGAAGACCAGCATCTGCCCGAGCAGCGTCGCATTGATATCCATGGCGACGACCTCGCGTCAGGTGCGGGTTAACCGAGCTTCGAGAGCAGCGGGTTGGCGAAGGCGAAGAACATCGCGAGCGCCACGCCGATCAGGAACGCCGCGTCGATCAGGCCCGCGAGCAGGAACATGCGGCCCTGCAGCGTGGGGATCAGCTCCGGCTGGCGGGCGGCCGACTCGAGGAACTTCGAGCCCATGATGCCGATGCCGATGCAGGCGCCGATGGCGCCGAGGCCGATGATCAGGCCGAGCGCGATCGCGGTGTAGCCCTGGACCTGGGCGATGAGGGCGAGGTTTTCCATCTGTCTACTCCTGAGCGGAAGTGCGGTTGCGTAAACGGAAACGGGTCAGTGGTGCTCGGTCGCCATCGCGCTGTACACGACGGTGAGCACCATGAAGATGAAGGCTTGCAGCACGATGATGAGGATGTGGAAGATCGCCCAGCCGGCGCCCATCAGGAGCTGGCCGAGGAAGCCCACCGTGCTGCCCACGGTCAGGTGGAAGAAGCCCGCGCCCAGCAGGGCGATGAGCATGAACACGAGTTCGCCGGCGTACATGTTGCCGAACAGTCGCATGGCCAGCGACACCGGCTTCGACAGCAGCTCGACGAGGTTCAAGAGGAAGTTCGGGATCCACAGCACCGGGTTGCTGCCGAACGGCGCGCAGAAGAGCTCGTGCACGTAGCCGCCCACGCCCTTCGCCTTGAGGCTGTAGTAGAGCACCACCACCAGCACCGTCAGCGACATCGCGAAGGTGGTGTTGGCGTCGGCGGTCGGCACGACGCGCCAGTAATGGATGCCGAAGAGGCCCGCGATCTTGCCCGGCAGGTCGAGCGGCAGCAGGTCCATCGCGTTCATCATGAACACCCACACGAAGATCGTGAGGGCGAGCGGCGCGAGGAAGCTGCGGTCGAGGTGGAAGACTTCCTTGACGGTGGTGTCGATGAACTCGACGACGATCTCGACGAACGCCTGCCACTTGCCCGGCACGCCGGCGGTGGCCTTGCGCGACGCCGACCAGAACAGGCCGAGCGTCAGCAGGCCGAGCGCGATCGACATGAACAGCGTGTCGACGTGGAAGGACCAGAAGCCCTCGCCGACCGTGTAGTGGGTCAGGTGGTGGGTGATGTACTCGGTGCTGTTGGCGGGGCCTGCGGCGTGTTCTGCAGCGGACATGTCTTTACCCACTCCGACCCGACTCTTGTTTGCGTGCGCCCTGCCCGCTCGCGCGGACAGCCCCAGAGAAATACCCCGCGAAGGTGACGAAGTAGCCGACCAGCATCGGCACCGCGTCGACCTTCGGCGATCGCAGCGCGATCACCAGCACGGCGACGGTGAACCCCACCTTCACCAGCCAGCCGCCGAAGAAGCCGAGGGCCACCCGCCCCAGGCTCGCGTCCTCGCCCGGCCGGAGCATCGCGAAGGCCATCAGGCCGGTCGCGGCGACTCCCACGCCCGCGCCGACGAGCGCTGACGCGCCGGCGTGGACATCCCTGGCGAGGAAGCAGGCGATCGCAACGATCGCCCCGAGCACTCCCTGACTCACGAGCACGCCGAGCGCCTGGCGCCGGGCGACATGCAGGTCGAGGTTGCTCAAGGCCTCTCTCAATTCTTCCGGACGAGGGTTGCCTCGGGACTGCTCAGTCCCGCCGTTACGTGGCCTCCGGTAAGCCGCGGAATTATAGCGGTTCTTTTTGCACTGCTTCAATCCGGGCGGAACAGGAAAACAGGGCCGGGGCAGGGAATGTCCGGACAGGGGAATGGGCCGGCGCGGAGGACCCTGACCGGGCCGGGCGAGCGTTCGGGGAGAGGGTCGGGAAGGTGGGTCCCGGCAGCAGGGGGTCGCCGGTATTATTCAATATAGATGACTAATGGCCGTCATTCCGACCCATCACGGGGTAGCTATTGATCAATTCGGGTGATTAATCCGAGTCGCAGCCCGGCGGCCGCGCCGGCCGCCCGTCGCCGGCTCACTGGATGTGGGCGAGGATCCCGTCCAGCTCGTCGAGGCTGTTGTAGTTGATGACGAGCTTGCCCTTGCCGCCGCCCGAATGCTGCAGCAGCACCTTGGCGCCGAGCTTGTCGGCGAGGTCCTGCTCGAGGCGGGTGATGTTCGGGTCGCGACGCTCGGGCTCGCGATTGCTCGCCGGGTCGTTCGCGTGCGTGAGCATCTTCTTCACGAGGGCTTCGGTCTCGCGGACCGACAGGCCCTTCTTTGCGACCAGCGCGCCGACTTCGGCCTGCTGGCGCGCGGCTGGCAGGCCGAGCAGGGCACGGGCGTGGCCCATCTCGAGCTGCCGCTGTTCGACGAGGGTCTTCACCTCGTCGGCGAGTTCGAGCAGGCGCAGCAGGTTCGACACCGCGGCGCGCGACCGGCCCACGGCGTCGGCCGCCTGCTGGTGCGTCATCTCGAACTCGCGGATCAGGCGGTCGAGGGCGCGTGCTTCCTCCAGCGGATTGAGGTTCTCGCGCTGGATGTTCTCGATGAGCGACATCGCCACCGCGGCCTCGTCGGGCACGCGGCGGATCACGGCCGGGATCTGGTGCAGGCCGGCCATCTGCGCGGCACGCCAGCGGCGCTCGCCCGCGATGATCTCGTAGCGCACGGGTTCGCCGCTGCGCTGGGCGGTCAGCGGCCGCACCACGATCGGCTGGACCACGCCCTGCGCGCGGATCGAGTCCGCCAGCTCCTGCAGGCTCTCGGGGCGCATGTCGAGGCGCGGCTGGTAGCGACCGCGCTGCAGCAGGTCGACCGGGAGCTTCGCGAGTTCCTCGTCGAGCAATCGCGGTGCCGGCGCGGCGTCGGCCTCAGCCGGCTCGGCCGAGTTCGTCGACGGCGCGGTCTTGGTGCCGAGCAGGGCCTCGAGGCCGCGGCCCAGGGATGGTCGCTTGGTAGCCATGCGTCTAAGTGTAGCGTCAGGAACGGCCGCGCGGCGGGTCACTCGACCGGCTGGCCGTCCTCGTCGAATTCCGGCTGCGCGCCGAGCTGCCCCTCTTCCTCGCGGCGGATCATCTCGCCGGCGAGCGCGAGGTAGGCGAGGGCGCCGCGGGAATCCTTGTCGTGGTAGAGCGCGGCCTTGCCGAAGCTCGGCGCCTCGGCCAGGCGCACGTTGCGCGGGATCACCGTGCGGAACACCTTGTCGCCGAAGTGCATCAGGAGCTGGCCCGACACTTCGTTCGAGAGGTTGTTCCGCGGGTCGAACATGGTGCGCAGGATGCCCTCGAGCTCGAGGTCCGGGTTCACGCTGCCCTTGATCTGCTCGATGGTGTTCATCAGCGCCGAGAGGCCCTCGAGCGCGTAGTACTCGCACTGCATCGGCACCAGCACGGAGTCGGCCGCGACCAGCGCGTTGAGCGTGAGCAGGTTGAGCGCGGGCGGGCAGTCGATGAGGATGACGTCGTAGAGGTTGCGCACGGGCTTCAGCGCATTGCGCAGGCGCATCTCGCGGCCGATCTTGGTCATCAGCTGCACTTCCGCCGCGACCAGGTCCTGGTTGCCGGGCAGCACCGTGAAGCTGCCCGGATCGACCGGCATCAGCGCCGCGGCGAGCTCGCATTCGCCGAGCAGCACGTCGGTCATCGAGTGCGCCAGGTTCGACTTGTCGATGCCGCAGCCCATGGTCGCGTTGCCCTGCGGATCGCTGTCGATCAGCAGTACCTTGCGGTGCGTGGCCGCGAGCGAGGCCGCGAGGTTCACCGAGGTGGTCGTCTTGCCGACGCCGCCTTTCTGGTTGGCAACTGCGATGACCCGTTTCATGGACCGTCAAGGATACCGGGAAAATGGGGACATTCCTCTTTTTCGGCAGGCGCGAAAAAGAGGAATGTCCCCTATTTCTCCAGGCGGGCGTGGGACCGGCACAGCTCGACGAGGTGGCGTTCCTCGTCGAGGCCGGGCACCTGCAGCTTGTGCACGGCAGCGACCTTCCAGCCGTTCAGCTTCTTCGCCAGTTCGTCCTCGGGAAACCGCCCCTTCATGGCGAGCAGCCGCCCGTCGCCGGCGACCAGCCCGCCCGCATACCGGACCAGGTCCGCAACCGGACCGACCGCCCGGGCCAGGACCGTGTCGAAACGGGGATGGGCGTCGTAGGCCTCGGCCCGTGACTGCACGACTTCGACGTTGGTGAGCGCGAGCGCATCGCGCACCACCTCGAGGAAGCGGCACTTCTTGCCGACCGACTCGATGAGCGCGAAGTGGCGATCGGGCGCCACGATCGCCAGCGGGATGCCCGGGAAGCCGGCGCCGCTGCCGACGTCGGCGACGCGCTCGCCGTGCAGCCACGGCACCATCGTGAGGCTGTCGAGCACGTGCTTGGTGACCTGCGACGGCCGGTCGCGGATCGCCGTGAGGTTGATGCGCGTGTTCCAGTCGTCCAGCAGGTCGAGATGCGCGGTCAGCTTCGCGACCTGCGCGGGCGTGAGTTCGACGCCGAGTGCACGTGCGCCGTCGAGGAGCGTGGTCATCCGCGCAGGATACCCGCCCCGGCGTCCCGGCGCCCGCCTGCGCTCAGAGGTCCTTCAGGTTGTCGTCGGAATTGCGGTCCACCCATTTGTTGAACGGATCGACCCCCGCCACTTTCGGCTCGCGATCGACCACGAGGCGCAGCGTCTGTCGGCCACTCTTCAGCGGGAGCCGCTGCACCGCGATCACGCTCCTGCCGTCGTAGCCCTTCTTGCCCGGCTCGACCGTGAACACGCCGACGTCCACCGTCTCCGCCAACGGTGCTTCGGTTTCCCTGCCCTTGCCGTCGGCGTAGAGCTTGCGGGCCTCGACCTCGAGCACCACGTCCCAGCGCCCGTCCGGACGATGCGTCGAGTGCGCGCTCGTCACCTTCATGTCGTACAGCGTGATCTTCTCGAACAGGTCGGTGATCAGCTGCTGCTGCGAGGGCGAGGCCACCGCGCGGAAGCGTTCGATGAGGTCGGTCGACTTCGCGTAGGGCGCCGGCTTGAACGCGTACTGGGCCAGCAGGCTGCGCAGCGCTTCGTTCACGCGTTCCGCGCCGATCTGGTCCTTCAGCAGGTACAGTGCCAGGCCGCCCTTCTGGTAATGGATGTAGCCCTGGTTCTCGACGCGTGCCAGCGGCAGTTCCTCGAGCTTCTCGCCGCCGCGCAACCGCAGGTACTTGTCGAGCTCGAACTTCAGGAACTTGCGGATCTGGTCGGGCCCGTACATCCGCTCCATCACCATCAGCGCGGAATACTGCGCCAGCGACTCGACCAGGAACGTTCCACCCTGCTGGTCGGAACTGATCAGCTGGTGACCCCACCATTGGTGACCGACTTCGTGCGCCGTGATGTACGTGACCATGTCGATCTTCTCGGGATCGCGGTAATCGGCGATGAAGCCGATGCCTTCGGAGTACGGGATGGTGTTGGCGAACGACTGCGCGAACTGCGCGTAATCGGGGAATTCGAGGATGCGCACCTGGCGGAACTGGTACGGACTGAAGTTCGCCGTGTAGTAGTCCAGCGACGCCTTCATCGCCTGGTTCATGCGCGCGACGTTGTAGCCGTGCGCCGGATCGTGATACACGGCGAGTTCCACGCCCTTCCAGCGATCGCGCGCGACCTGGTAGCGCGCGGACTGCACCGAGAAGAAGTTCTGGATCGGCGACTCGCTGCGGTAGCGCGCCGTGCGGCGGCCGCCGGCGACCGTCTCGGCGACGAGATAGCCGGGCGCCACGGCCACCTGGTCCGCCGACGTGGACACCGTGATGTCCGAGGTCACCCAGTCGCTGTCGTGGCGCAGGCCGTTGAACTGTCGCGCGCGGTCGTCTTCGAGCTTCGCGGGGCGCAGCTCCGGCGGCAGGCCGTACTTGCGGCGCGTCGCCCGGTCCTGCAGCAGTCCCTCGCGGCTCATGCCGAGCAGCGGCGCGATTTCCGTGTTGTCGAGGAACGTGCCGTTGTCGACGATCCGGTACTCGTTGTGGGAATTGCGGAAGCCCTTCTGCTCGCGCAGGGCTGCGAACCGGATGCGGCGCGTCTCCATCGGCGCCATCGGCCGCGCGAACCGGTAGATCCGGTAGTCACGGTCCTTGTATTCCTTCTCGACGGCTGCGCCCTCGACGTCCAGCGCGACCATCTGGAGCGGCTCCAGCCAGCGCACGTGCACCGCCTCGAGCGGCCGCCCGGTGCGGTTCTGGATGACGTAGCTGCCGTGGATGACGGCGCGCGGCTCCGCGGGGTACAGCGCGACGTCGAGCACCACGTCGGTGATCCGCGGCTGCGGCACGTTCTCGTAGCGGATCAGCTGCTTTTCGTACTCCGCCTGCTCGCGTTCGCCGTCGAGCTCCGTCCGGTAGTCGTTGAGGACGTTGGTGTTGTAGAAGATCCAGCCGCCGAGCGCGGCCATGGCGAGCACGGCCGCGGCAGACACGAGACCCGGCGTGCCGCGCAGCCGACGCGGCAGCAGGCGCAGGCGGACGACCAGCGGCGCACCTGCGCCCCGTCGCCACAGCGCGTAAGCGACGACCGCGAGGATGACCGCCCCGGCGCTCCAGTAGGCGCGGAACCACCACGCGAAGCCCGCGAAATCGCCGCTGCCGTTCATGTCGGACAGCGGCACGCCCGGCGTACCGGCGTACTGGTAGAGGTTGTGCTCGAAGCCGAGCCGGTCGAGCGTGACCTGCGCGACGACGAACAGCAGCATCAGCATCCAGCCGACGGTCTTGTGCGGCACCAGTGTCTGCATGAAGAGCGCCAGCACGGCGAACAGCACGACGGTGACGGTCTCGGGGAGCACGTACCACGCGAGGTAGTGGCCGACCTGGAAATCGAAGTAGCCCTTGAGCGCCTGCGTGGCGAGCGCCGCCAGCACACTCGCCGCCAGCGTGCCGAACAGCACGATCGAGATCGCGAGGATCTTGGGCACGACGAACGCCCAGTCGGGTGCGGGCGTCGCGTCGATGATTTCGTGCACGCGCCGCTCGCGGTCGCGCCAGACGAGTTCGCCGGCGTAGTAGATGGCGACGATCAGCGGGATGATCGTGAAGGCGCCGCGCAGCGCATCGATCATCACGCGCGTGACGGGATGGATCGTGTTGCCGTACAGCTCGTCGGCGTACCAGAGCGAGCCCAGCGAGTTCACGAAGCCGATGCCGAGCAGCACGATGAACGCCGGGCTGCGCACGGCCGCGGCGACGTCGAAACGGGCCAGCGCCCACATCTGGCTCCACCCGGACGACTGCGAGGGCAGCGGCCGGGCGGCGGGCGTCGAACGAACCGGCGGCAACGCGTCGTCGGGAATGGTCGCCGCGACCTTGGCGCTCTTCCCGCCCTGGCGGCTGCCTTGCGCCGCGCGGGAGTAGAGCGTCCACGCGAGTCCGAGCAGCGCGAAGGCGATGCCGACCCACAGGACGCGGTTCCAGAGGATGTAGCCCGTGAAATCCGGCAGTCGCGTATTGCGCTCGGCGGCCGTCCAGTAGCGGGTCGCCTGGTCGTAGGCGCCGAGTCCGAACGGATCCATCAGCGCCACGGCATTGATGAACTCGGGCCGCGAGAAGAAACCGGTCGCGACGAGGTACAGCACGAGGAACACGATCACGCCGACGTAGGTCCACATCATCGAACGCGTGGCGGTGGCGATCGCGAAGAAGCCCGCGCCCGTGACGAACAGCGTCGGCACGCAGATGAGGAAGTACGTGTAGGCGTAGTGGCCGGCATCGAACGGGCCGAGCACTTCCGGATCCAGCCACGGCATGGCCGCGCCGACGATCATGCCGAGCGGGGCACTCAGGAACAGCAGGCACCCGGCGCCGAACGCGCCGGTGAAGCGGCCGAACAGGTAGTCGAAGCGGGACAGCCGCGTCGAATGGATGATCGGCCCGAAATTGGTTTCGTCGTCGCGCACCACGACGTTCGCGACGAACGCCGTGAGGATGAAGATCGAGAACACGCTCATGACGAGCAGCGTCTGGGCGATCGCGTACGGCGAGTTCTTGAGGACGTTGCCGCCGGAGCCGATGTGCACGTTGTCCGACGCGGTGGCGGCGAACGTGAGCAGCATGAAGATGAAGAACGTCACCCAGAAGGCGGGCGACTTGAGCTGGTAGCGCAGCTCGAAGGACGCGACGGAGCGGAACATGGCGCGCCTCAGGCCGCGTGGCGACGGGACGCGGCCAGGGTCGCGAAGTACACGTCCTCCAGCCCGCCTTCGACCGGCTCGAAGCCGTCCCCGGGGCTGTGGTCGGCCAGCACGTGGATCACGGTGCGCCCGCCGAACAGGCGCGTCGCAATGACCTGGTGCTCGCGGCGATGTGCCTCGAGGGCCGGCTTGTCGATGGTCTTGCGCCAGACGCGGCCGCGCATCGAGGCGATCAGCTCGAGCGGCGCGCCGGTGGTGACGATGCGGCCGCTCGCGATGATGGCCATCGCCGGGCACAGGTCGGCCACGTCCTCGACGATGTGCGTGGAGAGGATCACGACCACGTTCTCGCCGATCTCGGCGAGCAGGTTGAGGAAGCGGTTGCGCTCCTCGGGGTCGAGGCCCGCGGTCGGTTCGTCGACGATGATCAGCTGCGGCTGGCCGATCAGCGCCTGGGCGATGCCGAAGCGCTGGCGCATGCCGCCCGAGAACCCGGCCAGCGCCTTCTTGCGCACCTCCCAGAGGTTGACCTGGTGCAGCAGCGCCTCCACGGTCTCGCGCCGCTCGCGACGCCCGGCGATGCCCTTCAGCACCGCGAGGTGGTCGAGCATGTCCAGCGCGGACACGCGCGGGTAGACGCCGAAATCCTGTGGCAGGTAGCCGAGCGTCCGGCGCAAGGCGTCGGGGTTGGCCAGCACGTCGAGGTCGCCGAAGCGGATCGCGCCGCTCGTCGGGATCTGGAGCGTCGCGATGCAGCGCATCAGCGAGGACTTACCGGCGCCGTTCGGGCCGAGCAGGCCGAACATGCCGCGCGGCAGGGTGAGGTTGACGCCGTCCAGGGCGCGCGTGCCGTTGGGGTACACGTGCACGAGGTTCTCGATCCGCAGCATGTCGGCGACTCCCGGCCGGTGGGGTCCGGCGTGTTGTGGCGGGCATGCTACGGATCGCTAGGTGTTATGGTCAACTACAACACCAAACAACTGCGACGACGGGTTTCGCGGATACGACCAGCCGTGTCCGGCGTTCAAACCACTGGCCGGGGGAGCGGTGCCGGGCTCAGGCGAGCGGCACGGTGAACCAGAAGGTCGAGCCTTCCCCCGGCACGCTGACCACCCCGATGTCCCCGTTCATGGCGCCGACCATGCGGCGGCAGATGGCGAGGCCGAGGCCGGTGCCCGAGCGCATGTGGCCCGGATGCTCGATGCGCTGGAAGGGGGTGAACAGCTTCGACTGCTGGTCCACCGGGATGCCGAGGCCGGTGTCGATCACCTCGACGCGCGCGGCCCCGTCGACGAGGCGCACGCGGATCTGCACGTGACCGCGCACCGTGTACTTGACCGCGTTCGACAGCAGGTTTCGCGTCACCTGCGCCAGCCGGCGCGGATCGGCGCGCACCATCAGGGACTCGTCGCATTCGAGCGGCTTCAGCTCGAGGTTGGCGTTCTGCGCCTGCAGGCGCACCGCATCGAGCTGTTCCTGCAGCACGGCGTGCAGCCGTGTCGGCATGGGGTTCATCACGAGGCTGCCCGCCTCGATGCTCGACAGGTCGAGGATCTCGTCGACGAGATCGAGCAGCTGCTGGCCCGACAGCCGGATCAGGCGCACCTGCCGCGCCTGGTCGTCGCGCAGCGGTCCGGTCATGCCTTCGTCGAGCAGGCCGCTGAAGCCGATGATGGCGTTGAGCGGCGTGCGCAGCTCGTGACTCACGGTCGCGAGGAACGCGCTCTTCGCGCGGCTCGCGCCGCGCGCCTCGTCGAGCGCACGCACGAGTTCGGCGGTGCGCTGTCGCACCAGCTCCTCGAGTTCATCGCGATGGCGCGTGAGGTTGCGATTGGCTTCCTCGATGCGCCGGCTCGCGGCGACCAGCTCGGTCTCCAGCTCGACCGCCTTGGTGATGTCGCGCACGACGCCGCCGGCGCGCTGCGCCGTGGGCGTCGAGCCGGACTTGAAGACGGCGGCGATGTGGAGGTGACGGATGCGACGGCCCGGCAGGAACAGCCGGAACTGGTCCTCGGTCGCGAGGCCGGTCTGGCTCGCCTCGACGATGCGGCGGCGGATGCGTTCCTGGTCGTCGCGGTGGATGCGCTGTACCCACATGTCGAGCGTCACGCCCATGCGTCCGACGGCTTCCGGCACTTCGAAGAAGCGGCAAGTGCGCGCATCGAAGTGGATCAACTGGTCGTGCGATCCGTCGTAGCTCCACACGCCGAGTTCGCCGGCTTCGAGCGCCGTCTCGAGCTGCTGAGTCAGTTCGCGGCTGGCGGCTTGGGCGGCCTGCACCGCGGTGACGTCCTCCTGGATCAGCACCACTTCCTGGATCTCGCCGCTCGCATTGCGGGACGGGTAGATGACGGTGCGGACCTGCCGCTTGCCGCCACTGCCCGCCACTCCGGCCTTCACTGGCCGGTCGTATTCGACGATCGTCGTCGACGGCCCGTGGCCGGCAAACGCATTGAGCACGCCCTGCATCAGGCCCGTGCGGTTCAGCTGGGTGTCGATCAGCACGTTGTAGTCGGCCAGTTCGTCGAGCGAGACGCCCCAGAGCTGCTCCCACGCGCGATTCACGCCGCGGGTGCGGCCGTCCGGTCCCACGACCTGGATGGCGAGCGGCGACTGCTCCATCAGCGTGCGATAGCGCGTCTCGGAGTCGCGCAGGGCCACCTCGGCGCGCTTGGTGTCGCGCAGGTCGACGAACTCCCAGAGCACGCAGCGTCGGCCCCCCATGTCGAAGGTGACGCCGCTGACGTAATGGGGCACGACCTGCCCCTTGATCAGGATGTCGATCTCCTCGCGCTGCACGCGGCCGTTGCGCCGCAGCTCGTCGAGGATGCGTTCGCGGGCCTCGACCGAACGCCACACGCCGAGCTCCGCCCCGGAACGACCACGGGCCACTTCGGGCGGGATGCCGGTCGCCTGAGACCACACCGCATTGACGTCGAGCAGCAGGCCGGTCTCGACGTCCGTGATGGCCATGCCGAGGATCGACGCGTTGAAGACGGTCGAGTAATCGAGGGGGAGCGGCTTGCTCACGGCCTGGGGTCCGGGCTCCAAGTAAGGACTGGCTTGCCTGACGGACCATCTTGCAGCCCGCCGGCGCCGCTGCCAATGCGGATTGATCCGAATCGGGCCCGCGACGCGAGCCGCTTCACGCTTTGGCCCGCCGGGCCTCAGCCGGGGACGCGCACCCAGCCTTCCATCAGGATCCGCGCGCTGCGGCTCATGATCGCCTTGGTGACGGTCCACTGGCCGTCGACCAGGCGCGCCTCCGCGCCCACCCGCAGCGTGCCGGACGGGTGGCCGAAGCGCACGGCCGTGCGTTCGCCGCCGCCGGCCGCCTGATTGACCAGCGTGCCCGGGATGGCCGCGGCGGTGCCGATGGCGACCGCGGCCGTGCCCATCATCGCGTGGTGCAGCTTGCCCATGGAGAGCGCACGCACGAGCAAGTCGATGTCCTGGGCGGCGACGGTCTTGCCGCTCGACGCGAGGTAGTCCCGCGGCGGGGCGACGAACGCGATCTTGGGCGTGTGCTGCCGCTTCTGCGCTTCCTCGGGTGTCTTGATCAGGCCCATGCGCAGTGCGCCGGCGACGCGGATCTTCTCGAAACGCGCGAGCTGCTGCGGGTCGCCGTTGATCGCCTCCCGCAGTTCGGTGCCGGTGTAGCCGATGTCGGCCGCGTTCACGAACACCGTCGGGATGCCCGCGGTGATCATCGTGGCCTGGAACGTGCCGACACCCGGGACCTCGAGGTCGTCCACGAGCTGGCCGGTCGGGAACATCGAGCCGCTGCCCTCGCCCTCGTCGGACGGGTCGATGAACTCGAGCACGATCTCGGCCGCGGGGAACGTGACACCGTCGAGTTCGAAGTCGCCGGTCTCCTGCACCTGGCCGTCGGTGACCGGCACGTGCGCGATGATCGTCTTGCCGATGTTCGCCTGCCAGATGCGCACGGTGCAGGTGCCGTTGCGCGGCACGCGCGCGGCGTCGACGAAACCCGCGTGGATCGCGAAGGCGCCGGCGGCCGTCGAGAGGTTGCCGCAGTTGCCGCTCCAGTCCACGAATGCCTTGTCGATCGACACCTGGCCGTACAGGTAGTCCACGTCGTGGTCGGGCCTCGCGCTCTTCGCGAGGATCACGCACTTGCTCGTGCTCGAGGTCGCGCCGCCCATGCCGTCGATGTGCGCGGCGTACGGATCGGGGCTGCCGATCACGCGCAGGAACAGCTTGTCCCGTGCCTCACCCGGCACCTGCGCCGCGACGGGCAGGTCCTGCAGGCGGAAGAACACGCCCTTGCTGGTGCCGCCGCGCATGTACGTCGCCGGAATGCGGATCTGCGGGGATGGGGACATTCCTCTTTTCCTCGATGAGTAGGTCTCTCGCTCGGTCCGCGCCCTGGAAAAAGAGGAATGTCCCCTATTTTCCTTTTAGGAAGTCCTTGGCGAAGCGCTGCAGCACGCCGCCCGCCTCGTAGATCGACACTTCCTCGGCGGTGTCGAGCCGGCACGTGACCGGCACCTCGACGCGCTCGCCGGACTTGCGGTGGATGACCAGCGTGAGATCGGTGCGCGGCGCACGCGTGCCGACCACGTCGTAGGTCTCGGTGCCGTCGATGCCGAGGGTCCTGCGATTCGTGCCCGCCTTGAACTCGAGCGGCAGCACGCCCATGCCGATGAGATTCGTGCGATGGATGCGCTCGAAGCCTTCGGCCACGATCGCCTCGACGCCCGCGAGGCGCACACCTTTCGCCGCCCAGTCGCGTGACGAGCCCTGGCCGTAGTCCGCCCCCGCGACGATGATCAGCGGCTGCTTGCGGTTCATGTAGGTCTCGATCGCTTCCCACATGCGCAGGACCTGGCCGTCCGGCTCCACGCGGGCGAGCGAGCCCTTCTTCACCTTGCCGTCGACCACCGCCATCTCGTTGACGAGCGTCGGGTTGGCGAACGTCGCGCGTTGGGCGGTGAGGTGATCGCCGCGGTGCGTCGCGTAGGAATTGAAGTCCTCTTCGGGCAGGCCCATCTTCGCGAGGTACTCGCCGGCCGCGCTGTCGAGCAGGATCGCGTTCGACGGCGAGAGGTGATCGGTGGTGATGTTGTCGCCGAGCACCGCGAGCGGGCGCATGCCCTTGAGCGTGCGCTCGCCGGCCAGCGCGCCTTCCCAGTAGGGCGGGCGGCGGATGTAGGTGCTCTGCGGCCGCCAGTCGTACAGCGGGCTCACCTTCGGGCCCGACTCCGCCTGCACGCGGAACATCGGCTCGTACACCTGGCGGAACTGCTCGGGCTTCACCGCCGCCTTCACGATCGCGTCGATCTCCGCGTCCGTCGGCCAGAGATCCTTCAGCGTGATCGGCTGGCCGTTCGCGTCGTGCCCGAACGCATCGCGCTCGATGTCGAAGCGGATCGTGCCCGCGATGGCGTAGGCCACCACCAGCGGCGGCGAGGCGAGGAACGCCTGCTTCGCGTAGGGGTGGATGCGCCCGTCGAAATTGCGGTTGCCGGAAAGCACGGCCGTCGCGTACAGGTCGCGGTCGATGATCTCCTGCTGGATCTTCGGGTCGAGCGCGCCGCTCATGCCGTTGCAGGTCGTGCAGGCGAACGCGACGATGCCGAAACCGAGCTTTTCCAGCTCCTTCGTCAGCCCGGCCTCGTCGAGATACAGCGCCACGGCCTTGGAGCCCGGCGCGAGCGAGGTCTTGACCCACGGCTTGCGCGTGAGCCCGAGCCGGTTCGCATTCCTCGCCAGCAACGCAGCGGCGATGACGTTGCGCGGGTTCGACGTGTTGGTGCAGCTGGTGATCGCCGCGATGATCACCGCGCCGTCCGGCATCCGGCCCGGCGTCTCGGTCCACTTCGCCGCGATGCCCCTGGCCGCGAGGTCCGTCGTCGCGACGCGCGCGTGCGGGTTCGACGGGCCGGCCAGGTTGCGCACCACGCTCGAGAGATCGAACTCCAGCGTGCGTTCGTACTGCGCATTCTCCAGGCTGTCGGCCCACAGGCCCGCCGTCTTCGCATAGGTCTCGACCAGCGCCACCTGCTCGGGCGAGCGCCCGGTGAGGCGCAGGTAGTCGAGCGTCTGGTCGTCGATGAAGAACAGCGCCGCCGTGGCACCGTACTCCGGCGCCATGTTGGAAATCGTTGCGCGATCGCCGAGCGTCAGGCTCGCCGCACCCGCGCCGAAGAACTCGAGGTACGCCCCGACCACCTTGGACTTGCGCAGGAACTCGGTCAGCGCGAGCACGATGTCCGTCGCGGTGATGCCGGGTTGGCGCTGGCCGGTCAGCTTCACGCCGACGATCTCGGGCAGGCGCATCCACGACGCGCGGCCGAGCATCACGTTCTCGGCTTCGAGGCCGCCCACGCCCACCGCGATCACGCCGAGCGCGTCGACGTGCGGCGTGTGGCTGTCGGTGCCGACGCAGGTGTCGGGGAACGCCACGCCGTCCTGCGCGTGGATCACCGGCGACATCTTCTCCAGGTTGATCTGGTGCATGATGCCGTTGCCGGCCGGGATGACGTCGACGTTGTCGAACGCGAGCTTGGTCCAGTCGATGAAGTGGAAACGGTCCTCGTTGCGACGGTCCTCGATCGCGCGGTTCTTCGCGAACGCCTGCGGATCGAACCCGCCGCACTCCACCGCGAGCGAGTGATCGACGATCAGCTGCACCGGCACCACCGGGTTCACCTGCGCGGGGTCGCCGCCCTGGTCGGCGATCGCATCGCGCAGGCCCGCGAGATCGACGAGCGCGGTCTGCCCGAGGATGTCGTGGCAGACCACGCGCGCCGGGAACCACGGGAAGTCCCGCTCGCGCTTGTGGTCGACGATCTGCCCGAGGCATTCGCGCAGGATGGCGGGCTCGCAGCGGCGCACGATGTTCTCGGCGTGCACGCGCGACGTGTAGGGCAGCGTCTCCCACGCGCCGGCGCGGATCTCCTCCACGGCGGCGCGCGTGTCGAAGTAATCGAGCTTCGTCCCCGGCAGGGGCTTGCGGTGCTTCGAGTTCATGAGGCTCAGCGCTGGTCGATCGGCACGAACTTGCGGTCCTCGGGACCGGTGTAGTTGGCACTCGGGCGGATGATCTTGCCGTCGATGCGCTGCTCGATGACGTGCGCGCTCCAGCCGCTGGTGCGCGCGATGACGAACAGCGGCGTGAACATCGCGGTGGGCACGCCCATCATGTGGTACGAGACCGCGCTGAACCAGTCGAGGTTCGGGAACATCTTCTTGATCTCCCACATCACGCTCTCGAGGCGCTCGGCGATGTGGTACATCTTCAGGTCACCGGCCTCGCGCGACAGGTTGTGCGCGACTTCCTTGATCACCTTGTTGCGCGGGTCGCCGATCGTGTAGACCGGGTGGCCGAAGCCGATCACGACTTCCTTGGCCTCGACGCGCTTGCGGATGTCCGCCTCCGCCTCGTCCGGCGTCTCGTAGCGCTTCTGCACCTCGAACGCGACTTCGTTGGCGCCGCCGTGCTTCGGGCCGCGCAGCGCGCCGATCGCGCCAGTGATGGCCGAGTACATGTCCGAACCCGTGCCGGCGATCACGCGGCTGGTGAACGTCGAAGCGTTGAACTCGTGCTCGGCGTACAGGTTGAGCGAGATGTGCATCGCCTTCACCCAGGAGTCGGGCGGCGGCGTGCCGTGCAGCAGGTGCAGGAAGTGACCACCGATCGAGTCGTCGTCGGTCTCGACCTCGATCGATTTGCCCGAGTGACTGTAGTGGTACCAGTAGCACAGCATCGAGCCGAGGCTCGCCATCAGGCGATCGGCGATGTCGCGGGCACCGGCGATGTTGTGGTCGTCCTTCTCGGGCAGCGTGCAGCCGAGCACCGAGGTGCCCGTGCGCAGCACGTCCATCGGATGGGCGGAGGCGGGCAGCGCCTCGAGCGCCGAGAGTACCGGCACCGGCAGGCCGCGCAGCCGCTTCAGCTTTTCCTTGTAACCCCTGAGCTCGGCGTGGTTCGGCAGCTTGCCGTGCACCAGCAGGTAGGCCACTTCCTCGAATTCGCACTTGTCGGCGAGGTCGAGGATGTCGTAGCCACGGTAGTGCAGGTCGTTGCCGCTGCGGCCGACCGTGCAGAGCGCGGTGTTGCCGGCGGGCACGCCCGACAGGGCGACGGACTTCTTCGGCTTGAAACCGGGGGCGGGGGTCTCGGTACTCATGGTGCGCTACTCGTCCTGGGGGTGATGGGCGCGCTCACTGCTCGCCGCTGTCCTTCGAGAACAGCGCGTCGAGCTTGCGCTCGTAGTCGTGGTAGCCGAGCACGTCGTACAGCTCGGCCCGGGTCTGCATGCGGTCGATGACGCTCTTCTGCGTGCCTTCGGTGCGGATCGCGCCGTAGACCGCCTCGGCCGCCTTCGACATCGCGCGGAACGCGGAGAGCGGGTACAGCACGAGCTGCACGCCGACCGAGGCGAGCTCGGCGACGGTGAAGTAGGGCGTCTTGCCGAACTCGGTGATGTTGGCGAGCACCGGCACCTTCACGTGCGCGGTGAACTGGCTGTACTCGTCGAGCTTGTTGAGTGCCTCGGCGAAGATCATGTCGGCGCCCGCCTCGACGTAGCGCTGCGCGCGCTCGATCGCCGCCTGCTGGCCCTCGACCGCGTGCGCGTCGGTGCGCGCCATGATCACGAAGTTCGCATCCGTGCGGCCGTCGACCGCCGCCTTGATGCGATCGACCATTTCTTCCGTCGAGACCAGCGCCTTGCCCGGCCGATGGCCGCAGCGCTTCGCCGCCACCTGGTCCTCGAGGTGGCACGCCGCCGCGCCGGAACGGATCAGGTCCGCGATGGTGCGCGAGATGTTGAAGGCGGCACCCCAGCCCGTGTCGGCGTCGACGAGCAGGGGCAGGTCGCTGGCCGAGGTGATGCGGCGGACGTCCTCGCAGACGTCGTTGAGGCTGGTGATGCCGAGGTCGGGCAGGCCGAAGGAGGCGTTCGCGACGCCGGCGCCGGACAGATAGATGGCGCGGAATCCGGCCCGCTCGGCCAGCAGGGCGGAGTAGGCGTTGATGGCGCCGACCACCTGCAGGGGGCGCTCGTGGGCGAGGGCCGCGCGGAAACGCGCGCCGGCGGACGAGGGAACTGAGGCCGTGGTCATGGGGCGCGGTCTCCCGGGCAAAAAGCGATGCAGAGACAAGTAGTTTGCTACAAGTTTCCGTTGCCCGATCTGCAAAAAAGGGCGTATAAACTTGCGAAATCCTGCAAAACTGCGAAATTGCAAATGCGCGACAAGCTCTTCATGGGCCCGAAGGTGCGGGCGCTGCGGGAACGCCAGAACCTGACCCTCGAGAGCTGCGCCCAGCAGCTCGGGCTCTCCGCCAGCTACCTGTCCCAGATCGAGACCAACCAGCGGCCGGTGACCGCCCGGGTGCTGATCGCGCTGTCCCGGGTGTTCAACGTCAGCCCCGGGGAGTTCGACTCGGACGAGGAGACGCGACTGATCGCGGACCTGCGCGAGGCGAGCGCGGACCTCGCCCTCGGCACGCCCACCCCGACCCTCACCGAGCTGAAGCTGGCGGCGGCGACCACGCCGTCGCTCGCCCGGCAGTACCTCGCGCTGCACCGGGCCTACCGCGCCCTCGACGAGCGCATCCTGCGCTACGACGAGACGGTGCGGATGCGCACCGAGGATGCGCCCGATTCACTGGTGCCGTACCAGGAGGTGCGCGACTTCTTCCACTACCGCGACAACTACGTCGACGAGGTGGACGTCGCGGCGGAAGCGCTGGCGGCGGAGATCGGCATCGGAGGCGACGGCGACGCGGTGCAGAAATTCGAAGCCGCGCTCCGCGAGCGCTTCGGCATCGAAGTCGTGCGGGTGCTGGCGCCGGCCGGGATGATCCGCCACTACGATCCGGCGGCGAAACTGCTGACGCTCGATCGCGACCTGCCCGAGCCGACGCGCGCCTTCCAGCTCGCGACGCAGCTCGCCGACCTGCTGTTCACGGGCCTCAGCAACGACCTGCTCGCGAGCGCGGGGCTCGAGTCGCCCACGGCCCGCGACATCGCGCGCATCGCGATGATCAACTACGCGGCCGGCGCGCTGATGATGCCGTACCGCCGCTTCGCCGCCTCGGCGATGGAGCTGCGCCACGACATCGAGCAGCTGCAGCACCGCTACAACGCGAGCTTCGAGCAGGTCTCGCATCGCCTGAGCACGCTGCAGCGGCCGGGTGCGCGCGGCGTGCCGTTCTACTTCGTGCGCGTGGACGCGGCGGGCAACATCACCAAGCGGCACAGCTCGACGCGCTTCCAGTTCGCGCGCTTCGGCGGCGCGTGCCCGCTGTGGAACGTGCACGAAGCCTTCGGCCACCCGGGGCGCATCCTGGTGCAGGTCGCGGAGATGCCGGACGGCGTGCGCTACCTCTGCATCGGGCGCAGCATCGTCAAGCGCTCGGGCAATTACCTGCGGCCGAACCGGCAGTACGCGATCGGCATCGGTTGCGAGATCGCGTACGCGGACAAGGTCGTGTACTCGGAGGGCCTGCAGCTCGACGGACAGGCGGTGCCGGTCGGCGTCAGCTGTCGCATCTGCGAGCGGCCGGACTGCCACCAGCGGGCGTTTCCGCCGCTCGGGCGTCGGCTCACGGTGCGGCCGAACGAGCGGCGCGTCGTGCCGTTCGTCATCGAGTAGCGGAGCGGAGCAAGAGCCGGTCCCTGGCCACGCTTCCCGGCAGGAACGGGGACCGTCGCGCGCCATGGACGGCGCGCGCGAGCCCCCAGGGATGGGTTCACGGCGTGTCCCCGGTTCCTGCCGGGAAGCGTGGCCGGGGACTGGCGCTGCGCTGTTCTTGGCCCGTCAACGCGCGAGCAACCGCCGCACGCGAGCAGCCGACAGGAGAGTCCCCGTTCCTGCCGGGAAGCATGGCTTGGGGGACCGGCGGAGCGCGCCGTGGGCGCTCAGCGCGCGAGCAAGCGCCGCACGCGAGCAGCCGACAGGAGACCACGCAACCGCACCGAGCCCTGCTCGTCCGACTCCGTGACCGCGAGATGCGTGCGCTCCGACGCATCGAACAGTCGCGCCACATCCGCAACCGTGGCCGCCTCGACCTCGCGGATGTCGACGGAAGCGACCTCCGCGAGCGGCACCATGATGTCGCGCACGTGCACGTCCTTGCGCGGCACGCGCTGCTCCTCCATGTGCCGCACCGGCTTGTCGCCCATCAGGTCGTAGGCCGTCACCAGCCCGACCACGACGCGCCGCTGCGCGTGGATCACGAAGGCCGAGCGGACGCCCGCGTGCTTCATGTGGTCGAGCGCCGCATCGACCGGCGCCGACTCGGAAACCGTGACCGACGCGCGTTCACGGAAATCCGTCATGACGGTCAGGGCAGGGTCCTGCGGTGCCGCGAACCAGGGATCGGCCCCGGGGATCGGCAATTCGACACGCTTCACGTTTTGCAGGCGCAACGCAGCCATGGCCACCTCCCGGGTCGAAGGTTGGACGCTCGCTGCGTCCGGAATCAATCGCCCCGGCCGGGCCGGGGGCGGATCCACTATAGCGCCGATCCGATGATGCCGGCGGCCCGCAGCGCCTCGACGACCTGGCTGGCCGCCTGTTCCGGCGTGGTGCGCGTGGTGTCGATGTAGATCTCCGGGTGCTCCGGCGGCTCGTAGGGCGAGTCGATGCCGGTGAAATTCTTCAGCTCGCCGCGCCGCGCCTTCTTGTACAGGCCCTTCACGTCGCGCTCCTCGGCGACCGCGAGCGGCGTGTCGACGTGCACCTCGTAGAACTCGCCCGCCTCGACCAGCGCGCGCGCCATCCGCCGTTCCGAGCGGAACGGCGAGATGAACGACACCAGCACGATCAGGCCCGCGTCCACCATCAGCCGCGACACTTCGCCCACGCGACGGATGTTCTCGACACGGTCCGCGTCGGTGAAGCCGAGGTCACGATTGAGGCCGTGGCGCACGTTGTCGCCGTCGAGCAGGTAGGTGTGCTTGCCGAGCGCGAGCAGCTGCTTTTCGACGAGGTTGGCAATCGTGGACTTGCCGGCGCCGGAGAGGCCCGTGAACCACAGGATGGCGGGCTTCTGGTGCTTCGCCTCCGCACGCGTCTGCTTGTTGACGTCGAGCGCCTGCCAGTGGATGTTCTGCGAGCGGCGCAGCGCGAAGTGCAGCAGGCCGGCGCCGACGGTGGCATTGGTGAGGCGGTCGATGAGGATGAACGAGCCCGTCGCCCGGTTCTCGGTGTACGGATCGAACGCCACCGGCTGGTCGATCGACAGGTTGCAGACGCCGATCTCGTTCAGCTCGAGCTTCTTCGCCGCGAGGTGCTCGAGCGTGTTGACGTTCACCTTGTACTTCGGCTCGGTGATCGTCGCGGTGACCTGCTTGTTGCCGAGCTTCAGCCAGTAGGGACGGCCCGGCAGCATCGGCTCCGCCGCCATCCAGATCACGGTCGCCTCGAACTGGTCGGCGACAGCCGGCAGGTGGTCCGGCTTGGCGAGGACGTCGCCGCGGCTGATGTCGACCTCGTCGGCCAGCGTCAGCGTCACCGCCTGGCCGGCGATGGCGTGGTCGAGGTCGCCTTCCATCGTGACGATGCGCGTGACGGTGCTCTCGCGCGCCGACGGCAGCACGCGGATCCGGTCGCCCTTGCGGATCGTGCCGCTCGCGATGGTGCCGGCGAAACCGCGGAAGTCGAGGTTCGGGCGATTCACCCATTGCACGGGGAAGCGGAACGGACGCGACTGCGCGTCTTCCTCGATCTCGACCGTCTCGAGGTAGGCCATGAGGATCGGGCCGTGGTACCAGGACGTGTGCGCGCTCGGAGTGGCGATGTTGTCGCCCTTGAGGCCGGAGATCGGGATGGCGACGATGTCCGTGAGGCCGATGCGCGCCGCGAACGCCTTGTATTCCTCGACGATGCGCTCGAACACGTCCTTCGAATAGTCGACGAGGTCCATCTTGTTGATGGCCAGCACGACCTTCTTGATGCCGATCAGCGACACGAGGTAGCTGTGCCGGCGCGTCTGCACCAGCACGCCCTTGCGGGCATCGATCAGGATGATCGCGAGGTCCGCGGTCGAGGCGCCCGTCACCATGTTGCGGGTGTACTGCTCGTGCCCCGGCGTGTCGGCGACGATGAACTTGCGCTTGTCGGTCGAGAAGAAGCGGTAGGCGACGTCGATGGTGATGCCCTGCTCGCGCTCGGCGGCGAGGCCGTCGACGAGCAGCGCGAAGTCGATGTCGCCGCCCTGCGTGCCGACCTTCTTCGAGTCGGCCTCCAGTGCCGCGAGCTGGTCCTCGAAGATCATCTTCGAGTCGTACAGCAGGCGGCCGATCAGCGTGCTCTTGCCGTCGTCGACGCTGCCGCAGGTGATGAACCGCAGCAGGCTCTTGTGCTCGTGCTGGTGGAGGTACGCCTCGATGTCCGTGGCGATGAGGTCGCTGACGTGTGCCATCAGAAGTACCCCTCCTGCTTCTTCTTCTCCATCGACGCCGACTGGTCGTGGTCGATCACCCGGCCCTGCCGCTCGGAAGTCGTCGTGAGCAGCATCTCCTGGATGATCGCGGTGAGCGTGTCGGCCTCGCTCTCGATCGCGCCGGTGAGCGGATAGCAGCCGAGCGTGCGGAAGCGGACCTTCTTCATCATCGGCCTTTCGCCGGGCTTGAGCGGCATGCGGTCGTCGTCGACCATGATCAGCGTGCCGTCGCGCTCGACGACCGGCCGCTCGGCCGCGAAGTAGAGCGGCACGATGGGGATGTCGTTCAGGTAGATGTACTGCCAGATGTCGAGCTCGGTCCAGTTCGACATCGGGAACACGCGGATGCTCTCGCCCTTGTGCTTGCGGGCGTTGTAGAGGTTCCACAGCTCGGGGCGCTGGCTCTTCGGGTCCCAGCGGTGCTGGGCGCTGCGGAACGAGAAGATGCGCTCCTTGGCGCGGCTCTTCTCCTCGTCGCGGCGCGCGCCGCCGAACGCGGCGTCGAAGCCGTGCAGGTCGAGCGCCTGCTTCAGCGCCTGCGTCTTCATGATGTCGGTGTGGATGGCCGAGCCGTGCGTGAACGGATTGACGTTCTGCGCGATGCCCTCGGGATTCGTGTAGGTGAGCAACTGCAGGCCGTACTTCTTCGTGATCGAGTCGCGCAGCTCGTACATCGCGCGGAACTTCCAGCGCGTGTCGACGTGCAGCAGCGGGAACGGCGGCGGCGCCGGATGGAACGCCTTGAGCGCGACGTGCAGCATCGCCGCGCTGTCCTTGCCGATCGAATAGAGCATCACGGGCTTGTCGCACTCGGCGACCACCTCGCGCAGGATGTGGATGCTCTCGGCCTCGAGGCGCTGCAGGTGCGTGAGGCGCTCGGGCGTCACCAGGGGTTTGTTCGCTGGGCTGCTCATGGTCTCAGCGACGGCCGTGGCCGCCGGTTCCGTTCCGGTTCGTGCGCGCAGCATCGCGAAGCGGCGCGTGGGTTGTCAAATAACCGAATGCGATTCAGATATACGAACAGCATCGGTCAGGCGATGCGCACCAGGGTGCGGCCGGTCACCTGCCCCTGCACGTAGGCTTCGAACTGCGCCGGCAGCGCGTCGAAGTCCACCGTCTTCGTGCAGATGCGGTCGAGGTGGCGCGGCTTGAGGTCGCCCGCGAGGCGCTGCCACACGGCGAGGCGCAGCTCGCGCGGCACCACCACCGAGTTGATGCCGAGCAGGCTGACGCCGCGCAGGATGAACGGCATCACCGTGGTGTGCAGTTCGTGGCTGGCGGCGAGTCCGATGCTGGCGATGTTGCCCCACGGCTGCACGGTGCGCGTGAGCCAGGTGAGCACGTCGCCGCCGAGGTTGTCGATTGCGCCGGCCCACAGCGGACTTTCCATCGGCTTCGAGCCGAGGTTCAGTTCCTGGCGGCGCAGGATCCGGGCCGCACCGATTTCCGTCAGGTAGGCATCCGCGTCGGCCTTGCCGCTCAACGCGACGACTTCGTAACCGCGGCCCCCCAGCATGTCGATCGCGAGGCTGCCGACGCCGCCCGTCGCGCCGTTGACGAGGATCGGGCCCTGCGACGGCGCCTGTCCGTTCTGTTCCATGCGATGCACGGCGAGCGCCGCGGTGAATCCGGCCGTGCCGATCTTCATCGTGTCGGCGAGCGTGAGGCCCGCCGGCACCGGCACCAGCCAGTCGCCCTGCAGCCGCGCGTACTCGCTGTAGCCGCCGTCCTGCGTCTCACTGAGTCCGCAGCCGTTCACCAGCACGGGCTGGCCCGGCTGGAAACGCGGATCGGACGAACTGACCACCTCGCCCGCGAGGTCGATGCCGCCCGCGAGCGGGTACTTGCGCAGGATCGGCGACTTGCCGGTCGCGGCGAGCGCGTCCTTGTAGTTGATCGTCGAGTAATGGACCTTCACGACGACGTCGCCTGCGGTCAGGTCGTCAAGCGTGACGGTGTCGAACCGCCCCTGGATGCGGCCGTCGGTCTTGTGGATGCGGAAAGCGCGGAACGATGCCATGGCGTGTGTCCGGTGGGCGGAGGGGAAATCAGTGACGGTTCAGCCACACCTCGAGGCCCGAGGTGTTGAGGCGCACGTCGTCGTCGAGCAGTGCGTGGCGGCGCGCGAGGTCGCCGGTGTAGCCGTGCGCATCGAGACGGGTGCTGAACCAGCGGAACATGTCCTCGGCGATGCGCTGGCTGCGCTGCGGCGCGTGCGCGTGGCGGCGCGCGATGCGCACCAGCTCGACGATGTTCGCATGCAGGTCGCGGCCGAGGCGTTCGATCTGGTCGACGGGCCCGAAGTGGGTCTGGAAGATGCGGCGCGGGCCGTAGGCGATCAGGCGATCGATCGTGTGGTGCATCGCGTCGGGATCGAACTGCACGGGCGTGGTCGTCGGCAGCATGAAGGGGCCGGCCGCGGTGTCGAACTCGCGGTAGCAGATGCCGAAGTTGTCGCCGCTGTAGATCTCGCGCGAGTCGAGGTCGATCGGGCAGTGGTGGTGCTTGGCGTGGCCCGGCGCATCGATGAACTCGAAGGTCCGGCGGCCGAGCGTGAGGCGCATGCCGTCTTCGACCGTGTGCACGCGCTCCGCCGGGATCGGGAGCAATTCGCCGTACAGTCGCTGGAACATCGCCTCGCCGTAGACCTCGATCGAGCCCGCGATCAGCTTCGCCGGGTCGACGAGGTGCGGCGCGCCGCGCGGGTGCAGGACCGCGCGGGCATTCGGCAAGGCCTGCATGAGCTGGCCGGCGCCACCGGCGTGATCGAGATGGACGTGCGTGAGGAACAGGTAGTCGACCTGCTCGCGGGCGAGGCCGAGTTCCTCGAGGGCTGCGAGCAGGCGCGGCGCCGCGAGCCCCGAGCCGGTGTCGACGAACGCCGCACGACCGCTGTCCACCACGAGATGGGCGGCCGCGAGGCCGGGGCGCACGTGATGCGTGTCGATGAGGTACACCCCGTTGCCGAGCGGCTGGGCGAGGGTCTCGCCGGAGGCGGGGGTCGGTGCGGCGCTCATGCGGTGCGGGTCCGTGGCGGTCAGCGTTTGGGGCCGCCTAGGTTGCGGTTGCCGACGCCCGAAAACAAGAAGGCCGGGTCGAACCCGGCCTTCCTGGCATGAGCAGATGCCGTCGCGGTCAGAGGCCGGCGCACTTGCCCAGCTTGCGGATCTCGTCGGTCGCGCAGAGGCTCGGGCGCTGGCTCGAGTAGTACTTGGCGAGCTCGTTGATGTCCTGCTCGGTCAGGTTCGCCGCCATGCCGGACATGATCGGGTTCTTGCGCACGCCGCTCTTGTAGTTGTGCAGCGCCTGCTTGATGTAGTCCTCGTGCTGGCCGGCGAGGTTCGGATACTCGGGCAGCAGGCCGACGCCGTCCGGACCGTGGCAGGCGACGCAGGTCTGGCCGGCCTTCGGCGCCGTGCCGACCGCGCGACCGGTCGACTTCAGGCTCTGGCCCGTCAGGTACGTGGTGATGTCGTCCATGTCCTGCGGCGACATCGTCACGGCATGCGCGTGCATGGTCGCGTGATTGCGGTCGAGGCTCGCGTATTCCTTGAGCGCGTTGACCAGGTACAACGGATGCTGGCCACCCAGCTTCGGCACGCTGTAGATCGGATACGCATTCTTGTAGTTCGGGATGCCGTGGCAGCCGTGGCAGGTGTAGGCGAGCTTGGCGCCACGCGAGGCGTCGCCCGCGGTGGCGAGGCCCGGGGCGGCGAGGGCCGCGAGGGTCAGGCTCACTGCGAGCCAGGCCGTTCTCAACGTCATTGCGTACTCCGTCCAGGTCTGTCCCGGCCGACGGGCGGCCAAGGGTCCGGCATGGTAATCAAAAGCGTTTCTGGAGTCGAATGGGTCCGGATCACGATCCCGGCGACACCGGCGATTGGCTTAGACTGAGGCCGACGGACCGACTCCACTTCGCCACGAGGACGACCATGATCCACCTGCGTGCTTTCTGCCTGGCCGGCCTGCTCGCGCTGACGGCAATGTCCGGACAGGCGCGTGCCGACACCCCCACGCCGCGGACCGTGAGCGTCTCCGGCACGGGCGAGGTGTCGGCGTCACCTGACCTCGCCCGGGTCAGCCTCGGCATCGAGTCACGCAAGCCGACGATGGCCGAGGCACGCAGCGAGGTGTCCGCGACGGTCGATCGCGTGCTGGCGCTGACCCGGTCGATGAAGATCGACCCGAAGTTCGTGAACTCGACGCGCCTGCAGGTGCAGCCGCTGTACGAGTGGGACGAGAAGAACCGGCGGCAGCTGCTGCAGGGCTACCTCGTGAGCCGGCAGGTGGAGGTCGAGCTGCGCGACCTCGACCAGCTCGGCACGTTGCTCGAGAAGGCGGTGGATGCGGGTGTGAACCAGGTGGGCGATCCGCAGCTCGACTCGACGCGACGCAAGAGCCTCGAGCGCGAGGCCATGGCGAAGGCGGTCGACGATGCCCGGCTGAACGCGGAGGCGCTGGCCGGCGCCGCAGGCGCAAAGCTCGGGGCCGTGCGCACGCTCAATGGCCAGGCCAACTCGATGCCCGTGCCCATGTACCGTCGGGATGCGATGGTCGCGATGGCCGCCGCCCCGGCCCCGCCGGCCGAGACCTACCAGGCCGCGGACATGAAATTCAGCGCCACCGTGAGTGCCGAATACGACCTGATCGTCGGACCTTGATTGACTGATTTTTCTGATGAATCGGCTGAATAAGTCAGCCGATTCATTGGTTTGTTAGGAAGATAGTGACATTCCTCTTTTTCGGCAGACGCCAAAAAAACAGGAATGTCCCCTAGCTGGGCAGGCGGTCGACGATGAGGGTGCTGCCGTCGACGCCGGTCACGCGCACGCGCGCACCGGCCGGCACGTTCGGTCCACGCAGGCGCCACTGGCGGGTGCCGAGCTTCGCGCGGCCGAGGCCGTCCTCGATCCCGTCGGACAGGGTCAGGACCTGCCCGATGTAGCGCTCGCCGGCCCGGTGCGGAGCCATCGGGCTCTCCAGGTCGGCACGTTGGACACGGTATTCGCGCCAGAACCAGAGGGCGAACACCGTTACTGCAAAGACGACAAACCAGGTCATGTGGGTACTGCGCTCGGAGTTCGCTTATGTTGCCAAGGGCGCGCCACGGGACTCAATCGTGGCCCGCCACCGGTTCCGAAATCTGTGACCGGCGGCTCAGGTCGCCGGGGCGAAGCGCAGGTCCTTGCTGTACTGGATGTTCATCACGTTGTCGGTCCAGCCGAGCACGTCGGGTTTGACGAGGTGCTTGTTGACGTAGAAGTAGATCGGCAGCAGCGGCGTGTCGCCCAGCATGGTGCGTTCGGCTTCCTCGAGCAGCGCGCGGCGCTTGACCGGGTCGGCCTGCCGCACGGCCTCGGCGAGCAATGCGTCGTAGCGCGGGTTCGCGTAGCCCGTGAGGTTGATGCCGAACCGGCTCTGCAGCAGCTGCGCGAAGCTGTAGGCATCGTTGAAGTCGCCGACCCAGCTCGAGCGGAACACCTGCGTATCCTTCTTCGCCTGCATGCTCTGCAGCAGAGCGCGGAATTCCTCGGCATAGAGCGAGGTCTCGACGCCGAGCTGCTCCTTCCACATCGCCGCGATCGCCACCGCCAGGCGGTTGTGCACCTCGCCGGTGTTGTAGCGCAGCTCGACCTTGAGCGGCCGCTCCGCCGAGTAGCCGGCCTTGCGATACAGCTCGCGCGCCTGTTTCACGCGCTCCTCGTAGGGCCACTTCGCGTAATCGAATGCCTGCGGCGTGTAGTTGGCGACGCCCGGCGGTACCCAGCTGTACGCCGGCGCCTCGCCGACCCCCGTCACGGCCGTCACGAGTTTCTCGCGATCGATCACCATCGACAGCGCGCGGCGCAGGTCGGCGTTGCCCTGGAACGGCGGACGCGTCAGGTTGAAACCGTAGTAATAGACGGAGAGCTGGGGTGAGACGTGCAGCTCGGCCCCGAGGTGCTGCCGGATCCACTGGAACTGCGGCGGCGGCACGACGTAGGTGACGTCGACCTGTCCGGCGCGGTACTGGCGGAACTCGTCGCCGGGATCGGCCACGTGCAGGAACTCCACGCGCTCGATGTGCGTGTGCGCGTCGTCGCGGTAGTGGCGGTTGCGGTGGAGCACGATCTTCGAACCGACCACCCAGTCCTCGAGCACGTACGCGCCGTTCGACACCAGCTTGCCCGGCTTCGCGTACTGCGCGCCGTTCGCCGCGAGCGACGGCCCGTGCACCGGGAACGTCGGCGGCTGCGCGACGAGCCCGACGAGATACGGCGCCGGGTCTTCGAGCCGGATGACGACCGTGCGATCGTCCGGCGCGCTGACGCCGAGTTCCTCCGGCGCCTTCTCGCCCTTGGTGATCGCCGTGGCGTTCAGCACCGGCTCGATGAACTGTGCGTACGGCGAAGCGGTGGCCGGCGTCACGAGTCGGCGCATGCCCGCGACGTAATCCGCCGCCTTGAGCGGATCGCCGTTGGACCACTGCAGCCCGGCGCGCAGGTGGAAGGTGTACACGAGCCCGTCGGGCGACACGTCCCAGGACTCGGCGGCCGCGGGCACGGGCAGCCCGTCGGCACCGACGGCCGTCAGGCCTTCGAACAGGTCCCGCAGGATGTTGAAGGAGCCGTCGGTGCGCGCGAGCTGCGGATCGACGGTGTCCGGCTCGGGCCCGTTGCCCCGTCGCAGGACCGTGCGCTCGACCGCGGCGGCGCCCGGTGCGGCGGCCTGCCCGGACGATGTGCCGTCGCGGTGACCGCAACCCACCAGCAGCAGCGCGCCGAGCGCGACGAGCGCGCTGCGCAAGGTGGCGCGACGGGTGACATCGGCAGCCATGGGTTCAGCCTCCGGGGACGGCGCGGGCGGCCGTCGCACGGTCCGCGAGTTCGTGGCGCTTGAGGTGGATCAGCAGCAGGGACACGGCGGCAGGCGTGACGCCCGGGATGCGCGCCGCCTGGCCCAGCGTCGCGGGCCGGTGCTCGACGAGCCGCTGGCGCACCTCGTTCGACAGGCCCGACACCTGCGCATAGTCGAGCGCGTCGGGCAGTCGCGTGTCCTCGTGGCGCCGCTGCCGTCCTCGGCACTCGCGCCGATGAGCGCGGCCAGCGCCTCGTAGCTCACCTCGGGCCGGCGCAGCAGCTCGAAGCCGCGCTGCTCGCGGGTGAGGGCGAGGCCGAACTCCCGCTCGGCGCGTTCCGCCGTGTCGGTGCCGGGCCGCACCCACGCGTGGTGCAGGCGAGCGAGCTCCGTCTCGACGGCGGCCCGCTTGCGCTCGAACAGCGCCCAGCGCTCGTCGTCGACGAGGCCCAGCTCGCGACCGACCGGCGTGAGCCGCAGGTCGGCGTTGTCCTCGCGCAGCGTCAGGCGGTACTCGGCGCGGCTCGTGAACATGCGATAGGGCTCGGGCGCACCGCGGGTGATGAGGTCATCGACCAGCACGCCGAGGTACGCATCGCTGCGCTTCGGCCACCACGGCTCGCGGCCCTGCACGGCGAGCGCGGCATTGAGGCCCGCGAGCAGGCCCTGTGCCGCGGCCTCCTCGTAACCCGTCGTGCCGTTGATCTGTCCCGCGAAATACAGTCCCGCGAGGTGCTTCGTCTCGAGCGTCGGGCGCAAATCGCGCGGGTCGAAGAAGTCGTACTCGATCGCGTAGCCCGGTCGCGTGATGTGCGCGTGCTCGAAGCCGCGGATGCTGCGCACGAACGCGTACTGCACGTCGAAGGGCAGGCTGGTCGAAATGCCGTTCGGGTAGACCTCGTGCGTGTCGAGGCCTTCGGGTTCGATGAAGATCTGGTGCGAGGCCTTGTCGGCGAAGCGCACGACCTTGTCCTCGACGGACGGGCAGTAGCGCGGCCCCACGCCCTCGATCACGCCGGTGAACAGCGGCGAGCGATCGGTGCCCGCGCGGATCAGCTCGTGCGTGCGCTCGTTGGTCGAGGTGAGGTGGCAGACCACCTGGCGCGGGTGCTCGGCACGTCGCCCGAGGAACGAGAACACCGGCATCGGGTCGTCGCCCGGCTGCACCTGCAGTCCGGAGTAGTCGATGCTGCGGCCGTCGATGCGCGGCGGCGTGCCGGTCTTGAGACGGCCCACGCGCAGCGGCAGCTCGCGCAGCTTCTCGGCGAGTCGGTTCGACGGCGGATCGCCCGCGCGCCCGCCCGGGGACTGCTGCAGGCCGACGTGGATGCGGCCGCCGAGGAAGGTGCCGACCGTGAGCACCACCGCCGGCGCGTCGAACTCGAGGCCAACCGCCGTGGTGATGCCGACCACGCGCTCGCCCGCGAGTCGTACGTCGGCGACTTCCGCCTGGAACAGCACGAGGTTCGGCTGGCTCTCCAGCAGGCCGCGGATGGCGCGTCGATACAGCGCGCGGTCGGCCTGGGCACGTGTCGCCCGCACGGCCGGGCCCTTGCTCGCGTTGAGCGTGCGGAACTGGATGCCGGCGCGATCGGTCGCCCGCGCCATGGCGCCGCCGAGCGCGTCGATCTCGCGCACGAGGTGGCCCTTGCCGATGCCGCCGATCGCCGGGTTGCAGCTCATCTGGCCGAGCGCCTCGATGCTCTGCGTGACCAGCAGCGTGCGGCAGCCGCGCCGCGCCGAGGCGAGCGCCGCCTCGGTGCCGGCATGGCCGCCACCCACCACGATCACGTCGAAAGCCGCGGAAAAACGCATGCGAACCCACTCACCCGGGGTGGCGCATTGTACTCGACACTTCCCGGTGGAACGCCGACAGCCGTCGCGCCGCGAAGCGCCGGGCCTGGCGTTCGTAGCGGTTGTGCCAGTACCCGTGGCGCCGCCACTCGGCGAGGTAGCGCCAGACGCTCAGCCGGCCGCGGTTCCACTGCCGCAGGACGTGGAAGTACTCGTGCAGCATCAGGGCCGGGTCGGCGAAGAAGTCCTCCGCGGACCCGCGCAGGTAGATGCGGTTGCGCCGGGTGGTGGCCGTGGCCCGGCCGTGCAGGCGCGCGAACCAGGATTGCTCGTGGATCTCGACGTCGTCCACGCTCGTGCCGAAGACGGCCGCGAGGGCCGCCCGCAGGTGCGACGGCATGATGTCCCCGGTGCGGGCCACGACGAAGCCTGGTGGGCGGCGCGCTAGGCAGCCTCGGCCGGCGACCTGGCCGCAGCCTTGCGCGATGCCCGCGTGCCCTTCGCGCCCTTGGCCTTCGCCTTGGCCTTCGGCTTGCGGGCCCGACGGGCGGGTGCCGCGAGTCGCGCCGTTTCCGGCACCACGATCTCCGCCGCCGCGCGCTTCATCTCCTCGAAGGCCTCGGTCATGCACTCGGCGAAGAACGCCGGGTCGGGCAGCATCTCGCGACAGGAGATCGCGCAGATGCGCATCACGCCGGCGTAGCTGAAGCCGGTGACGTTGAGGCCCATGCCGTCGACCGCGATGCTGATCGGCACGTACTTCACCAGCTGGGCGCCGGCCATGTAGAGCGGCACGTCGGGTCCGCGCACGTTCGAGACGATCAGCCCGACGCCGGGCAACTTCACGTTGCGCAGCAGCGTGTGCGAGACCACGTTCGGCAGGTTTTCGAGCAGGTCGCGCGCGAGTTCCTTGCCGAGCGCACCCGTGACTTCCTTCGAGGTGATGGCGCCTTCATGGATGCGCCGCAGCCGGTCGATCGGATCGGCGATGTCCGTGTGCACGGTCATGGCCGTGAAGCCGACCTGGTTGCCGCGATCGCCGCCCTTGTCGGCGCCGCGCAGCGTCATCGGCACCATCGCGACCATGCTGGCGTCGGGCAGCTCCTGCTTCGCGCCGAGGTAGCGGCGCAGCGCACCGCCGACGACCGCGAGGAACAGGTCGTTCACCGTGACGTCGCCGACCTGCTCGCGGATGGTCTTGAAGTCCGCAAGGGGCAGTTCGACCGCCTCGAACACGCGGTGCGACGAGACGTCGCCACTGAAGCGCGTGCTCGGCGGCAGGATCGACAGCAGCGGGCTCATGTCGCCCGACAGCAGCGCCTTCACGGTCTGCACGGCGGCCTCGCGGTTGGCCGAGAGCTGGCCGAACTTGCCGGCCCCGAGCGCGGCGACCTTGCGCGCGGTCTCGAGCGAGAATTTCGCGAGCGACGGCACCTTCTCGACGTTGTGCAGCAGTGCGCGCGAGTACAGCTCGACGCCGGTCGGGGTGCGGTCGGCCTTGAAGCGCGGCTCGACCTCGTCGTCCCCCAGGTTGAGCGGCTCGGGCGAGAGCGAGTGCAGCGCCTTCATCATCTCCGTGCCGGACTCGCCGTCGACGATCGAGTGATGGATCTTGAAGTAGAGCGCGAAGCTGCCGGGCGGCAGGCCCGGCACGCGGTTGAGGCCCTCGATCACGTAGGCCTCCCACAGCGGCTTGCTGCGATCGAGCGGCCGCGAGTGCAGGCGCGCGACCTGGATGCAGAGCTGGCGCCAGTCGCCCGGGTGCGGCACCGCGATGTGGCGCACGTGGAACTCGACGTCGATGGAATCGTCCTCGATCCAGTAGGGACGGTCGAGCGACAGCGGGATCTGCACCAGTCGGCGGCGGAAGTGCGGGAACTCGGCGATGCGCGCCGTGAAGAAGCGCAGCACGTCCTTGAAGCGCACGCCGCCCCCCGGGGCCGTCGACGGGTCGTAGATCGCGAGCGACGCGACGTGCATGTGGTTATTGCCCTGCTCGAACTGCAGGAACATGGCGTCGGTGCCGGACAGCTGTTTCATGCGGACTCCCCCGGGTTCCCTGGGCGGGTCAACGAGACTACTGCCCGTGCGCCGGGGCGTCCATCCCGGGCGACGGACCGCTCCGCCCGACCCGGCTCCCGACATATACTCCCGCCTTTTCCTGAGTCGGGGGATCACCCATGAAGCCACGTATCGCCTGGTTGCTCGCCGCCCTGCTGCTGCCCGCCCTGCCGGCGTGGTCCGCCAGCGACGACGACGCCAAGAAGAAGCCGGACGCCGCCCAGGCCGGCGACAAGGAAAAGGACAAGGACGTGCCGGAGGGCAAGACCTGGGTCACCAGGCACGTGATCACGGTCGGCGGCGTCAAGATCGCCTACACGGCGACGGCCGGCACGGTCCAGATGAAGAACGACAAGGACGAGCCCATCGCCCTGTTCGGCTACACGGCCTACACGCGCGACGGCGCGGACCCGCGCACGCGGCCGATCGTCTTTGCATACAACGGCGGCCCCGGCTCGGCGTCGGCGTGGCTGCACATGGGCATCCTCGGCCCGAAGCGCACCGTGCTGAAGGACCTGGAGTCGAACACCACCGGCCCGTTCCGCAGCGTCGACAACGAGTACACCATCCTCGACCGCGCCGACCTCGTGATGATCGACCCGGTCGGCACCGGCTATTCGCGCGTCATCGGCAAGGGTGACGGCAAGGACTTCTGGGGCGTCGACCAGGACATCGAGTCGGTCGCCAAGTTCATCGTGCGCTACCTGGGCGACAACAACCGCTGGTCGGCGCCGAAGTTCATCCTCGGCGAGAGCTACGGCGGCATGCGCACGGCGGGCGTCAGCTACGAGCTGCTCACCAAGCACGACGTCGCGCTGAACGGCATCGTGCTGGTGTCGCCGTACCTCGACTTCGGCTCGGGCAATGCAGGCCTCGGCCTCGACGTGCCCTACGTGAACTTCCTGTCCACCTTCGCGGCCACCGCCTGGTACCACAACATGGTGCCGAACCGCCCGGCCGACCTGCAGGCCTTCCTGCGCGACGTCGAGCAGTTCGCGCAGACCGTCTATGCGCCCGCGCTGTTCAAGGGCGCCCGCCTGTCCGCCGAGGAACGCAAGACTGTGCTCGCCGGCCTCGCGCGTTACACGGGCCTGTCCGAGGATTACTGGGACAAGGCCAACCTGCGCATCGACGAAGGCCGCTTCCTGCAGGAGCTGATGCGCAGCCGCGGCCTCGTGGTCGGCCGCATCGACACGCGCTACACGGGCGGCACGCTCAACCCGCTCGGCGAGTCGATGTCCTACGACCCGTACAGCAGCTCGGTCGCGCCGGCCATCGTGGCGACGTTCAACGACTACTACCGCGGCGAGCTGAAGGTCGAGTCGGATCGTCCGTACGTGCTGTCCGGCCGCCTCTACCGCGACTGGGACCAGCAGCACGACGAGCCCGGCCGCGGCAAGGTGCCTTACGCCAACACCATCTCGGACCTCTCGCACGCGATGACGCTGAACCCGAAGATGAAGGTGCTGGTGCAGTCGGGCTACTTCGACCTCGCCTGCCCGTACGGCACGGTGAACTACGCCATCGAGCACCTCGACGTGGCACCCGCCCTGCGCGGCAACGTCACGATCGAGCACTACGAGGCCGGGCACATGATGTACGTGCACCCGGCGTCGATGGTGAAGTTCAAGCAGGACCTCGCCGCCTTCGTCGACGCGAATAAATAGGGGACATTCCTCTTTTTCGTGCCTGCCCGCCGCGAAACCGGTCCGGCGGGTCAGGCCGAAGGGACGAGACATGCGGAAGCCTCTCGTCGCCTTCGGGCTCGGTCTCCTGGCCGGTTCGGTCCCGCTCGCCGAACCGGCCCCCGCCCTTCCGACCCCGACGCGCAGCATTGCGGCCGCGGATCTGCGCTCCGACGCCGACCTGCTGCTGAAGGCCTACGGGGCCCTGCACCCGGGCCTGCATCGCTATCGCACGCCGGCGGAGATCGACGCCGCCCATGCCTCGCTGATGCGCGAATTCCGCCGCGACCGCACGCTGGCGGACGCGTACCTGGCGATCTCGCGTTTCACGACGTACATCGAGTGCGGCCACACCTACGCCAATTTCTACAACCAGGGCGACGCGGTGCGCGATGCCCTGCTGCGCTCGCTCCGCGTGCCGTTCGAGTTCCGCTGGATCGATCGCCGCATGATCGTGACGCGCAGCTTCGCCGAGGCGCCCGAACTGGGCCGTGGCGCCGAAGTGCTCTCCATCGACGGTCACGCCGCGAGCCGGATCCTCGACGGGTTGTTGCCTTACTCGCGCGCGGACGGCGCCAACACCGCCAAGCGCATCGCGAACCTGGAGGTCCAGGGGTTCGATCGCATCGAGGCTTTCGACGTGTTCTTCCCGCTCGTCTTTCCACGGCGGGCCGGGGCGCCGTTCGAGCTCGTCGTGCGGCCGGCGCCGGGCGCCGCGGCACGCAAGATCCAGGTACCTGCGATGGCCTACGACGCGCGGCCGCAGCCTGGCGGGGATCCCGAGGGCGACGCCAACCCCTGGGAGTATCGCGACCTGCGCGCCGGGGTCGGCTACCTGCGCATGGGCAACTGGGCGCTCTACGACTCGAAGTTCGACTGGCATTCGTACCTCGAGGGGGTCTTCGCGGACCTCGTGGCACGGCAGGTGCCGGACCTCGTCATCGACCTGCGCGGCAACGAAGGCGGCCTGAGCGTGGGCGACGAGTTGCTCTCGCACCTGACGGCGAGCGACCTGCCGGTCGAACCGGTCGTGCGCAAGACCCGGTATCGCAGGGTGCCCGAGGAGTTCCGCCCGGTCTTGAGCACCTGGGACCAGAGCTTCTACGACTGGGGCGATGCGGCCGTGGACCTCGGCGACGGCTTCTTTCGCCTGACGAAGTACGACGACGATCCGGCCGGTGCCGTCGTGCGGGCGAAGGCACCGAGGTATGCCGGACGCGTCTGGGTGCTGATCGGTGCGGTGAACAGTTCCGCGACCTTCGAGTTCGCCTCGGCGATCCGGCGCAATCGCCTAGGCACGCTCGTCGGCCAGCCGACGGGCGGCAACCAGCGCGGCATCACGGGCGGCGCGTTCTTCTTCATGACCCTGCCGAAGTCGGGCATCGAGGTGGACGTGCCGCTGATCGGGCAGTTCCCGGTGTCGTCGAAACCGTTGCCGGATGCAGGCCTCGAGCCCGACGTCTACGTGCAGCCAACGGTTCGCGACATCGCCGACGGCCGCGACGCCGAACTCGCCGCCGTCCTCACCCGCATCGAAAAAATACGGGGAAAATAGGGCACATTCCTCTTTTTCGGGGTCGCCCGGTAAAGAAAAGAGGAATGTCCCCCATTACCCCCATTACAGGAACACGTCGCCGCCGTTCGGGCTGATGCACTGTCCCTGGTAATGGCGGCCGTCCTCGCTCGCGAGGAACACGTAGCTCGGCACGATGTCGTCCACCTCTGCGAGGCGGCCGAGCGGGATCGACTGGCGGATCTGCTCGAGCAGGTCCGGCGGCACATCGGCCAGGATCGGCGTGCGCGTCGCCCCGGGCGCCACGCTGTTCACCGTCACGCCGCGGTCGCCGACTTCGAGGGCGACCGTGCGCGTGAACGAGAGAATCGCGCCCTTCGCCGCGGTGTAGTGCGCGAAGCCCGGCGCGCCCTTGTACGCCAGCTGCGACGCGGTGTTGATGATGCGGCCCCAGCCGCGCTCGAGCATCGGCGGCAACAGCTCGCGCGTCATGAGGAACGTGCCGCGCAGGTGCACCGCGATCACACGGTCCCACTGCTCGACGGGGATGTCCTGCACCGGCGCCGCGGCCGCGATGCCGGCGTTGTTGACGAGGATGTCCACGTGCCCGAACTTGTCGAGCGCCACGGCGCACATCCGCTTCGCGTCGGCCTCCTCCGCCACGTCCGCCTGCACCGCGATCGCGCGCCGCCCGAGCGCGATGATCGTCTCGCACACTTCGCGCGCATTGGCGGCCTGGTCCGCGACCGGGTAGTTCACGACGACGTCCGCGCCTTCGCGCGCGAACGCAATCGCCACGCCGCGACCGATGCCGGAACTGCTGCCCGTGACGAGGGCGATGCGCTGGGCGAGTTTCATGTCATTTCCCGATGCAGAAGCTGCCGAAGATCCGGCCGAGCAGCTCGTCGCTGCTGACCTGCCCCGTGATTTCGCCGAGGTTGCGCTGCGCCTCGAGCAACTCCTGCGCGACGAGCTCGCCCGCGTGCCGGTCTACCAACAGGCGGTGCGCCTCCTCCACGTGGGCCCGCGAGCGGCGCAGTGCCTCGAGATGTCGCGTGCGCGCCGTGAGAGCGCCCTCCGGCGACGGGTGAAAACCGATGCAGCCCTTCAGGTGCGCGCGCAGACCGTCCACGCCACCGCCCGAGGATGCGCAGAGATAGACCCGCGTGGGCGTTCCCTCCTCCACGCGCGCGGGCTCGCCGCTCACGTCGATCTTGTTGTAGACGATGGTGCACGGCACGTCGGCCGGGAGTTGCGCCAGGTCGCCATCGATGCCGGCCAGCGCGACCGGATCCGCGGAATCGACGAGAAACAGCACGCGATCGGCGCGCGCGATCTCCTGGCGTGCGCGACGGATGCCCTCGACCTCCACCTCATCGGCCGCTTCGCGCAGGCCCGCCGTGTCGATCACGTGCAGCGGCAGGCCGTCGATCTCGATGCGTTCGCGCAGCACGTCGCGCGTCGTGCCGGGCACTGCCGTGACGATCGCGGCCTCGTAACCCGCGAGCCGGTTGAGCAGGCTCGACTTGCCCGCATTGGGCCGGCCGGCGATCACCAGGCTCAGGCCGTCGCGCAGCAACGCGCCCTGGCGCGCGGTCTCCGCGAGCTCGGCGAATCGCCGCCGCAGGAACTCCATGCGTTCGGTGAGGGCACGATCCTGCAGGAAGTCGATCTCCTCCTCGGGAAAGTCGATCGCGGCCTCGGTCCACATGCGCAGCTCGAGCACGCGCTCGGCCAGCTCGTGCACCTGCATGGAGAACTCGCCCTGCAGGGAGCGCACCGCCGCACGGGCCGCCTGGGCCGACCCGCTGTCGATGAGGTCGGCGATGGCTTCGGCCTGCGCGAGGTCGAGCTTCTCGTTGAGAAAGGCCCGTTGCGTGAATTCGCCGGGGCCGGCGGCGCGGGCGCCGAGCGCAAGCGCGCGGCGCAACAACTCGTTGAGCACGACCGGCCCGCCGTGGCCGTGCAGCTCCAGCACGTCCTCGCCGGTGTAGGAGCGCGGGCCTGGGAAAAAGAGTGCGAGCCCGGTGTCGATCGGCTGGTGGTCGGCCGCGAGGAAATCGCACAAGGTGGCGACGCGCGGCGCGGGCATCTCACCGATCAGTGCCGTGGCGATCCGCCGGCAGTCGGGCCCGGAGAGTCGCACCACGCCGATGCCCGCCCGGCCGGGGGCGGTGGCGATCGCGGCGATGGTGTCGGAGCTCGGGGACATTCCTCGTTTCCCGTCGTGCGCGCCGAATGCCGGAAAGCCGCGTACCGACCTGCTGGATCCCCGGTCCCGGAAAAAGAGGAATGTCCCCTATTAACCGGGTTTCTTGGATTCGGCCTCGACCACCTTGTTGATCTTCCACTGCTGGAGGATCGACAGGCCGGTGTTGGTGATCCAGTACAGCACGAGGCCGGCCGGGAACCACGCCATCATCACGGTCATGATGAGCGGCATGAAGGCGAACATCTTCGCCTGCATCGGGTCCGGCGGCGCCGGCTGCAGCTTGAACTGGCCGAACATCGCCGCGCCCATGATCGCCGGCAGGACGAAGTACGGGTCCTTCGACGACAGGTCCTGGATCCAACCGAAGAACGGCGCCTGGCGCATCTCGACGCTCTCGAGCAGCACCCAGTAGAACGCGAGGAACACCGGGATCTGGATCACGATCGGCAGGCAGCCGGCGAGCGGATTGATCTTCTCGCGCTTGTACAGCTCCATCATCTGCTTGGCGAGCTGCTCGCGGTCGTCCTTGTAGCGCTCCTGGATGTTCTTGATGCGCGGCTGGATGGCCCGCATCTTCGCCATCGAGCGGCCGCTGGTCTCGGTCAGCTTGTAGAACAGCAGCTTGAGCAGGATCGTCACGATGATGATCGCGAGGCCCCAGTTCTGGACGAACTTGTGGACCTTCTCGAGCAGCCAGAAGAGCGGATCGGCGATCGGCCAGAGCCGGCCGTAGTCCGCCGTGCGTTCGAGCTTCGGGCCGGTCGCGGCCAGCTGCTCCTGCAGCTTCGGGCCGACGAACAGCGTCTCCTTGAATTCGGCCTTCGCGCCCGGGGCCACGGCCTTGAGCGGGCCGCGGTACGTGATCAGCGAATGCTCGCCCTCGCGACGCAGCGTGTACTCGTACTGCTCCGTCACCGGCGGCACGGCCGCCGCGACGAAGTGGTGCTGCATCTCGGCCATCCAGCCGCCGACGATGGTCTGCGTGAACTTCGCGTCCTCTTCCTTGCTGGCGTCGAGCTTCTGCGGCAGCTTGCCCGCGTACACCGCCGGCCCGCGGTACGAGTAGCTCTCGACGTCGAACATCGAGCGCTTCTGCGAATACATGTGGCGCGCGAACTGCACGTAGGACGCGGCGCGCCACGGCGTGGACGAGGCGTTCTGCACGTCGTAGTCGACGTCGATCGCGTAGTGGCCCGGCTTGAAGACGAAGGTCTTCATCACGGTCACGCCCTGCCCGTCCGTCCAGGTGAGCGGCACGCGCAGTTCCTGGCCCGGCACCATGCGGTACTCGGCCGCGGTCGTGGTGAACATGGCGAGGTGGGTCGGGTCGGCGCGGCCGTCCGCGGCACGCAGGCCCGAGCGCATCACGCTGTAGGTCGCGTCATCGGTGGTGAGCAGGCGCACCGGCGGGCTGCCGGCCTGCTTGTCGCGCGGGTACTTCAGCAGGTCGGCGCGCAGCAGCTCGCCGCCACGCAGGCTGATGTCCATGTCGAGCACGTCGGTGACCACGTGCACGACCGGGGCCGGCGTGGACTCCGGCGTGGCCGGAGCCGCCGGGACCGCTGCGCCCGGCGCAGCGGCTGCCGTGGCTGCGGGCGTGCTGGCGGCCGTCGGCAGATCGGGCAACTGGGTGCCGGGCGCGGACTTGGCCGCGGTCGCGGCTGCCGTGGTGGCCGATGCGGGAGCGACGACGCCGTGCGCGCCGTAGTCGCGGTCCCATTGGACGACGTTCATCCACAGCAGCAGGCCCAGGCCGATCCAGAGGTACAGACGCGGGTTATCCATGACTCGGTCGCTTGCAGGGTTCGTGGGCGGTATCCGGCACGGGGTCGTAACCGCCGGGATTCCAGGGATGGCAGCGGCAGATGCGGCGCGTGGCGAGCCACGACCCTTGCAGCGCGCCATGACGCTCGAGCGCTTCGAGCGCGTAGCTCGAGCACGACGGGTAGAAGCGGCAGTTCTGCCCGAGCAACGGGCTGATGAACCACCGGTACAGCTTGACGAGGAAGGTCAGGAGCGTGCGCATCGGCGGACGATCCTATCCCAATGCGCCGCGAGGCTGGCACGGATCTCGGCGCTGGTCGCCTGGGTCGCCGCGGAGCGGGCATTGACCACGAGATCCAAGGGCGGCAGCTCCTGCTGGCGATGACGGAAGGATTCGCGGGCGAGTCGCTTGAGTCGGTTGCGGCGGACCGCGTTGCCGGCCGCCTTGATGCCGACGGCGAGGCCGAGTCGCGCGTGGGACAGGCCGTTTGGCCGCGCGATCACCGTGAACAATGCATCCGACGACCGCTGGCCCTCGCGGTGCACGGCGTCGAACTGCGGCTTGTCGGTGAGGCGTCGGTCCCGGGGAAAACTGCGCGCGGTGGGCGAAATGGCGGCGCGCTGCGTGGGGGCCGTCCTCAGACGGCCAGGCGCTTGCGGCCCTTGGCGCGGCGACGGCTCAGGACGAGGCGTCCGCCCTTGGTGGCCATGCGCGCACGAAAGCCGTGGACTCGCTTGCGGTGCAGGTTGCTCGGGTTGTAAGTGCGCTTCATCTTCGGCTCCGTGGTGCCCGAAACTGGACCAGAAACAACAGGATGCACTGGTCGACAGAGGGCCGGCAAGGATACGCACCGCGCCGGGCGGAGTCAACCGCGAACAAAGATATCCACAGGCTGGAGGGCGGTATACACTCCCGCCCCCTTCCCTTGCCCTGCCGTCACAGCCCGCCTAGAAGGCCCGCCGGTCGTGGAGACTTCGCTCTGGAACCAGTGCCTCCGTCGGCTCGAAGCGGAGCTCACGGAACAGTCGTTCAACACCTGGATCCGGCCCCTGCAGGCCGTCGAGGACGGTGGCCGCCTGCGCCTGCTCGCCCCGAACCGCTATGTGGTCGACTGGGTGAACCAGAACTGCGCCTCCCGGATCGGTGAGCTGCTGGAAGAACTGGTTCCCCCGCCGGCGCCGACGGTGGTCCTCGAGGTCGGGTCCCGCCGGGCCGCGCCGACGGCCGTGCCGGTGGCCGAGGGCATCAGCCCTCCACCCCCGCCCGCGGCGAAGTCCACAGCAACGGTCGACCCGCGCGCCAGGCGCGAGGCCCCGGTCCTGCAGTTCGGCGGGCGACTGAATCCCGATTTCACCTTCGCGAACTTCGTCGAGGGCAAGAGCAACCAGCTGGCGCGGGCCGCGGCCGTGCAGGTCGCCGAGAATCCCGGCCGGGCCTACAACCCGCTGTTCATCTACGGCGGCGTCGGTCTGGGCAAGACGCACCTGATGCACGCCATCGGCAACCAGATCCGGGCGAAGAACCCGAATGCGCGCGTGGCCTACGTGCACTCCGAGCGCTTCGTGGGCGACATGGTGCGCGCCCTGCAGCACAACACGATCAACGAGTTCAAGCAGGCGTACCGCACGCTCGACGCGCTGCTGATCGACGACATCCAGTTCTTCGCGGGCAAGGAGCGCTCGCAGGAAGAGTTCTTCCACACCTTCAACACGCTGCTCGAAGGCCAGCAGCAGGTGATCCTCACCTGCGATCGCTACCCGAAGGAAGTCGAGGGACTCGAGGAACGCCTGAAGTCGCGGTTCGGCTGGGGTCTCACGGTGTCGATCGAGCCGCCCGAGCTCGAGACCTGCGTGGCGATCCTGATGAGCAAGGCCTCGACGAGCGGCGCGGAAGTGCCGGAAGAAGTGGCCTTCTTCGTCGCCAAGCGCATCCGCTCGAACATCCGCGAGCTCGAGGGCGCGATGCGCCGCGTGATCGCGAACTCGCAGTTCACCGGCCGGCCGATCACGCTGGAATTCGCGAAGGAAGCACTCAAGGACCTGCTCGCGCTGCAGGAGCGCCTGGTCACCATCGAGAACATCCAGAAGACCGTCGCGGAGTACTACAAGATCCGCGTCGCGGACTTGCTGTCGCGGCGGCGCAGCCGGTCGATCACGCGGCCGCGGCAGGTCGCGATGGCGCTCGCGAAGGAACTGACGAATCACAGCCTGCCGGAGATCGGCGACGCTTTCGGCGGTCGCGATCACACGACGGTGCTGCACGCGTGTCGAGTGGTGAAGGAACTGCGCGAATCGCAGACCCGTCTCGCCGAGGAATACCAGAACCTGTTGAGAACCCTGGCAGGATGAGGTGGAAGAACCTGTGGATGAAACGGCGGGCCCGGCGGTCCACATTTCATGCACAGGCTGCAGACAGGCAACCTAGCGGCTGCCCGCAGGCTTGAAAGATTCGCAAGCGCCGGCCCATTCAGGGGAAAATGCCGTTTTGCACAGGCGGAGCCTGTGCTAGATATTGCAGTCATTGGATTCTTAAATAAGAAAACCCGGATATAGAAAGATGAAGATCATCGCGAAGCGTGAAGCGATCCTGAGCCCCCTGCAGGCCGTGATCGGCGTGGTCGAGCGCAAGCAGACGATGCCGATCCTGGCGAACGTGCTGCTGGCGGCGAAGGGCGGTCGACTGTCGATCACCGCGACCGATCTCGAGGTCGAGCTCGTCGCGACGTCGGAAGTCGACGTGCAACGCAGCGGCGAAATCACGGTGCCGGGGCGCAAGCTGCTCGACATCTGTCGCGCATTGCCCGAGGGCACCGAGATCACGCTGACGCTCGAAGGCGAGCGCATGCTGGTGCGGGCGCGCAAGAGCCGCTTCACGCTGTCGACCCTGCCGGCGTCGGAATTCCCGACGGTCGAGGAGATCAACGCCGAGCAGACGGTGAAGGTGGCGCAGAAGGACTTCAAGCGCCTGCTCGAGAAGACCCATTTCTCGATGGCCCAGCAGGACGTGCGCTACTACCTGAATGGCCTTCTGCTCGAAACTTCTGCGAAATTGCTGCGATCTGTCGCCACTGACGGCCATCGGCTCGCTTTGTGCGAAGTTGAGCTGCCGGAAGGCGCCAAATCGGGCCAGCAGGTCATCGTTCCGCGCAAAGGCGTCCTGGAATTGCAGCGGATCCTGGGCAACGAGGACCAGATGCTGGACGTGTCGATCGGAAGCAACCATGTTCGCGTCCAGATCGGCGACATTCGCTTCACTTCCAAGCTGATTGACGGCCGCTTTCCGGAATATAGCCGCGTGATCCCGGCCAATCCGCCCAGGCTGGTGGCCGCCGTTCGCGACGATCTGCGCCAGGCATTGCAGCGGGCGGCGATTCTCTCGAACGAAAAGTACCGCGGCATCCGGTTTGCATTGAAGACCAGCGTCCTGACCATCCAGGCGCACAACCCGGAGCAGGAAGAGGCCGAGGAAGAGGTCGAAGTCGGCTACACCGGCGAAGAAATCGAGATCGGCTTCAACGTCAATTACCTGCTGGATGCGCTGGCGGCTGTCGATTCGCCCGATGTGCAGATCGGCCTGACCGACGGCAACAGCAGCTGCCTGATCCGCGCGGGTGCCGACAATTCCTGCCGGTTCGTCGTGATGCCCATGCGCCTCTGATGGCGCGCGTCGTCGTTCGCCGATGAGCCTCCAGAGCCTCGGGCTCCGGGACTTTCGCTGCATCGAGTCGGCCGACCTGGACCTGCACGGCCGCTGCAACCTGATCAGCGGCGAGAACGCCTCGGGCAAGACCAGCTTGCTCGAGGCGATTTTCTTTCTGGGCCGCGGACGCTCGTTCCGCACGGCCCGCAATGAAACCCTGGTGCGCAAAGGCGCAAGCGAGTTGCTGCTGACGGGCCGTGTCGCCCGGGGAGACTGCTCGATGCCGCTGGGGATCCGCTTCGGCCGGGCCGGGATGGAGGCGAAGGGTGGCGGGGAGCGGATCGGCAGCCTCGCCGAACTCGCGAGCATCCTGCCCGTGCAGGCAATCGACCCGGAGGTACACCGGTTGGTCGAGGAGGGGCCGCAGGAACGGCGCCGGTACCTCGACTGGGGAGTGTTCCACGTGGAACCAAACTTCGTGGAGCACTGGCGGCGGTATCAGAAGGCCCTGCGGCAACGGAACGCCGCGCTAAAGGCCGGGCAGGCCCCCTCCCTGGTCAAGGCCTGGAATCCGGAGCTTGTCGAGGCCGGTCAACGCGTGGCGAGCTTTCGGGAGAACTACCTCGAACGCCTTCGTCCCCACGTAGCCGCCGTCGGTACGCGGCTCCTGGGTGTGCCGGTGGACCTCGGCCTGCATCGCGGCTGGGCGGCCGACCAGTCGCTCGAGGGAGCATTGGAGTCGGCCTGGGCCAGGGACCAGGAGCGGGGAGTCACGCACGTGGGACCACATCGTGCCGACCTGACGATCCGGGTCGGGGGTGAGATCGCCCGCGACCGCGTGTCCCGCGGACAGCAGAAACTGACCGCGTCGGCACTGCTCCTCGGCCAGCTGCGATGCGACGCGGAGCAGGGTTCGGAGATCGCTGGATTACTTGTGGATGACCCGGCGGCGGAGCTCGATTCCGCCAACCTCGATCGGCTGTTGGCGGAGGTCCTGGACCTGCCAGCCCAGCTGTTCGTGACCGCCCTGGATGCCCACAATTCGTCCATCCAGGGCCTGCCGAAAGGGCACATGTTTCACGTGGAACACGGTGTTTTGACGCGTCTGATATAATCCGCCGTCCCTCAATCCCAGGTATCCCATGAGCGGCGCCGACGTCTACGATTCAAGCAAAATCAAAGTCTTGAAGGGCCTGGACGCTGTCCGAAAGCGCCCCGGCATGTACATCGGCGATACCGACGACGGCACGGGCCTCCACCACATGGTGTTCGAGGTCGTCGACAACTCTGTCGACGAGGCGCTGGCCGGTTACTGCACCAACATCGACGTCACCATCCACGCCGACCAGTCCGTCACCGTGTCGGACGACGGCCGTGGAATTCCTGTGGATATCCATCCGGGAGAGGGGGTCTCGGCGGCCGAGGTCATCCTCACCGTACTGCATGCCGGCGGCAAGTTCGACGACTCGTCCTACAAGGTCTCGGGCGGTCTGCACGGCGTGGGCGTCTCGGTGGTGAACGCCCTGTCCGAGGTCCTGCACCTCACGATCCACCGCGAAGGGCACGAGTACCGCCAGGAATACCGCCTCGGCGATCCAGTGGCCCCGCTGGCCAAGGTCGGCATGAGCGACAAGCGCGGCACCACCATCCGCTTCAAGCCCAGCGACAGCATCTTCACCAACATCGAGTTCGAGTACGAGGTGCTGCAGAAGCGCCTGCGCGAGCTGTCGTTCCTGAATTCCGGCGTCCGCATCCAGCTGATCGACGAGCGCGACGACCGGCGCGAGCTCTTCCACCACGAAGGCGGCATTCGCGAGTTCGTGCGCTTCCTGAATCGAAGCAAAACTGCAATTCACGAATCGGTTTTCTGGTTTCGCGGGGAACGCGACGGCATCTGCGTCGAGCTCGCGCTGCAGTGGAACGACTCGTACGCCGAGACGATGTACTGCTACACGAACAACATCCCGCAGAAGGACGGCGGGACGCACCTCGCCGGCTTCCGCGGCGCGCTGACGCGCACGCTGAACGATTACATCGAGCGCGAACTCGCCAACAAGAAGGACAAGGTCCCGACGACAGGCGACGACTCGCGCGAAGGCCTCACCGCCGTCCTGTCGGTGAAGCTGCCCGACCCGAAGTTCTCGTCGCAGACCAAGGACAAGCTCGTCTCGTCGGAAGTGAAGGCCGTGGTCGAATCGCTGGTCGCCGAGAAGCTCGGCGAATTCCTGCTCGAGAACCCGCTGCAGGCCAAGGCCGTGGTGGCCAAGATCATCGACGCCGCGCGTGCCCGCGAGGCGGCGCGCAAGGCGCGCGAGCTCACGCGTCGCAAGGGCGCGCTCGACATCGCGGGCCTGCCCGGCAAGCTCGCGGACTGCCAGGAGAAGGATCCCGCGCTGTCGGAGCTCTTCATCGTCGAGGGTGATTCCGCAGGCGGATCGGCGAAGCAGGGCAGGGACCGCCGCACCCAGGCGATCCTCCCGCTCAAGGGCAAGATCCTGAACGTCGAGCGCGCGCGCTTCGACAAGATGCTGTCGTCGGCCGAAGTGGGAACGCTGATCACCGCGCTCGGCTGCGGCATCGGCAAGGACGAGTTCGACATCGCCAAGCTGCGCTACCACCGCATCGTGATCATGACCGACGCCGACGTCGACGGTTCGCACATCCGTACGCTGCTGCTCACGTTCTTCTACCGCCAGATCCCGCTGCTGATCGAGCGCGGCCACATCTACATCGCGCAGCCACCGCTCTACAAGGTGAAGAAGGGCAAGTCCGAGACCTACGTGAAGGACGACGCCGAGCTGAACCAGATGCTGCTCAGGTCGGCGCTGGAAGACGCGACGCTGAAGGTGTCGGCGACCGCCGAGCCCATGTCGTCGAACGCGCTCGAGACGCTCGCCCGCAAGTACATCGATTTCCAGAACGCCGCGCGTCGCTCGCCGCGCCGCTACGACCAGCACGTGCTCGAGCAGATGCTGCACCTGCCGGAGCTGAGTGCTGCCGAGCGTGAGAACACCGAGCGTCTGATCGCCTGGGGCAAGCAGCTCGAGACACTGCTCAACGCGACCATTTCCGCCGGCCGCACCTACACCGTGACGCTGCTCGACGGCACGCCGCCGCACCTCGTGGTGACGCGCATCGAGCACGGTCTCACGGTCGAAAAGCACCTGCACAAGGAGTTCTTCAACTCCAGCGAATACCGCCGCATCACGGACCTGTCGCGCACGCTGTGCGGACTGTTCGGCGCCGGCGCGATCGTGCAGCGGGGCGAGGCGAAGCAGGAAGTGGCGTCGTTCCGCGAGGCCATCCACTGGCTGCTCGACCAGGCGCGCAAGGGCCAGTCGATCCAGCGCTACAAGGGCCTCGGCGAGATGAACCCCGAGCAGCTCTGGGACACGACCATCAACCCCGAGACGCGCCGGCTCGTGCAGGTGAAGATCGAGGACGCGCTCGGCGCCGACGAGATCTTCTCGACGCTGATGGGCGACCAGGTCGAACCGCGAAGGGAATTCATCGAGCGCAACGCGCTGTCGGTGTCGAACCTGGACGTGTGACGCCGCCGTCGATCGCGGCTCCCTCGACCGTCAGCGCTCGCGCTTGGCGATCTGACTCGAACGCTGGGTCTGGCTGTTCGTGCAGCTGTTGCTGTAGCCGAGCGGCTCACCGTCGCGCGTAAAGGTTCCGACGCAACCATGGGTTGACCAGACGACCTCGAACCCGCCGTTGCTGAGTCGATTGATGTAGTAGTCGCCGTCACCCGAATTGCGACCACCGGCATTGCCGCCGCCGACGCTCTGCTCACCGGCCCGGTATCCATCCCTGTAGTCCTGGTTGTGCCGGTCCTGATCCCAGGACCCGCGCCGGCCATCGTTGTACCCGCGCTGGTACTCGTTGTTATGCGACCCGTTGCTTCCGGTGCCATACGCACCGGCCGTGCCGTACCCCTGGTTGCTGCCGTAGGAAGAGTCGGTGAACCGCACGGTCACCTTCTTCCCACCTTCCCATTTGAATTCCTGCGAGTTGCCGCCGGCATGGGTCCGCACGACCTTGTTGCCTTTCTGGTCACGGTACTGGTTCGCGCCGCCCCGCGGGCTCAGCGAGTACGTCTCGCCGTTGCGCAAGTCGATGTCGATGTAGCCCTGGCGCTGGCCGAAAGTGCAGGGCCCCGACTTGCCACTCTGCTTCTCGCCGTCCTTGCGAACCTCGCAGGTTGCGGACGTGCTGTCGGCGCGGGCGAGCGGGCTGCCGACCAGTCCGGCCAGCAGCGACGCAGAAATCGAGAGAGCCAGCCAAGTCTTCATGTCGTCTCCGTGTTCGTTGAGGCCCCGCGAGGAACGGAGGGAGCCGGTGCATACCGTCCATTGGACGCGATCCCACGGAGTCGCGGTATCCAGAAAGCGTCCGCGAACGGGCCTCCTGCTGCTCAGGACGATGGCGACCGGCGCCGCGCGCCATCCCTCGACCGCGCCATCTCCAGGGTCTCCGACGGCAGCTCGCCGTAAGTCTGGTGGTAGATCGCGGAGAAGCGGCCGAGGTGCGTGAAGCCGAAATCCAGCGCGATCCTGGAAATCGTGGCGTCGGCAGGTTTCAACAGCAGCTGTGCGCGGACGGCGGCCAGGCGTCGCGCAGCGATCCACTCGAGCGGGGACTGCCCGCGCAGTGCCATGACCGCTTTCTGCAGCGTCCGCCAGCGGACGCCCGAGATGGCGCAGAGGCGATCGAGGGTGAGGGCTTCGCCGAGGTGTGCGTCCACCCAGCGCTCGAGCCGCTCGAATCGTCGCAGGGAGGGCTCGGAGACGCTGACTTCGCCACGCTGGCCGACGATGATGCCGGCCAGCCACGCGGCGGTCTCGCGCTCGACGGCATCGAGCGCGGACGCATTCGCGTCGGCCACGGGTCCCGCGCTCAAGTCGTGTATGCGCCGATGGAACTCCATCCATTGTGCATGGCGACCCGGGGTCAGCGGGATCTCGACGGACCGGAACAGCCACGTGCGCGACCGTCCTCTGCGCCGTGCGAGGATCTCCTCGCGCAGCAGTTCACCCGAGACGACCAGGCCCAGCCATTCGTTGGCTGGCGAGTGACAGGTGTACTCGTGGTCCGGCGCCAGCAGGACCGCGGTTGCCGGACCGGAGTTCAAGGTCCGGCGGCCGATCCGGTACGTATCCCCGGCGCGCAGTGGCAGGAACAGCGTCGGCTCGCGCACCGCCGCGCGCATGGTCTGGGTCAGCAGCGTCTTCACGCGGCCCACGGCCGTCCGACCGGACTCCGCGACGAGGTGCCCGTAGAAGAACGGACCGGCCCCGCGCGGCACCCTGGTACGGTCGCCGAATCGGGCACCGAGGTAGGCACGGGTCTCGTCGAGGTCGCGTGACTGAAAGCGATCCAGCCCGACGCCCGGTGACGATCCGGACCCGGTGTCGCAAGCGTTCTGGCCTGACGGCGCCTTGGAATCCATGTCGACCCGGCGTGGGAAAAGCCACGCGAAGAACCGCGATCTTGACAGAGCCCGTGTCCGGCTGGGAAGGCCTGCCGTGCGCCTTCTGGATATCGTGCCCCGGCCGATCTGGTTAGCGTTCGGCGACCGAACCGGACGAGGCCGAACTCATGCTGTGGTCACTGCGCTCCCGCCTTCCCGTCACCGTCCTCTCGGCGCTCCTGTGCGTCGCCGCGTCCTCGCCGGTCGATGCCGACGGTCCGCCCGCCTTCAGCTCCGGTCCGCTGCCGGGTCCGGAGAACAACTTCGGCTTTCCGCTGGTCTTCGATGTTTCGAAGATGGACACGAGTGTCGACCCGCGCGAGGACTTCGCGCGCTACGCGGCCGGCAGGTGGATGGACGTGGCCACCATCCCGGGGGACTCGCCGTACATGAGCGGGATCGTCCTGATGGGCAAGCGCGTCGAAAGGCAGATTGCCGATCTGCTCACCGACGCCGCCGCGACCAGCGCTACGGCGCCCAGAGGGTCGCCCGTGCAGCAAGTGGGCGACGTGTACGCGGCCGGGATGGACATCGCCCGGCTCCAGCAGCTGGGCGCCGCGCCCCTGATGCAGGAGTGGGACCGCATCGCCCGCATCGACGGACCGACCGCGCTGGCCCAGGAATTGGCCCGCCTGGAGCTGCTCACGAACCAGCCCGTCGTCCTGGGGGCCTCGGTGTCCCTCGACCTCGAGGATCCGACCCGCTACAGCGTGGTGGTCACCGATGCCGACCTGCCGCTGCCCGCACAGGAGGACTACCTTTCGCCCGAACTGGCACCCGTCCGTGACGCTTACCTGAAAGTCGTCGCCGACTCGCTGGCGCTGGCCGGCGTGCCGGCGGAGCAGGCGAAGGCTCGTGCGGCGAAGGTGCTCGAGATGGAGACGCGGATCGCGGGCAAGAAGCTCACGCCCGTGCAGAAGCGCGACATCCACGCAGCCATCCAGCGCATGTCGTACGCGGAGCTGAAGGCGGCGTGCCCGCACATGGACATCGACGCGCTGTTCACGGCCCTCGGGCTGCCGACCCGCGGGGAGGTGCTGGTTGCGGACGTGGGGGCCGTCCGGGAACGGGATGCAATGCTCGCGCAGTACCCGCTGGAGGACACGAAGGCGTACCTGCAGTGGGAAGCGCTGCGCATGACGAACGCGTACCTCAGCCCGGCGTTCGTCGACATGCAGGCGGACCTGTCCCGCGCCCTGACGGGCCAGGTGGACGCCCCGAAACGCGAACGAGTGGTCGCGCAGTCGATCAGTGGCAGCCTCGGCCACGCCCTCGGCCAGCTCTACGTGACGCGCTATTTCCCGGCGCAGACTCGTGCGGACGCCGAAGAAGTGGTGGGCAACGTGCGCAAGGAATTCCGCAAGCGCCTCGAGCGCAACACGTGGCTGTCCGCGTCCACGCGGACGTACGCCATCGAGAAGCTCGACAGGATGAAGATCGTCGTGGGGTACCCGGAGAAGTGGATCGACACCTCCGCCGTCGACATCCGGCGCGACGACTATTTCGGCGACATGACGCGACTGAACGAATTCGCGGTGCGCCGGGCGCTCGCACGCCTCGGCCAGCCTCCGGCCGAGGACGGATTCGCGGACACGAAGCACACCCTGCCGACGATCGTGAATGCGGCGTACTCGTCCGATCACAACGGCATCGAGATCCCGGCGGCGTTCCTGCAGCCGCCGTTCTACGATCCGAAAGCCGACGCCGCGGTGAACTACTGCACGCTCGGCGCCGTGATCGGCCACGAGATCACGCACGGCTTCGACTCGATGGGCCGGTTGTTCGACGCAAACGGCGCGCTGCGCGACTGGTGGACCGAGGCCGACGGCCAGGCCTTCGTCACGCGCTCGAAGCCGCTGGTCGAACAGGCCAGTGCCTACGAGGTGCTGCCCGGCGTACACCTGAACGGCGAGCTGTCGTCCGGCGAGAACCTGGCCGACATCGGTGGCGTCATGCTCGGCTACGAGGCGTTGCAGACCCACCTGAAGGCGCATCCGCAGGAAAATCGCAAGATCGACGGCTTCACCCCGCAGCAGCGCTGCTTCCTGGCGTGGGCGCAGAACTGGGCCGACAAGATGCACCCCGGACTGCTGCGGATGCTGGCTGCCTCGGACCCGCACCCGCCGGGCGTGTACCGGATGGTGGCGCCGTCGCGTAACCTGCAGGGCTTCTACGATGCGTTTGGCGTGCGGGCCGGCGACCGGATGTGGATCACTCCGCAGCAGCGGGTCGACATCTGGTGATGCGATGAGTCGTCGTGTGGAGGCAGTCGTCGCGGCCGGCGGGTGTCTGGCGCTTTCGCTCGCGTCGAGTGTGCCCGGTCACGCCGAGACGCCGCCGGACCTCGCGTCGGCAACGGTCGAGCCGGCGGTCGTTCGCGTCGATGGCGACACGGTCTATTTCACCGGCCACATCTCGGACGCGAGTGCGAAGATCTTCGCGGACGCCGTGGCGCCGCTGCAGCGCGGCCAGGTCACGCGGCTGGTGGTCAGCTCCGGCGGCGGCGACACGGTGCCCGGCCGCCGGATCGGTCAGTGGGTGCACGACATGGGCATCGTGGTCGAGGTCGACAAGATTTGCTTCTCGTCCTGCGCCAACTACATTTTTCCCGCGGCGCGTGGGCGAGTCATTCGCGCGGAGTCCTTCGTGGGCTGGCACGGCAACGAGCGGGCATTCGAGGTGGAGGCCCGTCGCGCGGGCGTCCCGCTCGAGGCATTCATGCGGCCGATGTTCCAGTCGTGGCTCGACAAGTCGACGCCGGCCGAGCGCGAGGGATTGAGCCGCGACGCATACTTCGCAAAGCAGATCGGCGCAATGCGTGAATCCGTCGCGGCGGAGGGGCGGTACTACGCGCAGCTGGGGCTGGCCGACACGTTCGCCGCCTGTGGCGTCGGCGACGATCTCGAAAAGCGACCCGGCTTCAAGGACCAGCGCGGCTGGGGATTCTCCATCGCGGACATGGAACGACTGGGACTCGCGCACACGAGCTACCTCGGGGACGGTCCCTACGAAGCATCGTGGCGGTTCAAGACGTACCTGGTCGCGCTGACGGCCGACGAGTGCGCGTCATTGCTTCGCGTCGAGAGTCATTTCGGGTCCTGACCGCGCGGGCGAGCGCCGGTGGTCCTCAGGACACCAACGCTGAGCGCGCTTCATCCGCCCGCGGCCCGAGATTGCCGTAGCGGTGGTAGTCCGTGCTGATGCTCTGCTCTCGCACGTACCACAGCAGCTCGAGGCGGCCTTCCGCCGACACCGGCACGCGCACCAGGCAGCCGTTCATCACGTTGGCCGCTTCGAGCACTTCCGCCGGCGCACGATCTGCGGCGGCATAGCGCACCCGATCCGTCTGGCCGTCGCGGATGGCCTGGGCCAGCTCGGCGTCGGTCTCCTCGACGAACTCGATCGCGCCGGCCCACGACTCCGTCAGCTGCTCGAGCCGCTGCACGGCCCGGGACTGCAGTCCGCGCGGCACGCTGACCACGACGCGGCATCGCGCCACGTGCGCGGCGCAGGCCCGCGCAAACAGGTCGAACGCCGTGTCGGCCTCGTGCACGCGGACGCGCACGGTGCCCACCGGCAAGTAACGTCGGACGTTGTCCTGGCCGATCAGCAGGAAGTGGTCGTGCTCGCGCGAGAACTCCTGGCGCATCGCGCGTTCGTAGCTCGCCGCCGCGGCGACGATGCGCGCGTCGTCCACCTGGCCGCTGTCCGCGAGCCGGTCGCACAGCGCGGCCAGCGTCGGTGTCTGCACCTTTTCCACGGCGGCGGTGGCCGCGACGTCGGTGAAGTCCATCAGCTGCGCGACGTAATTCGGTCCGCCGGCCTTCATGCCGGCCCCGAAGCTGGACTTGCCCATGCCGCCGAACGGCTGGCGCAGCACGATGGCGCCCGTCGTCACCCGGTTGATGTACAGGTTGCCGGCGCGCACGTGCGCCTTCCAGTAATCCCACTCGCGCTCGTCGAGGCTCTCGAGTCCGCTCGTGAGCCCGTAACCCGTCTGGTTCACCCGCGCCACGGCCTCCGACAGCTTGCTGAACCGCATCACCGCGAGCACCGGGCCGAAGAACTCCGTCATGTGCGTGTAGCTGCCCGGACGCACGCCGTACTTCACGCCCGGCGTCCAGAGTGAAGGATTGCCTTCGACCGGTTGCGGCATCACCGCCCATTCCTCGCCGGGTTCGAGCACCTTGAGCGCGGTCTCGAGATCGCCGCTCGGCGGCTTGATCATCGGGCCCATCTTCGTGTCGAGCTCCCACGCCGAGCCGACCTTCAGGCTCGAGACGGCTTCGCAGAGGCCGCGACGGAACGAGGCATCGTCATAGACCTCGTCCTGCAGCAGCACCAGCGACGTCGCCGAACACTTCTGTCCCGCGTGGCTGAAAGCGGAGTGCAGGATGTGCTTGATCGCCTGGTCGCGGTCCGACACCGCCGTCACGATCGTGGCGTCCTTGCCGCCCGTCTCGGCGAACAGGCACAGGCGGGGGTTGTCCTTCAGCATCGTCAGCGCCGTCTCGGTGCCGCCGGTCAGGATCACGGCGTCCACCTTCGGGTGGCTGATCAGCTTGCGGCCGGCGCCCGAACCGGCGCACGGCACGAACTGCAGCACCCGCTGCGAGATGCCGGCGCGCCAGAAGCTCTGGCACATCTCCCACGCCACCAGCACGGTGTCGGACGCGGGCTTGATGATCACCGTATTGCCGGCGGCCAGCGCCGCGGCAACCCCGCCGCAGGGAATGGCGATGGGGAAGTTCCACGGCGGCACGACTACCACGACGCCTTTCGGCCGCGCCTTGAGCGTCGGCATCTCCTGCCACCAGCGGGCCGTCGCGCGATAGAACTCGAGGAAGTCGATCGCCTCGGAGACTTCCGGGTCCGACTCCATCAAGGTCTTGCCGCCGTCGGCCAGCGCCGCTCCCATCAGGTCGCCGCGGGCCAGGCGCAATTCCTGCGCCACCTTGCCCAGCACGTCGTAGCGCTGGGCGGGCGATAGCGCGCGCCAGCCGTCGGGGTCTGCGGCCGCGCACTCGACCGCTCGCGCGACGTCGTCATTGGTCGCCTGCCGATAGCGTCCGACCACGACGCCCGGTCGCGACGGATCGCGGCACTCGCCGATCACTCGGCCCTCGAGCAGCGCCTCGCCGCCGATGACCAGCGGGATCTGCGTCGCGTCGTCGCCGCAGCGCGGCTTCCACCGGTCGATGATGGCCTGCCCCCAGGCTGCGTTGTGCGGCAGCGCGAAGTCCGTGTCCGCCTCGTTCTCGAACTTCTGCCAGCCGTGGGCGACGGCCTGCGTCGGCGCGGGCGGCTGGTTGCGGTCCTGGTGGCGTCGCGGTGCGTCGCTGACGGAACCGGCGGCACGGTATGCCTCGAGGAATCCCTGCTCGAGCTGCTGCCAGTCCGGGCTGCCGACCTCGAGCTTGAACGCGTGGCGCAGGAAATTCTCCGGCCCCGTGTTTTCGTCTAGACGGCGGATCAGGTAGCCGATGCCGCTGATGAAGTTCTCCCGCTTGCAGGCCGGGGCGTACAGCAGCACGTTCTTCGTGAGCTCGTGCAGCGCGCGGCGCTGGGCATTCGCCATGCCTTCGAGCATCTCGAACTGCACCCGCTCCATCGCCGACTTCTCATGGGCCAGCACCAGCGCGTAGCTGATGTCGAAGAGGTTGTGCGAGGCGACGCCGACGTTCATCGCGGCGAGGTTCTCGGGCTTCATCACCTCGTGCAGCAAGCGCTTGTAGTTCGCGTCGGTCTCGAGCTTCGAGGGGTAGGGCGCCTGCGGCCAGCCGCGCGCGGACGACTCCACGCGCTCGCTTTCCATGTTCGCACCCTTCACGAGGCGCACCGTGATGCGCCCGCCGCCCGCGGCGACGCGCTTGCGGGCCCATTCGAGGATCTGCTTCAGCGTCCGGTAGGAATCCGGGATGTAGCTCTGCAGTGCGATGCCGGCGTTCACGTGCTTGAGGCCGTCGCGGTCGAGCGTCCGCATGAACGCTTCCGCGGTCAGGTCCTTGTCGCGGTATTCCTCCATGTCGAGGTACACGAACTTCGGCACCACCGTGCCGTCCGCGCGCTCGAACCGGCCGCGGTCGGCCGTGAGGTACAGCCGCTCGATGCGGTCGCACAGCATGTCGATCGTGTGCTCGCGGGCGAGCGAGGAGATCTGCGAATAAAGCGTCGAGATCTTGATCGAGACGACTTCGACCTCCGGCCACTGCAGCGCCAGCAGGTATTGCTGCAGCCGGCGCTCGGCCTCCGGCTCGCTCAGGATCGCCTCGCCGAGGAAATTGACGTTCATGCGCACGCCTTCGCGGCGGCGCTCGGCGAGGTGCTGCGTCAGCAGTTCGCTCTCGCCCGGCAGGATGACATTGGCCGTCTCCTTCTGCATCTGGTCCTTGACGAGCGGCAGTGCGACGCCCGGCATGAATCCGCCGAAGGAGTGGAAGCCCTTCATCAGCGTGCGGTCCAGCGGACCGAAATAGCGGGGAACGCCCTGCACGTCGAGGATGTGCGTCAGGTGCTCGACGGCACGGGCCGGATCCGTCGTGCGGAACGCCTGGTCCGTCATCAATACCAGCGTCGCCTTGTCGGACGGCGTCTGCAGCATCCGGTCGAGCTCGGCCTGCTGCCTGCGCTCGGACGGTGTCTGCAGTTCGCGGGCCCGCTCCTGCAGGTGCCGCGCGACCCGCAGGGCCCGCTGGACCGTAGCCGGCCAGGGCGATGAGGCATCGACCATGACTTCATCGATGAGCGCGCCAAGAGACTTGGGTGAATTCATGTCGACACCTGTGAAAATGATCGGCCTGGGCCTTGCGGCGCAGTACGGTACCCGTCCGGGGGCGCGGCCTGAGTTAGGACAACTACGGTGGTCCGACTCTAGCCAAATCTCTCCGGAGCCAGGGCCTCGATTGGGCAGGGAAGTATCGCTCCGGACAGGAGGTCCGCCAAGATTCGCCCCGTGGCTGGAGCCGGCGAGAGACCGAGCATGGCATGTCCGGTCGCGGCGATTGCGGCGTCGATGCGACGGTGGATGCCGCCGATCTCCATCGTTCCGCCAACGCGGACGCCCTCCGCCAAGGGTGCCACCGCGACCCGGGCCTCGACCAGGATACCGCCGGTCGCAGGTCTGACCGGAGGGCTCGTGACGACGACGCCATCGCCCGTGATGAGCAGCAGCGACAGGGCGCCGCAGGCGAGGGATGCGCCGGGGCGCAATGTGGATAGCGTGGCACAGGCCGGACCCCGCACGATATCCGGCCACGCTGCGTTGGAGGGATCCAGACGTCATGAAGCCACGATTCCTGATCACGATCGCCATGGCCCTGCTGACGCTGGGGCTGGCTCATGCCGCGGATCCGGCGTGCACGGGCCGGGCCGACATCGGCGCCTGGGGTGTCGACATCCGCGGCATGTCGCAGACCGTCCGTCCGGGCGATGACTTCTATCGCTACGTCAACGAGGACTGGTTGAAGACGGCGAAGATCCCGGCGGGCATGGCCTCGCTGGATCCCTTCGTCGAGGTCGAGCTGTCGACCGAAGCGCGCGTCGCCGACATCATCAAGGAAGCGCGCGAAGGCACCGATGCGCCCGGCACGCCCGAACAGCTGATCGCCGATTTCCACCGGTCGTACTCCGACGTCGCACGGCGCAATGCGCTGGGCCTGACGCCGATTGCCGGCACGCTCGCCATGCTCGGCAGCCTCAAGACGCACGAAGACCTCGCGAAGGCGATGGCCAAGCCGTGGCTGGCGGGCGTGATCGGCGGAGGCGTCACCACGGACTCCAACGATCCGCGCCGCCAGATCGTCCTGATCGGCGCCTCGGGCCTGACCCTGCCGTCGCGGGATTACTACCTGACCGAAGGCGAGCCCTACGCGGGGTATCGCAAGGCCCTGCAGGCCTACATGGCGGACACGTTCCGCCGCGCAGGCTTCGCAGACGCCGAGACGCGTGCCGGCCGGCTCTTCGCGCTGGAGATGGAGATTGCGAAGCGCGCGTGGAGCCCGCTCGAGATGCGCGACGTCGTGCGCATGAACCACGTCATGACGCCGGCCGAGCTGAAGGCCTACGCGCCGGGCTTCCCGTGGGATGCCTACCTGGCCGCTGCGGACTACGGCAAGCAGGACCGTCTCAAGGTCGTGACCGACACGTCCGTGCGCGACGTGGCGAAGCTGTATGCCGCGACGCCGGTGGTGGACATCCAGTCGATGCTGCTGTTCCACGCGCTCGACTTCTGGGCACCCTATCTTTCCGATGCGTGGGTGCAGGCGCACTTCGATTTCCACAGCAAGACGCTGCAGGGCGTGGATCAGCGCCGCTCGCCGGAGCTCGAAGCCGTGGGCGCGGTCAACGCCGTGCTCAGCGAGGAGATCGGCCGGATCTACGTCGCGGAGTACTTCGGCGCATCCGATCGTGCCAAGGTTGCGGAGATGGTCGACTACCTGCGCGCCACCTATCGCGAGCGGATCCAGAAGCTCGACTGGATGGACGAGCCGACCCGCCAGGAAGCGCTGGCGAAGCTCGACAAGATCGCAAGCTACATCGGCTTCCCGGACCGTTGGCACGATCGCTCGTCCGTGCGCATCGCCGCGGACGACCTCGTCGGCAACATGAACCGGCTGATCGATTGGCAACACGCCGACGACCTGAAGCGCCTGGCGGAAGGCACGCGCCAATGGGAGTTCGCCTATCCGCCGCAGGAGATCAACGCCGGCTACAGCCCCGCGCGCAACTCGATCACCTTCCCGGCCGGCATCCTGCAGCCGCCCTTCTTCGACGCCAAGGCCGATCCGGCGGTGAACTTCGGCTCGATCGCCGCCGTCATCGGTCACGAGATCGGCCATGCCTTCGACGACCAGGGCAGCCGCTCGGATGGCGACGGCAAGCTGCGTGACTGGTGGACGGCCAAGTCGCGCGGGGAGTTCGAGAAGCGGACGGCGGGGCTCATCGACCAATTCAATCAATATGAGCCGGTGCCCGGTGCGCACATCAACGGGCGGCAGAACCTCGGCGAGAACATCGGGGATCTCGGCGGGCTCGGCGTCGCGCATGCGGCCTACCGGAAGTACGTGACCGAGAAGCAGGGCGGACAGGCGCCGGTGCTCGACGGTTTCACCGGCGACCAGCGCTTCTTCCTGGCCTGGGGCCAGATCTGGCGCGAAAACGTGGCGGAAGCGGAGCAGCGTCGTCGCGTGCTGTCGGATCCGCACAGCGCCGGCGAATTCCGTGCCAACGGCATCGTCCGCAATGTCGATGCTTGGTACGCGGCATTTGGCGTGAAGCCGGGTGACAAGCTTTACCTCGAACCCGCGAAGCGCGTGACGATCTGGTGAGGCGCGAGCCGCGAACAGGGTAGACACGAATCGGGGTCGACACGACGCAGGCAGGGAGCGATGAACATGAACGTCTCGATCAGTCGGAGTGCGTGGCGGGTGCTGGCCCTGGGGCTCCTGGCCTTGCTTGTGGGTCCACCGATTGCGCTGGCAGACAAGCTGCCCGCGTACGATGCCAAGGCCGGCATGCTCCGGATCGGCGCCGATCCCGAACATCCCGACGCCGAGATCTTCCATGTTGCATACACGCTGAAGGGCGGCAGTCCGGCGACGCGGCCGGTGACCTTCGTCTTCAACGGCGGACCGGGCGCGTCCAGCGCCTACCTGCATATCTCGGCCATTGGCCCGAAGACACTCGTGGCCACGGCTGACGGCACCTTCCCCGCGGTGCCGGCGCGACTCGAGGAGAATCCCGACAGCTGGATCACCTTCACCGACCTGGTGTTCATCGATCCGGTGGGCACCGGCTACAGTCGCATGTTGCCGGGGCCCGACGGCAAGCCCGGCGACCCGCAGCCCTACTACGCGGTGGACAGCGACGTGAATGCGTTCGCCGTCTTCATCCGCCAGTGGCTCACCGTCAACAAGCGCTGGGCGTCGCCCAAAGCGATCGCCGGCGAGAGCTATGCCGGACAGCGCATCGCGGGCCTGACGCGCGTGCTGGCCGAGCAGTTCGGCGTCAATCTCAATCGTGCCGTGCTGATCTCCCCCGCCTTCAACGTGCCCGAACTCATCGAGCCGTTTCCGGCCTACGATCTCCTGCACGCCATGATGCTGCTGCCTTCCGAGGCCGCGGTCGCCGCGTACCACGGGCGCAGCACGATCCAGAACGACGCGGCGGGCTACAAGACAGCCGAAGATTTTGCCCTCACCGACTACCTGACCGGGCTGGCGACGCTCGGCCGGATGGACGAGAAGGCGCAGGCGGCATTCTATGCGCGCGTCGGCGGCCTGATCGGCATCGACCCGGCCATCGTCGCGGCCAATCGGGGGCGTGTCGGCGAGGCCGTCTTCCTCAACAGTCTGCTGGCCTCGCGCGGGCAGGTGCTCGACCTCTACGACGGCACGCAGCCCAGCGAGAACCCCAAGCCCGAGAAGCGCGACGAGCTCGGCGCCATGCCGCGATCGCTCAGTATCCTGACCGGAGTGATCCTGCAGCCTTTCATGGATTACGTGCAGAAGGACCTCGGCTACGTCACCGACCGGCCGTACCTCGTGCTCAATACCGAGGCGTCCATCCTGTGGAATCGCAAGTCGACGCTCGGCACCCCGGCCGATCTGGCGGTCGCCCTCGCGCAGAACACCGACCTGAAGGCGCTGGTCGTCCATGGGTACCAGGACATGGGCGCGAACTACTTCATGTCGCGCTACCTGCTGGAGCAGGTGGTGGTGACGCCATCGGCGCGGGAGCGACTCACCTTTCGTACCTACCAGGGTGGCCACATGTTCTACCTGCGCAAGCAGAGCCGGGCCGAGCTGGCGGCCGACGTGCGCAGGTTCTACGAGACCGGGCGCTGA
>JBGAHO010000089.1:0-8984 GCA_044226195.1 Steroidobacteraceae bacterium
GTTGCCGGCGACGGTCACGCTCGGCGACTACGCGACGGCCGAGGACCTGCTCGACGCGCTCACCGCCACGGCCCGCGCCCAGGGTCGCGACCGGTTCTTCAGTTACCTGACGACCCAGGCCGCCGAGCAGTCACTGCTCGGCGAAGGCCAATTCAACGGCTTCGGCTTCCGCACGCGGACCGATCCCGTCAATCGTCCGATGCTGGTCGACGTATTCGCCTCGAGTCCCGCATCGGACGCCGGACTGCGGCGCGGCGACGAGATCGTCGCCGTCGACCAGGGCAGCGGCTTCGTGCCGGTGAGCCAGTCGCTCACGAACGGCGTGACGATCACCGACCTGCTCGGCCCGGCCGACGTCGGCGTGGTGCGCGGCCTGCGCGTGCTGCGCAACGGCTCGACCTTCGACGTGTCGATGACCAAGCGCACCGTGACCATCGATCCGGTGCCGGACGACTTCGGCGTGCGGATCCTGCCTCTCGCCGGCACATCCGGCGTCGGCTACGTGCACCTGCGCAGCTACATCTCGACCGCGGATACCCAGTTGCGCACGGCGTTCCAGCAGTTCCACGACGCGAACCTGCAGTACTTCATCGTCGACCTGCGCTACAACGGCGGCGGGCTGGTGAACACGTCGCAACTGATCAACGACCTGCTCGGCGGCGCGCGCGACACGACTGACACGCAGTTCCACTTCATCTACAACGCCGCGAAATCGGGCCGCAACTCGACCGTGAAGTTCCAGCCCCAGCCCCAGTCGGTGCAGCCCGTGCGCATCGCCTTCCTCACGACCGATGGCACGGCCTCCGCCAGCGAGATCAACATCAACACGGTGCGTCCGTACATCGAGACGGCGATCGTCGGGGGCAACACCTATGGCAAGCCGGTGGGCCAGGAGGCCTTCGACCTCGGCGGCAGCTGCCCCGACCGACTGCGCCTGATCACGTTCAAGACGACCAACGCCCTCGACCAGGGCGATTACTTCGACGGCCTCGCGGCCTCCATGAACTTCGCCTGCGCCGCCACCGACACGCTCGACCAGCCGATGAACAGCGCGACCGACGGCCTCACAGGCGAAGCGCTGCACTGGCTCGGGAGCGGCACCTGCACGTCGGTCATCGCGTCCGGGCCGGGCGCGGGCGCCGCGAAGGGTGCTGCGCATGCTGAACGCTTCCCGCGCGGGAAGCACCCGTCGGCCGCGGAATTCTGGCTGCCCGGGATCGGCTGAGTCCTACCAGACCGGGTCGGCGATGTTGCGTTCTTCCATCGGTCGACCGATGGCGAGCACGAGCTGCCAGTCGGCCGTGGTGGTGGCCCCGAGCGACAGTGTGAGTGGCCCGATCGGCGTGCGCCCGCCGAGCACCAGCGCGCCGGAATAGATCGGTTCCGAATGGACGTGGTCGATGCGGTTCGACATGTCCGCCGCGGTGAGGCTGAACCCGAGATACAGCGCCTGGCCGTACAGCGAGTTGATGTCGCTGACCTTGTGTGCGTATGCGGCCGTCGCGAGCCAGTAGGAGTCGCCGCGCAACTGGCCCGTGCTGAGGCCGGGCAGGCTGTTCGGACCGCCGAGCACGAAGTCGTCGTAGATCGGCAGCTCGGTGCCGAACGACGTGCCGCCCATCGCTCGCAGGTAGAGCCGATGGACGCCGATGGGCACGACGCGCGTCAACAGCCCTTCGAGGCGGTCGTAGTCCTGTTCCGCGCCGAATGCCTCGTCGGAGTGGAAATAGCGCACGCGCGCGAGCCAGCCGCTCGATTCGAGCGCGGCCTTGTCGCGGTTGTCGTAGGCGTAGGCGAACGTGTAGCCGGCATAGTTCTCGGAGTCGATTTCCGGGAACTCGCGCACCGCGATGTCACGCTTCGCGGCCTGCGCGCCGTAGCGCAGGCCCACGCGCGCCTCCGAGCGCGTGCCGAACTCGCGGCCGACGTCGAAGTACCCGTACGCGCCCTCGAACTCGTAGCGCGTGACGGCGTCCCCGTCGATGAACAGGTCTTCGAGGGAACGCGTGAAGTACAGGCCCGGCTCGACGAACCACAGGTGTTGCGCGTCGAGCGGCTGGTACAGCGACAGCCCGCCGTTCGAGGTCCGGCCGACCTGCAGGTGGCCGTGCACCTCGCCACCGAGCGCGTTGATCCATGGACGCAGGTAGTCGCCGCCGAGCGAGAACGCCGTGTTGCCGTCCGTGCCGACCTGCACGCCCAGGTCGAAGCGCAGGATGTTCGGGGCCGCGGACTTTTCGCGCAGGTGGACCGTCAGTGTCGGGTTCGCCGGGTCGCCGGCCAGCTCGTATTGCACGCTGTCGAAATCGTCGAGCGAGAACAGGCGGTCCATCGCCTTGGTGAGCTGGTGCTGGTTGACCGCCTCGCCGGTCTCGAGGCCGAGGTAGCTGCGCACGTACTCGGGACTGACTCGCTGCAGCCCCTCGATGCGCACGTCCGCGAGCCGCACGGTGCGCTGGCCGGGCCGGCTGTGCGCCTCCCGCCAGGCGGTGTACTCGGCGGCCGGCAGCGAGTAGCGCATGAGTTCCGCGCGGTGTGCCTCCGCAGCCGCACGCCCGAGCGGGATCGCGTCACCGACGAGGTCGAAGGACGCCGAACCGATCTTGCCCATCGGCACGACGATGGTGACGTCCTGCGGCCCGATCGTCGCGAGCTGCGCCTTCTCGTTGGCCTCGATCAGCACGTCGAGCGTGCGTCCCATCATGGTGAGCGGCGACTGCAGGTCGTCCGGCGTAGGCGGCGGATTCGGTACGGACACGGCGATCACCACGTCGGCGCAGGTCTGCCGCGCGATGTCGACCGGCAGGTTGCGGGTGAGGCCGCCGTCGCCGAGCACGCGCCCGTCCAGTTCGACCGGCGCGAAGATGCCGGGCACCGCCATGCTCGCGCGCATCGCCTGCGCGAGGTCGCCGCGCGACAGCACCACCATGTCGCCGGTCTGCATGTCGGTGGCCACGGCGCGGAACGGGATCGGCAGGCGATCGAAGTCGCTCTCACCGAGACTGCGCCCGACCAGGGACTTGATGGTCTGCTCGATGTTCTGCGTGTTGATGAATCCGCGCGGCGTGGTGAACCGGCCGTTGCGGAAGCCGAACTGCAGCGAGTTGCTGTAGTTCACGCCCGCGAGCTTGCGGCGCATCGGCAGGCGCTCGCGATAACCCTTGAAGGCGATGGCATCGGCCCAGGAGATCCCGTTGATCGACGCCGTCAGTTCGTCGGCCGACTGGCCGGAGGCGTAGGTCCCGCCCACCAGGGCTCCCATGCTGGTGCCGACCACGCAGTCGATCGGAATGCGCATGTCCTCGAGCACGCGGATCACGCCGACGTGCGCCGCGCCCTTCGCACCGCCGCCGCCGAGCACGAGACCGATGCGCGGACGTCGCACGGGCACCGGTGCCTGGGCCGGCGCGTCCGCCGGGGCGGCGCTCACCGCTGGCTCGCCGCCTGCCGCCGCGGCGGGCGCGTCAGATTGTGCCGAGGCGACCAGCGCGGTGGCGATTCCGAACAGCAGGACTCCGATCCGGGACCACGAGGATTCGACCAGCGACATGCGGGGATGCGCTCCGGGACGCGAGGGCCTCATCCTACCCGATCGCGCAGCAGGGCCAGCGTCTCGACGTGCGGCGTGAGCGGAAAAAAATCGAACGGCAGGAGGGCGTCGATTGCGTAGCCAGCCGCTTCGAACAGCGTCAGGTCGCGCGCGAGCGTCCCGGCGCTGCACGACAGGTAGGCCAGTCGACGCGGACGCAAGTCCGCGACCAGCGCGCTGACGACCGCCTCCTCGAGGCCCGACCGCGGCGGATTGGCATACGCGAGTCGCGTGCCGCGCTGAGCCGCCCACCACTCCCGCACCTGCGGCAGGCGCTGCACGCACGTGCCGCGCAATACCTGCGCGCCGGGGGCATTGCGCTCGGCACACTCGACCGCCCCGCCGGCGAGTTCGATGCCGAGCACCTCGGCCCCGCTCGCGCGCCACCGCCGCATCGACGCCCCGATGCCGCAATAGAGATCCAGCACGGCGGCCCCGGGCGCCGCCCCGAGATGGCGATCCGCGCTCGCCAGCGACTCCTCGTGCAGCGCCGGCAACAACTGCTGGAATGCCGCCGGGCCGTGCACGAGTCCCGCCGGGTCGAGCGACTGCGCGGAGCCCCAGGCGAGCGTCCAGCCGCTGCGGGCGAACAACCGACGGCCCGCGGACGGATGGCAATGCACCCAGAGGCCTTCGAGACCCGTCGCCGCGATTCCCTCGACCACCGACCGCAGGTCCGACGGATCGAACCGCGGTGCCTTCACGATCAGCGTGGCCTGCGCACCGGCCACGTGCAGGTACGCGAGCGGCAGGCGCTCGACCGGCGGCAGCGTTGCGACCAGCAGATGCACCAGCGCCCGCACGCGAGCCGTGTGTACCGGACAGTCGTGGATCGCGATCAGTTCGTCCCGGCGCATCAGGCCGAAGCGCCAGCCGGTCGCCGCATCCCAGCGCGCATTGAGCGTGACGCGATCGCGGTAACCGAGACGCGAGCCCGGCTCGACGGACGCGACCGGCTGCAGACGGTCGGCCCACGGCGCGAGCACGCGAGCGAGGTACGCCTGCTTCTGACCGAGGCTGCGCTCCAGCGGCCAGCCGCGATGACGGCAGCCGTGACAGTCGGGCACGCAGCCGTCGGGCAGTGATTCGTGTAGGCTCACGGACGCATGGTGCGACGATTCGACCCCCCTCCTCAACGGAACCGCGCCGGATGACGGTCCTGCCGACCCTGGCCGACGTCCAGGCCGCTGCCACGCGCCTCGCCGGGCACGCGCAGCGCACGCCGCTGCTGGCCGGCACGCCGCTCGACGACGAGGTCGGCGGACGCGTGCTGCTGAAACTCGAGACGCTGCAGCACACCGGCTCGTTCAAGTTCCGCGGCGCCTGGAATCGCCTGGCGCAACTCGACGCGGCCGAGCGCCGCGCGGGCGTCGTGGCATTCTCCTCGGGCAACCACGCGCAGGGCGTCGCCGCGGCCGCGCGCCGTCTCGGCGTGCCGGCGACGATCGTGATGCCGGCCGATGCGCCGGCGATCAAGCTGCGCAACACGCGGGCCCTCGGCGCCGAGGTCGTGCTGTACGACCGCCTGCGCGAGAGCCGCGAGGAAATCGCCGCCCGCCTGGCGAAGGAACGCGGTGCGGTGCTGGTGCCCTCGTTCGACGACCCGCACGTCATCGCGGGCCAGGGCACCGCGGGACTCGAAATCGTCGAGCAGTCGCGCGCGCTGGGCCTGACGCTCGACGACGTGATCGCGTGCTGCAGCGGCGGCGGACTCGTGGCGGGCATCGCGCTCGCGGTGAGCGGCCTGTCGCCCGGCACGCGCATCTGGTGCGCGGAACCCGCCGGATTCGACGATCACGCCCGCTCGCTGGCCGCCGGCCATCGCGTGCGCAATGCGCCGGGTGCGCAGTCGATCTGCGACGCCCTGCTCGCCCCGGAGCCGGGCGAACTCACCTTTGCGATCAATGCGCGGCGCCTCGCCGGCGGCTGCGTCGTGACGGACGACGAGGTGCGCGCGGCAATCGCCTATGCCGCCCGCGTGCTGAAGCTCGTGGTCGAGCCGGGCGGCGCCGTAGCGCTGGCGAGCGTGCTGTGCGGCAAGCTCGAGGTGCGCGATCGCACCGTCGCGGTCGTGCTGTCTGGCGGCAACATCGAGGACTCGACCCTCGCCGCCCTCCTCGCCGGCTGATCCGTCAGAGCCAGCCGAGCGCAGCGCCCACCCCGCCGAGCCCGAGTGCGACGGCTGCGAGCAGGCCGACGAAACCCCAGCGGGCGGCCGGCGTCGGCGCATCGTGGGCACGAGCGGCGGCGAGGAAGAACCAGAGGTAGCCGAACACGAAGATCAGCGGCAGGCCGAAAGGCACGTCCCAGAAGGCCCAGTGCCAGTTGAGCACGCCCCAGGCGTTCAGCACGATCTCGGTGACGACCGCGAACAGGGACAGGTTGAGCGCCCAGAACCAGCGCGCGTTCATGCCGACGACCCGCGCCCCGCGATCGGCCGGCAGCAGGCGCGAATACACGAGCCCGAAGACCAGGAACAGCATCGAGGTCTCGATGTTGAGGCCCACCAGCAACTGGAAAGCGGTGGGACCCGTCTCGATCCACAGCGCATGCACGCCGGTCCAGTGCAGGACGAAGGAGTTCACGATCTCGTTGATCCAGTCGGCGAGCCACAGCGCGAGGCCCGCGGCCACGCGGTCCCAGCGCCCGGCCCCGATCTCGGTCGCGTACAGGTACATCAGGACCAGCAGGAAGAACGGCACGTGCCACGCGAACAGATGCGGGTCGCGCAGTTGGCCGAGTGCGGCCTGGGCGGTCGGTGTCATGGCATCCCCCTGTCTGTCGTCGTTCTCCGGATGCTATGGTGCCGGTCCCGCCTGGGGGCGAGATCCGGGGATATACCTGTCATGCACTTCGACGCCTGGCTGAGCGGGCTGGCCGTGATGCTGGCCGCCGCGGCGCTCACGTGGATCGTGAGCGTCCTGCAGCGCAACGTGACGATCGTCGATTCGCTGTGGTCGCTGCTGTTCGTGTTCGGCGCGTGGACCTATGCGCACGTCGTCGGCCTGCCGGGGCCGCGCGTCACGCTGCTGCTCGCGCTGGTAACGGCGTGGGGGCTGCGCCTCGCGCTGTACCTGTCGTGGCGCAACCTCGGCCACGAGGAGGACCGGCGTTACCAGGCCATCCGCCGCCGCAACGAACCGAACTTCGCCTTCAAGAGCCTCTACCTCGTGTTCGCTCTGCAGGCGGTGCTGGCGTGGATCATCTCGCTGCCGCTGGTCGGCGCCGTCGCGGTGCCGGGACCGCTCGGCATCCTCGACATCGCCGGTGCCGCGCTGTGTGTGGTCGGGCTGGTCTTCGAGGCGGGCGGCGACTGGCAGCTCGCGCGGTTCAAGCGCGATCCAGCCAATGCGGGCAAGGTGATGGACCGCGGGCTTTGGCGTTACACGCGCCATCCGAACTATTTCGGCGACTTCTGCGTGTGGTGGGGGTTCTACGCCATCGCGCTCGCCGCGGGCGCGTGGTGGAGCGTGCCGGGCCCGCTGCTGATGTCGTACCTGCTGCTCAAGGTCTCGGGCGTGCGCCTGCTCGAGCGGGACATCGGCAAGCGCCGGCCGGAGTACGCGGACTACGTGCGGCGCACGAACGCGTTCTTCCCGGGCCCGCCGAAAACCTGATTCACGACTGCAGGTACTTGTCGAGCGTCCGGTGGAAGTGCCGGATGCGCATCTCCTGGTAGTTGCCGAGCTGCACCTGCCCGGTGCCGGAGGCCAGCAGTCCTTCCTGCACGAGCGGCAGGTGCGCCATGTCCTCGTCGAGCAGCGTGCCGAGCGTGCGCAGCTCCGGCGCGCTCGACCAGGCCTCGTCCTCGCGCAGCCAGCGCATCGGCACCGCCGGCGGGCGGGGCGCACCCGCGGCGAGGCGCTTCAGGATCATCACGTCCATGACGCAGGCGCCCACCTCGCGCCCGTGCGGCCGCCAGCGATAGACGATGTTCGGCGCGAAGCCGCCCCACGGCGAGAAATTGGGAAATACGTTGTAGACGATGGCATCGAGTGTCTCGGCGTCGGTCACGGTCGAGTAGTCGCCGCCGAAGGCCTCGGCGAACTTGTGGCGGTTCGCCGCCCCGAGCGCCTGGCGCGCCGACTTTGCGCCGGCCGGGAAGTCGCGCGCCGCCTCGCTGTGCTTGCGGCCGAGCAGTTCGACCACGCCGTCGATGAGCTGTTCGTCGCTGATCGAGTCGCGCGCGAAGTACGGACTCGGCGCGGCCAGCGCCACGAGGTTGCGATTGACGTGATCGCCGTAGACGTCGTACTGGGAGTTCGTGTCGGCCACCACCGGCTGCACGCGCGGGTGCGTCGCGAAGACGTGGTACGTCTCCATGAACGCCTCCATCGCGATCTTCCAGTTGCAGCGGATCACGCGGGCGACGTGGGCGGCCTTCCAGCAGTCCTCGAGCCGCCAGCGCTTGAAGTGCTCGGGCAGCACCTCGAGGTAGCGCTCGAGGGGCATCGACTTCAGGTCGGGATTGACGAACACGAAGCCGCCCCAGGTGCCGGTCCGCGCTTCGGGCAGGCGCAGCTGCTCGTCACTAAGGTGCGCGAAATCCCAGCGACAGGGAATCGAGTGCACGCAGCCGCGCAGGTCCCAGGTGAAGCCGTGGAACGGGCAGCGGAAATTCTCGACACGACCGTCCGCCGCCATGAGCTTGCGCCCGCGGTGCAGGCACGAGTTGCGGAAGGCCTTGATCGTGCCGTCGTCGCAGCGCGTCACCAGGAACGAGCGGCCCGCGACGTCGTAGACGCAGGTCTGCCCCGGCTCGGCGATCTCCTCCTCGCGGCACACCATCTGCCAGACGCGCGGCCACAGCCGCTCCGCCTCGAGTTCGAAGAAGCCCTGCGACGTGTAGCGGCTGGTGTCGAGCGGCGCGGCGCCGAAGTCGCGCACCGACTGCTCGCGCAGCACGCGCGGCACGGGGATGGAGTCGTGATCGAGGTATTCCTGATACGACGGGGCGATGCGGCCGCCGTCGCGGCCGTGCAGGGAGTCGGTCATGGTGGAGTCCTACGAGACCCGGCGGGCGGACGAGCGGACGGTGCCGCTGCCCGCCTCTTCGCAGAGGCGCGGGTCGATACGATTGATGCGTGCGTGGAGGCGACGATCCGTGTGCTTGCGCATGGCGCGTAGTTCTATCGGGCACGACCGACGCCGGTCCATGCGTAATCCCCGCAGGCGCCGCGTCAAATTGTGTTGCAGCGCAATAGGCGCGGCAACGCCGGCGCCCTTGTGGTCGACCGAGACCAGTCCCTAGAGTGCGGCGATGGTGTCCGGCCTGCTGCTCTCGTTCATCGCCATCGCGTACCTGCTGGTGCTGTTCGCGGTCGCCTTCCTCGGCGACCGCCAGTCGGTCTATCCCGGTCGCGCCCGCCTGCGTCCCTACATCTACAGCCTCGCG
>JBGAHO010000090.1:0-8923 GCA_044226195.1 Steroidobacteraceae bacterium
GTCGGCGCCGGGCCTGGTCGTGCGCACGACGCCGCAACCGCTGCAGCTGCGGGGCGTCTACAACACCGAGGACTCGCACTTCCACCAGCAGGCCGATGGCCGCTACGTGCTCGGCGACGACTACGATCCGCCGCACACGCGTCCGCATCGCCTGCTGGAGGATCACCCGCTCGATTTCCCGCGCGAATCCCTGTCGGCCAAGCACGGCGAGCGCATCCGCGGCCAGGCCGCGCGGTATCTGCCGTCGCTGGCGGACGCGCCGATCGAGAGCGTCTCGCTGTGCTGGCGGCCGATGCCGCAGGACGGCTACCCGATCCTCGGCTACGTCGGCGCGGATTCGCGGGTGTACGTCACGGTCACGCACAGCGGCGTGACACTCGCGCCGCTGATCGGCGAGCTCGCGGCTCTCGAACTGCTCGACGGCGCGCAGGTCGACCTGATGGCGCCGTACCGGCCGGCGCGTTTCGTCAGCTGAGCTTCCAGCGCTGCGCCAGCGCCGCGATGTAGGGCGGCGAAGTGTCGCAGCAGCCGCCGAGCCAGGTGGCGCCCGCGGCCACCCACTTTTCGGTGGCGGCCACGTACTGCGCCGGCGTCAGTACCGGGACCTGGCAGGTGTCGAGCGTCTTCTGGTCGGGCGCGTGCTCGCAGCTGTTCGCATAGGCCCCGAGCGTGCGCGACGTGCATGCGCGCATGCGCGTGATGGCCTCGGGCACGAGACCGGTCGGCACGCAGTTCACCTGGTAACCGTCGACCGGCAGGCCTTCGAGCGCGCGCACCGCGTCCTCGAGCGATTCGCCGCCGCGCAGGCGGGGCGCGTCGAGCGCCAGGTTCCACGAGACGCGGACCCGCAACCCGCAATCGGCGGCCGCACGCGCCGCGGCCACGGCCTCGCGCACGGTGGTCAGGGTCTCGGCCATCGCGAGATCGACCTCGCCGACGAGCGTGCGGGCGATGCGCAGGTAGGTCGCGTACAGCGCGTCCTCGCTGCCGACCCGGTCGGCTTCGTACGTGGTGTCGAGCGGGGGCAACGAGCCCGCGACCAGCACGTCGGCGCGCCCCGAGACGGTCCGGGCGTCGCGCGCCAGGCGGCACGCGAGCCGGGTGAGTTCCTCGACGCGGTCTTCCATGCCGACCCGGGCCAGCAAGGTCGGGACGACGGCGTAGTTGTTCGCCGTGATCACGTCCGCGCCGGCGGCGATGTAGTCGGCGTGAACCTGCCGCACGGTGTCCGGGTCGTGCACCAGCGCGAGCGCGGACCACGCCGAACTGCGGTAATCGGGGACGGAGGCGCCGCGGGCGCGCAGTTCGGTGCCCATGGCACCGTCGAGCAGGGTGATGTGGGGTGTCATGGCGCCATTGTGCGTGATCACGGCTCGCCGGGCAGCCCGCGCTAGTGCCGTTGCAGGGGCCTCCCCTAGAATCCGGCGATGAGCGCAGCTTCCGAACCGACCGGCACACTGGCCGCCGCGATGAGCAACGCGGTCGGCCTGCTCGAGACCGACCCCGACCTCGCGGCCGAGCAGGCGCAGGAGATTCTCAAGGCCGTGCCGGGGCATCCGCCGGCGCTGCTGCTGCTCGCGTCGGCGCGACGACGCCTCGGCGACGCGGGTGCGGCCGTCGCACTGATCGAGCCGGTGCTGGAGGCCCAGCCGCGCTGGCCGGCCGCGCATTTCGAGGCGGGGCTGGCGCTGTCCCGGCTCGGACGCGGTGACGAGGCCCTCCGCGCGCTGCGCAAGACCGTCGAGCTGCGCCCGGACCATCCCGATGCGTGGCGCATCCTCGCCGATCACCTGCTCGCTACGGGGGACACGACCGGCAGCGACACGGCCTATGCGCGGCACGTGCAATGCTCGTCGAAGAGTCCGGTGCTGCAGCAGGCGGCCGCCGCGATGCTGGCCAACGACATCGCGGTCGCCGAGCGCCTGCTCAAGAACCACCTGCGCGACACGCCGACCGACGTGCCGGCGATCCGCATGCTGGCCGAGGTGGCCATGCGCTACGGCCGGCTCGACGACGCCGGGCACCTGCTGGAGCGCTGTCTCGAGCTGGCGCCGAGCTTTGCTGCAGCGCGCTACAACTACGCGGTCCTGCTGCACCGCCGCAATGATGCGGAAGGCGCGCTGCGCGAGATCGAGCAACTGCTCGCCGTCGACCCGCGCAGCCCGAGCTACCGGAACCTGCAGGCCGTGCTGCTGAGCCGGGTGGGGGAGTACGAGCGCTCGAGCCGCGCCTATGCGCAGCTGCTGAAGGAATACCCGACGCACGCCAAGGTGTGGCTGAGCTACGGGCACGTGCTCAAGACCGAGGGCCGCAACGCCGAGTGCGTCGCGGCCTACCGCCGCAGCATCGCCTGCGAGCCGGCGCTCGGCGAGGCGTACTGGAGCCTCGCCAACCTCAAGACCTTCCAGTTCACGGACGCCGACCTGGCCGCCATGCATGCGCAGCTGGCCTTGCCGGACGTCGCCCAGGAACACCGGCTGCAGTTTCACTTCGCGCTCGGCAAGGCCTACGAGGACCGCGGGGACGCCGCCCGCTCGTTCGAGCACTACGCCAAGGGCAACGAGCTGCACCGGCAGGGCAATCGCTACGACGCGGACATGAACACCGCGCGGGCCCGACGCCTGCAGGGGGTGTTCACGCGGGAGTTCTTCGCGCAGCGGACCGGGGCGGGCTGCCCGGCCCCCGATCCGATCTTCATCGTCGGCATGCCGCGGGCGGGCTCGACCCTGCTCGAGCAGATCCTGGCCAGTCACCCGCAGGTCGAGGGCACCACCGAGCTGCCCGAGATCATCAGCATGGCCAAGGACTTGCGCGCGGAGTCCGGGCACCCGGACATTGCGTCCTACACCGAGGCGCTGGCGGCCAAGTCCCCGGCCGAACTGCGGGCGCTGGGCGAGCAGTATCTCGAGCGCACGCGCATCTACCGCAAGACGGACCGGCCGTTCTTCATCGACAAGATGCCGAACAACTTCCTGCACGTCGGCCTGATCCACCTGATCCTGCCGAACGCGCGCATCATCGACGCCCGCCGCCACCCGCTCGGCTGCTGCTTCTCGAACTTCAAGCAGTACTACGCCCGCGGCCAGAACTTCAGCTACGGGCTGGTCGACATGGGGCGGTTCTACCGCGACTACGTCGAGTTGATGGCCCATTTCGACGCGGTGCTGCCCGGCCGGGTGCTACGGGTGATCTACGAGCGGGTGGTCGACGACACCGAGGCCGAGGTCCGCCGCCTGCTGGACTACTGCGGCCTGCCGTTCGACCCGGCCTGCCTGCGCTTTTTCGAGAACCAGCGGCCGGTCCGCACCGCCAGCGCCGAGCAGGTGCGCCGGCCCATCTACCGGGAAGGCGTCGATCAGTGGCGCCAATACGACAACTGGCTCGGGCCGCTCAAGGAGGCCCTCGGCCCGGTGCTGGAGCACTACCCGGATCCGCCTCCATTCTGATTTGCATTTCCCGTTGCGGCCCGGCTCGGTTATTGTTCGGGTCAGTGTGAGCGGACAACGCTTCGGGGGCCAGGAAGCGTTGTTGCCTGTTCGCACCAACCATTCAATCGCCTGAGGGGAGAAAAAGTAATGCGACGGTCGAAGCCCGCCCGCATCCCGCGTCGGATGCCACGGTCGCCCATTGCGGCGGCCATCCTGCTGGCCTGTCCTGCCGTGTACGCGCAGGAATCGCACGGCCTCGAGGAAATCATCGTCACCGCGCAGAAGCGCAGCGAGAACCTGCAGGACGTGCCGATCAGCATCCAGGCGCTCGGCAACGAGACGCTGAAGGAACTGAACGTCAAGAACTTCAACGACTACGTGCAGATGCTGCCGTCGGTCGTCTCGCAGCCGTCGATGGGCGCGGGCTCGGGCTTCTCGCTCGTCTACATGCGCGGCATCGCGACCGGCGCCGACGGCCAGGCGACCACGTCGCAGCCGAGCGTCGGCATGTACCTCGACGAACAGCCCATTACCACGGTGCAGGGCAACCTCGACGTCCACATGTACGACATCGAGCGCGTCGAAGCGCTGTCGGGCCCGCAGGGCACGCTGTACGGCGCGAGCTCGCAGGCGGGCACGATCCGCATCATCACGCGCAAGCCGGATCCGTCGAAGTTCGAGGCGGGCTACAACCTCGAAGGCAACATGGTCGACGGCTCGGACATGGGTTACACGGCCGAGGGCTTCGTAAACCTGCCGCTCGGCGACACGGCGGCCATCCGCCTCGTCGGCTGGCTCGATCACACCGCGGGCTGGATCGACAACGTCAAGGGCTCGCGCACGTTCCCGGCGAACGAGGACCACAATCCGGAATCGTCGTCGTACTGCGGCCCGCCCGGCTCGGCCGGCTGTGCCGCCGACGACATCACGATCAACAATGCCAAGTTCGCGAAGAAGAACTACAACACCTCCGACACCTACGGTGCCCGCGCGGCGCTGAAGGTCAACCTGGGCGACAACTGGTCGATCACGCCGACCGTGCAGACCCAGAAGCAGGAAGGCGACGGCTCGTGGGCCGACGACCTGAACAACGTCCTCTCGGGCGGCAACCAGTCGGTCGTGCACTTCAAGCCGGAGTACTCGAACGACAAGTGGTACCAGCTCGGCCTCACCATCGAAGGCAAGATCGGCAACTTCGACATGGTGTACTCGGGCAACTACCTCGACCGCCAGGTCGACGCGTCGTTCGATTACGCGGACTACTCGTACTGGTACGACACGCTGTACACGACGGGCTACTTCTCGAGCCTGCACTTCGACAACAACGGCGACCCGATCCCGCCGGTCGCGCGCTACCGCAACGACGACGGCTACAACAAGCAGAGCCACGAGCTGCGCATCAGCTCGCCGACGGACAAGCGCGTGCGCGGCATGCTCGGCCTGTTCTACCAGCAGCAGAAGCACGACTTCCACCAGTCGTTCGAGGTGGCGGGGCTCGGCCTGCAGATGCAGATGAACCGCGACGAGCCGAACAGCCAGCGCTTCCCCGACGTCGTCTACCTGAACAGCATGGACCGCGTCGACACCGACAAGGCCATCTTCGGCAGCCTGAGCTTCGACCTCACGGACAAGATCGAGCTGACGGCCGGTCTGCGTTACTTCGAGCCCGAGGTGACGGTGAAGGGCTTCTTCGGCTTCGGCCTCGGCTTCACCGAGATGGGCTGGTCGAGCAACGGCGAAAACCGCTGCAACCTGTTCCCGAACGGCCAGAAGGACTACAAGGACGCGCCCTGCCTCAACGTCGACAAGGGCATCAAGGAGCACGAGCACGTCGGCCGCGTGAACGTGAACTACAAGCTCAACAGCGACGTGCTGCTGTACGCCACGTGGTCCGAGGGCTACCGGCCCGGCGGCATCAACCGCAACCCGTTCGCCGGCAACTTCAAGTCCGACTTCCTCACCAACTGGGAAGCCGGCTGGAAGACCGCGTGGATGGGCAACTCGCTGCAGTTCAACGGCGCGGTGTTCTACGAGCAGTGGAAGGACTTCCAGATCTCCTTCCTCGGCGGCAACGGCATCACGCAGGTGGCGAACGGGCCGACCGCGGACGTGCTCGGCACCGAGATGCAGTTGCTGTGGCAGGCGACGGACAACCTGCGCCTGTCGGGCGCCGCGGCGTATTACGACTCGGAGCTGCAGGACCCGTACGCGAACTACGATTCGAACGGCAACATCACCGAGATCCTCGCGCCGAAGGGCAGCCCGCTGCCGATCACGCCGAAGTTCAAGGCGAACGTCGTCGGCCGCTACGACTGGGAGATGGGCGACTTCAAGCCGTACTTCCAGGGTGCGATCGCGTACGAGACCAGCCGTCCGTCGGACATCCGCCCGGACGTCAACAAGATCGTCGGCGAGATCCCGGCGGCCACGGTGTTGAACGTGGCGTTCGGCATCGAGCAGGAGTCGTACACGCTCGAGCTGTACATCGAGAACCTCACCAACGAGGACGCTCCGCTCGCCATCAACACCCAGTGCACGACCGACGTCTGCGGCGGCCAGCCGTACGGCGTCCGCCGTCGCCCGACCACGGTCGGCCTGCGTTTCTCGCAGGACTTCTGACCGGACGTTCGTCCACGGCTCCCGGGCAGGCCTCTTGCCTGCCCGGGACGCCGGGCGGTCAGCGCGCCGCCGCCAGCTCCCAGACCCTCACTTCGAACGGACGCAGCGCCACGCGCGCGACGCGTCCCGCCTGCCAGCGTTCGGCCGTGCCCGGCGCGAAGGCGGGACGAGCCTGCCACGCGCGGGGCTCGCCGGCGGGCAGTTCGAGTGCGGCACCGATGTCGACAAAGAACGTGCGCGCCTGGTCGGTCGGGTTGCGCAGCGCGAGCGTGCCGCGGCCCGGAGCCCACGCCGCCCAGCCGTAGACGTCGCCACGCGCCGGATCGCCGCCGATCCAGTGGCTGTCGCGCAGCACCTCGGCATGGGCGCGGGCCCAGTTCGCCGCGTCGGCGAGTTCGTCCCAGTTTGCCTCGGTGAGCAGGTCCGGCGAGACGTACATCTCCTGCAGCCCGGTGCCCGTCGCGAAGTACGAGCGCACCTCGTCCTTGAAGTCGTCGTGCGGGTCGCGGTCGAGGCCCTGCGCCTTGCGGGCATAGATGATGCCGTGGAGCATCAGTGAATTGAGCGGGTAGAGCGGGCCGACGCGCACCACGCCGCCGTAGGTGTCCGCATCGCGGTAGGTGATCCAGCGCTGGCGGTCCGTGCCCACGCCGGCGAACGAGTGGTCCTCGCCGCCGCGCCAGATCGAATCGGCCGTGAGCAGCCAGAACGGCGACGGCCACGTGCCGGTCGTGAGATTGATGAACAGGTTGGGCTGGATTGCGCGCAGGTCGTGGATCAGCGCAATGGCTGCGGCAAAGTCGCTGTCGAACTCGCTGCCGGGCGTCACCTTGTCCGGGCTGCCGGTGCCGTCGAGCTTGAACTGGTTGATGCCGTAGCGACGCACGAGATCGGTCGTCGTGGCGTGGAACAGCGCGTAGTACTTCGGTCCCGAGAGCGCGAGGCCCTGGTCGTCGACTTCATAGCCCGTCGCCTTCGCCGTGGCGAGTCGCGCAGCGCGCGGCGGGCCGTAGCCGCCCCACGGTGAGAGCCACATCCCCGGTCCGGCGCCGATCTGCGCGGTGGCGTCGTGCAGCGGACCGAAGCCCTGCGGGAAGTCCTTGCTGAACTGCCAGAGCTTCGAGGTGTCGTCCCAGCCGTCGTCGAACAGGAAGGAGTCCATCTTCACGCCGCGCTGGCGCACGAGATGCTCGCCGTAGGACTTCACGACGCCGAGCGCCTCGGCCTCGGTGTACGGCGTGAAGTAGCCGATGTCGTACCACGAGTTGTAGTGCAGGAAGGTGCGGAACGGCGCCGCGCGCTCGTTCTCGAGGTAGGCCTGGAAGCCGCGGCGCAACTGGCCGGGCGGGGTGACGCCGAATACGGCGGAGTAAGTAACCGGAATGTTGGCGCGCAGTGGCAGGGCGCGGCGCAGGAACATGCTGGCGTGGCCGCCGATCACTCGCGCATCGGCCATCGGGTGCTCGAAGCCGTAGAAGGCGTCGTCGGTGACGACCGGCGATCCGCTCACCGTGCCGAGCACGTGCGCCGTCGGCAGCTCGAACTCGAGCAGCGACACGGAATGCAGGTCGAGCTCGGACGGCGCGACGAAGGTGATCTCCTGGCGGACGTAGTTGCTCCCGTCGCGCAGCGAGGCTCGCCACGTCGCGCGCAGGCCCGTGATGGTGTCGACGAGAGTTGCGTCGAGCGCCTGCCCGCCGCGTCGGTCGGCCGCGCGGGCGGTGCCTGGCGTGCCGGTGAGGGTGCTGCAGGCAAGCGTGCCGTCCATGCGGAACTCGTGTGCGGGGCGCTTGACCCGGTCCTTGCGCAGCGTGACGCCGAAGAGATCGCCGCCGAGCGCCTGCACTCGACCGTCGAAGCCGTTGCCTAGGCGGGTGGGGCGCAGGGCGCCGTCCTGGATCGTGACGGCGAACTCGATGGCGTCGTTGGCGAGTTGCGCGCCGCTGGCGTCGGCCTTGCAGGTAGCGTTGCCCGGGTCCTTCGGCAGCCACGGGGCCGGGAGAGGATCCGCGCCGGCGGATGCCGCGCCCAGGATCGTGAGAAGGGCGAGCAGGCGGGCGCGTCGTTGGCGAGTTGCGCGCCGCTGGCGTCGGCCTTGCAGGTAGCGTTGCCCGGGTCCTTCGGCAGCCACGGGGCCGGGAGAGGATCCGCGCCGGCGGATGCCGCGCCCAGGATCGTGAGAAGGGCGAGCAGGCGGGCGGCGATGCGCGGCATGGACGGGTCCAGGACGTTCGGTGGGGGGATTCTGGCAGAGACGATGGGGAGCGGCGCGCCTGATTAGGGTGTGCGCGCGTCGATGGGTAGCGGCCGGACTTTGGATGCGTTAGAAGATAACGGAGTTGGATGGCTGGAATCGGCCATTTCCGGTCGGTCGAGCACCTTGAAGAAGTATGGGTAGGCGAGTCATCAACGACCACCAGTTTCGCGCCGTGTCCGGGTTACCTGCGACCGAGCGTTACGATCACTTCATCCGCCAGGTTGCTGATTGGCAGGAGGTTTGGTCCTTGCGCGATGACGGTGGTTGGCGGCTTGTCGCCGACGACCAAGGAAATGAGTGCGTGCCGGTCTGGCCGCACGAACGCTACGCTACCGCCTACGCGACGGGCGATTTCGAAGGTTGCAGGGCCGAACCTATCCCGGTGCAACGTTGGCTCGACGAATGGCTACCGAACTTCCGTAAGGACTGTCGCAGGATCGCGGTGTTCCCAGTTGAGGAAGGGCGCGAACGGGGCGTGGTTGTTGAACCGCAGGTGATTGAGGCCGATCTGCGCGCCGAACTCACCCAATACGAGCAAGAAGTTTCACGACGTCGAACGGCAGGATTGGGTCGAAAGCAGACCTAGAACAAGGCGACCGAAAATGTCAGTCGTGCAGCA
>JBGAHO010000014.1:0-82605 GCA_044226195.1 Steroidobacteraceae bacterium
GGATGCGCGGCGGCGAGCGCGACCAGCGATTCGCCGTTGCCGAAGCCGATCTCGAGCGTGCGCGGCGCATGGCGACCGAACACAGCGTCGAGATCCAGCGGCTCGTCACCGTCCGGCACGCCCATGCGCGGCCACAATTCCGACCACGCGCGCTCCTGCGCGACGGTCATGCGCCCGGCCCGCACGACGAAGCTGCGGATGCCGCGGCGCGGTCGTCCGTCGGGCGTCGTCGTGACGCCCGCGTCGTCGTCGGTCTCGTCGGGCACGGGATTCATGCGGCTGCGTGGCGGGGCAAACGCTCATTCTACGGCGCGTCGTCTGGTCGCGCTGCGCAAACCGCCAAACGCGAACGCCGCAGACTGCAGCGCGACGCCAACGATGCCAGCGAGCGGCAGTCCGGGGTTCCGGGTCGTTCCGGAAGGACGCCGTAAACCCGTCCCTGGGGGCTCCGGGCGCCGCGTCCATGCGGCGCACGGCCTTCCGGAACGACCCGGAACCCCGAACGCACGCTCGCTTGGCGTGAATTGGCTGCGCGTGGAGCTTCACTTGCTTCGCGATTGGCGGTTTGCACAGCGCGCCCAGGCGACGCGCCGTAGAATGAGGGTTTGCCCCGCCACGCAGCCGCATGAATCCCGTGCCCGACGAGACCGCCGACGAAACGGGCGCCACGACGACGCCCGACGGACGACCGCGCCGCGGCATCCGCAGCTTCGTCGTGCGGGCCGGGCGCATGACCGTCGCGCAGGAGCGCGCGTGGTCGGAGTTGTGGCCGCGCATGGGCGTGCCGGACGGTGACGAGCCGCTCGACCTCGACGCGCTGTTCGGTCGCCACGCGCCGCGCACGCTCGAAATCGGCTTCGGCGACGGCGAGTCGCTGGTCGCGCTCGCCGCCGCGCATCCCGGGCGCGACTACCTCGGCATCGAGGTGCACCGGCCCGGCATCGGCCACCTGATGCTGCGCTGCGAGGCCGAGTCGCTCACGAACGTGCGCGCGATCTGCCGCGACGCCGTCGAGGTGCTCGAGCGGCGCGTGCCCGACGGGTCGCTCGACGAGGTGCTGCTCTACTTCCCCGATCCGTGGCACAAGAAGCGCCACCACAAGCGCCGCATCGTGCAGCCGGCGTTCGTCGAACTGGTCGCGCGCAAGCTCGTCGCCGGCGGCGTCTTCCGCATGGCGACCGACTGGCAGAACTACGCGGAGCACATGCTCGCGGTGGCGTCGCAGTGCACGGCGCTGCGCAACGAGTCAGCGAGCGGTGACTACGTGGCGCGCCCCGAGAGCCGACCCGTCACCAAGTTCGAGCGTCGCGGCCACCGCCTCGGCCACGGCACCTGGGACCTCGCCTTCCGAAAATAGGGGACATTCCTCTTTTTCGCCGAACCCGGAAAACGAGGAATGTCCCCTATTTTCCGAGGTCGAGGGCGCCGCGCACGCCGTCCATGACGAACTGCGAGGCGAGCGCGGCGAGCAGCACGCCGAGCAACCGTCCCATGACGTTGCCGCCCGTCTCGCCGATGATCCGCATCACGGGACCCGTCATCAGCATCAGCACGAGGTTGATGCCGAGCACGACGAGGATCACCGCCACCTGCGCGAAGAACTGCACCGAGCCGAGCGGCACGCCGCCGAACGCGAGCAGGATGGTCGCGAGCGCGCCGGGCCCGGCGATGAGCGGGAACGCCAGCGGGAACACGGAGATGTCGCCACGATGATGCGCCGCCGCATCCTCGCCGGGCGTGATCGAGCGCGCGCCCGAGGGCCGCGCATACACCATCTCGATCGCGAGGATGAACAGGAGGATCCCGCCGCCCACCTTGAACGCATCGACGCTGATGCCGAGCAGGCGCAGCAGCAGTCCGCCGCAGGCCGCGAACACCAGGCACACGATCGCCGAAATACCGACGGATTTCACCGACATGCGCCGGCGGTAGGCGTCGTCGGCCCCGTCGGTGAGTCCGGCCAGGATCGGCAGCAGCGAGAGCGGCTCGATCACGACCAGGAGGACGACGAAGAATTTGACCAGTTCATCCAACATGGCGCGTTCGGAGATTCCGCTACTTGAAGTCGCCCGGCGAGGGGTCTACAACAGAATCCAGGGACGGCAAGGATACCAGCGGCACGGACGACGCGAGGACAGTGCAATGGTGAACCCGCAACCTGTCATCGGGATGTGGTACGAGCGCCCGGGCGGCGAGGCCTTCGAGGTCGTCGCCTTCGACCGCGAGGACCGCACGATCGAGATCCAGTATTTCGACGGCACGGTCGAGGAACTCGACCTCGACGAATGGCGCGAGGAGGAAATCCGCGCGACCGAAGCACCCGAGGACTGGACGGGCTCCGTGGACGTCGACACCGAAGACACGGAGAACGAATACGAGCGCGATCCGTCGAGCGGCGTCGGCCGCGGCGATGCCATGGCGTTCGTGGACCGCGGCGAAGTCGGCGGGTTCGCCGAGATCGAACTGCCCGAGGCCGACGAGTTCTGAACCGTGGCGCGGCCGGGCCGCGCCGCCTTCACAGGTCCGGCGGCTCGGCGAGCGGCACGTCGTCGTCGAGCATCACGTAGCCGCCCGTCACCTTCACCGGCAACGCACGCAGCGCGAGCCCTTCGCAGGGGCCGGACACGCATTCCCCGTTCTCGATCTCGAACACGGCGCCGTGCATGTGGCACAGGATCAGCGGCGCGCCCGGTGCGAGGAACCGGTCCGGCGCGAAATTGAGCGGGAAGCCCGCGTGCGGACAATGATTGACGTAGGCCCGCACGGTCTGCCCCCGACGGACCACGAACCCGCGCAGCGGCCAGTCGCCCTCACCCATCGTGAAGCCCTTCGCGCCCGGGTCGCCGAGCTCGTGCAGGGGGCAGATCACGCGCGCGAGATCGAGATCCTGCACCGCGGCCTCCGTCAGTCGTCGGCCTGCTTGTCGCGCACGTGCGGCGCGAGGAAGAACAGCAGCACCAGCGCGGGCAGGCCGAGCGACGCGGTGTAGCAGAAGAAGGCCGGGTAATCGATCGCGTCCACCACGAAGCCCGAGGCCCCCATCAGCAGCTTGCCCGGCAGCGCATACGCCGAGGAGAACAGCGCGTACTGCGTCGCGGTGTAGTTCGCGCTGGTGAGACTCGAGAGGTAAGCCACCAGCGCCGTGCCCGCCACGCCCATCGCGAGGTTGTCCGCGCCGACGACGAGCCCGAGTCCCCACAGGTTCGGCTGGCCGTAATGCGCGAAGGCCGCGAACAGCAGGTTGGCCGCGATCACCATCACGCTGCCGAGCAGCAGCGAGCGCACCGAGCCGAGCCGCGCCACCGCGAGGCCGCCGGCGAGCGCGCCGATGAGCGACATCACCACGGCCACGCCCTTCGCGATGGCCGCGATCTCCTTCAGCGAGAACCCCATGTCGATGTAAAACGGGTTCGCCATCACGCCCATGCTGAAGTCGGCGAGGCGGTAGCTGCCGACGAACGCGAGGATCAGCAGCGCGACCCGCCCGCCGTAGCGCTCGAAGAAATCCGTGAAGGGACAGACCACCGCGCCGATGAACCACGAGGCCATCCGGCGCGTGGCCGCGGGCAGGTGCGCGTTGCGGGCGAGCCAGTCGACGACGCGGCGCTCCTGCTGCAGGGCCACGGTGCGCTCGCGCACATCGGGCTCGGGCACCAGCAGCGTGGTGAGCACGCCGACGCAGGCGAAGCCGGCCATGATGCGATACGCCGTGTCCCAGCCGAAATCGGCCGCCACCCACAGCGCGCCCGCGCCCGCGACCAGCAGGCCGATGCGATAACCGAGCTGGTAGGCCGAGGCCATCAGGCCCTGCATGGATCGCGGCACCGCCTCGATGCGCCACGCGTCCACCGAGATGTCCTGCGTCGCCGAGGAGAACGCCACGAACAGCGCGAGCCAGGCGACGATCGCGAGATGCCCCTGCTGCGGGTGCAGGTGGGCCATGTTGAGCAGCCCGATCGCGATGCCGAGCTGCGCGACCAGCATCCAGCTGCGCCGGCGGCCGAGCAGCCGGTGCAGCACCGGCAGCTCGAGCCGGTCGACGACCGGCGACCAGAAGAACTTGAACGTATAGATGAGTCCCACCCACGACAGCATGCCGATGCTGGCGCGCTCGATGCCGGCCTCGCGCAGCCACGCGGAGAGCGTGGAGAACACCAGCAGGAACGGCAGGCCCGAGGAGAAGCCGAGGAACAGCATGCCGAGCACGCGCGGGTGCCCGTAGTCCTTGACGGCGTCGACCCAGGTCGTCTGCGTCCCTGCTCCGGCGCTCACAGGTCGTAGTCGATCGTGAGCGGCGCGTGATCCGAGAAGCGCTGCGCCTTGTAGATGGCCGCGCCCTGCACGCTGCCGCGCAGCTTCGGCGACAGCACCTGGTAGTCGATGCGCCACCCGACGTTTTTCGACCAGGCCTGACCGCGGTTCGACCACCACGTGTACTGGTCGGCCTCGGCATTGATCTCGCGGAACGCGTCGACGTAGCTCACCTCGCCGAACAGCTCGTCGAGCCAGGCGCGCTCCTCGGGCAGGAAGCCGCTGTTCTTCTGGTTCGACCGCCAGTTCTTCAGGTCGATTTCCTTGTGAGCGATATTCCAGTCGCCGCACAGCACGTAGTCGCGCTTCCTGCGCTTGAGCCCGCGCAGGTACGGCATGAACTCGCCGAGGAAGCGGAACTTGGCCTGCTGCCGCTCCTCGCTCGACGAGCCCGACGGCAGGTAGAGCGAGACGATGCTCAGGCCCTTCAGCTGCACTTCGAGATACCGCCCTTCCGCGTCGAACTCGCGCGAGCCGTAGCCGACGATCACGTCCTGCGGCTTGACGCGCGAGTAGACGGCGACGCCGCTGTAGCCCTTCTTCTCGGCGTCGAAGTAATGACAGTGGTAGCCCTTCGGGTGGAAGACCGGATCGTCCAGCTGGTCGCGCTGCGCCTTGGTCTCCTGGATGCAGACCACGTCGGCGTCCTGCGTCGCCATCCAGTCGAAGAAGCCCTTGCGGGCCGCGGAGCGGATGCCGTTGGCGTTCAGGGTGATGATGCGCATGGCGGCGCAGTATAAAGTACGCGGATGCACCAGCCCGATTTCATCCAGCTCTGCCTCGAACTCGGCGTGCTGCGCTTCGGCGAATTCAAGCTGAAGTCCGGTCGCCTGAGCCCGTATTTCTTCAACGCCGGACTGTTCAACACCGGCCACGCCATCGCCTCGCTCGGCCGGTCGTATGCGCGCGCCGCATCGCTGTCGGGACTCGAGTTCGACATGCTGTTCGGCCCGGCCTACAAGGGCATCCCGCTCGTGACCACGACAGCGGCCGCGCTGGCCGAGCACGAAGGCCGCAACCTGCCGTACGCGTTCAACCGCAAGGAAGCCAAGGACCACGGCGAGGGCGGCACCATCGTCGGCGCGCCGCTCAAGGGCCGGGTGCTGATCGTGGACGACGTGATCACCGCCGGCACCGCGATCCGGGAGTCCGTCGAGATCATCCGGGCGCAGGGCGCCACGCCGGCGGGCGTGCTGATCGCGCTCGACCGCGAGGAGCGCGGCCAGGGCGAGAAGTCGGCCGTCCAGGAAGTCGAGGAGACCTTCGGCCTGCCGGTGGTGAGCGTGATCCGGCTGCGCGACCTGATGGCCCACCTCGAGACGCGCGGCGAGGCCGCGACCCTGGCGGCGGTCCGGGCTTACCGGGACCGTTACGGGGTGTAGACTCCCCACCGGTTTGACATAGTTCACAAAGCTGGCTCGATTCCGGCCAGCGGACTGCCGGCCTGGACGCCGCGGGGGGCACAATCGCGCCATGCCCAGACACTCGATCATCGTCCGCGCCCTGCTGGCCATCGTCGTCGCCATCCTCGTGGCCGCGGCCCCGGCCACCGAGGCCGCGACGAAGAAGAAGAAGCCGGGCCGCCCGACCGACGAAGCGGCCTACCGCTGCAAGGACGAGCAAGGCCGATCGATCATGGGGCAGGCCATCCCGCCGGAGTGCATGGACGCCGACGTCGACGTGCTCGACAAGACCGGACGCATCATCCGCACCATCCCGGGCAAGCGGTCGATGGAACAGATCAAGCAGCAACAGGCGGATGCCGACGCAGTCAAGGCCGCCCAGCAGCGCGACCGCGTGCTGCTCGCCACCTACGTGTCGGTCGAGGACATCGAGCGCCTGCGCGACCAGCGCGTCGAGCAGCTCGAGCAGCAGGCACTGGTGACCCGCCAGTACATCACCAACCTGAGGGCGCGCGAGGCGCGGCTGATGCAGGACGTGCAGCGCTACCGGCCGTACAGCACCAAGCCCAAAGCGCCGCCGTTGCCGCAGCAGCTCGCCGCGGAACTGATCAACACCGTGAACGGACTGCAGGTGTACGAGCAGGAGCTCACCAAGAACACGACCGAGCAGCAGCAGCTGCGCGCCGAGTTCGACGCCGACATCGCGCGCTTCCAGGAACTGAAAGCGCGCGTGCAGCCGCACTGACGCTCAGGCGCGGCCAGAGCTGCCGAAGCCGCCGGCGCCGCGGTGGCTCGCGTCGAATTCCTCGACGATCTCGAATTCCACCTGCGCCACCGGCACGACCACCATCTGCGCGATGCGCTCGCCCGGCTCGATCGTGAACGCCGTGCTCCCGCGGTTCCAGCACGACACCATCACCTGTCCCTGGTAGTCCGAGTCGATCAGGCCGACCAGGTTGCCGAGCACGATGCCGTGCTTGTGCCCGAGGCCCGAGCGCGGCAGCAGCACCGCGGCGAGGCCCGGGTCGTCGAGATGAATCGCCAGCCCCGTCGGTATGAGCTGCGTCTGGCCGGGCTCGAGCGTGAGGGCCGCATCGAGGCAGGCGCGCAGGTCGAGGCCGGCCGAACCCGGCGTCGCGTACTGCGGCAGCGGGAACTCGCGTCCCACGCGCGGGTCGAGGATGCGCACCTGCAGCGGGCGCTTCGCAGTCGAGCTCATGTCGGGTTCCTGGAGCGGTGTCAGCGGGCGGCCGTGCGCTCGACGACCGCCACCGGTCGCGTGCCACGGGCGGAATAGCGTTCGGCGATCACGGCGACGAGATCGGCCGCGAGCCGGGCCTTCGGCGCGCGCGGCAGTTCGCGCTTGCCGTCAGGCCAGTAGACCGTGAGGGCGTTGTCGTCACAGTCGAACGCGAGGCCTGCGCCGACCTGGTTGGCCGCGATCATGTCGAGCCGCTTGCCTTCGAGCTTGGCGAGCGCGTTGCGCTCGACGTTCTGCGTCTCGGCCGCGAACCCGACCACGAACGGCCGCGGCGTGCCCGCCGACACGGTGGCGAGGATGTCCGGCGTGCGGGTGAGCGCCAGCGCCATCGAGTCGCTGGTCTTCTTGATCTTTTCGGGTGCGATCTGCGTGGCCCGGTAGTCCGACACCGCCGCCGCCGCAATGAAGATGTGCGTGCCCGCGAGGTGCTGGTTGACCGCGTTCATCATCTGCTCGGCGCTCTCGACGTTGACGCGCGTGATGCCGCGCGGCGTCGGCACGTTGACCGGCCCGCTGACGACCACGACGTCGGCACCGGCGTCGCGCGCGGCCTCCGCCACGGCGTAACCCATCTTGCCGGAGCTGCGGTTGGTGATGAACCGCACGGGGTCGATGCATTCGCGCGTCGGACCGGCCGTGACGAGGACCTTGAGTCCGCGCAGGGCGCCATCCGCCACCGGCGGCGGCGCGAGGATGGCGTCGGCCAGCTCGACCGGCTCGAGCATGCGCCCGGGGCCCGTCTCGCCGCAGGCCTGCTCGCCGGTGTCGGGGCCGAGCAGCGTGACGCCGCGCGAGCGCAAGACCTGCACGTTCGCCTGCGTCGCCGCGTTGGCCCACATCAGGCGATTCATGGCCGGCGCCACGGTGATTGGCACGTCGGTCGCAAGGCACAGCGTGGCGAGCAGGTCGTCGGCGAGGCCGTGGGCCAGGCGCGCGAGGAAGTCGGCCGAGGCCGGTGCAATGAGGATGCGCTCCGGCCAGCGGGCCAGCTCGATGTGACCCATCGCCGCCTCGGCGGCCTCGTCCCAGAGGTCGGTGCGCACGGGGCGACCCGACAGCGCCTGGAACGTCAGCGGCGTGACGAACTGGCGCGCACCCGCCGTCATCACGACCTGGACGTCCGCGCCGCGTTCCTTCAACCGGCGGACGAGGTCGGCGCTCTTGTACGCGGCGATGCCGCCGGTGACGCCGAGCAGGATGCGGGAGGGTGCCGAGGGGGTGGCCATGGCTCCCGATTATGGGACGGGCGCGCCGGGGGCCGCAAAGGGAACGTCCGCACAATTGCACACGGGTCTGGACCCATAACCAGCCGTTACGTCTGGCAGGCGGGACACCAGTAGGTCGAGCGCTGGCCCTGCACCCGCTGGCGGATCGGCGTCCGGCAGCGGCGGCAGGGTTCCCCCGCCCGCTCATAGACATAGAGCTGCTGGCGGAAATACCCCGGCGTGCCCTCCGCGTTCACATAGTCGCGCAACGTGGTGCCGCCCAGGCGGATCGCGTCCCCCAGCACGGCCCGGACCGCTTCGACCAGCGCCGCGAGTTGCGCCCGGGACACCCGGCCCGCGGCCCGGCCCGGCCGGATCCCCGCGCGGAACAGCGCCTCGCTCGCGTAGATGTTGCCGACGCCGACCACCACCTTCTGGTCCATCAGGAACGGCTTGATCGCGACCTTGCGTCCGCGCGCCGCGGCAACGAGGTAGTCGACGTCGAAGCCCGCCTCCAGCGGCTCGGGGCCGAGCGAGCGCAACAGCGGGTGATCGGCCGGGTCGCCGGTCGCCCACAGCAGGCTGCCGAAGCGGCGCGGGTCGTTGAAGCGCAGGCAGTGGCCGTCGTCGAGGCACAGGTCGTAGTGATCGTGCGCGAGCAGGGGCGCGTCCGGCGCCAGCACGCGCAGGCTGCCCGACATGCCCAGGTGCGCGATGAGCGTGCCGCGCTCGAGTTCGATCAGCAGGTACTTGGCGCGCCGCCGCACCGCCGCGATGCGCTGGCCCGGCAGCAGCGACACGAGCTGGCGGTCGACCGGCCAGCGCAGGCGCGGCTCGCGCAGCACCAGCGCGTCGATGCGCCGGCCGCGCAACGCACGCTCGATGCCCCGACGGGTGGTCTCGACTTCCGGCAGTTCTGGCACGGCGGACTCAGCGCGGCCAGCGGGCCTTGCGCTCGACGTCGTTGAGGTCGAGGTGGTTGCGCATGTACTCGTGGCCGCCGTCGCGTGGCGGCGTGTACTCCCACGGGGCGAAGGTGCCACGACGCAGCGCGTCGAAGACGAAGCGCCGGCGCGCCTGGTCGGCGAGCACGTCGGCGTGCAGCGCCTCGAGGTTCCAGCGCGCCGCCACCTCCGCGCGGAACCGGGCGACTTGCGCAGCATGCTGCGGATCGCGCGCGAGGTTCACGCGCTCCTGTGGGTCGGCGGCGAGATCGTAAAGCTGGTCGGGATCCACCGGGCAGTGCACGAACTTGAGCGTGCCGCGACGGATCATCACGATCGGCGCGCAGGCGCCCTCCGCCAGGTATTCGCCGTAGACCGCGCGATCCCCCGACTCGGCGCCCGTGCAGAGTGGCAGCAGCGAGCGTCCGGCCAGCGGCTCGACGGCGTCCCCCGCTGTGCCGCCGGCGAGATCGAGGAGCGTGGGCAACACGTCCACCAGCGACACCGGGGTCGCGACGCGGCGGGGCGCGAACCGACTCGGCGCGTGCACGACGAGCGGAATGCGCGCCGAGCCTTCGAAGAAATTCATCTTGTACCAGAGGCCGCGCTCGCCGAGCATGTCGCCGTGGTCGCCGAGCAGCACGACGACCGTGTCGTCGGCCACGCGCAGCGCGCGCAGCGTCTCCAGCAGCGTGCCGGTCCAGTCGTCGAGGTACGAGACATTGCCGAGATAGGCACGGCGCGCGCGCCGCACGTCGTCGTCGGTGATCGTCGCGCGCTCCATCGCGCAGGCAGTGCGCAGCCGCAACGTGTGTGGATCCGCCTCGACCTCCGCGGCGGAAACCTCGGGCATCGGGATCTCGACGCCCGCGTAGCGATCCCAATGGCGCTGGCGCGTGACGTACGGATCGTGCGGATGCGTGAAGCTCGCCACCAGCAGCCACGGGCGCCCGTCCCCGGCGCGCGCGAGGTCGTGCAGGGCGCGCACCGATTGATGCCCAACCTCGTCGTCGAACAGCAGTTGGTTGGTCACTTCGGCGACGCCCGCGCCGGTGACGCTGTCCATGTTGTGGTACCACCAGTCGATGCGTTCGCCGGGGTGGCGCCAGTCGGGGGTCCAGCCGAAGTCGGCCGGATAGATGTCGGTGGTGCGACGCTCCTCGAAGCCGTGCAGCTGATCGGGACCGACGAAGTGCATCTTGCCCGCGAGCGCGGTGCGATAACCGCGGGCGCGCAGGTAGTGCGCCAGCGTCGGCACCGTGCTCGGCAGGTACGCCGCGTTGTCGTAGCCGCGCGTCGACGACGGGAGCTGGCCGGTCATCAGGCAGTAGCGCGCCGGCGTGCACAGCGGGCTGTTGGTGTAGGCGGCGTCGAACACGACGCCTTCGGTTGCCAGCCGATCCATGTGCGGAGCGCGCGCCGCCGCGTTGCCGTAGCAGCCGAGCATGCGCGGCGTCAGCTGGTCGACCATCACGACGAGGACGTTGGGTGGACGCTGTGTCATCCGCTCACTCCTGCCGGCGCTCACGGCGTGTCCGGGCGGATGCGTCGCAACTGCGCGAGCAGCGCCTCCGGCGCCACCGGCCGGCCGAGCAGGCCGCTCATCAGCTGCGCGGTGTCGCGTTCGCTGCCGTAGCCGAGCAGGTGCTCGGAGAGCCACGGGTACCAGCGTGCGTTGCCGGCATCGAACGGACCGATCGCCGCGGCGACGCGCTGGCGCATGTCGGCCGTCAGCACCGCGCCGAGGCCGTAGTTGACCATGTAACCCGGCGACTCCACGAGCTGCACGCGCAGGGCCCACCACGGCAACTCGGGGTGCGGGACGATGTGCAGATAGCGATGCGTGATGTCGGTCCAGACGAGGTTCGGGTCGGAGGCCGGCGCGCGCAGCATGCGCAGCTCGAACAGCGCCCAGGCGACATCGAGCATCACGTTGCCGTAGAGCGCGCGCAGCGACGTCGACTCGGGGATGCTCGCACCGAGATAGCGCTGCTGCCACGCCGGCTCGTAGACACTCCACGAGGAAACGTCGGCGAACGCCTCGTCGAACAGCGCGTCCGGCCAGTCCATGTAGGCCGGCCGCGTGTGGATCGCGCTCACGTGCACCGCGTGGCCACTCTCGTGGACCAGCTCGTTCAACTCGCCGAGCCCGCCGTGCGTGTACGTCGCGACCACGCGCGCGAGCGGTCGCTGCCAGCCCGTCGCGCCGGCGCGCCCGCGGCGCAGGAAATCCGTGTAGGCGACCGACGACTTGTCCGCCCGCGGCGCGAGATCGAACACCACGCCGAGCGCCGCGAGGTCCGCGCCGAGATCGGCGTAGTAGCGGTCGTTGAGCGGCCGCAGGTCGGCGAGGGCGATGCGCTGCGAGAGCTGGCGACTGCCTTCGGCCACGGCGTAGGTGAAGTCCCAGGGCTCGACTTCCGCAGTGCCGTTCGCCGCCGACCACGCCTCGAGGATGCGCACGAGCCAGCGTTCGAGTTCGGGCACGTCCACGCCGACGGCCCGCGCCGCCGTGTCGATCTCGGAGCCGTGGCGCGCGGCGTCCGCGGCCGCCAGCGCGATCATGCGGCGATACGGACTGTCCGGCGCGTTCGCGCCGTTGATCGCGGTCCACAGCGGCTGCAGCGCGGTGAAGATCGCGCGCCGGCGGGCCGGCGTATCGAGCTCGGCCAGCAGCGTGCGGGCCTGCGCCCGGTTGATGGTCCGGCCTTCGAAGGGCAGCTGGTTGCCGATCTCGATGAAACAGCTGACGAGCGCGGCGCGCAGCGCGCCGTAGTCGAGGTCACGGCGCGACGACTCCGCACAATTGCGGCCGGGCGCGTCGGAGGGAATCAGTGCGTCGAGCGATGCCAGTGAGCGGCGAATCGCGGCGAGGGCCGCCGCGTCGGCCCGCGTGAGCGTCGCCTGCGACAGCCCGGCGAGGCGGGCATCGAGGTCCGCGCGGCGCTGCTGCAGGATCGCTTCCCAGGCGTCGCGGTCGCGGCCTTCGTACTGCCCGACGAAACCGGAGTCGATGAAGTCCGCCGCGTTGCCGGCGTCCAGCGTGTCGATGTAGGCCTGCTCGACACCGTCGAACGGCGCAGCCGCCCACGCGGCGTGCGCCAGCAACGCTGCACCGAGCCACAGAATCACACCGAACTTCGCTCGTCGCATCCGAGGATCCTCCACCCCCGCGGCAAGGCTAGCAGCGAATCGTCGCGCCGGTCAGGACCCAGAAACGAAAAACCCGCCGGGAGGCGGGTTCTTCGTCGATCACGCGGGGGGCGCCTCGCGGCGCGCAGCCTCACTTGATCTTCGCTTCCTTGTAGGCCACGTGCTTGCGGGCCTTCGGGTCGTACTTCTTGACCTCGAGCTTCTCCGGGTGGAGACGCTTGTTCTTGGTCGTCGTGTAGTAGTGGCCGGTGCCGGCCGTCGAAACGAGCTTGATCTTGTCGCGCATGGCTGCGTACTCCTCAGACCTTCACGCCCTGGGCGCGCAGGTCGGCGACGACGGCGTCGATGCCCTTCTTCTCGATCGTGCGCAGGCCCTTGCCGGACACGCGCAGCGTGATCCAGCGCTTCTGCTCCTCGAGCCAGAACCGCTGGGCGTGCAGGTTCGGCAGGAAGCGGCGGCGCTTGCGGTTGTTGGCGTGCGAGACGGTGTTGCCGCTCATCGGCCGCTTGCCGGTGATCTGACAGACTTTCGACATGATCGGGATCCTCAGGAGCGGACCCCGCCCGGGGGCGGAGGCCGCGTAAACGAGCCGCGTTTTATACCAGCCGGGCCCCCGGGAGGCAAGTTTCAGAGCAGCCCCCGCTCCGCAAAGGACACCTCCGCCCCGTCCCCCACCACGATGTGGTCCAGGACCCGGATGTCGACCAGCGCCAGGGCGTCCCGCAGGCGCCCGGTGATCAGTTCGTCGGCCTGGCTGGGTTCGGCGACCCCGGAGGGGTGGTTGTGGGCCAGGATCACCGCCGCCGCGTTGCGGGACAGGGCGAGCTTGACCACCTCCCGGGGGTGGACGCTGGCCCCGTCCAGGGTGCCCCGGAACACCTCCTCGAAGCTGATGACCCGGTGGCGGTTATCGAGGAACAGGCAGCAGAAGACCTCGTGGTCGCGGTCCCGCAGCCGGGCCCGCAGGAACTCACGGGTCGCCCGCGGGTTCGCCAGCGCCGGCCCGGACTGCATCAGCTCGGCGTAGTGTCGCCGGGCGAGTTCGAGGGCGGCCTGCAGCAGGGCGTACTTGGCCTGGCCGAGGCCGCGCATCCGGCACACGACCTGCCGCTCGGCGGTGAGCAGGCCGCGCAGCGAGCGGAACTCGCCGAGCAGGCCGCGCGCGGTGTCGAGCGCCGAGCAGCCGGGCGTGCCGGTCTGCAGCAGGATCGCGAGCAGTTCGGCCTCGGACAGCGCCGCCGCGCCGAGCTTCAGCAGTTTCTCGCGCGGTCGCTCCGTCGCGGGCCAGTGTTGCAGGGCCATGGGGGATCCTCCGGCGCCCATCGTGCGCACCGGGCGCGCGCCGCGCAGCGCGCATAACGGAGCAAAGGAGGGTGATTTGGCCGCGGCGGCGCCGTGGCCGGGTCAGGCTTTCTTCTCCGCGTAGCGCTTGCGGAGCGCCTCGGCCACCACCGGGTGGACGAACTCGCTGACGTCGCCGCCGAGGCTGGCGATCTCGCGGATCAGCGTCGAGGAGATGAAATTGAAACTCTCGGTCGGCGTGAGGAACACCGTCTCGACCTGGTCGCTCAGGTGCCGGCTCATGGTGGCCAGCTGGAACTCGAACTCGAAGTCGGAGACCGCGCGCAGGCCGCGCATCATCACGTTGAGCCCGTGCTGCGCGGCGAACTCGACGGTCAGCCCGGTGTAACCGGTGACTTCGACGTTCGGCAGGTCGTGGAGCACGGCACGCACGAGTTCGATGCGCTGCTCGAGCGGGAACAACGGCGCCTTGCCCGGGTTCGCGGCGATTGCGACCACCACGCGGTCGAAGATGCGGGACGCCCGGCGAACGAGGTCGTTGTGGCCGTTGGTGAAGGGGTCGAAGGTCCCCGGATACATCGCTCGGCTGCCCATGTCCCCTCTCTGTTTGTTATCCCGGCTGGCGCCGCGCCAGATGATAGCCCACCTCCCCGGCGCGCTTGGACCGCAGCAGGACCCAGCCGGCGGGCAGGGCGGGCTCGCCGCCAGACGCCGCGTCCTCGAGGTAGATGCGGGCGTCCGCGGCCAGCCAGCCGCCCTGCTCGAGTCGCTCGCAGATCGGGGCGAGCGCCCGGTCGGCGAACGGCGGATCGAGGAACACCAGGTCGAAGGGGGACGGGGCCTGGGACAGGAAGGCGTCGGCCGTCATCGGCAGGGCCCGGCCGCGGTCGCAGCGGAGCGTTTGTAGCATTTCCACAACGTGGCGGATGGCGTCCCGGTCGGTATCGACGAACACCACTTCCCGGGCCCCACGCGACAGCGCCTCGAACCCGAGTGCACCACTGCCCGCGAACAGATCGAGGCAGCGCGCGCCGGCCACGTGCGGCTGAAGCCAATTGAAAACCGTTTCGCGGACTCGGTCCGGAGTCGGCCGAATTGCAGGCGATTGCGGAAAGTGCAGCTTACGACCCCGCCACTCGCCTCCGATGATCCGGACCTGATTGCGATGTTCCGGGGGCGAAGCCGGACTCGGCGCGCGAATCTCGCGCTTCACGGTCTTTTTTGCGGTTGCAAAACGACCGGGACTCGAACCGCTGTGATTCTTGCGCGACATTGGCGGCCGAGCGTAGGCTTCGCGATGATCGATTACTAACGCGCGATGGTACGCGCGGTCCATTCTGAGGGGAAAGACAAATGCTCGAGGTCAAGACCAGGCTGGTCGCGCCGGCGTTGATGACGCTCGCCGGCGTGTTGGCAGGTTGCAGCGCATCGCAGGACGGCGGCAACTTCCCGCCTCCTCCGACGGAAGTCGCGACCGCGAAATTCAACATCGCGACCGGTGACCTGCCGTACCCCGCCGACCCGTTCTTCTTCTCGGGCTCGACCGACGGCACGCTCAACCTGCCGACCATCGCGTATCGCCCGGGTTCGATGCAGAACGCGCTGAACGCGCTCGACGGCTGGTCGACCTCGGCCACGCTCGCGACCGGCTTCTCGATGGCGATCGACCCGGCCTCGATCAGCGGCGCGTCGGTGAAGATCGTCAAGATCTACGTCAATCCGCTCAACAAGGCGCCGGTCGACGTGACGGACCCGGTGCAGGTCGCCTCGTACCTGCCGACGGGCTGGCCGCTCGCGCAGGGCCCGGTCGCGGGCGTGCTCACCTTCGGCACCGACTACACCGCGAGCGTCGACGACTCGAACGACAGCTACGGCAAGTTCCTGAAGATCACGCCGCTCAAGCCGTTCGCCTACAGCAAGGGTCCGGTCGCCGCGGGCGGCAAGATCCTCAACGTCGGCTACATCGTGCTGATCACCGATGCGCTCAAGGCCACCGACGGGCAGTCGTTCGGCGCGGACACGCTGTACGCCGCCTACAAGTCGGCGCCGGCGGACTGCAGCACGATCACCAATGCGACCGCGAAGCTGATCTGCCAGTTCACCAAGCCGCAGTTCGCGATCGCGCAGGCGGTCGGCGTCAACCCGGCCTCGCTGGCGCTGTCGTGGAGCTTCTCGACGCAGTCGGTCGACGATACGTTCGCGTACCTGTCGGCGACGCTGTCGGCCAAGCAGACGATCATCGTGCCCGCCTACGTGGGCGCGCTCGGTCGCATCCTCACGACCCACGACGCGAATGCGGGGCTGGCCGGCAAGGCCAACATCTACACGGGCTCCACGGTCCTGCCGTACTACCTCACGAGCACGGACGGCACGCAGTCGCTCGCGGCACAGAAGGCCGCGGTGAACGCGAGCTTCTGGAGCGCCGCCGCGGCCTCGCCCGTGCCCGGCGTCGATCCCGCGAGCCGCAACCTGACGATGTTCAACTGGGCGCCGGCCAAGACGGCCGATGTCGTGGTCCCGCTGCTGGTGACCGTCCCGAACGCCACCTCCGCGTGCGCGGGCAAGCCGGCCGGCGGCTGGCCGATCGCGATCGTGCAGCACGGCATCACGGGCAACCGCTCGCAGGCGCTCGCGATGGCGGACGCGTTCGCCGACCAGTGCTTCATCGTCGTGTCGATGGACCTGCCGCTGCACGGCATCACCGCGACCGATGCGGCCGATCCGCTGACGGGCTTCCACTGCTTCGCCCCGCCGGCCGCCGCCAACCCGGCCTGCCTCGGCGCAGTCGAGCGCACGTTCGACGCGGACTTCGCGAACAACACCACGGGTGCCGCGACGCCGGACGGCAAGCCGGACTCTTCGGGTGGCTACTTCATCAACCTCGCGAGCCCGCTCACCGGGCGCGACAACCTGCGCCAGGCCGAAGCTGACCTGATCCAGCTCGCGCGCTCGATCCCGGGCCTCGCGGTCGCGCAGGCTGCCCCGGGTTCGCTGCCTGCCGGAGCAGTCGGTGTCGACACGTCGCGCATCCACTTCACCGGCCTGTCGCTCGGCTCGATCGTCGGGGCGAGCTACGTGCAGTACTCGCCGGAAACCCGCACGGCCGCGCTGTCGGTGCCGGGCGGCGTGGTCACGCAGTTGCTGAATGACTCGGCGGCGTTCGGCCCGAGCATCCGCGCCGGCGTGAACGCGCAGGGCCTGTCGCCGGGCTCGTTCCTGTACAACCTGTACTTCCGGGACTTCCAGGCCGTGATCGACTCGGGCGATCCGATCAATCACATCAAGGCTGCGCAGGCCGCGCACCCGACGCTGCTCTTCAAGGTGCTGAACGACACGGTCGTGCCGAACAACTCGACCGATCGCCTCATCACCGCGGGCGGCCTCACCAAGCTCACGGCGCTCGGCAACAACCCGGTCGCCGCCGGGGCGGGCGTGTGGAGTTTCTTCAAGGTCGGTTCGCACGGCACGCTGTTCGATCCGACGGCCAGCCTGCCGGCCACCGGTGAAATGCAGGCGCAGGCCATCGGCTTCGCGGCGACCGCGCCGCTGCCGGGCGGCCCGTACGTGCCGGTCGGCCTGATCGACGCGAGCGTGCTGGACCTGAACTGATCCAGCCTCGCTTCGGGACTCGGGAAGGGCGGGAGCAATCCCGCCCTTCTTTTTTTCATCCGCTACAATCGGGCCCGCCGTCGCCACCCCCATCGGATCAGGGTTCCCGCCAAGCATGGGTCTGTTCAGTTTCAAGTCGAAGCCGGCCGGCGCGCCGGCCACGGACGCAGGCGAGGCGAAGAAGCCCGGCTTCGTCGCCCGGTTGCGGGCCCGGCTGAACCGCGGCAACTCCTGGCTCACCTACGACCTCGCCAACCTGCTGCCGGGCGGCAAGATCGACGAGCAGGTGCTCGACGAACTCGAGACCCGCCTGATCGCTGCCGACGTCGGCATCGAGACGACACAGAAGATCCTCGACTCGCTGCGCGCGCGCGTCGCCCGCAAGGAACTCGGCGACCTCGAGGCGCTGCTGTCGGCGCTGCGCGGCGCGCTGCTCGAGATCGTGCAGCCGGTGGCGCAGCCCCTGGTCATCGATGCCGCGCAGCGGCCGTTCGTCGTGCTGGTGGTGGGCGTGAACGGCTCGGGCAAGACCACCACGATCGGCAAGCTCGCGCGCCTGTGCCGCGACGCGGACCGCAAGGTCGTGCTCGCCGCCGGCGACACCTTCCGCGCCGCGGCGATCGAGCAGCTGCAGGTCTGGGGCGAGCGCAACGACGTGCCGGTGATCGCGCAGGCGGCGGGTGCCGATCCCGCGGCCGTCGCTTTCGACGCGCTGCAGTCGGCCAAGGCGCGCGGCGCCGACGTGCTGATCGCCGACACAGCGGGGCGCCTGCACACGCAGAGCAACCTCATGGAAGAACTCAAGAAGGTGAAGCGCGTGCTCGGGCGCGTCGAGCCGACGGCGCCGCACGAAGTGCTGCTGGTGCTCGATGCCGGCCAGGGCCAGAACGCGCTCGCGCAGGCGCAGCAGTTCCACCAGGCCGTCGGCGTGACCGGCATCGTGCTCACCAAGCTCGACGGCACCGCCAAGGGCGGCATCGTGTTCGCGATCGCGGACCGGCTCGGGCTGCCGATCCGCTACATCGGCGTCGGCGAGTCGGCCGAGGATTTCGCCGTGTTCGACGCGGAGCAGTTCGTCGACGCCGTACTGCAGCCGCGGCCGGAGGCGGCGTGATCCGCTTCGATCACGTCTGGAAGCGCTACCCGAACGGGCGCGAGGCGCTCAGCGACTTCACGCTGGACGTCCCGCGCGGCGAGATGGCCTTCCTGACCGGACACTCGGGCGCGGGCAAGAGCACGCTGCTCAAGCTGATCGCGCTCATCGAGCGGCCGACGCGCGGCACGCTGGTGGTGAACGGCCAGAACACCACGACGGTGGCGCGGTCGAAGATCCCGGCGTTCCGCCGCCAGATCGGCATCGTGTTCCAGGACCACAAGCTGCTGATGGACCGGCCGGTCTACGACAACGTCGGCCTGCCGCTGGTGATCGCGGGCGTGCCCGAGAAGGACATCGACAAGCGCGTGCGCGCCGCGCTCGACCAGGTGGGCCTGCTCGGGCGCGAGCGCAACCGGCCGATCGAGCTGTCGACCGGCGAGCAGCAGCGCGTCGGCATCGCGCGCGCCATCATTGCCAAGCCGGACCTGCTGATCGCCGACGAGCCGACCGGCAATCTCGACCCGGACCTCGCGGTCGAGATCATGAACATCTTCAAGCGCTTCAACGACGTCGGCGTCACGGTGCTGATCGCGAGCCACGACGTGCACCTCATCGAGCGCTACGGCAAGCGCCGCATCGTGATCGAGTCCGGGCGCGTGGTCGGGTCCGACGCCGAACCGCCGCCGCTGCCTTCCATCGTGACGGGTGCCGCGTGAAGCAGTGGTTCGAACGTCACCTGCAGACGCTGGTCGGCTCGCTCGGCCGCCTGTGGACGCACCCGTTCGCCACGCTGCTCACGATCCTCGTGATCGGCATCGCGCTCGCGCTGCCCGCCTGCCTGCACGTGCTGGTGCAGAACGTGCGCACCGCGAGCGGCGGCTGGAGCAGCGCGCTCGACATCTCGGTCTACATGAAGACCTCCGCGAGCCTCGAGGACACGCAGCGGGCTGCCGAGCGCATCCGCAAGCGACGCGACGTCGACGAGGTGACCGTGATCCCGGCCGACGACGCACTCGCGGAGTTCCGGCGCAGTTCGGGGTTCGGCGAGGCACTCGAGGCGCTCAAGGACAACCCGCTGCCCCACGCGCTCGTCGTGCGCCCGGACGCCGAGTTCCGCACGCCGGGGCAGGTCGAGTCACTGACCCAGGAACTGAAGCAGGTGCCGGGCGTCGACATCGTCCAGCTCGACACCGAATGGGTCACGCGTTTCAACGCGATCCTCGACGTCGTGCGCCGCGTGGTGTTCCTCGCCGCCGGACTGTTCTCGCTCGGCATCCTGGTGATCGTCGGCAACACCATCCGTCTCGACATCGAGAACCGGCGCGACGAGATCGAGGTCACCAAGCTGGTCGGCGGCAGCGATGCGTTCGTGCGCCGCCCGTTTCTCTACAACGGCCTCTGGTACGGGCTCGGCGGCGGCCTCGTGGCGTGGCTGATCGTCGCCATCGTCGTGTTCGTGCTCGGCGACCCGGTCCAGCGCATTGCGGGCCTGTACGGCAGCACCTTCCGTCTCCAGGGCCTCGGGCTGGTCGGCTGGCTGGCCCTGACCGGCGGCGGCGTGGTCCTCGGCTGGCTCGGCTCGTTCATCGCCGCCACCCGAGAGTTGCGCGGGATCGAACCTAAATAATTGTTTTAAAAAGACTTTTCTGGATATTCCCGGCCGGCATGGGCGGGAACTCCGGGGCTATTTAGCACTCTAACTTCCCGACTGCTAAGATTTGCAGCCGTTGGATGGGAGGCCTTGATCCGCACATGACCACGACCGCGCTCGTCCGCCACAGCCCCGCTGAACTCGCCCTCACCGGCGCCATCGGCAGCTTTGACGCCTATGCCGACGCCGTCAGCCGCATCCCCGTGCTCTCCCGCGAGGAGGAGCACGCGCTGGCGGTCCGCTTCCGCACCGAGAACGACCTCGAGGCGGCGCGGCAGCTGGTCCTCTCGCACCTGCGCTTCGTCCTGCACATCGCGCGCGGCTACGCCGGCTACGGCCTGCCGATGGGCGACCTCGTGCAGGAAGGCAACGTCGGCCTGATGAAGGCCGTCAAGCGGTTCGACCCGACGGTCGGCGTGCGCCTCGTGTCGTTCGCGGTCCACTGGATCCGCGCCGAGATCCACGAGTACGTGCTGCGCAACTGGCGCCTCGTGAAGGTCGCCACCACCAAGGCGCAGCGCAAGCTGTTCTTCAACCTGCGCAAGTACAAGCGCAACCTCGGCTGGCTGAGCGCGGAGGAGACGCAGGCCGTCGCCCGCGACCTCGGTGTCTCGGCCGAGGACGTGACGGAAATGGAGCGCCGCCTCTACGCGCGCGACGTGTCGTACGACCCGGCGCCGGACGCGGACGAGGAAGACGAGTCCTACTCGCCGGCCGCCTACCTGCCGGCCGCGGATGCGGACCCGGCCGTCTCGGTCGAGCGGGCCGAGTGGGACGACGACGTCACGGACAAGGTCGCCGCGGCGATGTCGCAGCTCGACGCCCGCAGCCAGGCGATCCTGCGCGCGCGCTGGATGGACGAGCCCAAGGCGACGCTGCACGAGCTCGCCGAGCAGTACGGCGTCTCCGCCGAGCGCATCCGCCAGATCGAGGCGAATGCGATCAAGAAGCTGCGCAAGCTCGTCGTCGCGGACTAGAGCGCACCGCTCACCGGTTCCGCCGCAGCCGCGCGCACTGCCGCGGTCACGGCGCGGTGCGTCTGTGGATCGAGCGGGTCGGGCAGCAATTCGCCCGGCGCGGCGAGCCGCGACAGCGCCGTCGCCGCCGCCACCAGCATCGCGTCGGTGAACCGCGGCGCACCGGCCTCCAGCGCGCCCTTGAACAGCCCCGGAAAGCCCGACACGTTGTTGATGCCCTTGCCGTCCGCGGCAAACACCGCGCCGCGCTCGAGCGCCACGAGCGGATCGATCTCGGCATCCGGATTCGACAGCGCGAAAATGATCTGGCCGGGGCGCACCCACTCGGGCTTGATCAGCCCCTTCACGCCGGTCGTCGCCACGACGACGTCGGCCTGCGCCATCACCTCTTCGAGACCCGCGGGCTCGCCGCCGAGCGCGCGCAGGCGCTCGCGCGCTTCCTCGCGCAGGTCCGCGCCGAGCAGCCGGCGCACACCCTGGGCCTTGAGCAGCCGCGCGATGCCGAGGCCCGCCGCGCCGAGACCAACCTGCCCCACCGTGCTCGAGGCGAGCGTGCGCTCGACCCGGCGCAGCGCATTGAGCAGCGCCGCGAGCGCGACCACCGCCGTGCCGTGCTGGTCGTCGTGCAGCACGGGAATGTCGAGTCGACGCACCAGCTCGGCCTCGATCTCGAAGCACTCCGGCGCCGCAATGTCCTCGAGCTGGATCGCGCCGAACGAGGACGCGATCGCCTCCACCGTGTCGATGACCCGCGCCGGGTCGCGCGAGTCGATCAGGATCGGCACCGCGGTGATGCCCACCAGTGCGGCGAAGAGCGCCGCCTTGCCTTCCATGACCGGCAGGCCGGCGACGGGCCCGATGTCGCCGAGGCCGAGGATCGCCGTACCGTTGGTGACGACCGCGACCGTGTTGGGACGGTTGGTGTAGAGCGCCGCCTTCGACGGGTCGTCGCGGATCGCGAGGCACACGCGCGCGACGCCCGGCGTGTAGATGTCGCGCAGGATCTGCTTGGTGTTGATCTGCAGCGAGGCCTGCATGTGGATCTTGCCGCCACGGTGGCGGTTGAACACGCGGTCGGACTTGCCGACGAAGCGCGCGTTCGGCAGCGCGTTGATGTGGTCGTAGAAGTGCGGGTTCGCCTTCTCGTCGACCTCGACCGTGATCTCCCACAGCGTGCGGCCCTGCTCGCGCCGCAGCGACTGGAGGTGCTCGATCACCAGTTGCTCGTCGGCGATGACCTGCAGCACGCTCGCCAGCGACCCGGGTTGCTGGATGGTCTCGACGAGCAGGATCTCTGGAATCTTCATGGCGCACCCACGTGTCGGGCCTCGCGGAACGCGATGGCGTGCAGCCGGGCGGTCCGCTCGGCCGTCGCAGCATACCCTCCGGCGATCGTGATGACCGTGGGGATCGCCCGAGAGCGGCAGGCGGAGAGTACGCAACGATCGCGGCGGGCGATGCCGTCGTCGGTGAGGCACAGTCGCCCATAGCGATCGCCCGCCGCCGGATCTACGCCGGCGAGGTAGAACGCGATGTCGGGCCGGAAGCCGGCGAAGATCGCCGCGAGGTGCGTCTCGAGCAGGGCGAGGTACTCGTCGTCGCCGAGACCGTCCGCGAGCCCGACGTCGAGCGTCGAGCGCATCTTCTGCCGCGGATAGTTGCGCTCGCCGTGCATGGAGAACGTGAACACGTCGGGATCGCCGGCGAAGATGGCCGCGGTGCCGTTGCCCTGGTGCACGTCGAGGTCGATCACCAGCGCGCGGCGGATGTCGCCGTCCCGTTGCAGTACGCGGATCGCGACGGCGACGTCGTTGAGCACGCAGAAGCCCTCGCCGTGCGCCGCGAACGCGTGGTGCGTGCCGCCCGCGAGATTGCCGGCGAGCCCGTCGACCTGCGCAGCCCGCGCCGCGTCGAGGGTGCCCTGTGCCGCCAGCCGCGAGCGGCGGAACAGTGCAGGCGACCAGGGCACGCCGAGCCGACGGACTTCCGCGGCATCGAGCGTGCCGCGTGCGAGCTTGTCGAGGTAGTCGTCGGCATGCACGAGCCTCAGGTCGGCGATCGCGGCCTCACCGGGCTCGAGCACGTCGCGCACCGCGAGCAGGCCCTCCTCGACCAGGATCTCGCGCAGCAACGGGTACTTCGCCATCGGAAACGGATGCGTCGCGGGCAACGGCAGGTAGTAGTCGGGGTGAAAACTGCAACGCATGGCTCACTTTTCGCGACTGCGGGGGCACCGGGTTCCGGGACGCTAAGATAGCCATTCGTCATGAAACCCACGACCCGCGCTGTCGCCTCGTTCGCGCTGGCCGTCCTGGTCGGAGTGACCGCGGGCTGCGCGGATCCGCGCGTGCCGGCCCAACGCGCCATCTCGAACGTGGCCGATGCGATCGCGGCCGCCGGCCCCGACGCTGCGCTGTACGCACCCGCGCAACTGCGCGCGGTGGCAGGTCACCTCGCCGAACTGCGAACGCGTTTCGATCGGCAGGACTTCGAGGGCGTGGCGACCTCCGCGCCACCCGTCCTCGCCGAAGCACGGGGCCTCGTCACGGCCATCGCGAACGGTCGCGCCCACGCGCGGACGGCCGGTCGAATCGCCCTGCGCGGCGAATGGTCGCGACTCGCGACGACGGTCCCGGCGGACCTGGCCGCCCTGCGGACTCGACTCGGCGACCTCGGGCGGGCGCACCGGCCGGCCGCGGGCATCACGAGGGCGACGCTGGCCGGCGCCACGCTCGCCATCGACGACGCCGAGGCCCAGTGGAACGCCGCGAAGGTCGCGGAACGGGACGACGACATCACCGCTGCCGTGACGCGGGCGCGGCTGGCCGAGGAAAGACTGGCGGCGGCGCGCTCGGCACTGGGCCGTCCGGTGGGCTGACCGGCGGCGTCCGACCGGCCCTTCCTTTACCCGGACGAGGCGGATCGCGGAAAATGGCGGTCTGCGCGTTCGCGCCACCCAGCCGGAGTTTCCTCGTGCCCGCCAAGACCCTCAATCCGCTCGACCTGTACGGCGTCCGCAACCTGCTCTCGGAAGAGGAGCAGATGGTGCAGGACGCGGTGGGCCGCATGGTCGACGAGAAGGTGCTGCCCATCATCCGGCACCACTTCGAGAACCACACGTTTCCTCGCGAGCTGGTCGGCGAACTCGCGGCCCTCGGCCTGCTCGGCAGCTCGCTCGAGGGTTACGGCTGTGCCGGCATGAATGCCGTGAGCTACGGCCTCATCTGCCAGGAGCTCGAGCGCGGCGATTCGGGCCTGCGCAGCTTCGTCTCGGTGCAGTCGAGCCTGTGCATGTACCCGATCTACACCTACGGCAGCGAGGAGCAGAAGAGCCGCTGGCTGCCGCGCATGGCGAAGGGCGAAGTGATCGGCGCGTTCGGCCTCACCGAGCCGCACGGCGGCTCCGATCCGGCCAACATGAAGACGCACGCGAAGCGCCGCGGCACCGACTGGGTGCTGAACGGCGGCAAGATGTGGATCACCAACGCGCCGATCGCCGACCTGTTCATCCTCTGGGCGCGCACCGAGGACGGCATCCGCGGCTTCCTGGTGGAGAAGGGCACGAAAGGCCTCGCCGCGCCCGAGATCGAGAAGAAGTTCTCGCTGCGGGCGTCGCATACCGGCGCGATCTTCCTCGAGGACGTGGTCGTGCCGCAGGAGAACATGCTGCCCGGCAGCACCTGCGGGTTGAAGGCGCCGCTGTCGTGCCTGACGCAGGCCCGCTACGGCATCACCTGGGGCGTGATCGGCGCCGCGCAGGCGTGCCTCGCCGAGGTGCTCGAGTATTCGAAGACGCGCATCCTCTTCAATCGTCCGCTCGCGGCGACGCAGGCGATCCAGATCCGCCTCGCGGAAATGGCGCGCAAGATCACGACGGCGCAGTTGCTGTCGCTGCAGCTCGGTCGCCTGAAGGACCAGGGCGAGATGACGCCGTCGCACGTCTCGCTCGCCAAGTGGAACAACTGCCGCATCGCCATCGACATCGCGCGCGACTCGCGCGACATCCTCGGCGGCGCGGGGATCAGTGCCGAGTACCACGCGATCCGTCACGCCCTGAACCTCGAGAGCGTGATCACGTACGAGGGCACGGAGACGATCCACCAGCTCACCATCGGGCGCGAGCTGACCGGCATCAACGCGTTCTAGTCCCCGGCAGACGGTGGGGCAGGTGTCCGCCTTCGCTGTCGGCTTTTTTTACGAAAGTCATTCGCTTTTCCGCCGGGATTGAGCCGGCGGAAGCGAAATCCATCCTAACTAATTGATTTAAAAGAAAGGCCGTGCCGTTGGCACGGGGCTTGCTCCTTGCTTCCCGACTCCGGTTCGATGGTTGCCGGGGTCGAGACGACCGGGCTGTGGAAAAGTTTCGACAGGGGATGGCAGGAACAAGAAGATTGGCAGGGAGCAGGAGACGCACGAACCCTGAATCGGGGCGACCAGAATAAGAAGCACCGAGAAAAAGAACAGTGCTCGCCCCAAAGAGGACGACGACCCCGCGCAAGCGGGGTTTTTTTGCTCAGGCGTCGGCGAGGTTCGCCTTCAGCACCGCTTCCGAATCGATCGCGAGCAGGCGGTCGCCCGGCTCGATGCGCAGGCCCTTCTCGTTCCACAGGCCGATGCGCCGCCCGCCGCGACGCACCTCCACGACCAGCACGCCCGGAATCTCGAACGGCGTCCTGCCGATCTCCGCCGGCCGCGCCTCGCGTTCCACCAGCTGGAAACTGCCGCGGTAGGACAGCAGCTCGGAGACGAAATCGACCGTCGTGTGGCTTTCCACGGCATCGGCCATCAGCACGCCGCCGAAGCGCGGCGGCGAGACGACGACGTTCGCCCCGCCCGCCTTGACCAGCTTGAGGTTCTCGGGCTCGCTGACGTTCGCGATCAGGCGCACGTCCTTGGCGAGTTCCCGGATGGTCAGCACGGTCAGCACGGTGGTGTCGTCGCGCCCGACGCAGACGAGGACCGCGCTCGCGCGCGCGACGCCCGCCATGGCCAGCAGTTCCTCGCTCGAGGCGTCGCCGTGCAGGCAGATGAAGCCGCGATCCGCCGCCCTGGCGATCTCGTCGCGGTCCTGCTCGATGACCACGATCTGGTCCGGCTTCCAGCCGCGCATCAGCAGTTCGCCGGCCGCCATCGAGCCGCTGTGGCCGAAGCCGCACAGGATCACGTGGTCGTGCAGTTGCTCCTGCAGTCGCGTCATGCGCCATTCCTCGACGAGTTTCTGGATGATGAACTGGTAGGCCGTGCCCAGGAAGATGAACCACACGAAGATGCGCACGGGCGTGACGAAGAACGCGTCGATGAGGCGCGCGTGGTCCGACACCGGCACGATGTCGCCGTAGCCGACGGTCGTGACCGTGATCATCGTGAAATAAATGATGTCGATCAGCGAGATGTCGCCGTCGATGTTGTCGCGCAGGCCCTCGCGGTCGAGCAGGAAGACGCCGAACACGGCGAGCACGAGCGCCAGCACCAGCAGCGCCCGCATCGCGAGCGTGACTTCCGGCGGCGCCGCCGCCCTGCGCAGCAGGATCGGGGCCGCACTGCCGCCCCGCTGCAGGCGGATGCGGCGCAGCGTGCGCCGGACCTTGCCAAAGCCGGTCAGGCTCCGGTCCGTCCCGGTCATGCGACTGCCGAACGATGGAAGCGGGCGACGACCGTCACCGTGCGAATGAAACGACGCATCCCTGACCCTGCAGGCAGCCGACGACCGCCCCTGTTCTTGCAGGGAACTATAGCGCAGCGCCGCCCGACGGCACGCGCCGGGGCCGGCGACTAGGAGACGAGCGGCTCGATCTCGTACCCGATGACCTCGCGGGTCGTCGGGTCGACGATGGGTTTGCCCATGTTGAAGCGACCGGTCAGCATCGCGCGGCTCATCAGGCTGCGGTCGGGCTTGACCCGGCGCACCTCCATCGCGCCCTGGGCATCGCGCATCACGGCCGTCACCTGGGCAGGTGAGTCCTCGGCCGGATGGCCTGACTCGGGATACAGCAGTGCAATGATCTCGGGTTGCATGGTCGGACGAATCCTGACTCGCGGGTTCGGGGACATGCGGAACGGAGCAAGTTGCGTGCCACGGGTCCCGGAGCGGGTTTTCCGTGACGGCGGTCGCCGTTCGCGCGAGGGCGGCTGACGAATTTCGTCAGTCACGGGACGCGGGTGGTCGCGCCGCGTCAGGGTCGCACCATTGCGGTACCACCGTAGAACACGAGGATGCCCGGCTTAAGTAAACTGCGGGCCTGGCCTCCCGGATCCCGCCGCATGTCCGCCCACGCCCTTCCCGAAATCATCGCGCACCGCGGCAACGCGGGTGACTACCCCGAGAACACCCTCCAGGCCCTGGCGTCCGCCGTCGAACTCGGCCTGCGCCACGTCGAGTTCGACGTGCAGCTCACCTCCGACCACGTGCCCGTCGTGTTCCACGACTCGACGCTCGAACGGGTCGCCGACCGTCCGGACAGCGTGCACGACCTGACGTGGGGACAGCTTTCGGAGATCCCGGTCGGCGAGGTCGGCCGCTTCGGCCGGCGCTTCGCGTTCACCTATCCGCCCTCGCTGGCGCAGACGGTGGACGCGCTGGCCGGCTGGAGCGACGTCACCGCCTTCGTCGAGATCAAGCGCGCCAGCATGCGCCGCGTGGGTCGCGAGCTCGTCCTGCGCCGGGTCGCGGACATCGTGCGGCCGATCCTCGATCGCTGCGTGTTCATCTCCTTCGACCTGCCGACGGTGAAGATCCTGCGCATGATGACCGGCGCGCGCATCGGCTGGGTGCTGCAGGAGTACAGCGAGGCGACGCTGCAGGAAGCGCGGGCCCTCGCCCCGGAATACCTCTTCTGCAACCTCGAACGAGTGCCCGCCGACGCGACGCAGCTCTGGCGAGGCGACTGGCGCTGGGCGATCTACGAGGTGCGCGACCTGGCGACGGCGCAGCGCTGCCAGGCGCTCGGCGCCGCGTTCGTCGAGACGATGGACGTCAAGGGCCTGCTGGCCGCCTACGAGGAAAGCCGTCGCAAGTGGTGAGCGTGCGACCGATATCGACGTGGCCCGCGGTGTTTCCCGACGATGAATGAGCGCTCCGACGACCTCGCCTGGCTGGCCGGCGAACTGAGTTCCATCCGCCGCGAACTGCTGCCGCCGGGCGAATCCTCCGGCCTGTTCCTCGCCCTCGACCTCGGCGGGAGCTCGGGACGCGCCGCGCTGATCGACGGCGTGGGCCGCGAAGTGGCCGTCGCGCACTGCCCGATCGCCACGCGCCGCACGGCGCCCGACCGCGTGGAGCACGATCCGCTCGAACTGGTGCAGGCACTCAACACGGCGGCCCAGGACGTGTGCGACGCCGAACTCGCGCGCGACCGTCCGATCGTCGCGGCGGCCCTCGCGACCCAGCGCTCGACCATCGTGTGCTTCGACCGCCAGAGCGGGCGTCCGCTGAGCCCCGCGATCTCGTGGCAGGACCGGCGCGCGGCCACCTGGCTGGAGCAGACGCTCGGCCCGCGGGCCGGCTGGGTCCGTCGCTCGACCGGCCTGGTGCTGTCACCGCATTACGGGGCGAGCAAGCTGCACTGGTGCCTCGAGAACCTGCCGGAGGTCGCGGCCGCCGCAAGCCGCGGCACGCTCGCCGCGGGCCCGCTCTCGAGTTTCCTGCTGTATGCGCTGCTCGAAGAGCGTCCGGTGTGCTGCGACCCCGCGAATGCCTCGCGCACGCTGCTGTACGACGCGGACCGGCTGGACTGGTCCGACGAGTTGCTGACCGTGTTCGGGGTGCCGCGGTCGGTGCTGCCGGCGTGCACCGGCACCGCCGGGGATTTCGGCACGCTCAACGTGCGCGGCCGCGCGATCCCGCTGCGCGCCTGCACCGGCGACCAGTCCGCGGCAGCCTTCGCCCTCGGGCGTCCGGTCGAGACCGCGGCGCTCGCCAACGTCGGCACCGGCGCATTCGTGCAACGCGTCGCAGCGGTCGACGCACCGCTGCCGGATGGCCTGTTGCGCAGCGTCCTGCGCTCGGCCGGCCCCGATGCCACCTACAGCCACGAGGGCACGGTGAACGGCGCAGGCGCCGCAATCGACTGGCTGCGCGGGCGCAGCGCGCTCGACGTCGATCGCGCGCTGGTCAGCCTGCCGGCGGGCGAACCCTCCTCGCCGCCCCCGCTGTTCATGAACGGTGTCGGCGGGCTCGGCGCGCCGTTCTGGCGTGCCGACTTCCCCGTGGAGTTCGTCGGCCGGGGCGACGAGATGGCCCAGCTCGTCGCCGTGCTCGAGAGCATCGCCTTCCTGCTGACGGTGAACCTGGAGACCATGCAGCGGGCCGCGCCACTGCTGCGCGTGTCGATCACCGGCGGCCTGTCGGCCTGCGATTACCTGTGCCGCGTGCTGGCGGACACGAGCGGCCTCGTCGTCGAGCGCTACGCGCTGCGCGAAGCGACCGCGCGGGGTTCGGCGTTCCTCGCGGCCGGCGAACCGGACGACTGGCAGCTCGCCCCCGTCGAGCACGTCTTCGAGCCTGCCCCGGAATCCGCGGTGCGCGGACGCTACGCCCGCTGGCGCGAGGAAATGCGCCTGCGCGGCGCCGGCTAGGCCAGGCTCGCGAGGATCTGCCGCTCGATCCAGGTGGGGCCCGACCCGCCGGCGTAGTAGCCGCAGTGGCCCCCGAAGCGCGTGAGCGTGACGGACAGCGTGGACGGACGCGCGATGCGGTCGAGATCGGCCGCCGGGATGATGGGGTCGTCGGACGCCGAGATGATGCGCGTGCGCGGCGTGAGCGTCGCGAGCGCATCCCCGTACACCGCGTAGCCGCGCAGGTAGACCTCCAGCGACGGAAAGCCGCCGTAGTGCCTCGCCAGCACGTCGGTCATGGCGGTCAGCGTGCCGAGCTTCGACACGTCGCTGAGGTCGTACGCGTCCGGCCACGCCGCCTGCTTCTTCGCGAGCGAGCGGTGCCACTTCCAGACGAAATAGCGACGGTAGAGCGCCCAGCCGGTCTCGAGCGCGTGCAGCGTGTGCTCGGGATCGATCACCGGACAGACCGCGACGACCCGCGCGAGGTCGATGCCGGCGTCCTTCGCGCGCGCGCCGACCCGCAACGAGAAATTGCCGCCGAGCGAGAATCCCGCCATCGACAGTTCCCGGTCGGGGTGCAGCGCCTGCACGCACCCCACGGCGCCGACGACCTCGGCGATGCGGCACGAGTGGAACAGGTCGCGATTCAGGTGGTGACTCTCGCCGTGATCGCGCAGGTTGAGCCGCACGACGTCGAACCCGGCATCGAGCAGGAACTGGCCGAGCGACAGGATGTAGAGCGACTGCGCGCTGCCTTCCCAGCCGTGCAGGAGCACCGCCAGCCGCTGCGCCGGCGGGCGGCCGATCCGCTCCTGGGTCGCGCGATGCCCGAGCAGGCGCACGCCCTCGCCGCAGTCGAGCAGCAGGTCCTCCGAAGCCTCGATCAGCCCGCGGCAGCGCCACTCGACCGCCGCGCGGCGGAACGGCAGGCTCGGGTAGATCGACTGCACGTGCGGATTGCGCAGCCGCGCGGGCGGCATGAAGTCGTCGGACGGTCCGGTCACGCCGCCGGCCTCGCTTCCCACGCCCGGCCGCGCGTGAGCACCAGGGGCGTCGAGCCCGGCAGCGTCTCGACGAACTCACTGCCCATCAGCTGGGACGGTGTGCGATAGCCACCCGCCCCTTCGTATTGCAGCAGGCGCTCGACCACGGCCAGCGACGCCGACACGGTGACGTCGTAGGGATTGGCGACGTGGATGCGCGCCGTCACGGCCTCGCCGCTCGGGGCCTGCGCCTCGCCCCAGACCTCGGCCGGCGCGCGTTCGCGGCCCGCGGCATCGTCGGGTCGCACACGATTGCGCACCGCGCGCTTGAGCAGCGCCTGCACGACGCCGAGGCCGAGCACGCCGCGGACCCAGTTCAGCCGGCGCAAGGCGCGCACCTGCTGCGCCGGCATGGCGATGTAGGTCTCGATGTTCGGGATGCCGGTCGTCACCCAGGCCGTGCTCAGGTCGCCCCAGGGAATCGTCACGGCATGGCGCGGTCCGCGGCCGAAGTCGATCTCGCGCTCGCGATAGCCGTGCACGACCTTCATCAACTGGCCGTGGCCGCGGATGCAGCCGCCGACGCCGAGCCCCTCGATCGTCGTGAGCGCGGTGCCGCGGCTCGCGCGCATGTCCGAATCGAAGCCGAGCGCGAGATAGGTGGCGTCGGGCAGCGCCGCCTTGAGCGACGCGGCGACGCAATCGGTGGGCACGACGTCGAAGCCGACGCCGGGGCACAGGACCACGCCCGCCTCGGCGGCGCGCGGTCCCAGCGTCTGCGCGTACTCGAACACGGCGATCTCGCCCGTGATGTCGAGGTAGTGGACGCCGGCCGCGAGACAGGCCTCGAGCATCGGCGCCGCGGTCGCTGAGAACGGGCCGGCGCAATGCAGCACGACCCTCGCGCCGCGCAGCACCTGCGTGAGCGCGGTCCGGTCGTCGAGCCCGATGACCAGCGAGCCGCAACCCAGCTCGGCCGCGAGTTGCGTGACGGCCGCGCGATTGCGGCCGGCGAGCACGGGCCGCAGTCCACGCTGCACGGCCGCGCGGGCGATCAGTTCGCCCGTGTAGCCGTTCGCGCCGTAGAGGACGACCGTGGCGCCGCTCATGCGGCCGGCAGGATGCGGAACTCGACGCGGTTGTTCTGGGCCGCGATGGCGTTCCATTCGCCGGCGGTCGCTTTCTCACCCTGCTCGGGGTACGCGATCTGGCTGCGGCGCCCGGCGTTGACCACGTCGACGACGATCGCGCCCGCCGTGCGCTGCTTCAGCGTCGCGGCGAAGTTCGCGAAGTCGACCGACTGGTGCTGCGCGGCCGACAGGCTGTCCTCGAACGGGTTGCCGACGAGATCGCATTTCTGCGCGGTGAGGTCGGCATCGGCGACGGAGTAGCCCTCGCCGGTGTTGCCGGTGAGGCAGAAGTCGCCGACGAACGCCTCGATGCGGATGCGGCCCTTGAAGTGCTGCGCCTCGAGCGTGGCCGCGAGGCCGCGCAGCCGGTCGAGTCGCGCATTCGCGAGCGGCGTCTCTCCGTACGGCACGTATTCGGTGGCCATCGGGCCGGACGGCGGCCCGCCGCGCTCGGCCAGCGCCGTGAGGGGCGGCAGGTCCGGGGCAGGCAGCGCCGCCATCTTGGCCGCCGCCGTCTCGGCTTCGGCCTTGGTCACGGCCACCTGGGCCCGCGCGAGTTCGGCGGTCAGCGCCTGGTTGCGCTCGAAGGCCTGTGCATACAGCCAGCCGAGCACCAGGGCCGGAATGACCGCCAGCAGCCCGGTGAGCACGGCCGGCCACCAGACGCGCGGAGCCGGCGGCGGCACCAGCGGCTCGACCTCGGTGGTCACCGGTGTCCGCGCCAGCTCTTCCTTCAGTTCGGTCGACAGGCGGCGGGCGAACGACTCGAACGTGGCCAGCACGAACCGGCGTTGCTCGGCGAGCTGGTCCTTCACCAGCTGCTGCGTCGATTGCCTGAGTCCGGCCTGCAATTCCGCCAGGGCGACGGCCGGCAGGGCCACGCCTCCGCTGACGGACATCGCGGACGCCGCCGGAGCGGCTGCCGCGGTTGCCGGGGACGCGCCGGGACCGACGGGCGGGATCTCGATGATGTCGGCCGCGGAAAGGTGCGGAATGGTCGCCGTCGGATCGAACAGGGCCGAGCGCTGCGTGCGCCGATCCGGCAGCAGGCGCAACTGGTAGAGCACGCGCGACACGTCGACCGGCCGGACCGTTTTCGGCAGCACGCCGATCGCGCCGAGGGCGCGGGCCTGGCTGACGTACAGCTCGCCTTCCTGCGAGGTGTACATCATGAGCGGAATCAACGCGGTATCGGGGTTGCTCTTGATCGCCTGCACCGCCTCGAAGCCGTCCATGCCCGGCATCAGGTGATCCATGAAGATGACGTCGGGGCGGTTCTGCTGCAGGTATTCCAGCGCCTGCTCGGCCGATTCGGCCGTATCGACCGCCAGGCCGTGCTGTTCGAGCATGCGGCTCAGAATCACCCGGGCCGATCGTGAATCGTCCACGATCAGGGCTCGCTTGCCCGTCGCCATTCCCTGCATCCTTTGGCGGTCACCCCGAAATGGCGCCGCGAGTACCCGCTTTCTACCTTGAACGGCGCTGCAAGCCAATCCCGGCAACCCCTCTGGCCCCCCGGGGGGTCGGGCGTATGCTCGGCTTTGAGGAATCCATAGCGAAAAAGGAGGCAGAAAATGCCCTACACAACCGCGGACATCCGCAACATCGCATTGGTGGGCCAAGCAGGCGCGGGCAAGACGCTGCTGGCCGAAGCCTTGCTCGCGCAGACGGGAGCCATCAAGACCAAGGGATCGCTGGCCCGCGGGACGACGGTCTGTGATTTCGACCCGCAGGAAAAGGCGCTGCAGCACTCGCTCGACGCGGCGATCTGCGGTTTCGAGACCCAGGGCAAGCGCGTCAACGTCATCGACACGCCGGGATACCCCGACTTCCTCGGCCGCACGCTGAGCGCCCTCGAGGCCGTCGAGACCGCCGTGATCGTCGTGAGCGCCGTGAACGGCGTCGACGCGATGACCCAGCGCATGATGGACTTCGCGAAGAACCGCGGCCTGTGCCGCGTGATCGTGGTCAACAAGATCGACAGCCGCGAGGCACGCACCGAGGAAGTGCTCGAGGAGATCCGCGACGCGTTCGGCAAGGCCTGCCTGCCGCTCAACCTGCCTGCCGAGAACGGCGCGGCCGTCGTCGACTGCTTCTTCCAGCCGAGCGGCAAGCCGACGGACTTCGCCTCCGTCGAGGCCGCGCACACGCAGATCATCGACCAGGTGGTCGAGGTCGACGAGGAACTGATGGCGCTCTACCTCGAGCAGGGCTCCGAGCTCTCGCCCGAGCAGCTGCACGACCCGTTCGAGAAGGCACTGCGCGAGGACCACCTCGTCCCGGTCCTGTTCTGCTCGGCCGAGACCGGCGCAGGCATTCCCGAACTGGTCAACGTGCTGCTGCGCCTGATGCCGAACCCGACCGAAGGCAATCCGCCGCCGTTCCTCAAGGGCGAGGGCGACGCCGCCGAGCGCGTGACCGTGGTCGACGACCCCTCGAAGCACGTCATCGCGCACGTCTTCAAGGTCACCATCGATCCGTTCGTCGGCAAGCTCGGCATCTTCCGCGTGCACCAGGGCACGGTGAAACCCGGCGCCCAGCTGCTCGTGGGCGACGGCCGCAAGCCGATCAAGCTCGCGCACCTGTTCCAGCTGCAGGGCAAGGATCACGTGGAGATGCACCAGGCCGTGCCCGGCGACATCTGCGCGGTGCCGAAGATCGACGAGCTGCACTTCGACGCCGTGCTACACGACTCGCACGACGAGGACCACTACCACCTGAAGTCGGTGAACTTCCCGCCGCCGATGCTCGGCGTCGCCATCCGCGCGGAGAAGCGCGGCGACGAGCAGAAGCTGTCGGAGGCGCTGCACCGCATGATGGCCGAGGACCCGTGCGTGCGCGTCGAGCTGCACAACAGCCAGAACGAGACCGTGCTGTACGGGCTCGGCGACTTCCACGTGCGCGTGATGCTGCAGCGGATGACCGAGCGCTACGGCGTGGCCGTGAAGACGAGCCCGCCGGCCGTGCCGTACCGCGAGACCATCACGCGGCCCGCCGAAGGCCACCACCGCCACAAGAAGCAGACGGGCGGCGCCGGCCAGTTCGGCGAGGTGTACCTGCGCGTCGAACCGCTGCCGCGCGGCGCGGGCTTCGAGTTCTCCGACGACGTGGTGGGCGGCGCCATTCCCGGCCAGTTCATCCCGGCCGTCGAGAAGGGCGTGCGCATGGTGCTCACCGAGGGCGCCATCGCGGGCTACGCGCTGCAGGACATCAAGGTCAGCGTGTACGACGGCAAGCACCACCCGGTCGACTCGAAGGAAGTCGCCTTCGTCGCGGCCGGCAAGAAGGCGTTCATCACCGCGATCAAGGAGGCGGCGCCGATCGTGCTCGAGCCGATCGTGCGCGTGACGATCAGCACGCCGGCCACCGCCATCGGCGACGTGACGAGCGATCTCGCGACGCGTCGCGCACGCATCAGCGGCCAGGACTCGCTGCCCGGCGGTCGCGCGGAAATCAGCGCGCTGGTCCCGCTCGCGGAGCTGCAGGACTACCTGTCGCGCCTGAAGGCGATCACCGGGGGCGAAGGCACGTACACGATGGACCTGAGCCACTACGACCCGGTGCCGCCGCGCAAGCAGCAGGAGCTGGCGGCGGCGTTCAAGCCGCAGGAGGACGCGGACTGACGCTCAGTCGCGCACGGGCCCCGGCAGCGGCGCCGAGCTGTATCCGTAGTACGGATCCAGCTCGGTGTCGATGCGCCGGTTGAGCCAGGCGACGTCCTGGGGCGAGAGATACTCGGCGTAGCCGCCGATCTTGCCCTTGCGCGTCTTGAACGACTCGGCGTCGCCCGCCTTGCCCGGCGCGAGCACGGAGGCGTCCGCCGCGCGCCCGGCCTCGCGCGATTTCATCGCGCCGAAACTCGCGTATTCGACGGCGCCGGCGATCGTCTCGTCACTCGCGTCCGTGAGGCCGAGGAAGGCCGCGATCCGGCGCAACTCGCGCGGCGTGTCGTCGTGCAGGTCCTCGTAGCGCACCAGCAGGAAGCCCCGCGGCACGCGCCGCTGGTTCGCCCAGACGTTGTAGTACTTGAGCATGCCGTCGACCGACCCGCGCGGCCAGCGCAGGTACGTGCCGATGTCACCCCGGTAGCGGATCTCGCGCCGCGTCACCTGGAAGTAATTCGACACCGCGGTGTCGCGCAGGTCGCGCGCCAGGAGGATCACGCGGCAGCCCGCGTACTCGGTGCGTTCGTCGCTGATCTCGGCCGCCGTCTTCTTCTGCGGCGTGCCGTCGTGCTTGGCCGCGATGTGCGGGACCCCCGCGAAGCGCGGCATGCGCGCGCCCAGTTCGACCTGCGCCAGTTCCGGGTGGCCGAAGTGCCGGGCCAGCAGCTGACCCATCATGACGCGCACCCACGTGCGCCCCGTCTTCGGATAGGACAACAGGTAACAGTCTGCTTCACGCGGTCGCCGCCAGCGCCGCACCGCCACGACCGGCGCGAGACGCTCGAGTCGGCTCTTGAGCCGGAAACCGGCCGTCGGCTCCTGCAGGAAATATCGGGGCTCATTCATCGCGGGCGTGATCGTAACACTGTGTTACACGGTTATCGCGCGACGCCGGAACTCGTCCTGGGCCCGTGAGTCAAGGAGGGTCATGGCCATCCCGGCCACTCAGGACGAGGCTCGACGCAAATGACGGGCACACGCGACATCACGGTCGGCATCAAGACTTTCATGCGCACGCCGCAGCTGCGGCTGTGCCTCGACTCGCTGCGCCAGCTCGAGTGGCGTGAAGTCATCATCGCGGACGACGGGCCGATCGACGAAGAGCGCGAACTGCTGTACCAGACGTTCGGCGAGCAGATGCCGCTGAAGCTGCTGCGGCTGCCGTTCGATACCGGGCTGGCGGCCGGCCGCAACCAGATCGTCCAGCAGTGCGACACGCCCTACCTGCTGATGCTCGACGACGACCAGACGGTGCCCACGAACGTCGGCCAGCTCGCGGACATCCTCGACGAGAATCCCGTGATCGGCGGCGCCTCCGCCATCTGGCTGGAGCACGGCGATCGCAAGTGCACGGCCTGCGACCTGCGGCTCGTCGGCAGCCGGATCGTCAAGGAAGTCTGCGACCGGCACCCCGTGAGCCACACGAAGCGCGGCCAGCGCTACATGACGTTCGCGTTCATCCCCAATTCGACCTTGTTCCGGCGTACCTGCCTCACCGACCTGCCCTGGGATCCCTACTACAAGATCGGCCGCGAGCACCTCGACTTCTACTTCGCGCACCAGCGCCTGGGACGCTGGCAGTTCGCCGTGTCGCTCGACGTGCTCATCGGCCATCACCCGGACGGCGCCAGCAGGAGTTATCGCTCGTTCCGGCACGGTCCAAGAGTCGACGCATCGAACCGCTACTTCCTGGAGAAGTTCGGCGTCAGCAAGGTGGTCGAGGGCCGCAAGCTGCACGACTGCTGGTGGCTGGTCGAGGATGGCGCTGCGCAGGAGCCGTTGCTGCGGAAGTGGTCGCGCACGCTGCGCGACACGATCACCTGAGGCTGTCCGCCGCCGTCAGTCCTCCGGCAGCGAGCGCTCGATCCCGAGGGCACGACGCAAGTTGCGCCAGAGACCGCGGCCGGCACGCTCGCCCCGCGTGGCATTGGCGTGCGGCCAGGGCATCTCCGGCACCGGGGCCGAGAGGAATTCGCACAGCGGCCCCCAGTCCTCGGTCTGCGTGGGGTCGAACTCCAGCAGCTGTCCCGGACGCGAACGGAAGTGCTGGCGGATCTCGGCGTTGTGCTCGCGGTACGCATCGAGCCACGCCTGGCGACTCTCCTCGTCGCGGGACGGGTCGGCGTGCCGCCCGAACATCCACAGGCGCATCGGCCGCAGGCGGCGGTTGCGATAGAACTTGACGCAGCTGTCGATCCACGCCTCGTCGTCGCGGGCGGTGAGGATGTACTTCCCGTCCGGGTACAGCTCGTAGATCTGTCGCCAGATGCGGAAATAGGGATTGTCGGTGAACGCGTCGAACATCTCGAACGTCGGCAGGCGGTAGTCGCCCGCGTCGATCTGCCGGATCAGCGTCTCGCCGTCGTCGGCCCCCGGATAGCTGCGGGGCGTGTCGCCGTTCACCGTGCGGTAGCCGAGCAGGCGCAGCGCCTCGTACAGCGTCGTGGTGCCGGTCTTGTAGAAACCGATGCCGAAGATCTTGCCGTCGTACTGCGCCATCGGCGGAATTCTGCCCGGATCGCCGCGGTCGCGCGAGCCGGCGCGATCCTCAGAGCAGGGAGCCCTGCTGCGGCCCCGGCTCGTCCGTCGGGCCCGTGTCGCGTCCGCCCTCTGCCAGGGCGACCGGCTCGATGAGCCCCGGGCCGTCGTTGCGCGCGTTGTTCACCAGGCGGCCGACGGGCCGGGCCGCCAGCTGCAGCGACTCATCCGGATTGAGCCAGCGGTCGAGGCGCTCGACGTCACGGTTGGCCGGATCGAGCCACTCCCCGTAGGCCTCGGGCGGCAGGATGACCGGCATGCGGTCGTGGATGAAGGCGATGGAGGGCAGCGGCGCCGTGGTGATGAGCGTGCAGGATTCGAGCGCATCGCCGCTGGCCGGGTCGCGCCCGTGCTCCCACAACCCGGCCATGGCGAACGGCTCCGAGCTCGCGAGCTGGACGTAGTACGGCTGCTTGGCCGGCCCCGAGCGCTGCCACTCGTAGTAGCCGTCGGCGAGCACGAGGCAGCGGCGGCGCTGGTAGGCGTTGCGGAAGGACGGCTTCTCGCGCAGCGTCTCGCTGCGCGCATTGTTGAGCTTCGCGCCGATCGCGCGGTCCTTCGCCCAGCCAGGCACGAGGCCCCAGTACAGCATCGTGAGTCGTCGTGTCGCCGGATCGTCCGGCAGCACCCTCACGGCGGGCACGTAGGTGGTCGGTGCGATATTCCAGCGCGGCGCGACATCGAGCGCGAGGTCGGTGACGCCAAACAGGCGGACGACGGCTTCGTGCGGCGAGTAGAACGCGAAGCGACCGCACATGCCGGGCTACTCGCGGATCCCCGTCCCCTTCTCCATCAGCCACACGCAGGTGCCGAACAGCACCACGACCGCCGCGACCATGAACCCGAAGGCGAACCCCACGTGCACGTCGGAGTGGCCGAGGAAGCCGTAGCGGAAGGCGTTGACCATGTAGAGGATGGGGTTGGTGCGTGAGAGCGCCTGCGCCCAGTCGGGCAGCATCGCGATCGAGTAGAACACGCCGCCGAGGTAGGTCATCGGCGTGAGGATGAAGGTCGGCACGAACGAGATCTGGTCGAAGTTCTTGGCGAACACCGCGTTCACGAACCCGCCGAGCGAGAACACGATCGAGGTGAGCAGCACGGCGGCCACCACCACGAACAGGTGCTCGACGTGCAGGTGCGTGAAGAAGAGCGAGATGATCGTCACCACCAGGCCCACCAGCAGGCCGCGCAGCATGCCGCCCGCGACGTAACCCATCACGATCAGCCAGTTGGGCAGCGGCGAAACCAGCAGCTCCTCGATGTGGCGGCCGAACTTGGCGCCGAAGAACGACGACACCACGTTGCCGTAGCTGTTGGTGATCACCGACATCATGATCAGGCCGGGCGCGATGTACTGCATGTACGTGAAGCCGCCCATGTCGCCGATGCGCCGGCCGATCAGGCTGCCGAAGATGATGAAGTACAGCGTCGCCGTGATCGCGGGCGGGACGATCGTCTGGCCCCAGATGCGGATGATGCGGCTGAATTCGCGGATGACGATGGTATTGAAGCCGACGACGCGGTGGCCGCCGCCCTCGACGTTGGACGGCGGCGCCACGGACGGACTCGCCTGGGTCACGTCGTTCATGCGCCGCTCCCCGCCTTCGCCTGGCCGGTCGCGAGGTCGCGGCCCTCGACCAGCCGCATGAACAGTTCCTCGAGGCGATTGGCCTTGTTGCGCATCGACAGCACCTCAACGCCGAGGGCCGAGAGCGCCGTGAAGATCTCGTTCAGGTTCTGGTCCTTGCTCACCTCGACCTCGAGCGTCTGCTCGTCGGTGCGCACGACGCGATAGCCCGGCAGCACCGGGGCCGCCGCGATGGGCTGGCGCAGGTTGAGCACGAAGGTCTCCGTGTGCAGCTTGCGCAGCACCGTCGACATGCGGTCGTTCTCGATGATGCGCCCCTCGTCGATGATCGCGATGTGGCGGCAGAGGCTCTCGGCCTCCTCGAGGTAGTGCGTGGTGAGGATGATGGTCGTGCCTTCCTCGTTGATCCGCCGCAGGAACTCCCACATCGAGCGGCGCACCTCGATGTCGACGCCCGCCGTGGGCTCGTCGAGGATCAGCAGGCGCGGGGCGTGGATCAGCGCGCGGGCGATCATCAGGCGGCGCTTCATGCCGCCCGACAGCGTGCGCGAGATCGCGTCGCGCTTGTCCCAGAGCTGCAGCTGCTTCAACCAGTACTCGACGCGCTCTTTCGCCACGTCGCGGCGGATGCCGTAGAAGCCCGCCTGGTTGACGAGGATCGTCGAGACCTTCTCGAACTGGTTGAAGTTGATCTCCTGCGGCACGAGGCCGAGGCAGGCCTTGGCCGCCTCGAGGTCGGTGTCGATGTCGTGGCCGAACACCTGCGCGGTGCCGCCGGTCTTGGTGACCAGCGAGGAGATGATGCCGATCGCCGTCGTCTTGCCCGCGCCGTTCGGACCGAGCAGCGCGAAGAAGTCGCCCTCGGCCACGTCGAGGTCGATGCCCTTCAGCGCCTGGACGCCGTTGCGGTAGGTCTTGGTCAGCTGGCGGAGCGAGAGGGCCTGCATGTCGGTCCGGCGGGAAAAAAGGGGCTGCGAAGCGTACTGCCCCCGCCCGTCGTCAGCAAGAAAGCCCCGGCCCGCCGGCGCCGCGCGGACGTCTTGGCCTGCCCCGCGTCGGATCGAGCGGCACGACCGGCGTGTCCGCACCCGCCGTGATGAGGCAGAGCCCGGCACAGTGCGCCCAGCGCAGCAGAACCGGGTCACCTTCGCGCGCCGCACCGACCAGCATCGCCCAGAAGCGCTCGTGGCGTGGCCAGCGCGGCCGGACGAGGCCGGGCAGGCTCGCGATCCGCGCCACGTCGGACGGTGTGAGCGCCGCGAGCCGCATCTCTTCCTCCACGGCCACGCCGAGGACGATCCGCGGCGTCAGCGGCGTGCCGCCGGCAAGATGCCGCGCCACCGACAGGGCCAGCAGGACGAAGGCATGGCACCGGTCGGCGAGCAGGGTATCCAGCGGCGCCGGCGGCCGTGCATCGGCCACCCGGTCCCCAACGGGCACCGAGGTGGGCACGCGCAGGTGGAACAGGCAAAAGGGCGCGTCCGCGAGTCGGGCCCGTGCGTTGGCATCGCAGGCGCGGAGCGCCCGGCGTACCGTCTCCGCGACGGCGAAGCGCGGGTCGTCCTCGAGCGCATCCTCCACCCCCAGGTCGAGGAACAGGCGGTTGAGGTCCGCGATGTCGCGCCGGATCGCGGGCCCCAGAAGATTGCCGCGATGCAGCAGGATCGATCCCGGATCCGTCGGGTTCTGCAGTCGGTCATCCATGGCTTTGACTCCAGATATGGTCCATTAGGACCATATATGGTTGTAGACTGCTTTCCGTGGTCCGTTTAGACCATATATGGCCAGTAAGTCAAGTTGGGGACTGCCATGAGGATCACGGACTGCCGCTACGACCGGGATCGGCTCCGGCTGACGATCGCGTTCCGCCTGATCGGCCACGAGGCCCGCACGCACACCATCCGGCAGGCCACCGGCCTGTCCGACGACCGCATCCGCAAGCTGTTCCGCGACTACGTGCGCGACCGGCCCGACGCCGCGGTCCGGCGGCGGCGCGGCAAGTCGCCGCGACAGATGGCGTATTTCCGGCGCACGCCCGAGCACGAGCTGCAGGCGGCGACGCTCGGCGCGCTGTTGCGCTGTTGCGGCCTGCTGCGCCGGGGTGCCGCCTCCGGCCGGCCTTCCCTCGACGAGGTGGCGCGTTTCTGCGACGTCTACGAGACCTTCGCCGAGCTGTGCCCGCGCGCCGCGATCACCTTCGAGCACGCGTGGTTCCTGCTGCAGATGCTGTCCCGCGAGAACGAGTACGTGCTCGCGACCTGCCAGGACTGCCACACGCTGTGGATCCGCGACCTGCTCGACATCCTGCCGGACAACTGCCCGGCCTGCCGCATGGGGCTGTACCCGCACTGAGGCCGGGCGCGTTGCTAGACTGCGCGCCTTTCCTCCCCGAGGCCCGCGCGTGCGCAGCCCCAACGCCTTCTCCGGCCCCTACCTCGACCGCGCGGCCCACCTGCGCAAGGACGAGGCCTTCATCGCGCAGGCGCTCGCGGCGCCGACCACGGTGGTGGTGCCGGTGTGGCGCTCGAAGAGCCTCGTGCGCCGCGGGCCCGACGGCTGGTCGGCCGTCTATCTCGAGGTCTCGCACGGCCTCGTGGCCGCGCTGCCGCCCGCCGAGCGCGTGATGCTCGGACAGTTCGACGGGCGCGTGTACTTCGCCGTCGACGTGCCGGGCGACGAGGCGCCCGCGCTGTTCGACGACGCCCGATTCGAGGACCTGCGCATGATCGGCGCGCAGCTCCCGGCGCAGGAAGCGGGCGTGCTCGCCTATGCCCGCGGCCTGCTCTACTGGCGCCACCGCCACCGCTGGTGCGGCGTCTGCGGCGCGGCCAATGCCAGCACCAGTGCCGGCCACGTGATGACCTGCACCAACGCCGACTGCGCGACGGACCACTTCCCGCGCATCGACCCGGCCATCATCGTGCTGGTCACGGACGGCGAGCGCGCGCTGCTCGGGCCTACGCTCGCGGCCTGCTCTACTGGCGCCACCGCCACCGCTGGTGCGGCGTGTGCGGAGCGGCGAACCGCAGCACCAGCGCCGGCCACGTGATGACCTGCACCAGCGCCGACTGCGCGACGGACCACTTCCCGCGCATCGACCCGGCCATCATCGTGCTGGTCACCGACGGCGAGCGTGCGCTGCTGGGGCGCCAGGCCTCGTGGCCACCGGGCCGCTACTCGACCATCGCGGGGTTCGTCGAGCCGGGCGAGAGTCTCGAGGACGCGGTGGCACGCGAAGTGCTCGAGGAGACCGGCGTCACCGTACTCGAGTCCGACTACCACTCCTCGCAGCCGTGGCCGTTCCCGGCCTCGCTGATGATCGGCTTCACCTCGCGGGCCTCGGCCGAAGCGCAGCCGCGCGCCGACGAGGAACTCGAGGACGTCCGCTGGTTCACGCGCGCGGAGATCGCCTCGGGCCATCCGGGCCTGCCGCCGCCGCAGTCCGTGTCGTACCGCCTGATCGAGGACTGGTACGACGCGGGCGCCGACGTGCCGCTGCGCCGCACGCCGGGCGTGAAGCTCTGGGGCCCGACGCGCTGAACGACCGGATCCACGCGTGGCCGTCGAAATCCCGTTCGTGCTCGCGGCCGCCTTCGGCGCCGGCCTGATCGACGCCATGGCCGGCGGCGGCGGGCTGATCCAGGTACCCGCGCTGTTCGCCGCGTACCCGGACACGCCGCATACGACGCTGCTCGGCACCGGCAAGCTCGCGGGCTTCGCGGGCACGGCCAGCGCGTCGGTGCGATATGCGCGGCACGTCCGCATGGACTGGCGCTTCATCGGTGCCGCCTCGCTCGGCGCCTTCTGCTGCGCGCTGGTGGGCGCGTGGATCGCGACGCGCTTTCCGCCGGCGCAGTTCCGCGCCCTGGTCCCGCTGCTGCTGACCGCGGTGCTCGTCTACACGCTGGTGCACCGGAACCTCGGCGAGGTGCACGCGCCGCGCGGCGGACTCGCGCTGGCAGCCGCCAGTGCCGGGGCGATCGGCCTGTACGACGGCTTCTTCGGGCCGGGCACCGGCAGCTTCCTGGTGTTCCTGTTCATCCGCGTGTTCGGCCTCGACTTCCTGCACGCCTCGGCTTCCGCCAAGGTGGTGAACTGCGCGGCCAACGTGGCGGCGCTGCTGCTCTTCGGCCTCACGGTGCCGCTGATGTGGCTGCTGGGCCTCGGCATGGCAATCGCCAACGTGCTCGGTGCGCAGGTCGGCAGTCACCTCGCGATCCGCGGCGGCAGCGGGTTCGTGCGCAAGGTGTTCCTCGCGGTCGTCACCTGCCTCATCGCCAAGACGGCCTGGGACGCGCACCTGTTCTGGTAGATTGCCGGCATGGAAGCCACGACTGCGTTCCTCAGCATCGCGCTCGGCATCGGACTCGCCGCCGCCACCGGCTTCCGCGTCTTCCTGCCGCTGCTGATCGCGGGCCTGGCCGCCCATTTCGGCCACCTGCCGCTCAACGACAGCTTCGCGTGGCTCGCGAGTGTCCCGGCCCTGGTCACGCTCGGCACGGCGGCCGCGCTCGAGGTATTCGCCTACTACATCCCGGGCGTCGACCATGTGCTCGACGTGATCGCGAGCCCGGTGACGGTGGTCGCGGGCGCGGTCGCGAGCGCCGCCGTCATGACCCACGTGCCGCCGGCCGTGCTGTGGCCGGTCGCGATCATCGCGGGCGGCGGCGTCGCCGGACTCACCAAGGGCAGCACGGCCCTGCTGCGCGCCAAGTCGGGCCTCGCGACCGGCGGCCTCGCCAACCCCGTCGTCTCGACGGTGGAGACGCTCGGCGCCACGGGCCTCACCCTGCTGGCGATCGTGGTCCCGCTGCTGTGCCTGGCCGCGATCGTCGCCCTGCTGGTCTGGGGGGTGCGCCGGACCGGCCGGCTGCTGTTCGGCCGTCGCGCGACCTGAGGCGCGCCCGGGGAAAGTACAATGCCGGGCCTATGTGCCTGCTCGTCGCCGCCTGGCGGTCCCATCCGCGCTATCGCCTGATCGTCGCCGCCAACCGCGACGAGTTCCACGCCCGTCCGGCGGCCCCGCTGGGCTGGTGGACGGACGACCCGCGCATCCTCGCGGGCCGCGACCTGCAGGCGACCGGCACGTGGATGGGTGTCGCGCGCTCCGGCCGCCTCGGCATCGTCACCAACTTCCGCGACCTCGAGAACCCGCCGGCCGCGGACGCGCCTTCGCGCGGCATGCTGGTCACGCGCTTCCTCACCGGCGCGACTTCACCGAAGGAATACCTCGACGACCTGCGCGGCTCCGCGCGCCGGTACGCCGGATTCAACCTGCTGATCGGCGGGCCGCGCACGCTCTATTACTCCTCGAACCGCGACGGCGCGCAGCCGCGCGCGCTGGCCCCGGGACTGTACGGACTGAGCAATGCCTGGCTCGATGCGCCGTGGCCGAAGCTGCTGCGGACGCGGGCCCGTTTCGCGGAACTCGTCGCGGCGCGCGACCTCCAACCCGAGGCGCTGTTCGACATGCTGGCAGACCGCACGCCGGCCGATCCGGATGAAGTGCCGGACACGGGCATGCCGGCCGACTGGGAACGGGCGCTGTCCTCGCCGTTCGTGCTGCACGAACGGTATGGCACGCGCTGCTCGACGCTGCTGCTGGTCGAGCGCGGCGGACGGACGGTGGTGCACGAGCGGCGGTTCGACGCCAGCGGCGCGCAGACGGGCACGACACGCCTCGAGTTCGCGAGCGCCGACACGCCGGAGCGCTGGTTCGAGAACGAGAATCCGGACGACGCCCTGCCCGTGGACACGACCTTCGACACCTCGCCGGAATGAAACGCCCGCTGCGCCCGTCCGCCCTCGCCTGCCTGTGCGCACTCGTGCTCACGGTGCTCGGCACGTGGAGCGTGCCCGCGCGGGCCGCACACGAGTACGTCGACATCCGCATCGAGGGCGTCGAGCGCGAGGTCGCGGACAACATCCGCAGCTACCTCACGCTCACGCGCTACGTCATGCGCGACGACCTCACGGACGGCCAGGTGCGCCGCCTCGCCGACCGCGCCGTGGACGAAGCCGCCGACGCCATGCGGCCCTACGGCTACTACTCGCCGGTGATCCGCAGCCGCACGACGCGCGACGAACCGGACTGGATCGTGCGCCTGCGCATCCAGCCGGGCGACCCGGTCCGCTGGAGCGTCGTGGACCTGCAGCTCGAAGGCGCGGGCACCGCCGATCCGCGCCTCAAGGCGCTGGTCGCGGCCGCCTCGCTCAAGGTCGGCGAGCGGCTGGTGCACCCGACCTACGACACGTTCAAGTCCGAGCTGCTGCGCACCGCGCAGGAGCACGGCTACCTCGATGCGCAGTACACGCGGCGCGAGCTGCTCGTCGACACCGCGCAGAAGACGGCCGAGGCGCATCTCGTACTGAACACGGGCGGGCAATACCGGTTCGGGCACATCAACGTCGAACAGGACGTGCTGGACGAGAACGTGCTGCAGCGCTACCTGCGCATCGCCGAGGGGCAGCCCTACTCGCTCGAGAACCTGCACGCGACGCAGTACGCGCTCGAGGACAGCAACTACTTCGCGACCGTCTCGGTCGCGACCGGTGACCGCGACCCGGCCACCCTCACCATCCCGGTCGACATCCACGGCGAGAAGATCAAGCGCGACCGCTACGCCTTGAGCTTCGGCTACGGCACGGACACGGGCCTGCGCGGCCAGTTCAGCTGGGACAACCGCCGGGCCAATGCGCGCGGCCATCGCATGCGCGTCGAAGCGACCGCCTCGCAGATCAAGCAGGAACTGGTCGGCCGCTACCTGATCCCGGTCGGGGACCCGAGCCTCGAGAAGCTGGAGTTCTCCGCCGGCTACGTCAACGAGGACATCGGCGACCTGCGCAGCCAGCGCTACGAGATCGCGGGCGGGCTCACGCAGGTCTTCGGCCGCTGGCAGCGCGTGCTGTTCCTCAAGGTGAACCAGGAACGCACGATCGTGCCGGGCGGACCCGACACCGACGACCTGCTGCTGATCCCGGGCATCAGCTACGCGAGCCTCCCGCCCAATTTCCTCACCGGCTGGGTGCGCGACGCGGCGTATTACTTCGAGCTGAGCGGCAGCCCGAGCTCGCTCGGCTCCGACGCCTCCTACGTGCGCTTCTACGCGCGCGGCGAGCGCGTCTGGCCGATCGGCGGGCCGTGGTACCTGCGCCTGCGCGGCGAACTCGGCGCAAGCTGGGTCGATCGCTTCTCGCAACTGCCCGCCTCGCAGCGCTTTTTCGCCGGCGGCGACCGCAGCGTGCGCGGCTTTGCCATCAATTCGCTGAGCCCGCCGATCCCGCCGACCCCGGACAACCCGAACGGCGAGACCAGCGGCGGCGGCGAGAACAAGCTGGTCGGCAGCGTGGAGTTCGAGCGCGACTTCCGCGACAACATCCGCGGCGCGGTGTTCGTCGACGCGGGCAACGCGTTCAACGACTGGAACACGCCGCTCGAATACTCGTTCGGCATCGGCGTGCGCTGGAAACTGCCGATGCTGATGATCGGCCTCGACCTGGCGCAGGCCCTCTCGGAAAAGGGGCAGAACCCGCGCCTGCACCTCAACATCACGCAGGTGCTGTAGGTGACCGCGCGACGCTGGATCCTGTGGATCGGACTCGGCAGCGTGCTGGTGGCGCTCGTGGCCGCCGGGCTCGTCGTGCGCCACCTCCTGTACACGCCGGCGGGCCTCGACCTGCTGGTGCGCCAGCTCGGCCGGCTGGACACGGTGAAGATCGAGATCCGCGGCGCGCACGGCGTGCTGGCGGAGGCGCTCTCGGCCGATGCCGTGATCGTCGACCACGAGGCGGTGCACATCGAGGCGCGTCGCGTGCGCGTGCACCCGAAGTGGCACGCCGCGCTGACCGGCACCGTCGTTCTCGACGACGTGGTCATCGGCAGCCTCGCGATCCAGCTCAAGCACCGCGAGGAGCAGCCGCCGTCGGAGACGCACTTCCTGCCCGCGTGGTTGCGGCTGCACCTGCCGGCCTTCGCGGTGCACGACCTGAGCCTCACGCTCGCCGACGGCGCACGCTACGCGGTGAGCCAGGTGACCGGGGACGCGCGCCTCACGCGCTGGCGCATCGACCTCGCGCCCGTCGCGCTCGACGATCCGCTCGGACGCATCTCGGGTGACGTGTTCCTGCGCGCCGGCCAGCCGCTCGGCCTGCGCGGCGACGTGACGGGACGCTGGCGCCTGCCCGACCAGCGCACCTACCAGTTCACCACCCAGGTGAAGGGCGACCTCGACCAGCTGGGCACCGAGTTCAGGCTGCAGATGCCGAACCGCCTGGCGTTCTCCGGCAACCTGCTCGCGCTCACCGAGCAGCCGAAGGTGTCCGGCGTGATCCGCCTTGCGGATTTCGACGGCACGCCGTGGATCCCGCAGGGCACGCTGCCGGCGCTGAGCGGCTCGGTCGCATTGATCGCGAACGCGGAGTCGATCGGACTCGGCGGCACGCTGGTGTCGCCCGCGCTCGAAGGCGGTCCGCTGCGCCTGCGCGGTGGCGCGAAACTGCACGACGGCCAGGTCGAGGTGAAGGCACTGCGCGCCTGGCTGCCGCGTTCGTCGCTCTCACTCACTGCGCGCGGCACGATCGATTACCGGGGCCCGGCCGTGCAGCTGGGACTCGCGGGCGACTGGAGCGCGCTGCGCTGGCCGCTCGGCGGTGAGGCGGTCGTGCAGAGCCGGCAGGGGGCGTACACGCTCAATGGCGCACTGCCGTTCGCGTTCACGGTGCAGGGCGACGTGGCCGGTCCGTCGATTCCCGCGGCGACGCTAGCTGCCGCCGGCACGATCGGCTCGGAGCAACTCGTGCTCGATCGCCTCGACGGCACGGTGCTGAAGGGACGCGTGCAGGCCAGTGGACAGCTGGCCTGGATCGACCGGCAACCCTGGCAGTTCCGCATCGCGGCGCAGGGCATCGACGTCGCGCAGATCCGCCCGGACGTGCCCGGACGCGTGAACGTCACCGGCACGATCGGCGGCGAAGGCTTCGAAGCCACCTCGCCGTGGACGGCGCGCATCGCCTCGATGTCCGGCACGCTGTTCCAGCGCGCGCTCACCGGACGGGGCGAAATCACGCACCGGGACGGCGCCTACGACCTGAAGCAGGTGCGCATCAGCAACGGCGCATCCACGCTCGACGTCAACGGCCGCTACGGGCAGACCATGGACCTGCGCTGGCAGGCGAACCTGCAGTCGCTCGCGATCGTGCTGCCCGGCATGGGCGGCCAGCTGCAATCGTCGGGCTCGGCGCGGGGCACGCTCGAGCGACCGGAGATCGTGGGCGAGCTGCACCTGCGCGACCTCAAGTACGGCGACGTGGTGGTGGGCAAGGCTGACGGGGTGCTCGACGTGGACGTCGCCGACCGACGGCCCTCGCACATCGAGCTGCGTGCGAGCGACGCGGTCGCCGGCGGCGTGCGCTTCGACGACGTGAACCTGCGACTGGCCGGCCTGGCGCACGAACACGGACTCGACCTCGAGATCGTGTCGCCGGGCAGCCCGCATCGCAAGCTGGCGCCGTTCCGCGGGCGCGCCACCATCGCAGGGGCCTACGATGCCGAGCATCATCTCTGGCGCGGCACGCTCAACGAGACCCGCGTCGTCTTCGACGACGGCGAGGCGAAACTGCTGCAGCCCGCGGCCATCGAGCTGGGCCCGGGGCTCACGCGGCTCGCGCCGCTCTGCATCGCCGCGGCGGAATCGCGCCTGTGCATCGAGGGCGAGCACCACGCACAGCCGCTCTCGTGGCGGGTGATCTACAGCGCGCAGGACTGGCCGCTGCGTCGCCTGCTGCGCACGCTGCTCGGCTGGCAGGAATTCGACGGCAACCTGCAGGCGAGCGGCTGGGCCGAACGCACGCCGGGCCAGGACTGGACGGGCGGCACCACGGTGATCCTCGACCACCCGGTACTCGACGTGCCGCGCAACAAGTTCCGCACGGAGCGCATCGAGCTCGGCGGCGGACGCGTCGACTTCTATGCCGAGCCCACGCAGATCCGCGCCAGCGTGGCCCTCGACGTGGTCGACGGCACGAAGATCGCCGGCGAGGCGCTGGCCGATCGCAAGCCCGGGGCGGACCTGCTGGATTCGCCGTTGCACGGCACGCTGCGCGGCGAATCCGCCGCACTGTCGTTCCTGCCGCTGCTGGTGCCCGAGATCGACCGTTCGACCGGCAAGCTCGACGGCGACCTGACCCTGAGCGGCACGCTCGGCGCGCCGCAGTTCATCGGCACGTTCCGCGTCCGCGACGGGCGCTTCGACTTCTACCGCACCAATTTCTCGCTGACCAAGGTCGAACTCGGCGGCAACTTCATCGGCGACGAACTCACCTTCGTCGGCCGCGGCGAGACCTCGAAGGGCCCGGTCGAACTCGACGGCCGCTTCAACTGGCCGGACGGCGTGATGACGGGGGCGATGCACCTCAAGGGCGAGAACCTGCTGGTGGCCGACACGCCCGAGTACAAGGTGATCGCCTCGCCGAACCTGACCCTGCGCGCCGGCAGCGAGGGCTACGACGTCGAAGGCGAGATCGTGGTGCCGACGGCGAAGATCTCGCCGAAGGACCTGAGCACCTCGGTGAGCGCGTCGCCGGACGAGCGCGTGGTCAACATCGAGGTCGAGGACGAGGAGCCGACCAAGCCGCAGCGCATCCGCAGCCGCGTGCGCGTCCTGCTCGGCGACAACGTGCGCGTGGACAGCTTCGGCCTGAAGGCGCGCCTCGGGGGCGACGTCGTGGTGACGACCGAGCCCGGCGACGTGGCGCGCGGCCTCGGTGCAATCAACGTGGTCGACGGCCAGTACAAGGCCTTCGGCCAGGACGTGAAGATCACCAAGGGCATCCTGAAATACGACAACACGCCGCTCGGCGAGCCGCAGATCGAGCTGACGGCCGAGCGCACGATCAAGGACCAGGACATCACCGTCGCCGTGAACGTGCGCGGCAGCCTCGCGCGGCCGTTCATCTCGCTGAGCTCGACGCCGGCCATGTCGAACAACGAGGCGCTCTCGTACCTGCTGACGGGACGCTCGATCGACTCGCTGCAGAGCAACGAGGCCACGAGCGTCAACAAGGCGGCCGAGAACCTCGCGCTGAGCGGCGGCAGCCTGCTGCTCGGCGGGATCGGCAGCAAGCTCGGCCTCGACGAGGTGTCCGTCGATCGCACCAGCACGTCCGACACGTCGGTGACGCTCGGCAAGTTCCTCTCACCGAAGCTGTTCGTCAGCTACGGCGTCTCGATCGCCGAGGCGATCAACACGATCAAGCTCCGCTACACGCTCAACAAGCAGTGGTCGCTCAAGGCCGAGGCGGGCCTCGAGCAGAGCGCGGACGTCGAGTTCAAGATCGAGCGCTGAGCGCTCAGTCGAAATCGGTCGGCAGCCCGCGCGCGAGCCAGTGCTCGTGCATGCGCCGCACCTGCCCGGGCGTGCTGCGGCCGAGCGACATCTCCGGCAGGCCATCGAGCGCGAACCAGTCGACGCCGTCGGTCTCGTAGCTGGTGCGCGCCTCGCCGCCCTCGATCTCGCACAGGAAGAACGCCTTCCACGAATGGAACAGCGTCGGCCCGTGGCCGTGCCGGCTGCGGTCGTAGAGCGCCGCGAGCTTCACGGCGCGGGCGCGATACCCCGACTCCTGCTCGATCTCCTTCTCGACCGCCTGGGTCGGTGACTCGTTCACGTCGGCCCAGCCGCCTGGCAGCGTCCAGCGTCCGTCGAGCCGCTCGCGCACCAGCAGCACCCGGCCGCGCTCGTCGAACGTGGCTGCGCGCACGTCCATCTTCGGCGTGACATAACCATCGTCCGTCGCCCACAGCACCGCCAGCCGATGGCGTTCGGCCGGGTCGTCGCCCGCCAGCAGTTCGACGGCCAGCGCCTCGATTTCCTCGTAGCGCTGGCGATCGTATTCCTCGCGACAGAAGTGCAACCCGGTGCGGGCCAGCGCGTGCAGGCGACGGGCAATGGCGAGGGAACGGTCCGACATCGGGGCACTCCTGGCGCGCCGATCGGCGGTCGCCATCTCCGGGTCCGGCCCGCAGTGTAGCCAGACCGCGCAGGCCGTGACGGGGCTCAACGACCGGCTCGCGGCGGGACTCCAGACTGCGCGGGTCCCCCGACGCCCGTTCCGGAGTGAGCGCCATGCCCCGACTGTCGATCCGCCACGCTGCCCCGCTCGCGATGACCCTCGCCTGGATGAGCGTGACCGCCGCGGATGATGCAGGCGTGACTGCGCCCGCACGGACGCCCCCCGACGTAGCGCGCGCCATCGTGACCGACGCCCGCGCACTCGCCGCCGCCAACCAGCGCTTCTTCGACGCGGCCGGCCGGTACGCGACCGATCCGCGCGAGTTGGCGGGCGACTACCTGCCGGCGATTCCCGCGCCAGATCCCACGGTCGCCGTCGGCACGTACGGCTTCGGCGTGCAGCACCAGGTCGTGCTGGACCTCAAGCCCGATGCCTACCCCGTGTGCCGGCTGCTAAACCGCAGCACGGGCTTCTCGTATGCGGCGGTGCCCGACGGCAAACCCGCGAACTCGCGCGACGGATGCTGGAAGGCGGGCGACGGCTACCGGTTCGAATACCTGCCCTGACACCGACCGCGGCGTCCAGCCGACGGCGAGTGCTGCGTCGCTCGTTCCCGGTACTCCTCGAGTCGTCCAGCACACGCCACGTGGATTCGGCAGCACGCCGGGGTCCACGGGGCGATTGCGAATCGATACACGCGGGCGCAATGGCGCTGCCGCTGCAATAGCCGGCATGGCGGCCTGCCGGCAGCAGGTCTAGCGTAGGTGGGTGAGTCAAGGACGCTGGCGCGGTGCTTCAGAGTGCAGACGCCGCAGTTCGGCGCTGCACTGCCAACCGAATCGGTGAGTGCCGCAAGAGCGATGGAGGCGGAAATGAACGCAATGCATCGTTTGAATCTCGTGGCCGCGATTGCCGTTCCGATTCTGTCGATCGCCTGGAGCGGCTACGCCTGCGCCGCGGACCCGGCCGGATCGACTGAGACGCATTCCGGGTGTGGCTCGTCGCTGCCCGTGGGAGTCGTCGCGGGCACGACCAGTTCGCGGACGGTTCTCGTCGACGGCAGCAAACATTCCTACCTGCTGCACGTTCCCGCAGGCTATGACCCCGGCAAGCCCGCGCCCTTGGTCCTGAGCCTGCACGGCTTCATGAGCAGCCCGGAAACCCAGGACGCCGCGACCGGCCTGGCGGCGATCAGCGACCGTGAAGGCTTCATACTCGCGACTCCCGACGGCGGAATCGGCTGGCGCTTCGTGCAATCCGCGCGCGATTCGAACACCGCCTACCTCCGGGAACTCGTCGCCAGCCTGCGCACGGACTTGTGCGTGGATCCCAGGCGCATCTATGCCGCCGGCAAGTCGCAGGGCGGATTCATGAGCAGCTGGCTGGGCTGCAAGGCCCCCGACGTGTTCGCCGCGGTCGCGCCCGTGGCGGGGATGTACGAGCCACCGGAGGGATGCGCGCCCATCCCGATCATCGAGTTCCACGGGAGCGCCGATTCGACGGTGCCATTTGGCGGCGGGCACATCCTGGTCCTCGGCAACTTCCCCGGCGCCGTCGCGGTGATGGACGAGTGGGCGCGCGTCAACGGCTGTACCGGCGCGGCGGTGAACGAGCAGGTCACGCCGCACGTGCGGCGCGCGACCTACCAGGGCTGCCGGGCAGCGACGGTCCAGTACCTCACGGATGCCGGCCACACCTGGCCGGGAGGGCTCGTGAAGGAAGGCGACAAGACGACGCCGGCCGACCTGCCCGCTTCGCAGCTGATCTGGGATTTCTTCAAGGCGCACCCCAAGCCCTGACGGCCCGACGGGCGGTCCGGCGCCGCGCACGCGCCGGGTCGTCTTGCGCTCGCCGCCTCCGGCCGAACGGACGGACGGACGGACGGACTGCACAGTCCCCGAACGTCCGGGGTTGACATCGTCTGCATATTTATGCACATTTGCCGCCCTTTTATTCAACCGAGCCGGCCCGCAGACCATGTCCAGCGACCTGAACGCCCAGATCCTCCGCCGGGACGCCATCGTGCGCATCCTGCGGCAGACGGCTGTGGCGCGGCAGGCCGAGCTGGTCGCCCTGCTGCGCCGTGACGGTCACGAGGCCACGCAATCGAGCGTGAGCCGCGACCTGCGCGAGCTCGGCGTGGTGAAGGGTGCCGACCGCTACCTGCTGCCGGCCGTCGAGGACGCGCTCACCCCGAGCCACTTCGAGACGGTGCAGACCTTCGTGAAGGGCTATCGCGCCGCCGGCACCAGCCTGACGGTGCTGCGCACCACGGTCGGCGCGGCGCAGAGCGTGGCCCTCGCCATCGACAAGGCCCGCTGGCCGGAGATCGTCGGCACCATCGCCGGCGACGACACGATTTTCATCGCGACGGAAAGCGCCCGCACGCAGCGCCGGCTGCACGAGCGCCTCCGTTCCACTTTCGGACGCTGAGACTCCCCCCATGACCTCCACTGCCGCGGGCGCCAAGCCCATCCTCCTCGCCTTTTCCGGCGGACTCGACACCTCGTTCTGCGTGCCCTGGCTCGCGGAGACCTACGGCCGGCCGATCGTCACGCTCACGGTCAACACCGGCGGCATCGACGCCGAAGCCGCCCGCGTGCTCGAGCAGCGCTCGAAGCAGCTCGGCGCCGTCGCGCACCACCTCGTGGACGCGCGCCCGGCCTACTTCGAGCAGGTGCTCAAGTACCTCGTGATGGGCAACGTGCGCCGCGGCAACCTCTATCCGCTGTGCGTCGGCGCCGAGCGCGTGCTGCAGGCGCAGACCGTCGCGCAGTTCGCCCGCGAGCTGGGCACGGACGTCTGCGCGCACGGCTCGACCGCGGCCGGCAACGACCAGGTGCGCTTCGAAGTCGCGCTGCGCACGCTCGCCCCGGGCCTCGAGATCCTCGCGCCGGTGCGCGACAAGGCGTTCAAGCGCCCCGAGCAGCTCGAGTACCTGCAGAAGCGCAACCTGCCGGTGCCGCCGTTCGGCGCGGCCTACTCGGTCAACCGCGGCCTGTGGGGCGTGACCATCGGCGGCAAGGAGACGCTGGTCTCCGAGACCTGCATCCCGGATGCGGCGTGGGTGCTGACCCGGGACGCGTTCACGAACCCGCAGGCGCCCGAGCGCCACACGATCGGCTTCGACGGCGGCGTGCCCTGCTCGCTCGACGGCCAGGCGCTCGACCCGGTGAGCCTGATCGAGCAGGTCGAGGCCATCGGCGCGAAGTTCGGCGTCGGCCGCGGCATCCACCTCGGCGACACGATCATCGGCTTCAAGGGGCGCGTCGCGTTCGAGGCGCCGGCGGCCGAGGTGCTGCTCACCGCGCATCGCGAACTCGAGAAGCTCGTGCTCTCGGCGCGCCAGCAGCGCATGAAGGACCTGCTCGCCGGCACCTACGGCGACCTGGTGCACGAAGGCCAGCACCTCGACCCGGTGTGCCGCGACATCGAAGCGTTCTTCGTGTCGTCGCAGCAGCGCGTCACCGGCGAGGTGCACGTGCTGTTCCGCCCGGGCGTGGTGTTCGTCGAGGGCACGTCCTCGGCGTACTCGCTGATGAAGGCGTCGAAGGGCGCCTACGGCGAATCCGCGGGCGAGTGGACCGCCGCGGAAGCACATGGATTCTCGAAGATGCTCGCCCTGCCCGGCATTTTCTACACGCGGGCCGGCCGCCACTGAGCCCCGAGGGGACGCGCCATGCAGATGAAGACCGTCGTCGTCGACAAGGTTGCCTCGATCGCCCAGGCCTGCGGCCTGAGCCACGAGATCCGCATCGCCACCACCGACATTCCCTGCGAGGAAGGCGTGGTGCTGGTGGTCGAGATCCTCAACAACAAGTCGACTTACAACACGCTCGAACTCACCAGCGGCCGCATGGCCAAGGTGTCGAAGGGCGACGTGATCGTCGGCGCGCTGGGCCACCGTCAGGCGCTGTTCGGCTACTCGGGCCACATCCCCGAGAAGGTCGAGGCCGGCGACATCGTGCAGGTGCTCAACATCGGCGGCGTGCTCGGCATCTGCGACTCGGTGAACCCCGACAAGGGCCAGCCGTTCAACGCGCGCGTGCTCGGCTGCGTGCTGCAGTTCCCGTTCCTCGGCGAGCGCATCGGCGTGCCGGCGCGGGTCGGCTACAGGCGTCTCGACCCGGCGGCCGCGCTCGACACGCACGGCGTGCCGGTCGTCGCGCTCGCGGGCACCTGCATGGAGGCCGGCAAGACGGCGGCCGCCTGCGCGATCGTCGCGCGCATGCGCCACCGCGGGCTGAACGTGCACGCGTTCAAGTCGACCGGCGTCTCGCTGCGGCGTGACATCCTCGCGATGGAAGACGCCGGCGCCCGGCGCAGCCAGATCTTCACGGACTTCGGCATCGTCACCACGACGGCAGCGTCGGGCCCGGCGCTCGCGCGCACGATGCTCACCGAGATGACGCAGGGCAAGCCCGACGTCGTGGTGTTCGAACTCGGCGACGGCATCCTCGGCGCCTACGGGGTCGAGGCCATCCTCGCCGCGCCCGACATCGCGAAGTCGCTGAGCGCGGTGATCCTCTCCGCCAACGATCCGGTCGCGGCCTGGGGCGGCGTGAAGCTGCTGCGCGAGCGTTTCAAGATCGAGCCCTGCGCGGTGACCGGGCCGGCCACCGACAACGCGGTGGGCGTGAACATCATCCGCGACCAGATGGGCGTGGCCGCGTTCAATGCGATCACCGCCGGCGCCGCGCTCGGCGATCACATCATCGAGAGCCTCAGCCTCGACGCGCAACTGCCGCGGGCGGTGTCGGAATGACGACGCGCGTCCCGGCGGTGGTGCTCGGCGGCACCGGCTACGTCGCCGGCGAACTGCTGCGCCTCCTCGCCTCGCATCCGTACCTCGACGTGGCCGCGGTGGCCTCGGAGAGCCAGCCGGACGAGCCGGTGGCGCCGTTCTTCCGTCACCTGCAGCCGCTGCTGCCGCACCTGCGGTTCGCGACGCACGACGAAGTGGTCGAGTACGTGACGGCGAATCCGGTGACGGCCGTGTTCTCGGCGGCGCCGCACGGTGTGTCCGCGTCGATGATCGACCGGCTGCTCACGGCCGCCGAGCAGGCTGGCACGCAACCTCGCGTCGTCGACATCTCCGCGGACTTCCGTTTCCCGACGGTGAACGCCTATGAGGCGGTGTACAAGCACGCGCACGGCGCGCCGGATCGTCTCCGGCAGTTCACCTGCGCGGTGCCCGAGCACCTGAACGCGCTGCACACGCCGCACGTGGCCCATCCCGGATGCTTCGCCACGGCGATCCTGCTCGCCAGCGTGCCGCTGCTTTCCATGGGCCTGATCCAGCCCCGCCTGTTCGTCTCCGGCGTGACCGGCAGCACGGGCTCCGGCCGCCAGCCGGTGGCGGGCACGCACCACCCGCAGCGCCACAGCGACCTGTATGCGTACAACGCGCTGGCGCACCGCCACACGCCGGAAGTGAAGGCCCTCGCGCTGCAGGCGGCCGGCGTCGAAGCCGACTACTGCTTCGTGCCGCATTCCGGGCCGTTCGCCCGCGGCATCCACGTCACCGTGCAGGCCGAGCTGCTGGCGTCGATGACCACCCACGACCTCGTCAACGCGCTGCGCGACTACTACGACCAGTCGCCGTTCGTGCGTGTGAGCGGCGAGCTGCCCCGGGTCAAGGACGTGGTCGCGAGCAACTTCGCGCAGCTTTCCGGCGTGGCGCAAGGCCGCACGGTCGCCGTGATGTGCACGCTCGACAACCTGACCAAGGGCGCCGCCGGCGGCGCCGTGCAATGGATGAACCGCATGCTCGGCCACGAGGAGACCGCGGGCCTGATGGCCCCGGCGCCGGGCTGGACCTGAGAGACGACATGAACACCGCCATCGCTACCGCGGCCTGGTCGCCGCCTGCCGACCACCTCGCTCCCGTCTACGCCCAGTGGCCCATCGACGTCGTCGACGCCTCGGGCGTGTACCTGCACACGCGCGACGGCCGCCGCATCCTCGACCTCTACGGCGGCCATGCCGTCGCCGCGCTCGGCTATTCGCACCCGCGCCTGCTGGCCGCACTCGAGCAGCAGTCGCGCTCGCTCATCTTCCAGAGCAACGCCGTGCCGCTCGACGTCCGGGCACGTGCGGCCACGAAGCTGACGAAGTTCGCGGGCCTCGGCCTCGACACCGCGTTCTTCATCAGCACGGGGGCCGAGGCGAACGAGAACGCGATGAAGCTCGCGCTCCGGATCACCGGCCGGCGCAAGATCGTCGCCGTCGAGGGCAGCTTCCACGGCCGTACCGCAGCCGCGGGCGCGGTGACCTGGGGCGCCCTGAAGAAGTGGTACGGCTTCCCGAACGCGCCGTTCGACGTCGAGTTCATCCCGAAGGGCGATCTCGCGGCAATCGCGCGCGTCGTCGGCGCCGACACGGCGGCCGTGATCGTCGAGCCCGTGCAGGGCGTCGCGGGGGCCGTCGATCTCGGCCGCGAGTTCCTCGCCGCGCTGCGTGCGCGTTGCGACGAGGTGTGCGCGCAACTGATCTTCGACGAAGTGCAGTGCGGCATGGGTCGCACGGGCCACCCGTTCGCGGCGAACCTCTACGGCGTCACGCCGGACATGATCACGACCGCCAAGGCGCTCGGCGCAGGCTTCCCGTGCGCGGCGCTGCTGATGGCCGACCACGTCGCGCGCCACCTCAAGGTCGACGACCTCGGCACCACGTTCGGCGGCGGCCCGATGGCCTGCGCGCTGATCGAAGCGGTCGTCGACATCATCGAGTCCGAGCACCTGCTCGCCAACGTGCGGACCCTGTCGCAGCGCCTGCGCGACACGTGCGTCGTCGGCCCCGTCACGGGCATTCAGGGCGCCGGCTTCCTCACCGGGCTGCGCACGCGGCGGCCCGCGAAGGACGTGCAGAAGGAACTGCTCGACCGCGACATCCTCACCGGCACCAGTGGCGACCCGAACGTGGTGCGCATCCTGGCGCCGTACGTGCTCGAGACGGGCCACATCGACGCACTGCGCGACGCGCTGGCCGCCCTGCCGGCCTGAGCGCCGCTTTCCTCACGAGTCCGCTTCATCATGCATCGCTTCCTCGATCTCGCCGATTTCACCCGCGAACAGGTCGTCGACCTGCTCGACCTCGCCGATCGCCTCAAGCAGCACCCGGAGCCGCAGGCGCTCGCGGGCAAGATCCTCGGCCTGCTGTTCCTCAACCCGTCGCTGCGCACGCTGTCCTCGTTCCAGGCCGGCATGATGCGGCTCGGCGGCAATGCGTTCGTCGTCACGCCGGGCCAGGGCACGTGGCAGGTCGAGACGCGCCTCGGCGCGGTGATGAATGCGGGCGCGGCGGAGCACGTGCGCGAGGCGATCCCGGTGCTCGCCTCCTATTGCGACGCGCTCGGCATCCGCGCGTTCGCGGAGGGCAAGGACCTCGCCACCGACCTGGCCGAAGGCCAGTTCAAGATGATGGCGGAGATGTGCGACAAGCCGTTCGTCAACATGGAGTCGGCGGTCAACCATCCCTGCCAGGCGCTCGCCGACTGGAAGACGATGGACGACCTCGAGGTGCCGCGGACCGGCAAGTTCGTGCTGAGCTGGGTGTATCACCCGCGCGCACTGCCGCTCGCGGTGCCGGGCGCCGTGGTGCACATGGCCGCCCAGCGCGGCATGGAAGTCGTGGTGCTGCGCCCGCGCGGCTATTCGCTGCCCGAGCCGATCATGGCCAAGGCCAAGGCGGCCGCGGCCGCCTCGGGCGGCAGCGTCACCGAGACGTCCGACCGCAGTGCCGCGCTCAACGGCGCGCACGTGCTGTACGCGAAGGAGTGGGGTTCGCCCGTGCACTACGGCGACGCCGAGGCTGAGTCGCGGCTGCGCCAGCCGCTCGGCGACTGGTGCGTCCGCGAGAACTGGTTCCGCAACGCGCGGCCGGACTGCCACTTCATGCATTGCCTGCCGGTGCGCCGCAACGTCGCGGTCGCCGACGAAGTGCTCGACGGGCCACGCAGTCGCGTGATCCGCGAGGCCGCCAACCGCATGGTCGTCCAGATGGCCGTGCTCTATCGCATGCTGAGAGGGTGAGACGGATGATCGAACACAAGGTGGAACAGGCGGTCACGGTGCGGGCTCTGCGCGGCGCCGCGCCGTACATCCACATGTACAAAGGCAAGGTCTTCGTCATCAAGACCGGGGGCGGCGCCTTCCGCGATCACGCGACCATGCGCGCGTTCATGGAGCAGGTGTCGATCCTGCACCACCTCGGCATCCGCATCGTGCTGGTGCACGGCGGCGGGCCGCAGCTCGACGAAGTGACGAAGCAGCTCGGCGTCGAGACGCGCATGGTGCAGGGCCGTCGCGTGACCGACGCGGCCGCGATCGACGCCACCAGCATGGTGCTCAACGGCCTCATCAACACGCGCCTGCTCGCGCTGTGCCGCGAGTTCGGCATCGCCGCGGTCGGCATCAGCGGCGTGGACGCGGGCCTCGTGAAGACGCACCGCCGCCCGCCGGTCACGCTCGCGAGCGGCGAGGTCGTCGACTACGGCATGGTGGGCGACATCGACGGCGTGGACGCCACCGTGATCACGCGGCTGCTCGATGCCGGCTTCCTGCCGGTCGTGAGCCCGCTCTCCGCGGACAATGCCGGCCAGCTGCTCAACATCAACGCGGACACCGTCGCCTCGGCGATCGGCATCGCGCTCGAGGCCGAGAAGCTGATCCTGTGCACCGGTGCCCCCGGCATCCTCGAGCGGCTCGAGGACCCGCGCTCGCTCATCTCGTACACGGACGTCGCCGGCCTGCGGCGACTGCGCGAGGAAGGCGCGATCAGCGAGGGCATGCTGCCGAAGTCGAGCGCGATCGAGAACGCCATCCGTGGCGGCGTGCGCCGCGTGCACGTGATCTCGTACTCGGCGCCCGACGCGCTGCTCGCGGAGATCTTCACCAACGAAGGCAAGGGCACGCTGGTGGTCGCCGACACCAAGGCCCTGAGCGCCGCGGAGCAGGGAGCCGGCTGATGTCGCGCCTGTGGGACAAGGGGGCGCCGCTCGACGCGCGGGTGCTGCAGTTCACGGCCGGCGAGGACCACGCCCTCGACAACCGGCTGGTGGCCTACGACGTGCGCGCCTCGATCGCCCATGCCGAGATGCTGCACGACGCGGGCCTGCTGGCGGCGGCGGACCTCGAATCGATCCGCAACGGACTGCGCGAGATCGCCGATGCGCACGCGCGCGGCGACTGGTCGGTGACGCTCGATCTCGAGGATGGCCAGACGGCCCTCGAAACCCTGCTCATCGCAAAGATCGGCGCCGCGGGTGCGCGCCTGCACGCCGGCCGTTCACGCAACGACCAGGTGCTGGCGGCACTGCGGCTCTACCTGCGCGATGCCATCGAGTCCCTCGCCGAGGACGGACGCCGGGTCGCCGACGCCCTCGACGCGCTGGCCGTCGAGCAGGGCTCCATCGCCCTGCCCGGCTACACGCACATGCAGCAGGCCATGCCGAGTTCGGTGGCGCTGTGGGCACGAGGGTTCGCGGCGGAGATCCGCGACGACGTCGACGGACTGCGCCACGCGCATCGCCGCATCTCGAAGAATCCGCTGGGCTCGGCGGCCGGTTACGGAACGCCGAACCTGCCGGTGAAGCGCGACGGCACGCGCACGCGCCTCGACTTCGCCGAGAACCACGAGCCTGTCACGGCGGTGCAGCTCTCGCGCGGCAAGGGCGAGGCGGAGATCCTGTTCCAGGTCACGCTGCTGATGCAGGACCTCGGCCGGCTCGCCTCCGACCTGCTGCTCTTCTACACGCGCGAGTTCGGCTTCGTCGACCTGCCCGATGCGTTCACCACCGGCTCGTCGATCATGCCGCAGAAGCGCAACCCGGACGTCTTCGAGCTGGTGCGCGGCCGCACGGCCACGGCCCAGGCCTGCCTGGCCGAGGTGCTCGCCATCACGGCCAAGCTGCCGTCGGGCTACCAGCGCGACCTGCAGCTCATCAAGGCGCCGCTGTTCCGCTCGCTCGACGTGTGCCACGAGTCGCTCGACATCCTGGCCGCCGCCATTCCGCAGATCCGCTTCCGGGCCGAGCGGATCCGCATGGACGACGACATCCACGCGGCGGCCGAGGCCAACGAGCTGGTCGTGAAGGAAGGCATCCCGTTCCGCGAGGCGTACCGCAGGGTCGGCGCGCGGCACCGCAAGAAGTAGAATCGCGCGGTCGCTCGCGCCCCGCCTGGAGCCCACGATGACCGCGTTCCGTCCCCTGCCGCTTTTCCGCTTCGCCGCCCTCGCGCTGCTGGCCTCGACCGCGGTCGCCGCGCCCGACTACAGCCGCCTCGGCAAGGACCTCACGCCGATCGGCGCGGAGCGTGCCGGCAACGCAGACGGCACCATCCCCGCATGGGACGGGGGACTCACCCAGCCACCGCCGGGCTGGACGCCGCAGCAGGGCTACGTCGACCCGTTCGCGAGCGACAAGGTCCTCTTCACGATCACCGGCGCGAACGTGGCGCAGTACCAGTCGAAGCTCACCACCGGGCAGGTCGCCCTGCTGAAGAAGTTTCCCGAGTACCGCATCAACGTCTACGTCACCCGGCGCACCGCCGCCCTGCCGAAGGACGTGACGGACCGCGTGGCGGCGCAGGCCGGCAAGGTCACGCTGCAGGGCTTCGGACTGAAGAACCTCGGCGGCTCGACGACGCCGTTCCCGATCCCGGAAAACGGCCTCGAGGCAATCTGGAACCATCTCGTGCGCTACCTCGGCGGCGGGGTCGTGCGTTCGGGCCACTCGTTCCCGGTGCGACCGAACGGCGACTATTACAAGATCGGCTTTCGCTCGCAGCGCATTTACGCCCAGAACGTCGAAGGCGCGGAGCCAAACCGCCTGTTCTACGCACTCGGCTATTTCACCGAGCCGGCGACGCTGCGCGGCACGATCTTCCTCGTGCACGAGCCGGTGGATCAGGTGGCCGAACAGCGCTCCGCGTGGATCTACAACGCCGGGGCCCGCCGCGTGCGACGCGCGCCCGACCTCGCGTACGACGGCGTCAACGACGGCTCCGAAGGCATGGTGGTCACCGACCAGATCGACGGCTACAACGGTGCGCCGGACCGCTACGACTGGAAGCTGCTCGGCAAGCGCGAGATCTACGTGCCTTACAACACGTACAAGCTCTCGGACAAGGCGCTCAAGTACAAGGACATCATCGGCAAGCACACGATCAACGCCGACCTGGTGCGTTACGAGCTGCATCGCGTGTGGGTGGTGGAAGCAACCCTGAAGCCCGGCCAGCGGCACGTCTACGGACGGCGCACGTTCTATCTCGACGAGGACAGCTGGAGCGTGGTGGCGGAGGACGCCTACGACACGCGCGGCGGCCTGTGGCGCGTCGCGCTGCTCGGCCTGATGCAGTGCTACGACGCGGTGGTGCCGTGGTACCGCTTCGGCATGGTCCACGACCTCACGTCAGGCAGCTACATCACCGGTGGCTGGGACAACGAGATCAAGGACCCGATCCAGTTCAACGCCAAGGCGAAGGTCACGGACTTCAGCCCGGACGCGCTGCGGCGGCTCGGCGGGACGCTCTGAGGCGCCGTCAGTCGAGGCCGATGGAGTACGCGGCCTCGATGTCCTTGCGCGAGTAGACCTTGAAGGCGATCAGCGTCTCGGAGCTGGTGATGCCCGCGAGCCGGCGCATCTTCTCGCTGATGACGCGCGCGAGGTCCTCGTTCTCCTTCACGCGCACGAGTGCGACGAGGTCGTACTGACCCGCGACGGAGAACACCTCGGTGACGCCGTCGAGATCCGCCATCTTCTGTGCGAGTTCCGGCACCTTGTCCGTCTGCGCCTTGATCAGCACGACTGCCGTGACCATGAGTTTCCTCCGCGTCGTCAGGCCGTTTCCGCGTCCGGCTGCGCGTCGGGCCGCGCGGCGGCGAACGCCGGCAGGGCTTCGAGGTGCGCACAGATCGCGACCAGCGTGGGGCACGCCGACACGTCCACCTTGAACCGGCGCGCGTTGTACATCTGCGGCACGAGGCACACGTCCGCCAGCGTGACGCCCGCGCCGTAACAGTGCCGGCCGTCGTTCGCCGTGGTCCGCACGCGCTGCTCGAGCGCCGCGAAGCCCCGCTGGATCCAGTGCGCGACCCAGCGGTTCACGCCGGCGTCGTCCGCCCCGAACTCGTGGCGCAGGTAGCCGAGCACGGACAGGTTGTTGAGCGGATGGATGTCGCAGGCGACCAGTTGCGCCATCGCACGGATCGCGGCGCGGTCGAGCGCCGGCCCGGGCAGGAGCGGCGGCTCGGGGTGCGTCTCTTCGAGGTACTCGCAGATCGCGAGCGACTGCGAGAGCACGTGCTCGCCGACCGCCAGCGCGGGCACGCGCCCCTCGGGATTGACCGCGAGATAATCGTCCTTGCGCTGCTCGCCGCCGTCGCGCACGAGGTGCTTCGGGATCGTCGCGTAGGGCAGGCCCTTCAGGGCCAGCGCGATGCGCACCCGGTACGCGGCGGAACTGCGCCAGTACGAATAGAGCTGCAAGGCCATGCGCGCGCCCTCAGACGATCGTGCTGCGCAGGGTCTCGAGGCCGTCGATGCCGCCGACGATGCTGTCGCCGCGCTTCACCGCACCGACGCCCGCGGGCGTGCCGCTGAAGATCAGGTCGCCCGGGCGCAGCTCGTAATAGGTCGACAGCGCCGCGACGATCTCGGGCACCGACCAGATCATCTCGGAGAGGTTCGCGTTCTGGCGTCGCTCGCCGTTCACCTCGAGCCAGATGGATCCGTTCTTCAGGTGACCGACCTCGGCGACGCGGCAGATGGCACTCAGCGGCGCCGAGTGGTCGAAGCCCTTGGCCGTGTCCCACGGCGCTCCAGCGTTCTTCGCGGCGTGCTGCAGGTCGCGGCGCGTCAGGTCGTTGCCGACCGCATAGCCGAACACGTGGTCGAGCGCCGTCGCTACCGGGATGTCGCGGCCGCCGCGGTCGAGCGCGATCACGAGCTCGATCTCGTGGTGCAGGTTCGCGGTCTGTGGCGGATAGGGCACGGCCTCGCCGTTGGCGACGACCGCGTCGGCGGGCTTGGAGAAGAACACCGGCGGATCGCGCTTCGGATCGGCGCCCATCTCGCGGACGTGGTCCGCGTAGTTGCGACCGATGCAGTAGATGCGGTGCACGGGGAAGCGTGCGTCGGTGCCGGCGACCTCGACGGTCGGCACGCCGACGGGCGGGAAGGCGTAGTTCATGGCGACTCCGGTGAGCGGCGCCCGAGCGCCGGCAGGAACACTTCCTGCACGATGATAGGCGCCCCGGCGAGGCGATACACCGCCCGACGCGCCCACAGCGGTCCGCCGTCCGCCTGCGCGAGCCGCGCCAGTGGATGGCCGACCGGCAGTTCGGCGTACTCGAGGGGTTCACGCACGGTCTCGGGCACGCGCCGCAGTGCTTCACCGAGCGGCGACTCGCCGAGCTCGCGCAGCCACGGGTAGCGCGCGAGGGTCGAGTCGGGAAACACCGACTGCGCGAAGATCCAGCGCTCGCCCGCGCAGGCGAACTCGATCTCGCGCACGAGGCCCGCGTCGTCCGCGACCGCGAGGCGGGACCGCAATTCGGGAGCGAGCGGCCTCGGCTCGAGCCGCAGCATGCGGAACTGCGTCGCCGACCCGCCGGCTTCACGCACGCGCGCCGTCAGCAACCCCGGCTCGGCGAGCCAGGGCACCAGCCACTCGGGCGCCAGCGTCACGCAGGCCGCGAGCGGCATCCAGCGCGCGACGCCTGACGGCTCCGGCGCCGCGGGCGTCGCGCGGGCGAACGGCGTGGTCACCGCGGCCTCAGAAGTGCTCGACCGCGAGGGCCATCGTGGTCCGGCTGCCCGTGCGCACGGCGGCCCCGTGGGCGAACGCGCGCGGCATGACCTGCTCCGCGTAGAACTGTGCCATCAGCAGCTGGGTCTGCAGGAACACGCGATCCGCGCCCGGCTTGCCGATTTCGGCCGCGGCCACGAGCGCGCCGCGCGAGAGCTGCCAGCCACCGATCACCGTGCCGAGCAGCATCAGGTAGTTGAAGGCCGCGGCGCTGACCAGCTCCGGGTCCTTCTTCTCGCCGCTCAGCAGGTACGACGAGCAGAGCACCACTTCGTCGAGGCCCTTGGCGAGCATCTGCCGCTGCAGCGTGAACTCGTCGCCCGCGTTCGCGAGCGGCGCGTCCTGCTCGCGCATCTCCGAGACGAAGGCCGAGACCGTCGAGCCGCCGTCGCGCAGCAGCTTGCGGCCCACGAGGTCGATCGCCTGGATGGCGTTGGTGCCCTCGTAGATCGAGGCGATGCGCACGTCGCGATAGAACTGCGCGACGCCCGTCTCCTCGACGTACCCCATGCCGCCGTGGACCTGCATGCCGAGCGAGGTGACTTCCTGGCCGATCTCCGTCGGCCACGCCTTGGCGATCGGCGTCATCAGTTCGCCGCGCGCCTGCCACAGTCCCGCCTGCTCGGCGTCGGCGCCGTGGTTGCCGCGATCGAGGCACGACGCGCAGTAGTAGGCGATGGCCCGCGAGGCCTGCGTCAGCGTGCGCATCAGCAGCAGGGTGCGACGGATGTCCGGGTGGCGGATGATCGGCACCACGCCCTTCTCGCCCGGCGCGCGACCCTGCTTGCGATCGCGGGCGTAGGTGACCGCCGCCTGGTAGGCGCGGTCGGACAGGCCGACGCCCTGCGCGCCGACGCCGAGGCGCATGTAATTCATCATCGTGAACATCGCGGCGAGGCCTTCGTTGACCTTGCCGACGAGGTAGCCCTCGGCACCGCCGTCGTCGCCGAAGGCCATCACGCAGGTCGGGCTCGCGTGGATGCCGAGCTTGTGCTCGACCGACACCGGATACACGTCGTTGCGCTCGCCCGGCGTGCCGTCGGCGTTCAGCTTGAACTTCGGCACCAGGAACAGCGAGATGCCCTTGGTGCCCGCCGGTGAGTCCGGCAGGCGCGCGAGCACCAGGTGGACGACGTTCTCGGTCATCGAGTGGTCGCCCCAGGTGATGAAGATCTTGCGGCCCGAGATCAGGTACTTGCCGTCCGCGGTCGGCTGCGCACGCGAGGTCAGCGTCGAGAGGTCGGACCCGGCATTCGGCTCCGTCAGGCACATCGTCCCGGTCCACTGGCCCGAGATCAGCTTCTCGAGGAAGGTCTGCTTGAGTTCGTCGGTCGCATGGCGATCGATCGCGAGGATCGCGCCCTGCGAGAGTTCGGGGCAGAGCGCGAACGCGACGTTCGCGGCGGCCCACATCTCGTCACAGGCGAGCGACACGGTCTTCGGCAGCCCCTGGCCCCCGAAGTCGGGATTGGCGGCGATGCCGGGCCAGCCGCCCTCGCGGAACTGCGCATAGGCCGTGGCGAATTCCGCCGGCACCTGCACGGCCCGGTCGACGACTTTCGCGCCCTGCTGGTCGCCGATCCAGTTGGTCGGCGCGAGCACTTCGGCGGCGAACTTGCCCGCCTCTTCCAGCACCGCGGACACCATGTCGCCGTCGACCGCGCTGAAATCCGGGAGGGCAGAGACGTCCTTGAACTCCGCGAGGTGATCGATCGTGAAGCGCATCTGCTTCAACGGCGCCTGGTAATCCGCCATCGTTCTGCTCCGATTTTGTGCTATGCAACAATTCTGCCCTGACGGGCCGTCGGGCGCCATGGCAGGAAATGGCGGCCGGCCCCCCGGGTATACAATTCGCGACTCACCCCCGAGGTCCGGATGAGCATCTGGTTTCGCCCCTACACCCTGGACGAGCTGCAGCGCCTCAACACGGGGAGCCTCGCCGGTCACCTCGACATCCGCTTCACCGAGATCGGCCCGGACTACCTCCGCGGCACCATGCCGGTGGACGAGCGGACCCGGCAGCCGTTCGGGCTGCTGCACGGCGGGGCCTCGGTCAGCCTGGCCGAGACGCTCGGCAGCGTCGCGGCCAACTGCTGCGTCGACGGACCGAAATTCTACTGTGTCGGGCAGGAAATCAACGCCAATCACCTCCGTTCCGCGCGCAGCGGGCAGGTGACCGGCACGGCCCGGCCGATCCACCTCGGCAACCGGTCGCAGGTCTGGGACATCCGCATCGAGGACGAGCAGGGCCGGCTGACCTGCGTCTCGCGACTCACGATGTCGGTCCTGGAAAGCCGGCAGTCCAACGACGGGAAGGACGCATGAACCACCGACCCCACGGCCGGATCGCCCTCGCCGCCCTGCTGGCGACCGCCGCCCTCACCGGCTGCGGGCTCAAGGGCGCGCTGACCCAGCCTGAAAAGACCAGCAACATGGTGATCCGCAGCCAGGGCACGCCGGCCGCGCCGGGCGCGACCGGGTCGGCGCCCGCGGATGCCGCGACGGCGCCCACCGAGCAGAAGGTGCCGCCGCCGGCGGAACCGCCCCTGCCGCCGCCGGAACTGCCGCACTCGAATTCCGGCACGTCCCGGTGAGCGACGCCCGCACACTGGTGCTGGTGGACGGCTCGTCCTACCTGTACCGGGCTTTCCACGCACTGCCGCCACTGACGAACTCGAAGGGCGAGCCGACGGGCGCCGTGCTCGGCGTGCTCAACATGCTGCTCAAGCTGGTCAAGGAACAGGATCCCGCGCTGGTCGCGGTCGTGTTCGACGCGCCGGGCAAGACGTTCCGCGACGAGCTCTACGCCGAGTACAAGTCGCACCGGCCGCCGATGCCGGACGACCTGCGCGCGCAGGTGCAGCCGCTGATCGACGCGGTACAGGCGCTCGGGCTGCCGCTGCTGCGCCTCACGGGGGTCGAGGCCGACGACGTGATCGGCACGCTCGCGACGCGGGCGGCCGCGAGCGGCTGCGACGTGCTGATCTCGACCGGCGACAAGGACATGGCGCAGCTGGTGAACGAGCGCATCACGCTCGTGAACACCATGACGAACTCGTCGCTCGACCGCGCGGGCGTGAAGGTGAAGTTCGACGTCTGGCCCGAGCAGATCATCGACTACCTCGCCCTGGTCGGCGATGCCTCGGACAACATTCCCGGCGTGCCGAAGGTCGGCCCGAAGACGGCCGCCAAGTGGCTCGGCCAGTACGGCACGCTCGACAACCTGCTCGCGCACCAGGACGAGATCGAGGGCAAGGTGGGCGAGAGCCTGCGCGCCCACACCGCGGACCTCGCGCTGTCGCGCCGCCTGGCGACGATCGACTGCGCCCTCGACCTGCCGATGGCGTTCGACCAGCTCGGTCGCGGCGCAACGGACGTTGCCAGGCTGCGCGAGCTGTACACGCGGCTCGAGCTGCGCGCGCTGCTGCGGCAACTCGACGGCGGTTCCGCGGCTCCCGCTCCAGATGCGAAGCCCACCGCCACCGCCGCCGTCGCACCCGCGCCCGCCGCGGTCGCCGACCCGGCCGGGCGTCACTACGACTGCGTGCTGACCGAGGCGCAGTTCGCGCACTGGCTGAAGCAGCTGGAGCACGCCGAGCTGATCGCCTTCGACACCGAGACGACCTCGCTCGACTACATGCAGGCCGAGATCGTCGGCGTCTCCTTCAGCGTCGAGCCGGGTCACGCGGCCTACGTGCCGCTCGCGCACACGTATGCGGGCGCGCCGGATCAGCTGAATCGCGAGGACATCCTGGCGCGGCTCAAGCCGCTGCTCGAGGACCCGGAGCGCGCCAAGCTCGGCCATCACCTGAAGTACGACGCGCACGTGCTGCGCAACCACGGCATCGAGCTGCGCGGCATGACGTACGACTCGATGCTCGAATCGTACGTGCTCAACAGCACGGCCACGCGGCACGACCTCGACTCGACGGCGCTGAAGTACCTCGGCGTCGAGACCATCCACTACGAGGACGTCGCGGGCAAGGGCGCCAAGCAGCTCTCGTTCAACGACGTGCCGGTGGACAAGGCCGCCGAGTACTCCGCCGAGGATTCGGACGTCGCACTGCGCCTGCACCGCGCGCTGTGGCCGCAGCTCGAGGCCATCCCGGCGCTCGCGAAGCTTTACCGGGAGATCGAGCAACCGCTGGTGCCGGTGCTGCTCGACATGGAGCACCTCGGCGTGCTGATCGACGTGGAGATGCTGCGCAAGCAGAGCAGCGAGCTGGCGAAGAGCCTCGTCGCGCTCGAGCAGCGCGCGCACGCCGTCGCGGGACAGTCGTTCAACGTGGACTCGCCGAAGCAGCTGCAGGAAGTGCTGTTCGGCAAGCTCGGCATCCCCGTGAAGCGCAAGACGGCCACGGGCCAGCCGTCGACGGCGGAAGACGTGCTCGAGGAACTCGCGGAGGAGCACGAACTGCCGCGCATCATCCTCGAGTACCGCGGGCTCGCGAAACTGCGCTCGACCTACACCGAGAAGCTGCCGGGCCAGGTGAACCCGCGCACCGGGCGCGTGCACACGTCGTATCACCAGGCGGTGGCTGCGACCGGACGCCTCTCATCCACGGACCCGAACCTGCAGAACATCCCGATCCGCACGCCCGAGGGCCGGCGCATCCGCCAGGCGTTCGTGCCGCCGCCCGGTCACGTGCTCATGGCCGCGGACTACTCGCAGATCGAGCTTCGCATCATGGCGCACCTCTCGGGCGACGCGAGCCTGCTGAAGGCCTTCGCCGAGGACCGCGACATCCACCAGGCGACGGCCGCCGAGGTGTTCGGCGTCGAGCCATCCGCCGTGAGCGCGGATCAGCGCCGCGCCGCCAAGGCGATCAACTTCGGCCTCATCTACGGCATGTCGGCGTTCGGCCTCGCGCGCCAGCTCGGCATCGAGCGCGGCGCGGCGCAGACATACGTCGACCTCTACTTCGATCGCTACCCCGGCGTGAAACGCTACATGGACGCGACGCGCGCGGCAGCGCGCGAACAGGGCTACGTCGAGACCGTGTTCGGCCGCCGGCTGTACCTGCCGGACATCCGCTCGAGCAATCCGCAGATGCGCCAGTACGCGGAGCGCAGCGCGATCAACGCGCCGATGCAGGGCACGGCGGCGGACATCATCAAGCGCGCGATGATCGACGTGCACGCGTGGCTCGCGAAGTCGCGCCACCACGCACGACTGGTCATGCAGGTGCACGACGAACTGGTGCTCGAAGTGCCGGACGATCACGTCGACGCCGTGCGGCGCGGACTCGAGGAACGCATGTCGCAGGCCGCGCAACTGCGCGTTCCGCTCAAAGTCGAGACCGGCACCGGCGCCAACTGGGACGAAGCCCACTGATCGCCGCGGACCGCGTCCGAGACTGCTTCGCTTTCAGCTAGGCATTGTTGACGACTGTCGCGTCGCGTCCGCGAGGCGGAGCATGAACTTACTGGGAAAACCCAGCGGATGTTGCCCCCCAGCAACACCCTGACGTGAACCAGGAGGTTCGAACCATGAAACTCAGATTCGCAATCATCGCCGCAGCAGCTGCGCTGCTCTTCAGCCCCGCGTGGGCAGCTCCCGAAGGCTCGGGTTTCTACACCGGTGTCGGCGTCGGCATGAGCGACCTCTCGGCCGGCGGCTTCAGCGGCAACGACTTCGCGTTCAAGGTGTTCGGCGGCTACGACATCATCAAGTACTTCGGCGTCGAGGCCGCGTACATGGATGGCGGCAGCCCGAGCGATCATGGCTTCAACGTGAAGATCCACGGCTGGGACATCGCGCTGCGCGGCATCCTGCCGATCGGCGACCGTGGTGAAGTGTTCGCCAAGGTCGGCGAGGTGTGGTGGCACGTGAAGGCCGACAGTTTCGGCAGCGACAACGGCAACGACCTGCTGTACGGCGTCGGTGGCGGCTATCGCTTCGCCGATCACTTCGGCGCACGGCTCGAATGGGAGCGCATGGACGTGCAGGACACCGACAGCGCGGACCTCTACACGCTGAGCGGCTACTACCGGTTCTGATCCGGACACCGGACCGCGAGACTTGCGGGGATTCGCCGACAGGCGGATCCCCGCCGTTCGTTTTCGGGCCGGCGCTTGCGTAGAATCGCGGATCTGGACTCATTCGCGAAAGGATCCCGCACATGCGCAAGTCATTGCTCGCCGCTCCGCTGGTCACCGCCCTGTTCGCCCTGCCGGTCCACGCGGCCGACAACGGCATCTACTTCGGCGCGAGTGCCGGCCAGTCCGGCGTGAAGTTCGACCAGCAGGGCCTGCACTACGACGCGGGGGCCACGGCATTCAAGGCCATCGGCGGCTGGCGCATCCTCAACTGGCTGGCCGTCGAGGGCAATTACGTCGACCTCGGCTCCGGCAACGACCGCATCGGCGGCGAGAAATTCGAGACCAGCATCGACGGCCTGTCGCTGTCCGCGCTGGTGTTCCTGCCCGTCGGACCGGTGGATCTGTATGCGCGCGCCGGCGCAATGAACTGGAACGCGGACGTGAAGAGTCCGTCGCTGGACATCAAGGCGAGCGACGACGGCACCGACCTCACCTACGGCGTGGGGGCGCAGTTCCGGATCGGGAGCCTCGCACTGCGCGCGGAGTACGAGCGGTTCGAGGTGTCGGACATCAACACCGTCGACCTGGCCAGCCTCGGCGTGACCTGGACCTTCTTCTGATCGCCCCTCCGGTCGTTGGGCCGCGCTAAATCCCTTATCCGAAAGGATTTTTTTGGGATCCGGGACGGGCGTGCGGGTTGCAACCGACGGCGTGGAACTTTCCGGGCAGCCCGCCCTCTAACTTTTCGAGCGTCTTGTACGCTCGACGCCGGCCTACCTCCCTGGGCCCGCGTCCGCCCGGTCATCCCCCAACACCGGGTCATCTTGCCCCGGTTGGATCCGCTGGTCCAACCGGGGTTTCTTTTTCCACCGGCCGTTCGTCCAGCAGCCGCTCGAGCGCCGAGCGGGCCGCCGGAAGCCCCGTGCCGTCGTGCGACGAGAACAACTGCGCGGTCACACCCGGAGTCGCGGCAATCTCCCGACGCACACCCGCGAGTGCCTTCATCCCCGCGCTGCGGCTCAGCTTGTCGGCCTTGGTCAGCAGGATGTGGACCGGGATGCGCCGACCGAGCGCGAGTTCCAGCATGCCTTCGTCGTGGGGGGTGAGCGGATGGCGCACGTCCATCACCACGACCGCCCCTTTCAGGGCCTGGCGTCGGGCGAAATAGGCCTGCAGCAGGTCGCCCCAGTGGTCGCGCATCTCGCCGGCCACGGCCGCGAACCCGTAGCCCGGCAGGTCCACGAGGCGGCGACCGGCGGCCAGTTCGAAGAAGTTGATCAGCCGGGTCGCGCCCGGCGTCTTGCTGGTGCGCGCGAGGCCCTTGCGCTGGGTCAGGGCGTTGATCGCGCTCGACTTCCCGGCGTTGGACCGGCCGGCGATGGCCACCTCGACCCCCTGGTCCGGCGGCAACTGTGCGACGGCATTGGCGCTGGTCAGGAAACGGACATTGGGGTAGTGGGACACGGCGCCTCGGGCAGTCGGCGCGGTCATGCGCCGGAACGGCTTAGTGTACAATTTACGGCTCGTCGGGCCGCCCCTGCGACCAGGCAGCGGACCGCCGGCGCCCTAACATTCGGAGTGGGTTACATGACCGTGAAGTTCGTCGCCACCCTGTCGATGGTGGCTGTGCTCGGCTGGAGCGGTGCGGCCATGGCCGCCGGTTCGAAGGAAGCGGGTCAGGCCAAGTCGCTGGTCTGCGCGGGCTGTCACGGCGTGGACGGCAACAGCGTGAACCCCGAGTGGCCGAACCTGGCCTCCCAGCACGCGTCGTACATCATGAAGCAGGTCAAGAACTTCAAGGCCAACGAGCGCGCCAACCCGCTCATGACGCCGATGGCGATGTCGATCGCCACCGACCAGGACCTCGAGGACCTCGCGGCGTACTTCTCGTCGCAGCCCCTGCACCAGACCGCGGAGACCGACCCGGCCAAGCTCAAGCTCGGCCAGCGCGTGTTCCGCGCCGGCAACGTCGCCGCCAAGGTGCCGGCCTGCGCGGGCTGCCACGGCCCGAACGGCGCAGGCATTCCGACGGCGGTCTACCCGCGCATCGGTGGCCAGCACGCGACCTACGTGGCGCTGCAGCTGCGCGCCTACAAGACCGGCACCCGCAACAACGACCCGAACGCCGTGATGCGCACGATCGCGGCCGGCCTGTCGGAAGAGGAGATCGACGCGGTCGCGTCGTACGTCCAGGGACTGCGTTGAACCTCGGCGCGCGCGCCGGGTCAGAGGACTTCATGATGCAGCTGCGCACCCTTGCGCGGTCCGCCCTGTTTGCGGCCGCCGCCCTGTTCCTGATGCCGGTCCTGCCGGCGCAGGCCGCCGTCACCCTCACCGAGGGCGTCAACTACAAGACGCTCGAGCCGGCCGTGCCGCCGAGCACCCCGCCCGGCAAGGTCGAGGTGGTCGAGGTGTTCTGGTACCACTGCGGCCACTGCTACGCGCTCGAGCCCAAGATCGTCGCCTGGGCCCGCAGCAAGCCCGGCTATGTCGAACTGGTCCGCCAGCCGGCGACCTGGAACGACATGCTGAAGACCCACGCGCGCATCTTTTTCACTGCGGAACTGCTCGGCAAGCTGCCGCAGCTGCACGAGGACATCTTCCGCGAGATGAACGTGCGCGGCGCGACGCTCGACAACGCGTCCTCGATCGAAGCGTACTTCGCCTCGCGCGGCGTGCCGAAGGCGGACTTCCAGAAGGCCTTCGCGTCGTTCGCGGTCGAGTCGAAGCTGCGCCGCGCCGACGACCTGAACCGCCGCTACCGCATCACCGGCACGCCGACGTTCATCGTGGCCGGCAAGTACACCACCGACGTCGGCATGGCCGGCTCGGAGGACAAGCTGTTCGAGGTCATCAACGCACTGGCGGCGCGCGAGAAGCACTGAGCCCGGATCGACCCGATTCGTGAAGAAGCCCCGCCCCGGCGGGGCTTTTTCGTTTCCGCCGTCCCGGTCGCGCCGGGTCTGTGCTAAAACGGCGGCCAGTTTTCCGGGACGGTACGCATGCTTCGTCTCCTGATTCCCACCGGCAGCGGCTACACGTGGGTCGAGCACACGCCGCCGGCGCCCTTCCCGGACGAGTTCCTCTGGGCCGACCTTTACGAGCCGACGCAGGACGAGGAGAAGGCGGTCGAGGCGCTGCTCACCGTCGACGTGCCGACGCGCGACGAGATGAAGGAGATCGAGACCTCGAACCGCCTCTACGAGGAGAACGGCGCGGTCTACATGACGGCCACCGTCGGCAGCAAGCTCGACTCGGAGCGCCCGGAATCGAGCGCGATCACCTTCATCCTCGCGAACGGGCGGCTCATCACCAACCGGTACGTCGACCCGACGCCGGTCAAGCGCTTCATGCAGTACGTCGAGCGCTCGCCGGCGGCCTGCACCTCGAACGCGACGCTGCTCGCCGGCCTGCTCGAGGGCTTCGTCGAGCGGATCGCCGACCTGCTCGAGCGCGTGCAGGCCGAACTCGACGCCGTGTCGCTGACCATCTTCCCGCGGGCCCAGGGCCGCGCGCCCTCGAGCAGCGACCTGCACGCGATGATCCAGAAGATCGGCGCGAACGGCGACCTCGTCTCGAAGGCGCGCGAGAGCCTCGTCAGCTTCCAGCGCCTGCTGATGTACGTGCAGCAGACCACCAGCGTGAACCTGTCGCAGGACCAGCGCGGCCGCTACAAGTCGACGCTGCGCGACGTGCAGTCGCTGTCCGACCACGCCACCTTCCTCGGCAGCAAGATCCAGTTCCTGCTCGACGCGGTGCTCGGGCTGATCAACCTCGAGCAGAACAACATCATCAAGATCTTCTCGGTCGCCTCGGTGATGTTCCTGCCACCGACGCTGGTGGCCAGCATGTACGGCATGAACTTCCAGCACATGCCCGAGCTCGACAAGCCCTGGGGCTACCCGTTCGCGCTGCTGATGATGGCGCTCTCGGCCTTCATCCCGTACCTCTACTTCCGCCGCAAGGGCTGGCTGTAGCCGCCCGCCGCGATGACACCCGGCGTCTTCCTGACCCTGGCCACGACCGTGGCCGTGGTGGCCGTGACGCCGGGACCTGCGGCCACGGCGATCGTGGCGCGCGCGATCACGGACGGCGCGCGGCCGGCGCTCGCCATCGCCGCGGGCATCGTGACCGGCGACCTGATCTTCCTCGCGCTGGCCGTGGCGGGCATGACGACGGCCGCAAAGTCCCTCGGCGAGTTCTTCACGGTCCTGCAGTATGTCGGTGCGGTGTACCTCGTCTGGCAGGGCCTCCTGCTGTGGCGAGCACCGACGCACGTGGCGATGGAGGAACGCAGCGGCCACGAATCCCACTTCTGGCCGAACTACGGCGCCGGCCTGCTGCTGATGTTCGGCCACGTGCAGGCCATGCTGTTCTATGCGGCGCTGCTGCCCGGCTTCGTGAACCTGTCGACGCTCACTGGGCAGGACCTCGCGATCCTCGCGCTGATGGTGTTCGTGATCTTTGGCGGCACGGGTGCGGCCTACGCCGTGCTCGCAGCCCGGGCGCGGGGGTTCTTCGCCAACGAGCGCGCCCAGCGCGCGATCCACCGGGTCGCCGCCGCCCTGATGTTCGTCGCCGCGATCCTCGTCGCGACGCGGTGATAGGATGACCGCATGGCCAAGCCCACGATCACCAACATGGCCGTGTTCTGCGATTTCGAGAACGTCGCCCTCGGCGTTCGCGACGCGCGGTACGCGAAGTTCGACATCGGCAAGGTGCTCGAGAAGCTGCTGCTGAAGGGCAGCATCGTCGTCAAGAAAGCCTACTGCGACTGGGAGCGCTACAAGGAATTCAAGGCGCCGATGCACGAGGCTTCGTTCGAGCTGATCGAGATCCCGCACGTGCGCATGTCGGGCAAGAACTCGGCCGACATCCGCATGGTCGTCGACGCGCTCGACCTCTGCTATACCAAGTCGCACGTCGACACCTTCGTGGTCGTCAGCGGCGACTCCGATTTCTCGCCGCTGGTGAGCAAGCTGCGCGAGAACAACAAGATCGTGATCGGTGTCGGCGTGAAGAGCTCGACGTCCGACCTGCTGATCGCCAACTGCGACGAGTTCATCTACTACGACGACCTCGTCCGCAAGGAAGAGCAGCGCAGCCGCAGGCGCAAGGCCCCGGCGAAATCGACGGGCAGCGGCAAGGGCGCGGCGAACCCGCCGGCCGCGGCAGCGGCGAACCCGCCGGCGGAGGCGACGCCCGCCGAGGTCGCGCCGGTCGTGAAGACCGACGACGACAAGAAGCAGGAGGCCTTCGACCACGTGCTCGCGACCATCGAGGCGCTGGCCGAGGAGCGCGAGCCGGACGAGAAGATCTGGGGTTCGATGATCAAGCAGGCGCTCAAGCGCCAGCGGCCCGGGTTCAACGAGACCTACCACGGCTTCAAGAGCTTCAACCAGCTGCTCGAGGAAGCGCAGGCCCGCAAGCTGATCGAGCTCGAGAAGGACGAGAAGTCCGGCGGCTACACCGTCAAGGCCGTGTCGGGCTGAGCGGGACCGATCAGTCGCCGCCGGCGGATTCGCCGGCGACGACGGCCGCCCTCACCAGCGCGGCCACCGTCCGGCGATCGAAGGGTTCGCCGGGCACGAATCTCACGTGCCGCATCTGCCTGCCGGTACCGCGCAGCAGGCCGCGCGGGTCGTCGAGCCCGGCCCCGAGGAAGAGCTGCAGATTGACGTGCTGCCGGTGCGAGACGAGGGCGCAGACGTTGCGCGCGCCATGGTAGGTGAGGTTGCCCCACTTCAGGCTCGACTGCAGCCCCGGCGCGGCCCGGCGCACCAGGCCGTCGAGCTCCACCACCAGCGTCTGCGACGGACCCGGCACCGATCGCAGGAAGGCCCGCAGGCTCTGCTGGGCCGTCGATGGGCGCGGCGCGGGATCCCTCGGCGGCATCGCTCGACTCCTGGCCGGTGTCGGTCCCGAATACAACATTGCGCCGGCGGGTCGTCAAATTGCGGCGCAGCAATCCACCGTGAATTGACAACGGGCGCGGTTGCCTCATGCTCGTACCTGCGCCCCCCTCACGCAGCAGGCCGACCTTGACCGACACCGCCACGGATTCCTCCGCCGCCAGCCTGCGCCAGCTCGTGGCGCCGTTCGCCCGAGCCGACGCGCGCAAGGCCACGTGGCAGCTGATCAACACCCTCCTGCCGTTCGCGACGCTCTGGACCCTGGCCGTCGTGCTGCTCGACGACACGGCGGGCTGGTCCCTGCTGCTGATCCTGCCGGTCGCCGGCCTGTACGTGCGCCTGTTCATCATCCAGCACGACTGCGGCCACGGCTCGTTCTTCCCGTCCGCGCGCCTGAACCACCTGACCGGGGCGGTGATCGGCCTGCTGACCCTGTTCCCGTACGCCTACTGGCGCCGGACGCACGCCATCCACCACGCGACCTCGGGGAATCTCGACCGCCGGCAGTTCGGCGACATCGACACGCTGACGGTCCGCGAATACCAGGCGCGCTCGCCGCTCGGCCGGCTGGCCTACCGCCTGTACCGCAGCATGCCCGTCATGCTCGGCATCGGGCCGCTCTACCAGTTCGTCATCAAGCACCGGGTCCCGTTCGACCTGCCGCTCAGCTGGCGCAAGGAATGGTCGAGCGCGCTGTGGAACGACGTCGCGCTGGTCATCGGCATCACCGCGCTGTGCCTCGCCTTCGGCTGGCAGTCCGTGCTCACCGTGCAGCTGCCGCTGATGCTGATTGCCGGCGCCGCGGGCGTCTGGCTGTTCTACGTGCAGCACCAGTTCGAGACGGCCTACTGGGCCCGCGAGGGCGAGTGGACGGCCGAGGCGGCGGCCATGCGGGGCAGTTCGTTCTACGACCTGCCGCGCATCGCGCACTGGTTCACCGGCAACATCGGCTACCACCACATCCACCATCTCTCGGCCCGGGTCCCGAACTACCGCCTGCGCGAGTGCTTCGAGGCGTCACCGCGGCTGCAGGCGGCGCCGCGCATCGGCGTGCGCGAGAGCCTGCGCTGCGCCGGCTACAAGCTGTGGGACGAGGACGCGGGACGGATGGTCGGCTTCCGCTGAGCGGGCCGCCTCAGGCGGTATAGGGCGCCTCGACGAGACGCTGCGAGATCCACCAGAGATTGCCCTGCGGGTCGCGCACCCCGCCCTGCCGGTCGCCGTAGGGCATGTCGCCGACCTCCATTTCGAGCGTGGCGCCGGCGGCGAGGGCGCGCTGCATCGCCGCATCGGCATCCGCGACGTACAGGTAGTAGGAACCCGGCATGGGCGGATAGGCCGGCGAGGCCTCGCTGACCATCACAGTGTTCGTGCCGATCCGTACCTGGGCATTGGCAATGGCGCCATCGGGGCGCATGGAACGGACCGTCTCCGTACCGCCCAGCCCGTCGATCAGGAACCGCACGAACCGCTCGGCGTCCCGGACGAAGAAATACGGCGTGACGGTGGCGAATCCCGGCGGGATATACATGCGTGCGCTCCTTGCGGTGTCGGACAGCGGGCGTCCGGCGTCGGCCGGCCCTGGACGCAATCCAGCCTAGCCGGCGGCCGGCCCGGGCTCAACGGCCGGTAGCGGTTTTCACCACTGACGGGGGCCGGGCCAGGCGGCTAGCCTCGGCGACGCAATGGGGCCAGCGGGGTCCCCGGAGACCACACCATGGAAGCATGGAAGATCCTGTTCACGACCGACGTCGGCCTGCTGAGCCTCGGCGTGATCCTGTTCATCATCGTCATGGGCTTCTACCTGCGGAGCCACCTCAAGAAGCTGATGAACTCCGAGCCCGGCACGGAAGGCTGGAAGTAACCCACCGCCCCGCAATGCCCCCGGCCCGCCCGGCCGGAGGGATTGGCCGCCCGTCGCGATAGTCGGCGTCTATCGCCCGGAAAGGAAGTATTCATTGGCGCTATCCGGCGCCGCGCCGTATCGTTCGCCTCCACGGGGAGCTGCCCCGCACCCACCCCTGTTCACGGAGAGCTGACACATGACCTCGCTGATCAACACCACCGTCCCGCCCTTCAAGACCCAGGCCTTCCACAACGGCAAGTTCGTGGAGGTGAGCAACGAGAGCATGAAGGGCAAGTGGGCGGTCGTGATCTTCATGCCGGCGGCGTTCACCTTCAACTGCCCGACGGAGGTCGAGGACGCGGCCGACAACTATGCCGAGTTCCAGAAGCTCGGTGCCGAGGTCTACATCGTCACCACCGACACGCACTTCTCGCACAAGGTGTGGCACGAGACCTCGCCGGCCGTCGGCAAGGCGAAGTTCCCGCTGGTCGGCGACCCGACCCACACGCTGACGCGCGCCTTCGGCGTGCACATCGACGAGGCGGGCCTCGCGCTGCGCGGCACGTTCGTGATCGACCCGAGCGGCACGATCAAGACGCTCGAGATCCACGACAACGCGATCGCCCGCGACGTGAAGGAAACCCTGCGCAAGCTGAAGGCCGCGCAGTACGTCGCCGCCCACCCGGGCGAAGTGTGCCCGGCCAAGTGGAACGACGGCGCCAAGACCATCAAGCCGTCGCTGGAACTGGTCGGCAAGATCTGAGCCGATCCCGTCGCTGAGGGTCTTCGCCTCCTCCTGCCGAGTGCGGGAGGGGGCGGAGCGCCCCGCCCACCGCCTCCCGAGGCCACGCCCATGCTCGACACCGAACTGAAGCAGCAGCTCGCCAGCTACCTGACCCGCGTGACGCAACCCGTCGAACTGGTCGCGACGCTCGACGACAGCGAGGCCTCGGGCGAGATGCGCTCGCTGCTGAAGGACATCGCCTCGCTGTCCGACAAGGTCTCGTTCGTCGAGCGTGACGTGGCGGGCGTACGCGCGCCGTCGTTCAGCGTGAGCCGCGTCGGCACCGACATGGGTATCCGCTTCGCCGGCGTGCCGATGGGTCACGAGTTCACCTCGCTGGTACTGGCGCTGCTGCAGGCCGGCGGCCACCCGCCCAAGGTCGATGCGCCGGTGATCGAGCAGATCAAGGCGCTCGAGGGCAAGTTCGAGTTCGAGATCTTCATCTCGCTCACCTGCCACAACTGCCCGGAAGTCGTGCAGTCGCTCAACCTGCTGGCCGTGCTGAACCCGAACGTGCGCACGACCATGATCGATGGTGCGCTGTTCCAGTCCGAGGTCGAAGCGCGGCAGATCCTCGCCGTGCCCTACGTCTTCCTGAACGGCCAGGAGTTCTCCCAGGGACGCATCAGCCTCGAGGAGGTCCTGGCCAAGATCGACACGCGCTCGGGCGAGCAGGCGGCGGCCGACATCGACGCCAAGGCGCCGTTCGACGTGCTCGTCGTCGGTGGCGGCCCGGCCGGTTCGTCGGCGGCCATCTACGCGGCCCGCAAGGGCATCCGCACCGGCGTCGTCGCCGACCGCTTCGGCGGCCAGGTGATGGACACGCTCGGCATCGAGAACTTCATCTCGGTGAAGGCGACCGAGGGCCCGAAACTCGCGGCCGCGCTCGAAGAGCACGTCAAGCAGTACGAAGTGGACATCATGAACCTGCAGCGCGCGGCGGCACTCGAGCCGGCCGGTGCGGACGGCCTGTTCACGGTGAAGCTCGAGAACGGCGCCACGCTCAAGAGCCGCTCCGTGATCATCTCCACCGGCGCGCGCTGGCGGCAGATGAACGTGCCGGGCGAGAAGGAATACTCGGGCAAGGGCGTCGCCTATTGCCCGCACTGCGACGGCCCGCTCTTCAAGGGCAAGCGCGTCGCCGTGATTGGCGGCGGCAACTCCGGCGTCGAGGCCGCGATCGACCTCGCCGGCATCGTCGCGCACGTCACGCTGATCGAGTTCGACGGCAAGCTGCGCGCGGACGAGGTGCTGCAGCGCAAGCTGCGCAGCCTGCCGAACGTGCGCGTGATCGTCTCGGCGCAGACGACCGAAGTGCACGGCGAAGGCGGCAAGGTGAACGGCCTCAGCTACAAGGACCGCGGCACGGGTGAGCTGCACCGCCTCGAGCTCGAGGGCGTGTTCGTGCAGATCGGCCTGCTGCCGAACACGGACTGGCTCAAGGGCACGATCGCCCTCTCGCCGCGCGGCGAGATCGAAGTCGATGCCAGGGGCCAGACCTCGCTGCCGGGCGTGTTCGCCGCGGGCGACGCGACGACCGTGCCGTACAAGCAGATCATCATTGCGATGGGCGAGGGTTCGAAGGCCGCGCTCGGCGCGTTCGATCACCTGATCCGCACGTCGGCGCCGGCCCAGCAGGGCGCGGCGGCGTAAGACGACGCTAGGTAATACCCCGGATTCGCGGGCCGCGTCCCGGGGTCAAGCATGGGCCGAACCTCTTCGGGAGGGGAAGTCCATGCCAGTCGTCAGTACGTCTCGAATCGCTGGCCGCGGAGCGCGGCTGACCGGAGTCCTTACACTGCTCGGACGCTGCCTCGCGCTGGGTGCCAGCCTGGCATTGTCCGGCTGCGTGACACCGGTGCCCGTCGGTGAACAGGCCATCAAGCCCACCTACGTTGGCACCCGGCCGATCATCGTGTCGGTCGTGGACAGCCGGCCCGAACTCAAGGAGGGCAAGCCCCCCAATTTCATCGGTCGCATGCACCTCGCGTTCGGCATCCCGGCCGACATGCTCGTGTACCCGATCATTTCCGAGGACAAGGCCGACAAGCAGCAGAGCCTGGCCGCCGCGCTCGAGAAGCGCATCGTGCAGGGATTCTCGACGCAGGGCTGGCAGGCCCAGGCGGCGGGACTGCAAGCCGCACCCGACGCCGACCAACGCACGCAGCTGTTCGCCGCAGGCCCCGCCGACCGGCTGCTGGTGATCACGCTGACTCGATGGTTCGCCAGCATCAACACGAACTGGGTGACCGGCTTCAACTTCGACTGGGGTGTGCGCATGCAGGTGTACGACCGGCAGGGGACCGTCCTCGCGGACTACACCGACGAGGGTCGGGACGTCGTCGATGCGCAGTACGACCAGTCCTACGGCAACATGCTGCGCCTGGCCTACAAGGATCGGCTGACGAAGATTCTCGAGGATACGCGGGTACGCACGGCCCTCGCGTCCGGCGGGACGGGCGCAGGCAATCCATAACGCTGGCGATCTCTTCCCTCTCCGTCGGTCGCCGGTTGTCCGGCGGGGACCGACCGTTCATCATCTGCGCCCCGCCCAATCCACGGGTCCGCTCGTGCCCGCCGACGTCCGTTCCAGCCCATCGATCCCGCTCGTCGTCGCGGCCGACCATCCGTCGCTCCCCGGACATTTTCCGGGGAACCCGGTCGTGCCGGGCGTCGTCCTGCTCGAGCGGATCGTCACTGCGGCGGAGCATTGGCTCGGACATTTCGTCTCCGTCGCGGGTCTGCCGAAGGTGAAGTTCGTCGCCCCGCTGCGGCCGGGCGAAACGGCTGCCCTGACCCTGGTACTTTCGGGCCAGACGCTGACCTAC